>NZ_JBUZNQ010000006.1:0-144118 GCF_055326325.1 Tessaracoccus zhenghani | reverse complement strand
CGCGAGTTCAGGGGGTGAGTGCAACAGATCTGAAGGGGATGTGTTGTGTCGGTCGCGGAGAAGCGTGGGGTTGCCCTTGCCGGGTTGGCTGAGGGGCTCAGTGCGCGAGAAGTCGCACGGGGGTTGGGTATCTCGCCTGGGATGGTGTGGAGGTGGGCCAAACTCGAGGGTGTGAAGTTGCAGCATGGGCGGCTCGGGGGTGTGCCCGAGCTGCGGCCGCGGGCGGCGCGGGAGCCGCGTCGGGTGCCCGAGGGGGACTGGGTCGATTGCAATGGCAGGCTGACTCAGGCGGGTCGGATGGTGATCGCGATCCGGCTGAGCGAGGGACGTGGTGACACGTGGATCGCTGCCGAGTTGGGGGTGGCCCGTTCGACGGTGTGGCGGGAGCGTCAACGCGGATCCGTTGAGGGTAAGTACCGGTGGCGTCCCGCGCAGACACGTGCCGACCAGGCCCGGAAACGGCCGAAGCCTGGGAAACTGGCCCCTGGTAGCGCGGTGCGTGCTGAGGTGGTCGAGCGGTTGAAGCGGCGTGATTCTCCCGAGCAGATCTCGGGCCGGTTGAAACTCGAATTCCCTGACCGGGAGGACATGTGGGTGAGTCACGAGACGATCTACCAGGCGCTCTACATCCAGACCGCCGGGTCACTGCGTCACGAATTGACGGTTGACAAGGCGTTACGTCAGGGCCGCAGCAAACGTCGACCGAGATCGAAGCTGCCTGCTAAACCCCGGGGCTGGATCGGGGAGGACGCGGTCCTGGCGAAACGTCCCGAGGAGGCTGACGACAAGCGGGTGCCAGGCCACTGGGAAGGTGACCTGATCATCGGGTCGGATCTACGCTCCGCGCTGGTCACCCTCGATGAGCGTCACACGAAGTACACGATGATGCGGCGGGTCTGTGTCCATGACACCTTCACCGTCACCGACATCCTCACGATCATGGCCCGAGAGTTACCCGCTTCGCTGTGGCGCTCGTTGACCTGGGACCAGGGCGTAGAGATGGCCGCCCATCACCGATTCACCGACGAGACCTCCTGCAAGGTGTACTTCTGTGATCCCCACTCCCCGTGGCAGCGTCCCACCAACGAAAACAGCAACGGACTCAAGCGTCAGTACTTCCCCAAGGGCACCGACTTCACCCGTGTCACCGACGCAGAAGTCGCCGCGGCCGAGTACGAACTCAACACCCGCCCCCGGAAGGGCTTGGATTACGAGACCCCTGCTGAGAAACTGGCCAAACTAGTTGGTGTTGCACCCACCGATTGAATCCGCCCGCCGACCAACAGGGTTACAGAACCGGTGACCCCATCCAGGTGCTCACCCACGACGACGGCGGCCCGCCCCCGGAGTGGGGACGGGCCGCCGTTCGTTGGTGGTCTGCGGGTTACTTCTTCTGCTGATCGGCGAGCGCGGCCTCGATGTCGAGGTCGCGGATCTGCTCGATCACCGAGTCGAGCTGCTTGCCGCTGAGCATGCCGGCCTGGCGGAACACCAGCTGGCCGGACTTGAAGCCCATCAACGTGGGGATGGACTGGATCTCCAGCGCAGCCGCAAGGTCGCGAGCGTCTTCGGTGTCGACCTTCGCGAACACGACGTCGTCGTGCCGCACGGAGGCGTCATCGTAGATCGGCGCAAAACGCTTACACGGTCCGCACCAGTCGGCCCAGAAGTCGACCAGCACGATCTCGTTGTCCTTGACCGTGCTCTCGAAATCAACAGCAGTCAGGTCAGTGGTCGCCATGGGTGACACCTTTCGTCGTCGTTTCCACGTAGTGCAACGCGGTGGGATTACGGGATATTCCGCCCGACACTTCGACCATACCCCGGCTCGCTGCCACTTCCTATGGACCGACAGGGTCCCAGCCCGGCAGGAAATTACTTGATCGCGATGATGCGGCGCATCGGCAGCGGCACCTTGACGGGGCCGATCCGGAGCCGCTGGCGGAGGAAATCGAGCGTGGCGGCCGTGCGGCTGGCGTCGACGGGGGCGCGGAGCCCGGCGAGGAAGTGTTCCGCGTCCTCCTCGCTGGCCAGTTCGTAGTAGTACTTCGCCCGCTTGTCCTCGGCCTTCGTGAGGCCCACCTCACCCAGGGCACGCTTGGCCGTGAACTCGGTGACGCCCGGGAGGTGCGGGGTGGTGCGCAGGTAGCCGCCCAGACGGCTGACGATCTTCAGGTCCTCGATGTTCGCGGGACGCAGCGACGGCGTGAGCGCGGCGAACACACCACCCGGCCTCAGCACGCGGGCGGCCTCCGCCAGGAACCGTGGACGGTCCGCCACGACGGAGATGCCGATCGAGCTGACCACCGCGTCGAAGCTGTTGTCGGCGAACGGCAGGTAGGAGGCGTGCGCCTGCACCAGCGGGCCGCGGCCGCGGCGCTGCGCCTCGCGCAGCTCCGCCTCTGAACGGTCGAGGCCGATGACGGTGCGGCCCGGCCGCTGCAGCCGCTCGATCATCGCCCCGGCGCCGCAGGCCAGGTCGAGCACGGTCACGGCCGACGACGACACTGCCCGCGCCAGCCACTCGTAGGGGGTGCGGTCGCCTCCGTAGGAGCGGGACAGCACCTCCTCCATGGCGCCGGGCTTGCGGGTGCCGAACCACCTCAGCACGCCGTCGATGTCGCTCACTCGGGGCTCACGAACAGCAGTTCCGCAGTGTGCACGGGCACGTCGACGGCGGCCTCGCCGACGGTGATGTGCACCATGTTGCCGATCCTCACCGCCTCGAAGGGGGTGTCAGGTCCGAAGCCGGTGCGCGCCAGGAGCCCCAGCGAGTGCGCGTCGGCCTGGAGGTTCTCGCTCATGCGTTGCAGCACGAACCGCTGCGGTTCCTCGGTCACCATGTCGGTGAGCGGGTCCGCGCCTTCGCGGAACGGTTGGTGGTCCACGTCGATGCCGAGTTCGTGCAGCCCGGGAATGGGGTTGCCGTAGGGCGAGTGGGTGGGGGAATCGAGGATCGCGACGAGGCGCTTCTCCACGTCCAGGGAAATGACGTGCTCCCAACGGCAGGCCTCGTCGTGCACCTTCTCCCACTCGAGGCCGATGACCTCCGTGAGCAGGCATTCAGCGAGGCGGTGCTTGCGCATGACGTCGCGCGCCAGCTTGGCGCCGGTGCGCGTCAGCTTGATGGTGCGGTCCTCGTCGACGACGAGGAGTCCGTCTCGTTCCATCCGCCCCACGGTCTGCGAGACGGTGGGACCGGACTGGTGGAGTCTCTCAGCGATGCGGGCCCGAAGCGGCGGTATCCCCTCTTCGAGCAGCTCATACACCGTGCGGAGATACATCTCCGTGGTGTCGATCAGGTCACTCATCGCCACCCCCTTTCCCCGGCCATCCTAGCCCCGGCGTGGTTGCGAGAAGCCTGGAGCCGCGGCTTGGGCCCCTCAACCGGCGTGGGGGGCGACGATCCACTCGCCTCGGCGCAGCACGCCCCTCAGCACGCCGTCGTCGTCCACGAGGCACACGTCCGCGAACTTCCCGGGAACGAGTTCGCCGACGTCCGGCACGCCGTGCCACTTCGCCGGGGTGGTCGACGCCATGAGCGCCGCGTCGGGGATCGAGACGCCGACCTCCTGCACGACGAACTCGAAGGCGCGGGCCATGGTCAGGGTGGAGCCAGCGATGGCGCCCTGGCTGCCATCGGTGGTCACGAGGCGGGCGGTGCCGTCCTTGACCTCCACCTCGAGCTCGCCGAGGAGGTAGTTTCCGTCGCCGATGCCGGTGGCGCTCATGGCGTCGGTCACCAGCGCGACGCGGCCCGGTCCGGCGGCGTCGATGGACATGGCGGCGATCACCGGGGCGTGGTGGATGCCGTCGCAAATCAGCTCCACCATCACGCGCTCGTCGGAGAGCAGCACCGGCACGGGGCCGGGCTCGCGGTGGTGGATAGAGCGCATGGCGGAGAACAGGTGGGTGGCGATGTCGGCGCCCCACTCGATGGATTCCGCAGTGGTCACGTCATCGGCATCCGAGTGGCCGAAGGCCACATGGACCCCGGCCTCGACGAAGCGGCGGGTGGCTTCCTCGCCGTGGTCGCGTTCGACGGCGAGCGTGATCATCTTCAGGGCGTCGCCGCCGGCGGCGATGAGGCGCTCGACGGATTCCGGATCAGGGTCGCGCAACAGCGCGGGGTCGTGGGCGCCCTTCTTGGCCTCGGCCAGGAAAGGACCCTCCAGGTGGATGCCGCCCAGTTCGCCGGCCTCGACCAGTTCCTTCAGGACGGCCAACTGCGCCTCGAGCTTCTCGATGGGTTCGGTCACCGTGGAGGCGAACACCGTGGTGGAGCCCTGCTTGCGGTGGTAGTCGACTGCCCGCAGGTTGGCCTCTCGGTCGGGGTTGCCGAAGGCGACACCGACGGCCCCGTGGCAGTGCGAGTCGACGAATCCCGGGACTGCCCAGAGGGTGCCCTCTCCCCCGCCACCGGATTCGACGGAGACGATACGGTCACCGTCGACGGTGAGGACCGCGTCGTCGACGACGCCTTCGGGAGTGACTGCGTGGGCAACCTTGATCTGCGTAACGGCCATGGTTCCATCCAACACCACTCGTTTCGCGGCCCTGAACATGGATCCCCGAAATGTGCAGGTCGGGTGAGATGAGAAGATTGCCCCCATGATGATCCCCGACGCTCTGCTCCCGCTCGACGGCCGGTTCGGCTCCGGCCCGGCGAAGGTTCGCCCCGAGGCCCTCGACTACCTGGGCCTGCGCTCCGACATCATGGGCACCTCGCATCGTCAGGCCCCGGTCCGCGAACTGGTCGCCACCATTCAGGCGGGCCTGTCCGAGCTGTACCGCCTGCCCGACGGCTACGAGGTGGTGCTCGGCAACGGCGGTTCCACCCTGTTCTGGGACATGGCCGTCTTCTCGCTGATCGAGCAGCGCTCGGCCCACGGCGTCTTCGGCGAGTTCACCCGCAAGTTCGCCCGCGCCGCCTCGCGCGCCCCGCACCTCGACGACCCGGCGATCTTCGAGGCCCCGGCGGGCGGCGTCGCGCTGCCCGATAGCCGCGACTCGGACGTCCACGCCTGGGCGCAGAACGAGACTTCAACCGGCGCGGCGGCCCCCGTCGTGCGCCGTGGCGACCCGGATTCCATCGTGCTGATCGACGCCACCTCTGCCGCCGGCGGCATCGATGCCGACATCTCGGAGACGGACGTCTACTACTTCGCCCCGCAGAAGAACTTCTCCTCCGACGGCGGGCTCTGGCTCGCGTTCGCCTCGCCCGCTGCCGTCGAGCGGGCGGAGCGGATCAAGGCCGGGGGGCGCTACATCCCCGAAATCCTGGATTTCAGCACCGCGGTCAGCAACTCGCGGAAGAACCAGACGCTCAACACCCCCGCGCTGGCCACGCTGCTGCTGCTCGAGGACCAGATCCAATGGATGCTGGACCTCGGCGGGATGGCGGAGGTCGCGGCGCGCTGCCGCCGCTCCAGCCAGACGCTGTATGACTGGGCCGAAGCGCGCAGCTTCGCGTCGCCGTTCGTGACGGACCCGGCGCACCGCTCCCCCGTCGTCGCCACGATCGACCTGGACGAGAGCGTCAACGCGGCCACGGTCATCGCGGCGTTGCGGGACAACGGCATCCGCGACGTGGATCCGTACCGGGCGCTGAACCGCAACCAGTTGCGCGTCGGCTGTTACGCGTCAGTTGATCCCGACGACGTGGAGGCGCTCACCGCGTGCCTCGACTACGTGATCGAGCGGCTGTAAGTCAGTTGCGCCAGAGGTAGGTGACGACGCCGGCGGCGAGCGCCACGGCCGCAGCCAGTGCCAACGCCGTGATGGTGCCGGCCCTTGCCGGGCCTTCTTCGGCGGCAGGTTCGGGGGCGGCGGGTTCCTCGCTCCCCGTGGCTGTCGGTGCCGTCGTGGACGGCTCTGCTGACGGCGACTCCGCCACCTCCGGCGCCACGGTGGTCGTCACGTCCTCGCCGGGCACCTCGCTGACGCGGACGGCGGGGTTGCCGCCGACGAAGAGTTCGTCGTCGGCACCCCTCGCGATGGATTCGCCCTCCGGGGCCCCGACGATGGTGTCGGTGACGAGCGGTTCCCACCGCAGGGCGTCGATGTACTCGATGCCGGCGGTGGTGCGCAGCGCCATGGTGGAGCCGTCGCTGAGGAAGACGCCGTCGGTCACGCCCTCAGGCGCGTCGTAGACCCGCACGAGGGTGTTCATGTCCTCGCGACTGATGTCGCCGCGCACACGGTAGACGCCCGGGGATTCGCCGCCGGTGACGATGTAGATGTTGCCGCGTCCGGAGATGAGCATCGCCTGGGCGTCCTGCGGCTGGTCCTCGTACTGGAAGTCGTAGGCGTGGTACGTGGTGCGCCCGCCGTCGGTGGAGCCGAGGCGGTAGACGACGATGGTGTCGCGGGTGTTTCTGGGGTCACCGATGTCGCCGACCCAGAGCCTGTCGCCGGACCAGGACAGTGCCTGCACCGAGACGAGGTCTGCGGTGAACGTGACTTCCTTCTCGCCCGTGGCGTCCACCAGCGTGCCCTGGTCCGCGTCTGCGCCGGCGAGCCAGAGTTCCTCGTTGCCGGGGTCGTAGGCCATGCCCACCAGCGGCGCTGCACTCTCGGGGATGGGGACGTCCTCTGCGAATGCCGGCAGCACGGCCGTGGCAAGTGCCAGGCCGCCGACCAGCGAGGCTGCTGCGCTACGGACGAGGATGTTCATCAGACCGCCCAGCATAGGGCGTCACCGGTGATCACAGCTGGCCGCCCCACACGGCGCTGGCGACAGCAAGCAACACGAGGGCCACCAGGACCCCCGTGACTATCAGGCGACGACTTCTCGGATTCACTGCGTTGATACTACGCGCGGGATAACGTGGAAGCATGCACCGGCTCGTCGTCTACGCGATCTCGATCGATGAGGTGCGCGACATCTTCCGCGCTCCGGCGCCTCTCGCCGAGCGCCTGCGCGCGGTCGCCGCCGAGCGTTTCGCGGCCCCCCAGCCGTCGCGTCGGCACTGGTTCGGCCCCCTGATGCGGCGTGATCCGGCCAACGAGGTCGACCCGTCGCTGCCGCAGCGCACGGATGTCGACGCGCTGCTCACCGGTGCCTACATTCCGCCGGACCGCATGGCCCCCAGCTGGCACCTGTTCCAGGCCTGGCTCGACGAGTTGTCGGCCGCGCGCCGCGACATCCCGTGGGACGCGGAGACCTTCGACAGGGTCGAATGGGACCTCGCCCGCGGCGGCCTGAACAGCGACTACTCGCTGCGTTCGTTGGCGGACCGCCAGTTGGCCGTGCCGCTGCGGCCGCTCCCCGGCCAGGTGGTGGGCTACGCGAAGCGGGTGCACGCCGTCGAGGCTCTGGAGGACTACCGACGCGTGCTGACCAACCCGGAACTCAGCGACGAGGCGCGCTCCTGGCTGCAGCCCGTCGTCGAGGTGCTCGAGGCTGTGGCCTCGGACGAGCGGCTGGATGTCGCCGTCGTGGGCACCGACTCGTAGCCGCACCCCAAGGGCACCGACTCCTAGCGTCGCCCTAGGCCTCCAGACCGAACTCGGTCCGACCACCGGCAGCCGTCAGCTCACAGCAGGTGATGGGAGGGGCCCCGACGGGTTAGGTGGGCGTTGTCGGAGTCCCGTCGCCCACCCCCCGCAAACAAACAGCCACGCGCGCCGGGACTACGGCATGGGCGGGAGGACCCCTCCCATCACCTGCGGAACCGGCCGCAAGCCCCACCATCGGCAGCCCTCAGCCCACAGCAGGTGACGGGAGGGGCCCGACGGGTTAGGTGGGCGTTGTCGGAGTCCCGTCGCCCACCGCCCGCAAACAAACAGCCACGCGCGCCGGGACTACGGCATGGGCGGGAGGGCCCCTCCCATCACCTGCGGAACCGGCCGCAAGTGACCACCCCCACAGCCAGTCCCCAGCGGCAACTAGCTCGGGTCGATCACCAGGACGAGGTCGCCGCCCTCGAGTTGAGTGGCGCCCGGTAGCACGACGCGACGGACGGTACCGCTCACCGGCGCGTTGATGGAGGCCTCCATCTTCATCGCCTCGATCGTGGCCACCGGCGCCCCCGCCTCAACCACGTCGCCCTCAACCACCGACGGCGTCACGACGCCGCTGAAGGGTGCGGCCACATGGCCCTTGTTCGACGTGTCCGCCTTCTCCGCCGCCGCGACCTCCGACTTGATCGAGAGGTCACGCACCCGCACCGGCCGGATCTGGCCGTTGAGCAGCGTCATGACGGTGCGCTTGCCGCGCTTGTCGGGCTCTGAGATGGCCTCCAGTCCGGCCAGCAGCGTGACGCCCTTCTCCAGCGTGATGGCGTATTCCTTGCCGCGTTCCATGCCGTAGAGGTACGGCACGGTGGGCAGCACGGAGATGTCGCCGAAGTCTTCGCGGGCCTGGATGAAGGCCTTCGTGGGGCCGGGGAACAGCAGCCGGTTGAGCGTCTCCTGACGCTCACGCCCCTCGTTCTCCAGCAGTGCCAGGTCCTCCTCGGACACCTCGGTGACGCGGACGGGGACCTTGCGGCCTCCCAGTGCCTTGGTGCGGAAAGGCTCAGGCCAGCCGCCGGCGGGTTCGCCGAGTTCGCCGCCGAGGAAGCCGATCACGGAATCCGGGATGTCGAAGTTCTGCGGGTCCTCTTCGAACGCCTTCGGGTCTGCACCGACGGCGACGAGGTGCAGCGCGAGGTCGCCCACCACCTTCGACGACGGGGTGACCTTGGTGGGCCGGCCGAGGATCTTGTCTGCGGCCTCGTACATGTTCTCGATCTGCTCGAACTTCTCGCCGAGGCCGAGCGCGATGGCCTGCTGGCGCAGGTTCGACAGCTGGCCGCCGGGGATCTCGTGCGAGTAGACGCGGCCAGTGGGCGCGGGAAGGCCGGACTCGAACGGCTTGTACAGGTTGCGCACGGCTTCCCAGTAGGGCTCGAGGTTCAGCACGGCCTGCGCGTCGAGTTCGGTCTGGCGCTCCGTCTGGTCCAGCGCCATCAGAAGGGCCGACATCGGCGGCTGCGAGGTGGTGGAGCTGAGCGCCGAGTTCGCCACGTCGACGGCGTCGACCCCCGCGTCGATAGCCGCCATGAGCGTGGCCATCTGGCCGCCCGTGGTGTCGTGGGTGTGCAGGTGCACGGGCTGGTCGAAACGCTCCCGGAGCGCGGTGACCAGACGGCGGGCCGCCTCGGGGCGCAGCAGCCCGGCCATGTCCTTGATGGCCAGGATGTGCGCACCCGCGTCGACGATCTTCTCCGCCAGGCGGAGGTAGTAGTCCAGCGTGTAGATCTTCTCGTTGGGGTCCAGCAGGTTCGAGGTGTAACACAGCGCCACCTCGGCCACAGAGTTGGTGGTGTGCACCGCTTCGATCGCGGGGCGCATCTGCTCCACGTCGTTGAGTGCGTCGAAGATGCGGAAGATGTCGATGCCGGTGGCGGCGGCCTCGGCGACGAACGCCTGCGTCACCTCCGTGGGGTACGGGGTGTAGCCGACGGTGTTGCGGCCGCGCAGCAGCATCTGCAGGTTCTGGTTCGGCATCGCTTCGCGCAGCGTGGCGAGCCGCTCCCACGGGTCTTCGCCCAGGAAGCGCAGGGCCACGTCGTAGGTGGCACCACCCCAGCATTCGATGGAGAACATCTCGGGCAGCAGGCGGGCCTGCGTCGGGGCGATGCGCAGCAGGTCGCGCGTGCGGACGCGGGTGGCCAGGAGCGACTGGTGCGCGTCGCGGTAGGTGGTGTCGGTGACCCGCACCGGCACCGCGTCGCGCAGTTCCTTGGCGAACCCGGCGGCGCCGAGCGCCAGCAACCGCTGACGGGAGCCGTCGGGCACTCCCCCGTTGAGGTCCACCTTCGGCAGCTTGTCGCCCGGGTCCAGCGTGGTGGGCGCGTCGCCGTGCGGCTTGTTGACCGTGACCTCGGCGATGTGGCGCAGCAGTTTGGTGGCCCGGTCTGCCGGGGTGCGGGCGTTGAGCAGGTAGGGGCGCTCGTCGATGAAGTTGGTGGTGACCGGCCCCGCGAGGAAGTCGGCGTCCTCCAGCACTGCCCGCAGGAACGGGATGTTGGTGGCCACGCCGCGGACGCGGAACTCGGCCAGCGCGCGCTGGGCGCGGGCGATGGCCATCTTCAGGTCGCGGCCGCGGGCGGTCAGCTTGACCAGCAGCGAGTCGAAGTGGGGGCTGATCTCGACGCCGGTGCCGGTGGTGCCGCCGTCGAGGCGGATGCCCGCGCCGGAGGCCGAGCGGTACGCCGTGATGAGGCCGGTGTCCGGGCGGAAGGAGTTGAGCGGGTCCTCCGTCGTGATGCGGCACTGGAGGGCGGCACCGCGGATCTGCAGCTCGTCCTGACGGATGCCGATCTGCTCGAGCGTTTCACCATTGGCGATGCGCATCTGCGCCTGCACCAGGTCCACGTCGGTGATCTCTTCGGTGACGGTGTGCTCCACCTGGATGCGCGGGTTCATCTCGATGAACACGTGCTCACCGGCGCGGGGGCCGTCGGTCTCGACGAGGAACTCGACGGTGCCGGCGCAGAAGTAGTTGATGGATTCGGCGAACTTCACGGCGTCGCTGCACAGCGCCTGGCGCAGTTCCTCTGAGATGAACGGCGCCGGGGCCATCTCGATGACCTTCTGGTGGCGGCGCTGGATGGAGCAGTCCCGCTCGAAGAGGTGGACGATGTTGCCCTCGCCGTCGGCGAGGATCTGCACCTCGATGTGACGCGGGGCGGCGACCGCCTGCTCGATGTAGACGGTGGGGTCACCGAACGCGGCCTCGGCCTCGCGCATGGCGGCGGCCACCTCGTCGGCGATCTTGCTGGGGTCGTCGACGCGGCGCATGCCGCGGCCACCGCCGCCGGCGACAGCCTTCACGAACACCGGGAAGCCGATCTCGTCTGCCGCCTTCTTCAGCACCTCGACGTCTGTGGAGGGAGGGCAGGAGTTGAGGACCGGCACGCCGGCCTTCTTGGCGGCCTCGATGGCGCGCACCTTGTTGCCGGCCATGGCGAGCACGTCGGACGAGGGCCCGATGAAGGTGATCCCGTTCTCCTCGCAGGCCTTGGCGAAGTCAGGGCTCTCCGACATGAAGCCGTAGCCGGGGTAGATCGCGTCCGAGCCGGATTCCTTGGCCGCCCGGATGATCTCGTCGATGCTCAGGTAGGCGCGGACCGGGTGGCCCTCCTCCCCGATGAGGTACGACTCCGACGCCTTCACGCGGTGATCGGCGTTGCGGTCCTCGTAGGGGAACACTGCGACGGTGCGGTAGCCGAGTTCGTAGGCTGCACGGAATGCGCGCACTGCGATCTCGCCGCGGTTGGCGACCAATACCTTTTGGAACATGGGCGTCAGCCTAACGGCTAGCCCGCCCGCACCGGAATGCCTTCCATGGCCGCGACCACCACCGGCTCGTCCCTGATCACGTGGGGAACCGACACCCAGTCGCCCGCTGAGACGGTGACTTCACCGTCGGCGCCGAGCCACCTGAGTCGCGATCCGGCGAGCTCGTGGGGGATGTGGAGTTCGCCGGGCGACGGGTCCAGCAGCGCGTAGACCGTGTCCGCTTTTTGCGTGTAGCGAACATCCCCGTCGCCGAAACGCACCCAGGGGCGGGTGCCGTAGATGGCGTCGCCGTAGCTCCGCAGCCAGCCGCCGAGGGCCGCCATCGACGCCGCCTGCAGCTCAGGGATGGTGCCGTCCGCGCGGGGCCCGACGTTGATCAGGAGGTTGCCGTTCTTGGCCACCACGTCGACGAGCAGCCTGATGAGGTCGGCACCGCTGAGCGTGTGCTCCGAGCCCTCGGCCTGGTTGTAGCCGAACGAGAACCCGAGGCCGCGGGTGGCTTCCCAGGGGACCTCGACGGTGTGGTTGATCTCCATGTATTCGCGGGTGATGAAGCCGTGATAGGGCACCCCCCAGCGGTCGTTGACAACGCCGTCGGGCACCTGGTCCAGGTACCGCTTGAGGAGCGTGGCGACGGCGTATTCCTCATGCCCCTTGCCCCCGTCGGGCCATTCGATGTCGTTCCAGAGCACGTCCGGGGCGAACCGCTCCACGAGCTCGTCCACCTGGGCGGCGGCGTAGCGGCAGAACAGTTCGTCGTGGCGGCGGAAGCGGAACAGGTCGGTGTCGGATTCGATGGGTGGGAAGTCTGAGACGTGCCAGTCCAGCGCCCCGGAGTAGTAGAGCCCGAAACGGGCGCCGGCGCGGCGGGTGGCGTCGTGCAGTTCGGCGATCAGGTCGCGGCGGGGGCCCCGCTGCACGGCGTTGAAACCGGTCGTGCCCGTGCCCCAGAGGCAGAAGCCCTCGTGATGCTTGGAGGTGGGGATGATGTAGCGGGCGCCGGCGTCGACGAGGCGGCCGACGAAGTCGTCGGCGTCGAACTGGTCGGCGCGCCAGTGGTCCGCCAGGTCCTCGTAGCTGGTGCCAGTGCCGTAGACCGCCTGGTGGTGGAGCCAGGTGGGGCTGCCGGCGATGCGCACCGTGTTGCCGTACCACTCCGCGTACTGGTGGTGGGTGTAGGCGTCCTCGACGGGCACTCCCCCGGGCCCGTGCGCGGTCGCCCAGGCCGGCACCGAGTAGAGGCCCCAGTGGATGAAGAAGCCCAGCTTCGCGTCGCGGTACCAGTCCGGCACGCGGCCGGTCTCGGGATATGCGGGCGGGTTGTCGCCGAACTCCGGCCCGGTGCGGATCTCAAAACGAAGCATCAGTTCCTCCTGGTGACGGTGGCGGTCAGTTCCGGTTCGACGCCCTGCTCGAAGGGGAACACCCCTGGAGCCAATCGGTGATGGCCCAGGCGCAGGAGGTCCTGATCCACACCCCCGGGCGTCAGCGACAGGATCCAGCCGGCGGCCAACCCGAAGAGCTCGGGCTCCAGGTAACCGATCTTAACGACGACCACGTCGGCGCGGGACGGATCGAGGCCGAGCTGCGTGAAGTCGGCTAGGTGGTGGAAAGGCTTGCGGCGTTCGGTGATGATGGCGAACACAGATCCGGCTCGCACCACCGCCTGTCGACCGGCCACGGGATCACCATCCGTCAGGGAGAACACCTCGCCGCGCAGCTGGGCCGGCGGCGCGGTGCGGGAGTCCACCTTCCCGCCGACGGAGAGGTCAACGACGGCGCCAACCCCGGCCTCCCAGGCCTGCGCCACCGCGACCTCGTCGAAGATTGAGGCGTGGATGATTGTGCGCCCGGGCGTGGTCAGCTCTGGCCTCTCCAGCAGTTGCGCCAGGGACCAGGCGACGTCTCCGGCTCCGCCGGCCGTGGGGTTGTCGCCCGAGTCGGACACCACGAAGGGACGCGGCGCGTCCTCCTGCACCGCAGTGTCCATCGCCTGGGTGAAGTCGGCCGTCGGGCCCACGAAGATGAAATCTCCACGTGCGTCCCAGTAGCTGCGGGCCAATTCGTGGGCCGCGGACGCGATGGCATCAGGGTCGTCACCCGTCACGACGACGGCTGCCTGGCACCGCGGCTCGTCGGCCCAGGCGTACCCCACCCAGATCGACGCGTCGAGCACGCCGTCGCGCGCCTCGATCTGAGGAAGGCGGTCATACAGCGCCTTCGCCGGGTCCAACCGGGTGCTGGTCTTCTCCCCCGGCAGCAGAACCGGCACCTGCAGCCAGGCCTTCAGCGGGCGGCGTTCCACCACATCGGTGGTGCCCCTCAGGCGGACCAGCAGGTTGTGGACGGCTCGCTGCTTCGTGTTCCACGCATCCTCATGCGGGGCCATCCGGTAGCAGGTCAGCAGGTCGACCTGGTCGAGGAGCGTCCGCGACACGTTGCCGTGGAGGTCCATGGAGGTCGACACCAGCGTGTCTGGGCCAAGTGCCTCCCGAACAGCGGTGGCCAGGTCGGCCTCGGCGTCCTCCATGCCGACGACGCTCATCGCGCCGTGGATGTCGAAGAAGAAGCCGTCGAACGGGCCCTGCTCCCTGATGCCGGCGACGATAGCCTGCTTCATCCGTTCATAGGTGTCGGGTGCGACGGCGCCACCGGGCAGTGACCGACCGTGGTAGATCGGCACCCAGTCGGCGGCCCGGCGAAGATCCTCGCCTTCCGCCAGGAAGGGATAGTAGGCAAGGAGGTCGGCACCGGCGCGGATCCGGAAGGCATCATCGCCGCTGATGTGCGGCGAAAAGGTGCTCGACTCGATCGAGATCCCACCGATCCCGATCCGTGGTCTGGTCAGCCCACCACCGAGGGGCGGTAGCGGCCCCTTCCACACCTCAGAGGCCAACGGGTTCACGGGACTCCTCTTCCATCGCTGCTGCGGCGGCGCCCAACGCGACACCGTGCTTACCCAAGCTCGACGGCGACACCCGCACCGTCACTCCCGACACGGAGGGCAGCCGTGCCAGCCATTGTTCCAGCGGCCTGCTCAAGACATCCCATGCCTGTCGGACACCCCCACCCACGACGACGTGCAGCAGGTCGAAGAGATTGGCTGCTGTCACCGCCGCCTGGGCCACGGCCTGCGCTGCTCCGTCGTACACGGCGAGCGCCGACGGATCTCCCACTCGGGCGCGGTCTGCAATCTCCGTGCCTGGCGTTGCCCGGCCTGTCAGGGCGAGGAACGCCGCCTCAATCGCTCGCCCCGAGGCGCGGGTCTCAAGGTGTCCGCTCTGGCCGCAGGTGCACAGGAGGTCTCCGTACCCGGGGGTGTGCCCGATCTCCCCGGCCATTCCACCGCGGCCCACCCAGACGCGTCCATTGAGCGCGACTGCGCCCCCCACCCCGGTGCCCAGAGTGAGACCAAACAGGTCGGACTCCCCCCGCCCAACGCCCCAGGTCAACTCCCCGGCGAGGAAGGCGTTGACGTCGTTGAGGGCATACACCGGGACGCGGAACCGGTCTCGGAGTCGTCGGTCGATTGCGACGCCCACCCAGTCGACGAACGTGTCTGAGGCTGCCACCACGGTTCCACCTGAGATGACGCCCGCGGCACCGACGCCGATGGCCGCGATCGGTTCGTCACCAAGGCTCTCAATCCCGTGCTTGACGGCAGCGATCATCGCATCGCCTCCGGCTTGAGCCGGCGCCGGTACGGTCGTCGACGACAGCACCTCCCCGTCGGCGTTGCAGCGCACGACTGCGATCTTGGTGCCGCCAATGTCGACACCGATGTAGTCCTTCATCAACGGCCACCCAGCCCCGCCATGGCGATGCCCTTGATGAGGTGCTTCTGAAGAATGATGACCAGCAAGGTCGTCGGAATCATGGAGATGATGGTGGCCGCCATCTGGAGGTCCCAACGGGTTCCGTGCTGTGTGGAGAAGGTGGCCAGGCCGACGGGCAGTGTGCCGTGCGCGTTGTAGTCAACCGTCACGATGAGCGGCCAGAGGTAGCTGTTCCAAAAGCCGAGGAAGGTGAACACGGCGAGGACAGCGAGTGCGGACTTCGCCAACGGCAGGATGATCGTGGCAAAGATCCTCACCGTCCCGGCACCGTCCACTCTCGCCGCCTCTTCCAACTCGAAGGGGATCCCACGGAAGAACTGACGCATCAGGAAGGTACCGAAGGCGCCGAACGCGAACGGGAAGATCAGGGACCGGAAGGTATCGACCCATCCGAACCACTGCATCATCTGGAACATGGGGATGACCAACACCTCGGCAGGCACCATGAGCGTCGCGAGGAACGCAATGAACACCACGTCCCGGCCCGGCCACCGCATGCGACCGAACGCATAGCCAGCCGTCGCGGAGACAAACAGCACCACGAGTGTGCCTACCACCGCGACGAAGAACGAGTTGCCGATGTAGGTGAGGAAGGGGCCGAACCGGAACACTTCCGCGAAGTTGGACCACTTCAGCTGGGAGCCGATCAGCCTCGGCGGCATCGCAAACATCTCGGTGTTGGGCTTCAGAGCCGAGAAGAATGCGTAGATCAGGGGAAGGACAAAGATGGCGGCGGCCAGGTAGATCGTCACGTGCCGCAGGATGAGCCCGCCTCGTGACTTCTTCTCAGGGCCGGCCTGGGTCTCAGCCTTCTCGGGTGTCAGGGTCTCAGTGCTCATAATGCACCCATCGCTTCTGTGCTTTGAACTGCAGTGCGGTGATGCCGATGATCACTGCGAACAGAATCCAGGCAGCCGCGGCGGCCAGTCCGAGGTTCTGAAACTTGAAGCCCTGGTTGTAGATGAACTGGACGAGTGGCTGCGTTGCGTTGCCGGGGCCTCCACCCGTGAGCAGCTGCGGCTGCGCGAAGACCTGCAGCGCGGTGATCATCGTCATGACGGTGGCGAAGAACAGGGCGGGAGAGATCATCGGCAGGATCACGTTCCACGTCATCTTGAATCCCTGCGCGCCATCGATCAGCGCCGCTTCAACGACGGACTCGGGCAGCTGTTCCAGTGCAGCCGAGAAGATCAGCATGTTGTAGCCCAGCCCCTGCCACACGCTCATGACGACCACCATGATCATTGCCCATTGGGGGTCGGCCAGGAAGTTGGGCAGCTCGTAACCGAACAGGGACACTGAAACGCCATTGAAGAGTCCCTGCGGCTGAAGCATCATCTTCCACACCAGGACATTGGCGACGATCGGTGTGACCACGGGAATGAAGAAGAGCACCCGGAGCGCCCCGCGCCCACGGATACGCGGCCCCAGGCCCATGGCCAGAGCCAGCGCCAACACCACATTCGCAGGTACGTACAGAAGGGCGTAGACGAACGAGTTCCGCAACGCCGGCCAGAAGTCCGGGCTGTTGGTGAACAAGCGGATGTAATTGTCGACCCCGTTGAAGTACCGGTCACCGAACGTCGGCCAATGGAAGAAGCTCATCACGATGGAGAGGCACACCGGCACGATGGTGAAGGCAGCGAGGCCCACCAGGGCTGGGGATGCGAAGCCCAGCGCCTGGCGCGCCTCCTTCCGGGTGAGTGCCCCACGTCGGGGGGCGGTGTGAGGGGAACGGAACATGATCTAGCTGAACTGCCCCTGGGCAGTGGCGAGGATGTCAGACAGTTCGGCACGCCCGGAATAGGCGTTGACCAGTTCCGGAGTCAGGTACGCAGAAACCTGGGCCCACTCGTCGCTGACCCGCTGACCCTGCACGTTGGCGAAACCAGCCTCAAAGGCTTCCTTCACCTCGTCGCGGTAGGCCTCGTCAAGGGAGTCGAAGTACTTCGGCTGGGATGAGGTGCGCGCAGGGTAGCTGCGACCGGACGAGGCGACGTAGTCCTGCGCCTCTTCGCTCAGGAGTGCACCCATCACCTTCAGGGCCGCCTCCTTGTTCTCGCAGTTCTTTGCGATACCGAAGCCCGAGCCGAGGACGAGGCCGAGCGGTTCACGGCCATCCGCGGAGGGCAGCGGCGCAAGGCCGACGTTGAAGCCCGATTCGTTGGTCAGGTAGCTGACCGCGTTCCAGGTTCCATCCACCGCCATCGCAGCGTTGCCGTTCGAGAACTGGTCCTCTCCCCACCCAAGTTCGGACGCGGACGCCACCTCGGCAGCAACCTGCTGCTCGGACACCAGGCCGGCGTACCAGTCGGCGGCTGCGGCAAATTTCTCATTGGTCAGATCGAGGGTGCCGTCCTCCGTCACGGGCTGGAGACCCGCCTTGGAGATGGGCAGAGCCATCCACTGAAAGTCACCCATACCTACCGCGAAGCCGTCCTTGCCGTTGGCCGTGGCGGACTTGGCGGTCGCTTCAAAATCGTCGAAGTTCCATCCGGCCTCAGGGAGAGGGGCACCTGCAGCTTCGAGTTGGTCCTCGTTGTAATAGACCAACATCGTCGCCACGTCGAAGGGGATGCCGTAGAGCTTGCCCTTGTTCATGAGCACTTCCTCGGCGCCGGGAGCCAGGTCGCCCCTGCTGAGCCCTGCAGTCTCGAGGTCGGCGTCGGTCAACTCATGGAACCCATCGACGTAGCTCGAGAGCCGTCCTGAGTTCATGCCGGTGACGCAGGCCATGTTCCCTGACGCCATGTTGGTGGTGAGCTTCGTGAAGAAGTCTCCCCAGGGGGCGGTGCGTAGTTCGATGTTGTACTCCGGCAGCATCTTCTTCGCGATGTCGACTTGGGCCTCGATGGCCTCTTGGTCGCTTTCGCCCCCGGCCCACATCTCGATGACGATGTCCTTGCTGTCGGAGGAACCGGATGCGGAGCCCCCCGCGTCGGTGCCGCAGGCGGTCAACGCAAGGGGAATCAACGCTGCAGTAGCGATGGCTCGACGGATGTTCTTCATGGTCGCCTTTCGTGAGACTTAGTTCGTCATCGAACTAACTTTCTTCAACCTTGGTGAGATGAGCATGCCACAGCGCAGACTGAGATGTGAAGAGGTCTGTGAGATACATCTTCGGAGATCATAGAGACAGTGGTATCTTCTTTCGACATCGAAGGAAGAGGCGCCATGGGACTGCCCGAACAGATCACCGAACTTGTCGCCCGCGGCCACGCTGTCTCCCGCAGCGACTTGGCCAGGGCGCTCGGCGTCTCCCCTTCCACCGTGACGGTGCACGTGCAGGCGATGCTCGCCGACGGCACGCTTGAGGAGGCAGGTTCGGGAGTCTCACAAGGTGGCCGTCGGCCGCGAGTGCTTAAGCTCGCTGGGGGTGACGCTGGCGTCGTGTTGGCCGCAGACCTCGGCGGCACGCACGCACGGGTCGGAGCTGTCGGTCTGACGGGGGAATTGCTGACGGCCACCAACCTGCTGCTCCAGATCACCGACGGTCCCGAAGACACGCTGGCCCGCGTCGCTGCTGCCCTTCAGCGCGTGGCGCCTGAGGGTCGTGAGGTGAAGGCGGTCTCCGTCGCATTGCCTGGCCCAGTCAACTTCGAGGCCGGCAGGGTGGAACTACCCTCGCGGATGCCAGGGTGGTCTGGGTTCCCGGTGCGCGATTGGCTGGCAGACCACATGGGGGTTCCCGCGGTGGTGGAGAACGACGCAAACGTCATGGCTCTGGGCGAACACCATGCCCGGATGGGCGCATCGGGTCACAGCATCACCGTCAAGATCGGCACAGCGATCGGCAGCGGCATCATCGTCGACGGCAGGCTGCACCGAGGTGCGACCTGGGCCGCCGGCGACATCACCCACACGAGGATTGAAGAGGCTGGCGACACCCCATGCACCTGCGGCAATCTGGGCTGCCTCGAAACGGTCGCCAGCGGCGCCGGGCTGGCGCGGTTGCTTCGGGAGAAGGGGTACCTGACCCACACCACGGCTGACGTGCTGCGGCTGACCCGCGAAGCGGATCCCATCGCCACCTCGCTCGTTCGCCGCGCCGGTGGTTATCTCGGACGTGCTCTGTCGATGGTGGTCAACTTCTTCAACCCCCACGCGGTCTTCCTCACCGGTGGCGCCTCGTCGAGCGAGCCGTTCGTTGCGGCCGTGCGCTCCACGATCTATGAGAGCTGCCACCCACTGGTGACACAGAGCCTCACGATCACCCCGGCGGAAACCGCAGAGAACGCGGGACTGCTCGGCGCCGGCCGCTTGGCCCTGGAGACCAGCGTCTTCACTAGGAGCTAGAACCACCTAACAGCAGAAGACCCGCTGGTTCACGACGTCGGAGTACAGCACGAGGGACTCCGTGCACACCACGTGCACCACCTCGGCGATGGCCGGGTCCGCGTTGGGCACGACGGTGAGGATCTCGTTGGGTCTGGACGTCAGCTGCTCGTGGTTGAACACGTAGCCGGGCCGCCCGTCGAAGATGGCCGCGTAGAACGTCTCCCCCTCGACGATGTCCTGGAAGAAGTGGCTGCCGTAGCTGAGGTCGGGATGGAAGTCTGCGTCCGGGTAGGTGTACTCGATGAGCGCGTCGGCTGCGGCGATCTCCGAGAAGGACACCGGCACCCCCAGCGACGGCGTGGTGGTCCCCCACCGCCCGGGGCCGATGGCCATCACCCCCTTCCCCTTCAGCGCCCGGGTTGCCTCACCGACCAACCGTGCCACCGCGTAGCGGTCCTGGTGTCCCAGGCTGAGGTAACGCTTGGGCCGGACGTAGACCACGGCACCGATCGGGAGCCGCACATTGCCGCCCATGAACGTGCCGTTCGAGCTGAACAGGCAGTCCCCGCTGTTGGCCAGCTCCGGCATCCGCACCGCCTTGCCCAGCCCACGGGTCTGGAGCGGCCGGCACTGCACGAGGTTGAAGCGGTAGTCGCCGTCCGGGCCGAAGTTGAGGGTGAACTCGATGTCCACCGGGTAGTCGTAGGCCTCCGCCAGGGTG
The DNA here is from genome assembly GCF_055326325.1 of Tessaracoccus zhenghani. Lineage (NCBI taxonomy): Bacteria > Bacillati > Actinomycetota > Actinomycetes > Propionibacteriales > Propionibacteriaceae > Tessaracoccus > Tessaracoccus zhenghani. The sequence continues at coordinate 123,991 of NZ_JBUZNQ010000006.1, read as the reverse complement.
GCGAGCGCCTCCCGCATCAACGCGCCGAAGTCCGTGGTGGTGAGGAGCCCCTGCAGGTCACAGATCATCTGTGGTTGGGCGGCGGAACGCCCCAGCTCCTGCAGGCGCCTGAGCGCCCCCCGGTCCGGCGTGAGGAACAGCGACCAGTCGGCCCCGATCCGCCCGTCGGGGTCCCCGGCTGCGCCGCTCATCACGTTGAGCAGCGGCTCTGTCACCAGCTCGTTGGCGCTCAGCGAGAGCACGTCGACGTACCGCTGGGAGTAGCGTCGCTCCATCCCCTCCTCGACGATGGGCCTGCGGCTGGGCACGTCGAGCGTGACGATCCGGGCGTAGTCCTCGTGGGTGCGGTCCACGGCCCGGGTGCCCAGGCCGAACACGACGCGCAACATCCCGGCCTCCACGTCGATCCCCGGTTCCCAGACGTAGAGGTTCGACGAGTTGCCCACACCGCCGGCGTGGGGGAAGAACAGGTCGCCGTGGTGGTCGCCGGAGACCCGCTGCACCAGGACGGCCATCTGCTCATCGAGGTGCGAGAGGCCCCGGTCGCGCCGGTACTCGAGCGCTTCGGCGCTCATGACGCTGGCATACACCGAGCGCACGGCGTCCTCGAAGCGCTGGTAACGGTCCTCCGGCGAGCCCTGGCCCGCGCAGAAGACCGACTCGTACTTTCCGGCGAAGGCGTTGCCGAAGTTGTCCTCCAGCAGCGAGGAACTGCGCACGATGATCGGCGACTGACCGAAATACTCCAGCATCCGCATGAAGTGGTCCCGCACCGACGGCGGGAAGCGGCCGGTGGCGAGCTTCTGGTGAAGTTCCGCACCGGCGCTGAAGTAGCCCTCGGGGGTCTTCTGCTCCATCCACAGCCGCCACCACCCGTTGGCGACCACGTAGGTGTACCAGAGGTCCGCGCCCAGGAAGAAGGAGTCGTGGGCCTCCATCTTCGCCCGGAACTGCGGTTGCCGCGCCAGGATCGCCCTGGCCACGAGCATGCCCAGCGCCTTGCCGCCGATGGCGCCGGTACCGATCTCCCGGGAGGCGGTGGCCACCAGGTCGTCGAGCGTGAGGTAGCTCTCGGCCAACTCGACCATCCGCCCCTCACCACCGACGAGCATCTGGAGCAGCAGGCCTTTCGCGCCTGCGACCTCGCCCTCGTCCCCGGAGCGCAACGCGTTGCGGCCGGTCTGCACCAGCGACTGCCAGTGGTCCGGCGGGTCGAAGGTGTCGCTCATCCGGGCGAAGAGCCTGGCGGAGGCTTCCGACGACGTGATGGGCCGCGCGTCGTCGCCCTGCAGCGCGTGGGGGAAGAACATCGTGGGTGAGTGCCGCCCGAAGACCTTGAGGGGGTGCACGTACAGCTCCTCGTCGACGCCATAGAGGTCCAGCAGGAGCTGGGTGGTGGAGCGGATGGCGGCGACCGTCGCGTACGTGTGCTCGCCGCGCACCAACGGGAAGTAGGCGACGGTGTCCAACTCGTAGAGGAAGGGGCAGGTGACCTGGAAGAAGTTGGCCACGGCGAGGTCCGAGTGCCACCCGCTCAGGAGATCCGTGAGGCAGTCGAACACGTAGAAGGCGAGCCTTCCGCGCTCAGCGGCTATGGTGTGCACGGCCGTGGCGAACGCCTCGAACCCGCCTCCGGGCTCGATCTCCACCACCTCGACGGCGGGATCGTCCACCACGGGCGCGTGCGTGCCGTAGCGCACATAGGTGATGTGGCGGCCGTCGGCGAGGGCCCGCCGCACGAAGGGCTCCACGACGCGGCGGTAGTCGTCGAGGGAATCGACCTGCCACACCACGTTGTCGCCGAGGCGCAACGAATCCACGATCCGGTCCAGCCCCGCCGTCCCCGTACTGACCAGGTTGAAGTTCTCCGCCATCGTCCCTCCTCGTCGCTCTCCTCCAGAGTGCCTCATCGGCCGGGACGACGACGGGCCGGGCGGAATACCGCCCGGCCCGTTGTGGTCCAGCAGATCAGCCGATGAGCCAGCCGATCAGCGCGCCCTGGATGAAGTAGATGACGAACAGCGCCGCCACCACGTACATCAGGGGGTGGATCTTCCTGGCCTCACCCTTGACCAGCTTGATGAACACGTGCGCCACCATGCCGGCGCCGATGCCCACCGTGATGGAGTAGGCGAACGGCATGAGGATGATCGTCAGGAAGGCGGGGATGCCCACCTCGGGGCGCGTCCAGTCGACGTCCACGACCTGCGAGATCATCAGGAAGCCGACGAACACCAACACGGGGGCGGCGGCCTCCGACGGCACCAGGTTGATCAGCGGGGCGAGGAAGATCGCCGCGATGAACGCGAGGCCGGTGACGACCGACGCGAGGCCCGTGCGGGCACCTTCGCCCACGCCTGCGGTGGACTCGACGTAACAGGTGTTCGAGGACACCGAGCCAAGGCCACCGGCCATGGCGCCGACGGAGTCGACGAGCAGGATCTCGGTGGTGCGCGGCGGCATGCCGTCCTTGTCGAGCAGGCCACCCTCAGAACCCACGGCCACGACGGTGCCCATGGTGTCGAAGAAGTCGGCCAGGAGCAGCGAGAACACCAGCACCAGGAGTGCGACGAAGTTGGCCAGCGAGAACTCGCCGTCCGGGAAGAACGCGCCGAACATGTCGATACGGCCGATGAGTCCCAGATCGGGCAGCGTGAAGTTCTGCAGCGCCGGGACGTTGAGCGCCCAACCGTAGGCGTTGCTGCCGTCGGGCGACTGGGCGCCGACCTTCGTGACGGCCTCGATGATGATGCCCAGCACGGTGGCGCTGACGATCGAGATGAGCATGGCGCCCTTGACCTTCAGCACGTACAGGGCGATCAGGATCAGCATTCCGAAGAAGAACACGCCGATCGGCCAGCCCTGCAGGGTGCCGCCGACACCGAGCTCGACGGGAGTGCCCGCTCCGCGGCGGACCACGCCGGCGTTGACGAGGCCGACGAAGGCGATGAACAGACCGATACCCACCGAGATGGCGGTGCGCAGCGTCTTCGGGATGGCCCTGAACACGGCCGTCCGGAACCCGGTCAGCACCAGGACGAAGATGAGGATGCCCTCCCACACCACGAGGCCCATGGCCTGGGGCCAGGTCATCTGCGGCGCGAGCACGTAGGCCACCAGGGCGTTGAGGCCGAGGCCGGCGGCGAGACCCATCGGGAAGCGGCCGATCAGGCCCATCGCCAGGGTCAACAGGCCCGCGATCAGCGCGGTGGCGGCCGCCACCATGCCGATCGACGCGCCGACGGCGGCCTCATCGACGATGGTGCGGGCGGCGTCGCTGTACATGGGCGCGCCTGAGATCAGGTTGCCGTTCTTGTCTGCCGCGGTACCGATGATGAGGGGGTTCAGCGCGATGATGTAGGCCATTGCGAAGAACGTGACGAGGCCACCGCGGATCTCTCGCCCGACGGACGAGCGGCGCTTGGTGATCTCGAAGAAACGGTCGAGTCCGGACGCGGTGCCGCGCGAGGTCTCTGGATGCAGCTTGGCTGCCTTGGGGGAGTTCGTAACCACGGACGACCATCTTATTGCCTCCGCACCGGCGACTCTCACCAGGTGCGCGTCCGCGATGCGCGACCGGCGTCAGGCCTGGGTCCATTTCGCATCCTGGCCTAAGCTGGCCCAAGTCAGAAAGGGCGATTTATGAACCGTGTGAAGGCATCCCTCCTCGCAGGACCCGCCGTGCTGGCGCTGCTGCTCTCCGGATGCACCGGCGGCGCCGGTGGCGCCCCCTCTCCCGTGGGGCAGGGCACCGGAGAAGCGAACGCCGACGTCCCTGCCGGCCAGGCCCTTCCCACCGAGATCACCACCGAAGCCCCACAGGGCGGCGCCGCCGTGCGCCTCGGCGACACCGAGGAGGCCATCACCAAGGTGGGCTGCACCCAGGTCAACGACAACTGGTCCATGAGCGGGAGCAATGAGGGTGGCGCGAAGGTCGCCGTCACCACCACCGGCGACAAGCAGACGGTGGTGAGCGCCAGCGTCGTGTTCGACGACGGCAAGCTTGTCGACATGGACACCGCACGGGACCTGGGCAGCGCCACCATCACCTGGGACGGCGACTGGTTCACCGTCGTGGGCAGCGGCCCGTTCTACGACCTGATGGACCCGGCCGTCACCGGCCAGGACCCGGTCAACTTCGTCGTCAAGGCCAGCTGCCCGGCCTGAGCCCCACCGGCAGGCAGCACAAAGCCCGCGGGCCGACCATCGTCGGACCCGCGGGCTTTCCAGTCTCAGTCGAAGAGGCTCTCGTCGACACTCACCGTGTCGAACGCGGGAGCCGGCAGTTCCTTGGGGCGCTGTTCGGCCACGACGTCGGAGTGCCCGCCACAGCCGTGGTCCAGCGACACGACGTGCCCGTCGGACGGCGAATACTCGTTGGTGCAGGCGCCGAAGATGACGCCCAGCGAGCCGCGGAGGGGCACGAAGTAGGCGCACGTGGCGCAGTTGGCGGGGGCCTCGCGCGACATCTCGTTGTGCGGGCCGGCCTCCCCGCGGCACCAGCGCTCGACCGCCTCGTCGCGACCGACACGGCTCAGCACCCGCTGCCGACCGAGGCCCAGTTCGGCGACGGTGGTGCGCAGCTGCACCCATTCCGACGGGTCCGCGTCGGCCGGCAGGTCCGTGGCGGCGAAGCCGGGCTCCAGGCGCGGGTCGTTGTCCGGCGTGGCCATGAGCATGCCCGGAGCGATGTCTCCGGCGCCGATCCGCTCCTCCCACGGCACCCAATCAGGCGCGAGAAGTGCGGCGGGCTGCGGCAGCAGGACCACCTCGTTGACGGTGACCACCTTGGAACGCGAGGCGCGCACCAGCGTCACGGCCCAACGCCAGTCGGCGTAGCCCGTCAGGAGGCACTCGAAGGAGTGGGTGACGATGCGGTCGCCCTCTTCGGCGACGACCCCCAGGTGGGCGCCGACGGCCTCGTCACCGCCCTCTTCGACGGCGGCTTCGCGGGCGAGGTCGACGGCCTCGGCGGTGACGGCATCCAGCTTGAAGGGTTTTGCCATTTACAGCTCCAGTTCGTCGGCGACGCGGCGCAGCAGCGAAGCGACCTTGGAGGCATGCTTGCTGTCTGGGTGGCGTTGATGGCGGTAGTCGTTGCCGATGGTGTCGAGCATCTTGATCAGGTCCTCGACGATGATCGTCAACTGTTCGGGGTTCTTGCGCTGGGCCTTGGACAGCGACGGCGGGGTCTCCAGGACGTGGAGGCTGAGCGCCTGCTCGCCCCGGCGGCCCTCGATCACGCCGAACTCGACGCGCTGCCCGGGCTTGAGGGAGGTGACCCCGTCAGGGAGCGCGTTGGAGCGCACGTAGACATCGCCACCGCCGTCTTTGGTGATGAACCCAAAGCCCTTCTCAGCGTCGAAGAATCGCACTTTACCGGTTGGCACGTCGCCCCCACTTCTCAGAGAAAATCCAGTGACGGCACAGTCTAGTCGCTTGGGCAGCTGGCTGCCCAAGCGACGTGGGCCGGGCGGGTCAGGCCTTGCCCGTGAGTTGCTGCTTCAGCGCGTGCTGGGCCTTGAACTGCGCAGCGTATTCGAGTTTCGAGGCGGCGGCCTCGTCGACGATCACGATGCAGTTGGGGTGGAACTGCAGGATGGAGGCCGGCATCACGTTGGCGACGGGCCCCTCGACCATGGCTGCGATGGCGTCCGCCTTGTGCTCACCGGTGGCCACCAGGACGGCCACGCGGGAGTCCATGATGGTGCCGAGACCCTGCGTCATGCAGTGCGTGGGGACCTCGTCGATGGAGTTGAAGAAGCGCGCGTTGTCCTCGCGGGTCTGCGCGGTGAGGATCTCGACGTGGGTGCGCGAGGAGAAGGACGAGAACGGCTCGTTGAACCCGATGTGGCCGTTGGAGCCGATGCCCAGGATCTGCACGTCGACGCCACCGGCGGTCTCGATGGCCTCGTCGTACTCGTCAGCGGCGGCCTCCAGGTCGTCGGCGAAGCCGTTGGGCACGCGCACGCGGTCAGGATCCATCCCGAGCGGCTCTACGACGGTGCGGTGGATCACGTTGCGGTAGCTCTCGGGGTGCGCCGGGTCGATGCCCACGTACTCGTCGAGAGCGAAGCCGAGGCCGTGTGAGAAGTCGATGATGCCCTCGGTGGAACGGCGCGACAACTCCGCGTACAGCGACAGCGGGGAGCTGCCCGTGGCGAGGCCCAGGACCGGAGTTGCGATGCCCTCCAGGTTCTCGATCACCTTGTCTGCGGCGACCTGACCCACCTGGTCAGCGTTCTCAACGATGATAACTTCCATGGTTTTTCCCGAATCTTCACGAATCTGATTGCCGAAATGTCCGGCTTTGCATCCCGCCACCCTATTGTGCGCAACGTGACCTGAGCATATCCTGCTCATTTACCCCGTGAAGTGAACAGGAAATGTGCGCACCGAGGTACAGGGGAGAGGTTTGTCCGTACGTTTGCCCAACCTGACGTTCCGACCCCGTTGCCGCAGGGCCATTACGATGAATCCATGGCGACATGGAAGGACGGCGCGGCCTACGCGCCCGTGGAGAGACCGGACGGGTTCGCGACCCCTGTGGTGGGCCCCCTGTCGTCCGGCGAGCCGTACCGGGCGGAAACCCCCGGCCCCATCGGCCACCCCACCGGCTTCGACCCGCTCCCCCCGCAGCAGCCGCTCAACCTCATCGGCGACCGCCCCTCGAGCATGCGCGACCCGAGGGATGCCTTCACGGTGTACACGTCGCTCCTGACGGCAGATCCGGGCGGCGCCCCGGCAGGCCCGCGCAACCCGCTCACGCCCTTCCCGACGACTCAGTCCCCGCTCGACACGGCACCCCCGCCTCCCACCGGGCAGCCGCTCGACCCGCCTGGGCCGGCGTCCGCCTACCCGCCGCCCACAGTCCCCTCTGTACCCACCGGTCCGTGGGCTCCCCCGCCGTCGGTGGTGCTCCCGCAGACGGTTGGTACCCCCGTGCCGGTCACTGACAGCCACCGGGCGCTGGCCAGGGTCGCCTCCGTGCTCTGCTTCGTCGGGTTCCTCGTCAGCAACACCTCCGCGTTCATGCTGCTGGCCGCCGGAGTCATCGGGCTGCGCACCAAGCCGCTCACGAAGGCGCTGGGCTACGTCGCCACCAGCGTCGGTGCATCCGGGCTGCTGGTGCAGTGGTACCTCGCCGGGCAGCCGTCGCCCCTGTTCACCACGCTGTGGGGCTTCATCGCGCTGGGGTGCAGCATCGGCTTCATGCTGTATTCGCTCAGGGGGCGTTGAGCCCTTCAGCTTCGGGCCGGCACCGTGGATTCCTCGATCTCGCCGAGGTCGAGCGCCTCGCCGTCGTGGGCCGCAAGCAGAGGCAGTTCCGCGGGCCAGACGTCGGCGGGCAGCGCGTCGAGCGGGAACCACCGCGTTTCGACGCGCCGCTTCGCCTCGGCCTCGCTCAGGGCCGCGTGCACCGGATCGAACCGTGGCACGTGCAGCCGGTAGTAGGTCTCGTGCTGGATGAGGACGCGGTCTGAATAGCCATGGGTGACGGTGCGGGTGGCGACTGGCCGTCCCAATTCCTCTGGGTCGACGGTGAGCCCGGTCTCCTCGTACAACTCGCGCGCGGCCGCCTGGGGGGGCGACTCACCGTCGTCGATGCCGCCGCCCGGGGTCTGCCAGAAACGGGAACCCGGAATGCCCGGATCCGTGTCGCCCTGGAGGAGCACCTGCGGCTGCGCCCCTTCCGGAGACGACAGCACGATCACCCGGGCGCCACGGCGGCGCTTGACGCGGCGCTCAGTGGGGCCTGCGGACATGCGCCACCTCGGTGTCGATGAGGTCGCGCCAGCTCTCCACCAGTTCGGTGTCGATGTAGGCCTTGAAGGAGCCGCCCGGGCGCGCCGGTGACCCGATGTGGAAGGCGCGCACGCCCGCCCGGACCAGCCACGGCACGTGTTCCGGCTTGAGGCCGCCGCCGGCCATGATGAGGCGGGCCACCTCCTCGTCCGCCTTCGCGCGGCGGATGAGGTCGTCCAGTCCCTGCTCGACGCCGCGCACGGAACCGGCCGTCAGCACGTGCGTGAGCCCCGGCAGCGTGCGCACGTCCTGCCAGGCCTTGGCCGCGTCGAGGCAGTGGTCGATGGCGCGGTGGAAGGTCCAGGGCAGTGAGCCGTCGCCGACGAGCTCCGAGACCACCTCGCGGTCCACCCGGTTCGCGCCGTTCAGGAAGCCGAGCACCACCCCGTCGGCGCCGGCGTCGCGGTAGGCGGAGATGAGCCCCTTGAGCCGGGTGACCTCGCCCCCGTCTGTGCCGAAGCCCGGCCTCAGGCGCACCATCGGGCGGAGATGGATGGTGGTGGCGCGGCGCACCTTGTCGACCATGCGGGGCTCTGGGGAGAGTCCGTCGTCGTCCATGGTGCCGACCAGTTCCACGCGGTCTGCGCCGCCGGCTTCGGCGCGCTCGGCGTCGGCGGCGTGCAGTGCGATGACCTCCAGCAGGCTCATGTTCACAGCTTGCCAGGTTTGCGCCCGTGTTAGCGATAACATGAGCACGTGCCCGTACCCGTGTTGACCACGCCCACACCCGACGACGCTGAGGGCTGGTTCGATTTCCTCGTCGCGCAGCAGGAGGCGACCTACGCCGGGACCGTGCCCGCCGATTTCGCCGAGCGCCAGCGCGCCTACCGCGACGAGTGGGTGCCCGGCCTGGAGGCGCGTTTCGCCAACCCCGGTTCCGCTCGCGCCCTCGTCGCCAGGGTGGACGGTCAGATCGTCGGCATCGCGTCGATCACGGATGCGCCGGCCAGCTGGGAGGTGGAGAACGACCTCCTGCCCTCCCCCGCCACCCGCCTGCTCGACAGGTTGTACGTCTCCGCTGATTTCCACGGCACGGGGCTGGCCGACGCCCTGTTCAGCAACGTGGACGACGGCCGCCCCATGTACCTGTGGCTCATCAACGGCAACGAGCGCGCCAGGCGCTTCTACGCACGGCGGGGCTTCTCAGACCTGGACGAGCAGTTCATGGCCGGCCCCAGCTGGGGCGGGGTCGCGATGCACCGCATGCTGCGCAGCATGTCGCGCTGAACCCCACAATGCAGTGACGCCGGCCGAGCAGTGCTCGACCGGCGTCAGCGCTTATCCGGGGATCAGCGGAACATCACGATGTTGTTGAACACCCATTCGTTGTTCTGGCTGAAGACCCAACCGCCGCCCTTCTCGGCCTCGACCGCCGTGTAGACGGTCACCTCGGCGTAGGACCGGCAGCCGTTCCCGCCCGTCTGGGCGGTGTCGCACTCGGTGCGCCACCTGCGGCCGTCCGTCGCCGTCCACCCGTTGGTGACCGCCAGCGGGTTGCCCTGCCACTGCTGCCGGGTCATGTACGGCAGGTAGGTCAGGTTGTTGAACGCCCATCCGGTCTTCCGCACGAACTTCCCGTCCTGGATCACCACGACGGTGGCCCAGATCTCCGTGCGGCACCGTTCTGTCTGCGAGTACTTCTCGCAGGTGGTGTTCCAGTCGCGCCCGTTGAGGCCCTTGTGCAGCCCCGGCAGGGTGTACGGAGCGCTGCGCACGAAGGCCGGCGGGCCGGGAGGCGTCGTCGGGGGCTTCGTGGTGGGCGGCGCCGACACCGGCGGGGTGGGCTTCGTCGGCGGGGTGGTGGGTGCCTGCTCCTGGTCCTGCACGAGGACGACGACGGACCGGGCCGGGATCGTCAGCGTGCCGGTGGAGGAGGTCCAGGCGGTGGTGCCCAGCGTGGCGTCGGCGTCGGGCCCGTCGGTGAGGACGGGCGAGAGCGCCAGTTCCAGGCCGGCCATGCCGTCGACCTGTTCCGTGATGGCCTCCGGGGTGGCGTTGAACGCCACGAGGAGGCCGTCCACCGCACCGTCGACGTCCGTGCCGACGGTGTCGTCGATGCGCATGAGGATGAGGCCCGGCGTCTGGTCGGCGCCCGCGTTGGGGAACGTGACCTTCCGCGCGATGTCCTCAGCCGTGCCCAGCGTGAGCAGCGGGTAGGTGGAGCGCAACTTCAGCAGCTCGAGCGCACGGGCGCGCGAGGTGGCGATGTCCTCAGGAGACGGCGTGTTGGCCGGGTCCTCCAGGAGCGGGCGCATCGCGTTCCACTTCGCACCGTTCTTCTCCTCTGGAGGCAGGCCCACGCCGAAGTTGTTCGACTGCATGGACCAGTCGAGCGCGTTGAAGTGGTCGCCGGAGTTGTAGGAGTCGCGGTCCATGGACTTCGAGCGCAGCAGATCGGTGCCGGCGTGCCAGAACGACGGCGACTGCCCGAGCGCGACGGTGGCCAACGAGAGCGTGTTCATCCGCACCCGCGTGTCCATCGTCGAATCGGTGGGCAACTTCCACACGCCCAGGTCGAACAGCGTCTCGTTGTCGTGCGCGTCGACGTAGTTGACCGACTCGGACGGCTGCGTGGCGTAGCCGGCCGGCTGGCCGTTGTAATCCAGTTCGCTGCCCTTCTGGACGGTGCCCGCCGACGTCTCGAACGAGAAGTCGGCCAGGTTGCCGGCCATGCCGAGGCGGATGAGGTCCTGGCGGTGCCGCAGGTCCGCCTGCTGCTCGTCGGCGCTCCGGGAACTCACACCGTTCGGGTCTGTGAAGAGGCCGGTGCCGAAGCCCTGGAACTCGGACTTGTTCTCGTCGAAGGGCCCGCCGCCGTGGACGGCGTCGCGCAGCCGGTCGTTGAACGCCCCGATGCCGGTGCCGTCCAACTGGCCCTGCGTGGCCTGGTGGAAGCGGGCGTTGCCCGCCACCTCGCCGAAGTCCCAGCCCTCGCCGTAGAGGTACATGCTGCTGCCGTCGACACCGTCGGCTTGGACGGTGAGTTCATCGAGAGCCGCGCGGACGGCCTCCATGTTGGCGCGGGAGTGGTGGCCCATGAGGTCGAAGCGGAAACCGTCGACGTGGTAGTCGCGGGCCCACGTGACCACGGAGTCGACCATCAACTGCTCGGCCATGGCGTGTTCGGTTGCCACGTTCTCACAGCAGGTGGACTTCTCGACGCTGCCGGTCAGGCTGAGGCGGTGGTAATACCCCGGCACGACCTGGTCGAGCACCGACTTGTCGGCCTGCCCGGATTGCGCGGTGTGGTTGTAGACCTCGTCCAGCACGACCTGGAGGCCCATGCCGTGCAGGCCCCCCACCATCTCGCGGAAGGCGGAGGTCCGCTTCCCGCCGATCTGGTTCGCGTCGGAGGCGTAGGAGCCCTCCGGCGTCGAGTAGTGGAACGGGTCGTAGCCCCAGTTGAACGCGTCCTGGTCTGCCACGGCGGTCACCGCGGCCTGCTGCTCCGTCGAGGCCGGGCCGGCGTCGGGGACGACCGGCTCCACCTGCTGGGTGCGGTCCTCCTCGATCGTGGCGATGTCGAAGCTGGGCAGGAGGTGGACGGTGTTCATGCCGGCCTCGGCCAGTTCGGTGAGGGCGGCCACGCCGTCGCTGTCCTCCAGCGCGAACGCCTCGTAGGTGCCGCGCAGTTCCTCGGGGACGGTTTCGTCCGTGATGGAGAAGTCGCGGATGTGCAGCTCGTAGATGGTGCGGTCGACGAACTGGTCGATCACCGGCGCCTCGTTGCCCGTCCAGATCTCCGGCGCCCAGGCCGGGTCGTCGAGGTCGACGAGCACCGAGTGGGTGGAGTTGAGGGTGAGGCCGATGGAGTACGGATCCGTGACCACGTTGCGCTCGATGCGGTCCAGTGACGGGACGAAGACGCCCACGTCGAACTGGTACGCACGGTTCTTCCAGCCGGCCTCGCCGGTGAGCGTCCAGGTGCCGTCGGCCTGCTCGACCATCGGCACGCGGGTGGGCTCGCCCGAGCCGGTGGAGTCGGCGAAGAGGAGCAGGTCGACTTCGGTGGCCGTCGGCGCCCAGAGGCTGAGCGACGGCACCCCTGCGGCGAAGGTCACGCCGAGCTCGCCGGCGCGCGCATCCGACGCATACAGGTCGTCGAGCACGCCCGGGATCTGCAGCCCGGTGAACGCCTCGGGCAGCCCGTCGGCGTTGCGCTGGATGACGGCGAGGTCGCCCTTCAGGGCTTCCTCGACGGCGGCGCGGTCGGCGTCGAGCTTCAGCGCGAGGAAGCCGCGCAGGTGGCCGCGGACCTCGAGCTGGGCCGCGGTGAGACCGGTGGCGTCGTAGGTGAGGTCGCCGAGCTTTGCCGCGGGCGCCCCGGTGCTGCTGGTGACGACACCGTCGACGAGCGCGAGCCCGCCGTCCGCGTCGGCCCAGAGTTCCCAGGTGCGGGTGGCCGGGTCATCAGCGGCGACAGTCGCCGGCCAGGCCACGGTCTGCTGGTCGATCCAGTGGCCGAGCAGTTGATCGGTGCCGGCCAGCGGCGGATCCTGGACGGTGATCTCGAGCAGGTGGCTGTCGATGTTGTAGGCGAACGACACGAGCTTGTTCGCCGCCGTGGTGAACGAGTAGTTCCCTCCACCGGGCACGCCGCCGACACCGTAGTTCTCGGCCCACGACTGACCGTGGGCGACCTTCACCTCGTAGGTGGCGGCCGGAAGGGAGGTGGTGGACCAGGTGTAGTTGCCGTCGCCCGTCGGGAACATGAGCGTGGCGAGGCACTCAGGCTGCCAGTCACCCGGGCACCCCGCTGCGGCGTTGAAGCTGCCGGGGAGGGTGATGACGGGGCTCTGGGCCGTGTTGAAGAACAGGTGCGTCACGGGGTCGTAGAAGAACGTCACCTCGGTGGCTTCGGTCAGCGTGTACAGCGAGTTGCCCCCGCCGGGCACGCCACCCACGCCGTAGTTGACGTCCCAGGAGCCGCCCACCGCCACCTTGTACTCGTAGCTGCCGGCGGGCAGCGAGAACGTGCCCGTGTAGAGCCCGCTCACCGGATCCAGCGTGAGGAGCGCCTCCGCGCAGTCCGGCTTCCAGTCTCCGGAGCAGCCCATCGCTGCGTTGTGGTTGCCGGGGACGGTCACGGCGGTGGACCAGTCGATCTCACCGGCGTCGGGGGCGGCCGCACCCAGGTCGGTCCCGACGACGACGGTGGTCGAGGCGGCGACCCGCACGCCGCTGGCGTCGGTGCTCACCGCCCGCACCTCGAGGACGGTGCCGGGAAGATGCGCACCGAAGTCGCCGAAGACGCGCGGCTGGTCGGTCTCAGCGGTGCCCAGCGGGGTGTAGCTGCTGGAGCCGGCCACGCGGTAGGCGAAGGAGGTCTCCGCCCAGCGGTCGTCGGCGATGTCCGCCATGAGCGGCACCAGGCCGTCGGTGGGGGCGCCGGAGGTGACGGCGATCTGCTGGGCGTCGCCAGCAGGCGCGACCGGGGCACCGGCCTTGTAGACGACGGCGCTCAGCGCGGGAACGGTCAGGGTGACCGAGCCGTCGACGTTGGTCACGCCCGTGGTGGCGCCGTAGAGCGGCGCGTAGGTGGCGCCGGGCGTCAGGGTGGCGAAGTCGACGGTCTGGGGCGTCGTGGCGTTGTTGACGGCCACGAGGTACTCGACCTTCTCGGTGCGGTCGACGCGGGCGGCGGCGTAGACGCCGGCGCCGGATTCGGCGTAGAGCTCCGTCTGCGCACCGGTGGAGAGCGCCGGGTGCGCACTGCGCAGGCCGGCCAGGCCGGCGATGTCGTCGTAGAGCACACCGTCGGTACCGAAGTGGGCCCCACTGCCGGCGGGCGAACCGTCGATCAGGGAGTTGTCGAGGTAGCTGGGCACCTGCGAGGCGAACATCGACTCGCGGGCGTCCTTGTCGCCTCCGTCGCCGACGAAGCCCTGCTCGTCGCCGTAATAGACCACCGGCTGGCCGCGCGTCAGGAACATCAGTTCGTGGGCCAGCTCGGCGCGCTGCTGGCGGTCCGCGGAGTCGCCCAGGAGGAAGCCGACGCGGCCCATGTCGTGGTTGCCGAGGAAGGTGGGCAGGCTCGACGACGACGAGGTCGCCGTCGTGTAGTAGTCGTCGGCCGCGAAGAGGCCGGACAGGCCCTGTGCCGTGAAGCCCTTCGCGTAGCCCAGGGCGCTGGATTGGTAGGCGAAATCCAGCACCGAGTTCATGTCGGAGTTGCGGACGTACGGCGACAGCAGGCGCGCGTCGGCGTCATAGACCTCGCCGAACATGAAGAAGTCGTCCTTGGCGTGGTCCTTGATGGACTGGGTGAACTCCTGCCAGAAGACGAAGTCGACGTGCTTGGCGGTGTCGATGCGGAAGCCGTCGATGCCGAGGTCGGTCCAGGCCTTGTAGATGGCCGTCATGCCGTCGACGACGATCTGGTTCTCGGTCATGAGGTCGTCGAGGTCGCCGAAGTCCATGTAGCGGGCGGGTTCGCCGGCCGGCCAGGCGGGATCGAACCCGCGGTTGTGGTACAGCGTCGGGTCGTTGAGCCACGCCGGGAACTTCGCGTCCTCCATGCCCGCCGGGATCTCCGGGTCGTAGGGGAACGAGCGCTCGTCGGGGTGCATCAGCGGCATGGCCGCGGTCCCCGGTGCGTAGGCGGCGGGGTCGAACTCCGCCCCGTTGATGTCCTTGTACGGGCTGGCCGCCTTGGTGACGTAGGGCGGGTTGGTGCCCTCGTGGCCGGCGTAGTGGATCACGTCGGCGGTGTGGTTGGCGATGATGTCGAAGTAGACCTTGATGCCCCGGGCGTGCGCTTCGTCGATGAAGGCGTCCAGTTCGGCGTTGGTGCCGTAGTGCGGGTCGATCTGCGTGAAGTCGGTGATCCAATACCCGTGGTAGCCGGCCGACGCATCAGCGCCGGCGCCCTGCACGGGACGGTTCACGAACGACGGCGTGAGCCAGATGGCGCTCATCCCGAGGCCGTCGATGTAGTCCAGCCTGTCGCGGAGGCCCTGGATGTCGCCGCCGTTGAAGAACGCCTTGTCGGTGGGGTCGAAGCCTGTGACCAGGCGGTCGGTACCGCTGCAGTCGACGGGGAGCACCCCGTCGACGGCGGGACCGGTGGCGATGCAGGCGTCGTTGGTGGTGTCGCCGTTCTCGAAGCGGTCCGTCATGACGAAGTAGAAGTTGTTGCCGGCGCCCGGGTCACGGAAGGGCGCAGCGACGAGCGCCGCGTCGGACTCCTGGTAGCCGGCCGGCAGGTCGGCGATGCCGAGGGAGACCTTGTTGGAGCCGTCCTCGAAGCTCACCGTGACCGCCGTGTCCGCGGCGAGGCGCAGGGGGTAGTTGCCCCCATCGAGGCCGTAGGCCTCATCCCACGCGTTGTTGATCGCGATCTTGAATTCGTAATTGCCTGCGGGGACGGTGAAATCGCCCGTCCAGAGGCCGTCGCCGTCGGCATCGGTGAGGGCCGTGGCGTTGCATGTGGCCTGCCAGTCCTCCGTGCAACCGAGTTCGGTCTGGAAGTCACCCACCAGGGTGACGGACTCGGTTGCGGCGGCGGCCGGCGCTGGGGGTGAGATCGCTGTGACCACTCCTGAGGTGGCCAGCAACGCTGTGATGGCGATGCCCGAGAACAATCGGGAGCGTAAACGCGACATCAAGGTGACTCCTTCGTCATGACGATTTTAACGTTCAAGGCTCATATCTTCTCATGCGCCGGGCCGAAGCTCAACACCCGTACGGACATTCCTCCGACCCAGCGGCCGGACCGGGCCAGGGTCCCTAGACGGACATGAGGGCTTGGCGGATGGCGTCGGCCGGCAGCCGCTCCTGCTCCAATCGCAGGTCCCCGGTGCGCAGCATCGCCAAGGCGCGGTGTTCCTCAGCGGTCAGGTATCCGATCGCTCCGCGGAACGGCACGGGCTCGGTCACGGCGAGACCGCGATACGCGGTCAACGTCGCCACGTCCATCAGGACTGAGCGGACATCCGGGAGCGCGGCTCGAAGGCGGCCGAGGATCTGGAACCCGTAGGTGTCCAGGTCTCCCCAGTACAGCTGCTCCGCCGCGGCCACCCACGCCACCCTCGCCAGGGTGGGGGCGGCGAAGCCCATACCGTGGATGGCCACGGTTCCCGACAGATCGGGCAACGACAGCAACGAGACCACGTTCTCGACGATGAGCACCCGCTGCGGCCGGAGGCCAAGCCCACGCAACCCCTCCAGGTCGACGGAGAACTGCCGCACGCCGTCGGCCTCCGGCGGCAGGTGCACGGTGAAGCGCGCCCCGATCCGGCGGAGCCCAGGCAAGCTCCCGGTGATGGCGTGGGCCAACTCCCCTACCAGGGTGCGGTGCCGCTCGACCCACTTGGTGTCGACGCCGGGCACCGGCAGTTCCCGCTCCCATCGGACCGTCTCCGGGTTCGCCTCCAACCATCCCAGCACGGCCATGAGCCGCACCAGATCCTCCTCCGGCAGAGTGGCCAGCGCCTTCACCACCCGCGTCGCCGCCGGGTGCTGCTCCAGCACCGGCCACGCGTGGCGCAGGTGCGCCAACGCAGCCGTCGCCCGCTCCCATGCCGCAGACTCCCCCAGGAGCCGCGCGACGGCGGGGCTGCTGAGGTGCGCACGGCTGGGAAGGCGTTGCCTCCCGAACGACGGGAGCGTCCGTTCCACCCACTCGAGGGTGACGCCGTCTTCTTCCTCCAACTGGCGCCACTGCCCGACTGCCAACGCCACCGCGTTCGGATCGGCGGCAAGCTCGCGTTGTGTGGGCGGGTGCAGCGGCCAGGACGGCGGCCCGGCCGACTCCGGCGTGGCCACCCACTCCCGCCAGTTCCTGGCCCATTGGCGAGCGGCCCAGGCGCGGAGGTCCGCCACCGTCCTCACAGCAGCACCCCCTGCTCCGCCTCCGGCCCCTCGTCGATGGTGGGCCGGCTCGTGTCGAACGGCAACTCCTGCAGCGTCGAGCCACGCCCCGGTTGGTTCGCGACCATCACGACGCCGCCCACATGGTCTTCGATGGTCTGCAGCATCTTCATGGGCGTGGCCAGGAGCAGCTGGAACCCGAAGGTGCGAAACACCTCCAGGCCCGCCTGCGTGAACGTGTGGTCGGCCTTGTCGAAGGCCTCGTCGATGACGACCAGCGCATAGGTGGGGCGCAGCTCGCCGGGTGGGGCCAGCTGGAAGCGCAGGGCTGCGGCCAGGCAGAACGTCACGAGCTTCTGCCGCTCGCCGCCGGAACGTCCGCCGGAGCCGGTGAAGACGTCCACCTGCACGCCGTCGGGGTCCTGCACCTTGGCGCGGAACGCGACGTGCTGGCGCGTGTCCAGGCATCGCTGCCGCCACGTCTTGTCCGCCGGGTCATCGGAGCTGAGCCGCGCGAGGAGCGCCTGCATCTGCCCGAAGCGCACCTCCGCCGCGGCCCGCTCCGCCGCGCTGGCCATGGACACGGCGTCCATCACCGAGCCGGAAGTGATGTCGTTGAGCGTGGCCAGGAAGGCCGCCACGTCGGGCAGCGAGCGGTTCGTGACCTCAATCTGCAGGTACTCGTTGGGCGCGAACTCCGTCATGAGCAGGGACTTGTTGACCTCGTCCACCCGGCTACGGATCTCCCGGTACGCACCACGGATCTGCATGTGCAGCTGGCTGATGTTGTTGCGGGCCTGGTTCTGCAGGAGCGTGAAGAACCGATCCTCGAAGGCAGGCAGGCCGTCCGACTCGAGCGAGTCGAGGCGCGCCAGGAACTCCGGCAGGTAATCCACGGCCTCACCCCAATCTGCCGCCGCCCCCGGCCATTCGCGCCGATAGGTGCCCATGGCCCGCACCGCCCGGCTCTCCGCCTTGTTGGTGTGCTTGAGGTTCTCGTCAGAGCGTTCCCGGAAGCGCCGCCGCAGTTCCACCTCGAGCCTGTCGTCGGGCGCGCCCAGCTCCGCCGCCACACCGGCGAGCGCCTCCTCTGCCTCCGGTGGCATGGGGGCAGCGGCTTCGATGTCGGCCACCAAACGTTCGATCCGCTGCGCCACGGCCGCGAGCGCGTCAGCTGCCTTGCCGTGCTCGACGGCGAGGTCGTCGCGCCGTCGCCCCGCCGAGGTGAGTGCCACCTTGGCCCGCTCCAGCGCCGCCTCCAACTGGCGAAGATCGTGGTGTTGACTGCGCAACTCGTCGAGCTGTCGGTCTACATCGCCCAGTTGAGCGAGCACCTGCTGCAGGTCCGCCGAGGCCCAGTCGAAATCATCAAGGCGCTCAAGGAGGCGGCGGCGCAGCTGCAGCCGATCCCCCTCACCGTCGAGCTCGGCCAGCCGCGCCTGCGTCTGCTCCTGGAGCTCGCGCTGCACGGCCAGCAGCCGCTCCAGTTCGGCTTCCTTGGCCTCGGTGGTGAAGCCCAGCACCCAGCGCGAACGGTCATCGACGCGCCGCCTGTCGTCCTTCTCGTGCAGGGCCGCCGAGTGCTTGACCTGGCCACGCCGCGTCACCGCCTTCGCGTGCCGGGCGAACCCCTCCGTCGACTCGACGCAGGCGTAATCGAAGCGCGCCGCCAACCGCTCCCCCAGCCATCCCTGATAGGGCCCATCGGCCAACTCCAGCTTGGCCAGCAGCGATTCCCCACCGGCGCGCAACTGAGCGGCCGCGTCTCCCTCGTCCACCTTCTCGTAAACGAGGCGGGCGCCGAGGAAGTCTTCATCGATGAACTCGGCGGCCGCGCGGTAATGCCGCTCCGGCACCACCAGAGTGCGGGCGAAGGAGCCCAGCACCCGCTCGATCGCGCCCGTCCAGGGCGTCTCCTCCTCGCGCACCTGCACCAACTCGCCAACGAAGGGGAGCCGCTCCTCGGCGATACCCAACTGCTCGGCCAGCCTGCTGCGCACCCGCAGCAGCCGGGCATCCAGGTTGGAGCGGTGCGTCCGCAACGCACTGAGGTCACGTTCGAGGACGCTGATCTGATCCGTGATCCGGCCACGCTCCGCCATCGCCTCGTACTGCCGCTCCCCGAACCGGGCGCGGCTCTCCTCATCTGATACCCGGATACCCTGCAATTCGCTCAGGAACCCCTCGGCCGTCGCGGCATCCGCCGGGAACGACAGCCCCAACTCGGTGGCGGCCTCCCGCCATGCGGCCGCCCGCGCCTCCTGCTGGGCGCGCTCCCGCTGCAGCAGACCCCGCACCTGCTCCAGCGTGGCCAGTTGGGCGCCACCCGACTGGTCGACAGCCCGCTGCGCCTGTTGCCGTGCCGCTTCCGCAGTGGTGGCCTCACGCTCGGCCGCAGACAACTCCTCTGCCAGCCGGGCGACGGCGGGCCGCTGCCGCTCCTCCTGCACCCGCGCGGCGGTCAGCTCCCGGCCGAGCAGCCAAGTGCCCAGATGCTGTTCCTCAAGCTCCAACTGACGCCTGGCCTTGGCCAGCGCCGACAACTGCTGGGCGGCACTGCGCAGCGGGCTCAACGCCTCCACCTGCCGTCGGGCGTCGACGACGGTGGCGTGTGCCTGGCTGAGCTCGCCGAACTGCTCGACCGTCTCGTCGGCCAACCGGAACGTCTCCGGCAGGTCGAGCATGAACTCCCGGAACAGGGTGTCGAGGTTGGTGAGGTTCTTGGCCGATTGCGTCTTGTGGAGCAGCACCTGCGCCTGTTCGCTGCCCATGCCGAGGTGCCGCCGGAAGCGCGCGGCGAAACCGGTGTAGGCGTCCGAGCTGTAGACGTCCCAGGCGGGGAAGGCGGCCTTGACACGGCGGTTCTCGATACCCGTTTCGACGTACGGCTTGAGGGCCATGACGTCGACCGGCTCCGACGCGAAGACGTACATCGACTTCAGATCTGCCGCGTCCGTGGAACCGGAGCGGATGTGGAAGAGGCGCAGCAGCGTGGCCTCGCTGCCGCGCTCGTCGGTGTAGGTCAGCGCGATTCCGCTCCAGGTGGCGCCGCGGCGCAGGTACGCGGTGCCCACCTCGCCCGTGGTCTCATCCGTCTCGCGCTTGTGGGCCCCGCGCACGTAGGTGAGGGTGCTGCGTTCCCGGTCCCCCGTATCCGTGCCCTGGGCAGCAGCGTTGAACCGCAGCTTCGCGGGACGTACCAGGATGGCCGCCATCGCGTCGAGCAGGGAGGACTTGCCGGCTCCCGAGGGGCCGGTCATGAGGAGCCCCTTCCACGGCACCGTGAAGCTCCACGCGCCGTCGAAGGTGCCCCAGTTGACCACCTGCACCCGGCTCAGCCTGTGTTGCGTCATGGGGCGGCCAGCCTCTTGAGATCTGCGGTGACGGCGGCCACCTCGTCGGCCCCGAAGACAAGGGCCAGCACGGGCGAGATCTCCCAGCGGTCGTCGCTGCCGGTGACGTTGAGCAGCACTGAGTTGGCCTTCATCTTGTTGATCGAAGCGGTGATGCGGTCGTCGAAGCCCTTGCGGTTGGTGGTGTCCAGGGATTGGAAGCCACGCAACTGATCCTCGATGTCATCGCGGCCCACGAAGGTGCGGGTGGCCTGCCCCTGACCGGCGAGCAGCGTGCGGCGCAGGAACAGCACGAGCACGGTGTCGAGCACCGTCAGCGGGTGGGCGCGCACCACCTTGGGCGCATCCTCCAGGTCCAGGTTGCGCACGAACGCCACCCCGGCGTCGAGATCCACGACCAGTTCGAGGTAGAGATCCGCGAGCCGTGAGCGCACCAGCGGCTCGTTGCGGACGAGCGCGTGCCAGAGGTGGGAGTGCTCCTCTGCGCGGAGGTATGGCCCGCGCAACAGCCGCAGCAGGACGCGCCTGGTCCCGGGGTCCAGTTCTCCCGGGTCGGCTAGGGGCTCGGTGAGGTCGTCGTCGAACTCGTCGAGGTCGTCGACCTCATCGGCCCGTTTGGGCGCGGGTTGCAGCGACATGGGCACTCCACTCGGAAGGGACGGTGAGGAAAACATATCGGGGCGCACTGACAGTGCGGTCCGTGCCTGTGGCGGAGGTCCATCGCCAGAGTTCCTGCCCACTGGCCGGTACCCCGTGCTGGGTGGCCAGCAGGAGAAGCCCCACGACAGAGGCCAGGCCCTGCGTGGCGGGGAACCGGCCCAGCACGTCCCCGACGGTGGCGCCCGGCACCTCTGCGACGGTTTCAGCGACGTTGCCCTGCAACTCCGCGAAATCGATCTCGGTCAGGCGGACGAGTTGGCGCAGGACGGCGAGGTCCAGCTCCCCGGTGAGGTGCTCCGTGACGTCCGATTCCGGGCGCATGTCGGCGGGGTTGTGCAGCCGCCAGGCGCCGATGGAAGAGATCTGCATCGACGTGAGGTCGAGGTCGCGACCGATCTCCGTGGTGGGGTGCACCGTGCGCAACGCTGCCAGCGCTGCCTGGTCCGCGCGGCTCAGGGCCTCGGCTAGACGCTTGTGCTCCCGGTACTCCTGCGTCTCGACGAACCGTCGAAGGCTGCGCGAGAAATCGGTGAGGCGCTGGCGCACCTGCGCACTCTCGCGCTGCAACACGATCAGGAACTGGCGCAGGAAGACCGCATCGGTGGCGGGCAGCTCGGTGGTGAAGCCCCGCTCGAGCACCGCGTCCACCGCGGTGTTGAAGCGATCCGCCAGGACGGGGTCGAGTAGCAGTTCGTGGAAGGCACCGAACGTGCGGCCCGCCTCCGAGTTCTCAATCACGTCCACGCCGTCGAAGATCTGGCCCAGCACGCCCGAGCGGGCACCGTCGTGGCTGACGATCTGCTCGCGGAGGTCCCGGTTGAGGGCCTCGAGGTCGTCGGCAACCTGGGCGAAGTCGCCCGGCACCTCGCTGGCCAGCCGCAGGATTTCGAGCAGGCGCTCACGTGCGGCAGCATCGGACATCGGCTCGTACTGCCCGGCCTCGGCGCGGCGGATCTGTTCGTCGAGCTCGGCACGTTGGGCCCGGAGCAGTTCGAGATGCCGCTCAGGGTTGGGGTCGGAGTCGCGAGCCAGGTCTCCGAGGAGCCCGGTGACGTTGCTCAACCGGGATGAGGTCACCGTCGATTGGGGCTGTTCGATGCTGAGGACGAAGCGCACCGCGTCTGCCGCCGAGCGGGACAGCTCCACCGTCTCCTCGCGCGCCGCTGTGGGACGCCGGACCAGGTAGCCGTCGCGCACCCAATCAGCGATGTACTCCTGCGCGGTACGCGGCGCGCTGATCCCGGTTCCGCGCAACTCGTCGAGGTCGTCCGCCACCATCAGCACGAACTCGGCGTATGGGATGGTGCGACGTTCCTCGAAACGGGCGCCGAGGATGGCCACGAGCACGGGCATCAGGTCCGCGCGTAGCAACCGGAGACCAGCAGTCTCGCTCGCGCGCCTGGCGACGGCACCGCCGCCCACGGCACTCACCATGACACCTCCGTTCGGCGCCCAGCGTAATCGCCCCTACCTCACAGCATCCACAACGCACTCACCGGCAAGGCGTAGAGATTGTCCTGCAGCCGTCGCCCCACCTTGTCCATCGTCAGGACGACCCCTGCCACCAGCTGATCCCCCAGCTTCTCCCGCAACCACGCCAGGTGCCGGTAGTCGTGACGCGATACCAACTGCGCAGCCTTCACATACTCCGAATGCTATGGCGCATTTGAAAACGGTGGCGGTTGCAGACTTAAAACGGTGGCAGCTCCCGCTTGCAAACGGTGGCAAGCCATAGCGGGAAACGGTGGCGGCACGACGAAGGGCGGCCCCTTGCGGGACCGCCCTTCTCGATTCAGGCGTTGAGAATCCTTCAACGGTTTCGACGCGTCCGCGCTCCTCCTTCGTCGGAGGCGGCCGGCTCAACCAGCGGGGTCAGAAGCCGCCCATGCCGCCCATCTCGTCCATGCCGGGAGCGCCCGCGGGGGCCTTCTCCGGCTTGTCGGCGATGACTGCCTCGGTGGTGAGGAACAGCGCGGCAATCGACGCGGCGTTCTGCAGCGCCGAGCGGGTGACCTTGGCCGGGTCGATGATGCCGGCCTCGACCATGTTCTGGTACTCGCCGGTGGCGGCGTTGAGGCCCTCGCCCGCGGGGAGCGAGCCAACCTTCTCCGCCACGACGCCGCCCTCGAGGCCGGCGTTGAAGGCGATCTGCTTCAGCGGAGCCGAAGCGGAGGCGAACACGATCTGGGCGCCGATGGCCTCGTCGCCCGTCAGGCCCTCAACCGAAGCGAGCTTCGAGGCCTGCAGCAGCGCGACGCCACCGCCGGGAACGATGCCCTCTTCGACCGCAGCCTTCGCGTTGCGGACAGCGTCCTCAATGCGGTGCTTGCGCTCCTTCAACTCGACCTCGGTGGCCGCGCCGACCTTGATGACGGCGACGCCGCCGGCCAGCTTGGCGAGACGCTCCTGGAGCTTCTCACGGTCGTATTCGGAATCCGAGTTCTCGATCTCGCGACGGATCTGGGCCACACGGCCTTCGATCTGCTCGGAGTCGCCGGCGCCTTCGATGATGGTGCACTCGTCCTTGGTGACGAGCACGGAGCGCGCCTGGCCGAGGAGGTCCAGGGAGACGGTGTCGAGCGACAGGCCGACCTCCTCGGAGACGACCTGGGCACCGGTCAGGATGGCGATGTCGGTGAGCATGGCCTTGCGGCGGTCACCGAAGCCGGGCGCCTTGACGGCGATCGACTTGAACGTGCCGCGGATCTTGTTGACGATGAGGCCGGCCAGGGCCTCACCCTCGACGTCCTCGGCGATGACGAGCAGCGGCTTGCCGGACTGCATGACCTTCTCCAGCACGGGCAGGAGGTCCTTCAGCGACGAGATCTTGGAGTTGGCGAGCAGGATGTACGGGTCATCCAGCGTCGCTTCCATGCGCTCGGCGTCCGTGACGAAGTAGGGCGAGATGTAGCCCTTGTCGAAGCGCATGCCCTCGGTCATCTCGAGGTCGAGGCCGAACGTGTTCGACTCCTCGACGGTGATGACGCCTTCCTTGCCGACCTTGTCCATCGCCTCGGCGATGATCTCGCCGACCGTGGGGTCAGCAGCGGAGATCGACGCGGTGGCGGCGATCTGCTCCTTGGTCTCAACGTCGATGGCGAGTTCGCCGAGCTTCTCGACGATCGCCGCGACGGCGGTCTCGATGCCCTTCTTCAGGCCAACGGGGTTCGCGCCGGCCGACACGTTGCGCAGGCCCTCACGGACCATCGCCTGTGCCAGCACGGTGGCGGTGGTGGTGCCGTCGCCGGCGACGTCGTCGGTCTTCTTGGCGACCTCCTTGACGAGT
This sequence comes from Tessaracoccus zhenghani, assembly GCF_055326325.1. Taxonomy (NCBI): domain Bacteria; kingdom Bacillati; phylum Actinomycetota; class Actinomycetes; order Propionibacteriales; family Propionibacteriaceae; genus Tessaracoccus; species Tessaracoccus zhenghani. The sequence goes on along the minus strand of NZ_JBUZNQ010000006.1, from coordinate 100,075 downwards.
TCGGCGCCGATACGCTCGAAGGGATCCTCGAGCTCGATCTCCTTGGCGATGGACACGCCATCGTTGGTGATCGTGGGGGCGCCCCACTTCTTCTCCAGGACGACGTTGCGGCCCTTAGGGCCGAGGGTGACCTTGACGGCGTCCGCAAGCGTGTTCATGCCGCGCTCAAGGCCGCGTCGTGCGGCCTCATTGAATTCAATCAGCTTTGCCATGGTGTTCGGGAGTCCTCCCGTCGATGGGGCGGCTAGCCCCGGGTGTCTTCAGATGTCAGGTTGAACTGCTGGTGCCCGCGACGGACGGCCCTTCCGGGCCTCACCGCAATTCGGTAGCACTCAAACGTGAGAGTGCTAACCCCATTATTAGCACTCTCCCCGAGGGAGTGCAAAGCTTCTGGGGCATCGGTTCACTAGAGTGATCCCATGGACACGCCGCGAACCCTCCGGAATGTCGCCAACGCGCTCAATCTCTCCACCCCACTGGGGCTGGCACTGGGCCTTGTCGGCCGTGGCCGGCCCCGCCGTCAGGGCCACCTCATCGTGTTCGAGCAGGTGAAGCTGCCATTGGTCAACGCCAGCGCGATGACGGTGGGCGACGTCGTGCTGGTTCCCGGCCAGACGGTGGGCGAGGTCGAGGGGCGGATCCCTGACCTGCTCGCCCATGAGGAGGCGCATGCGTGGCAGTACGCCTACTGCCTGGGGTTGCCGTTCATCCCGCTCTACGTGATTGCGGTGGCCTGGTCCATGCTCCGCTCCGGGGACAGGGCCACGGCCAATCACTTCGAGGTACAGGCGGACCTGCTCAAGGGCGGCTACCGCGTGGGCACAAAACGCCCCCTGCGTGAGGGCTTGGCGGCGCTGAGGTTCCGTCGGTGACTGATCAGGCGTGGAGGCGGCGCGCCGAGCGCGCAGCCTGGCGTTGGCTCCGCATGCGGCGCAGACGCTTCACGAGCAGCGGCCGGTACGCCAGCGCGCGCGGGGTGTCGATCAGGGCGTTGAGTTGCTGGTAGTAGCGTGCCGACGACAGGGAGAAGCTCTCCATGATCGCCTGCTCCTTCGGCACCGCGGACGTGAACCAGCTGTCCTCGAAGTCGAGGATCGCGGCTTCGCGTTCGGTCAGGGCGACCGGCGTGTGCATAAGGGCCTCGGACATGACGGTCAGTTTAGCTGCAAACGACACCTGTGTCATTCAACTGCGGCAACACTGGTACCAGTCCGAAGGTAGAGTCGCCTCTGCCCGCACACCACGTCCCTAGGAGCCGATCCCCGATGCGCCGACTCACCGGCCATGTCCAGCACTTCGCCTGGGGCAGCCACACGGCCATCCCGGGGATCCTTCGCCGAGAGCCAGACGACCGGCCATGGGCCGAGTACTGGCTGGGCACTCATCCGGGGGGCCACGCCTTCCTCGACGACGGGATGGCGTTGGCCACCCACGTCCAGGAGAACCCGGAGGTGGTGGGCGCCGCCGCCCGCGCCGAGTTCGGCGACAGGCTCCCCTATCTCATGAAGATCCTGGCCGCCTCCACCCCGCTGAGTCTGCAGGCGCATCCCTCGCGGCAGCAGGCCGAAGTCGGCTACGCCCGCGAATCGCTGTTGGGACTCCACCCGTCGGAGCCCACCCGGTCCTTCAAGGACGACTGGCCCAAGCCCGAGGCGATCGTCGCACTCACCCCGTTCGAGGGCCTCCTCGGCTTCCGCGACCCGCTGGAGACGGCCGGCCTGTTCGAGGCCCTCGGTGTCGCCGACGAACTGGCCTCCGTCATCGGCCCGCTGCGCGACCGCGCCGCCGCCCCTGCCCTGCAGGAGGTCTTCCTGGACGTCCTCTCGCTCGACGAGCGGCGGCACCTGGTCGATGTGGTGCTCGCGGCAGCCGTGAACCTCCTCGAGGCCCCGGGCGCGCTGGGCGAGTTCGCCCGCACCGCCGTCGAACTCGACGAGCACTTCCCCGGTGACCCCGGCATCCTCGCCGCGCTCCTGATGAACCGCTTCACACTGCAACCCGGCGAGGCCGTGGCGCTGGAGCCCGGCATCATGCACGCGTACCTCCGCGGCGTGGGCGTGGAGATCATGGCCAGTTCGGACAACGTGATGCGCGGCGGCCTCACCCCGAAGCACATCGACGTGGACGGCCTGCTGCAGGTGGTCCGCTTCGAGCCCCTGCAGCCCACCGTCCTCGTCGCCGAGGGCTCGGACGGCGTCTACGTCTACCCCACGTCGTTCCCGGAGTTCGAGCTGTGGCTGGTGTCCCCCGTCGACGGTTCCCACCTCCCGGTACCGCGCTCAGACTGCGGTCGCATCGCGCTGGTCACGGCGGGCCGGTTCGTGCTCCAGGGCGACGATGGCGACATGCACCTGGAATCGGGCGACAGCGCCTTCCTCGCCGCAGACGAGGAAGTCACGGTGCACGGTGAGGGCCAGATGTTCGTGGCCGCATCGGGCGCCTGATTCGGAATTCCGCGCCCCGGCTTGGCACAATAGGGCCCACGCCTCCTTAGCTCAGCGGCCAGAGCGCTCGCCTTGTAAGCGAGTGGTCGAGGGTTCGACTCCCTCAGGAGGCTCTGATTCAATTGCGCGCATGACCCCTGAGCCCAGCAAGTGGACCCGCATGATCCAAGCGGATCCCGATCACTCCCGCCGTTACATCCAGCGCTTCCGGACCATGGCGGCGCAGGGCAACGACCTCGACGGCGAGGCCCGCACCGTCGACGCCATGGCGCAGCGAGGCTCCCGCATCCTCGACGCGGGCTGCGGCCCCGGCCGGGTGGGCGGCAGGCTTCACGAGCTCGGCCACACCGTCGTAGGGATCGACGTCGACCCGGCACTGATCGAGGCCGCCGGGCAGGACCACCCCGGCCCGACGTGGGTCGTCGGGGACCTGGCGGAGATGGACCTCCCGGCGCAGGGCATCGAAGCCAACTTCGACGTGATCGTCTCGGCCGGCAACGTGATGGGCTTCCTGGCCCCCTCCACCCGGGTTGACGTGCTGCACCGCTTCGCGACCCACCTGGCAGAAGATGGACGCGCCGTCATCGGCTTCGGCGCCGGCCGCGGCTACGACTTCCGCGACTTCCTCGCCGACTGCGCGCAGGCCGGGCTCGAACTCCAGATCCCGCTCTCGACGTGGGACCTCCGCCCCTTCACGGAGGACTCCACGTTCATCGTCGCCATCTGCGGCAAGGCGTGAGAAAGGGGCCGACCGTGGGGTCGGCCCCTTCCAGGGATCTCAATCAGCCGAGCGGGGCATCACAGTGCCCGGGTTCCACTCCTTAGCCGGTTCTCAAGCGCCTTCACCCGAATTGGGCTTGGCACGACGCCGCTGGGCGAGCACACTCGTGAAAATCACAAAGACGATGAGCCCGAGCGCCACCCACATCGCTATCCGGGCGTAGAGCTCCAGGACGTCGACGATGGGAGCGCCGAAGCGCCACCCCAGCCAGAAGTACAGGACCAGCCACAGCGTGGAGGCGATGTAGTCGTAGACGAGGAACCGCCGCAGGCTCATGTTGGTGGCGCCGGACAGGACGAACACCACCTGCATCAGTGGCAGGGGGATCGGGAAATAGGCCACCAGGAAACCGAGGGGGCCTAACTTCTCCGCCCAGCGCTCCGCGCGCTCGTAATTCCTCCGCGCACGCTTGGACTGGCCGGCCCACACCTCGATGATGCCCCGCCCCCAGAGCTTGCCCGCCCACCAGTAGACCCAGTCGAATTTGAGGCTGAAGATCGAGGCGACCAGGAGCACGACGGGCCAGTGCGGCATGTCGCCCTGCGAACCCAAGGCACCGCTGACGGCGACGGCGGTCCGACCGCCGGTCAGCATGGCCAGCCAGTCCGGGGCGGCGGTGATCAGCCACGCCCTAGTTGGCAGCAGGACGAGCGAGAACAGGCCGATGAAGCCGAACCAGCCCAGGCACCAGTAGTCGGCCCGCCCCGGCTCCTTGCGCCAAGGCATGCCCTGGTCCTGCCACCACTGCTCGGTTCGGGGCTCTTCCGAGGACTTCGGCTCGTCGATCACGGGGTGAAGCCTACGTGAAACGCCCCCACCGTGCCCCGCCGTGGACGCCGCTGCGTTTGATCGATCCAGCGGCCGATCGTGACCAGTTTGTTACGACCAACAAGCGAACCCCGCTGTTGGCGATCAGTCCGGAAGGTGTAAAGTCCGGCTCAGGAAAACCTAAATACTTAGGGTTCCAATCCACAACGGATCGTCGGGCACGTACCTGCCCGTGGAAAGGACAAGTGGCATGGCCACCGTTAGTTACCGGGATGCCTCCCGTGTTTACCCCGGCTCGGACCGCGCAGCGGTCAACAAGCTGAACCTCGAGATCGAGGACGGCGAATTCATGGTCCTCGTCGGCCCCTCGGGCTGTGGCAAGTCGACCTCACTGCGTATGCTCGCCGGCCTCGAAGAGGTCAACTCGGGCTCCATCTTCATCGGCGACCGTGACGTCACGGATCTCCCGCCGAAGGATCGCGACATCGCGATGGTCTTCCAGAACTACGCCCTGTACCCCCACATGACTGTGGCGGACAACATGGGCTTCGCTCTGAAGATGCAGAACGTCCCCAAGGAAGAGCGCCAGAAGCGCGTCCAGGAAGCCGCTCACCTGCTGGGCCTCGAAGACTTCCTCTCCCGCAAGCCGAAGGCCCTCTCGGGTGGCCAGCGTCAGCGCGTCGCCATGGGCCGCGCCATCGTGCGTAACCCGCAGGTCTTCCTCATGGACGAGCCGCTGTCGAACCTCGACGCCAAGCTGCGCGTGCAGACCCGCACCCAGATCGCCGCTCTCCAGCAGCGCCTGGGCGTCACCACCGTCTACGTCACCCACGACCAGATCGAGGCCATGACGATGGGTGACCGCGTTGCGGTCATGAAGGACGGCATCCTGCAGCAGGTCGATTCCCCGCTGGCGCTGTACGACAACCCGAAGAACCTCTTCGTGGCAGGCTTCATCGGCTCCCCCGCCATGAACCTGATCTCCGGCAGGCGCGTCGAAGACGGCGTCCAGGTCGGCGACTACATCGTGCGCGTCCCCCGTGAGGTCCTGGCCCGCGCTGAGGGCGAAGAAACCCTCACCGTCGGCATCCGCCCGGAGGCCTTCAGCGTCGCCCAGGAGGGCATCGGTCTCGACGTCGCGGTGGTCGAGGAACTCGGCGCCGACTCCTACCTGTACGGCACCCTGGCCGGGCTCTCCGACGACGAGATCGTCAACGCCCAGCAGTTCGTCGCCCGCGTCGGTGCCCGCACCGCCCCGGAGAAGGGCCAGACCGTGCGCCTCACCGCACCGGCTGACCAGCTCCACGTGTTCAGCGACCGCACCGAAGAGCGCATCTCCTGATCGCTCGATCACTCGTGGAAGGGCCCCGGCGTCGCCGGGGCCCTTTCCCGTTCCCTGGGGTCCTCACCTGACAGCGAACTACCGCGGGCAGCGAGCAGCGCAGCGGCCCCGTCGGGATATCTTGGGGGACAGTTTGCAGAAAGGCCGAGTGGAATGACCAACTTCTCCCGCTGGACCGAGGCGGTGCGCACCGGCCTGGGCGTCGACCCCACCTACGGCGCCGTCGTCCCACCGCTCTACCTGTCGTCGAACTACGCGTTCGAGGAGTTGGGCCGGGCCCGCGAATACGACTACTCCCGCTCCGGCAACCCCACCAGGGACCTGCTCAACGACGCCATCAACACGCTCGAGGGCGGCGCAGGTGCCACGACGGTGGCCACCGGGCTGGCCGGCGTCACGTTGATCGCCGAGGCGTTCGTACCGACGGGGGGCAGGGTCGTCGTCCAGCATGACGCGTACGGCGGCACCTGGCGCCTGTTCACCTTCCTCGCCTCGCAGGGCCGGCTGGACGTGACCTTCGTCGACTTCAACGACGACGACGCGTTCGCCGCCGCGCTCGACGGCGGTGCGGCCATGGTCTGGATCGAGACCCCGTCCAACCCGCTGCTGCGCATCACCGACATCCGCCGCACCGCGGACCTCGCGCACGCCGCCGGCGCCCTGGTGGCCGTGGACAATACGTTCCTCTCCCCCCTCCTGCAGCGCCCGCTCGAGCACGGCGCGGATCTGGTGCTGCACTCCACCACCAAGTTCATCAACGGCCATTCCGACGTGGTGGGCGGCGCCGTCGTCGCGGCCACCCCGGAGCACCACGAGAAGCTGCGCCAGTGGGCCAACGCGCTGGGCCTCACCTCCAGCGCGTTCGACGCCTTCCTCACCCTCCGCGGGCTCCGCACCCTCGACGCCCGCCTCCGGATCCACGGCGAGAACGCAGCGGCCCTTGTCGACGCCATCCAGGACCACCCGGCCGTCGGCACCCTCTACTGGCCTGGACTGCCGTCGCACCCGGGCCACGAGGTGGCCAAGGCGCAGCAATCCGGCTTCGGTTCGCTCATCAGCGTCGAGCTGGCGGGCGGCCGGGCCGCCGTCGAACGGTTCCTCGACGGGCTGGAGATCTTCCACCTTGCGGAGTCGCTGGGCGGCGTGGAGTCACTCATCTGCCACCCGGCGTCCATGACCCACGCCGGCATGACCGAGGAGGCGCGGGAAACGGCAGGCATCTCCGACGGGCTGCTGCGGATCAGCGTGGGCGTGGAGGGGCGCGACGACCTGGTGGCCGTCGCCACCCGCGCGCTCGACAGGGCGACATGATCAGCCTCACGCTGGCGCTGGCCCTCCGCGACGCGGGGCTGGCCTGGGTGCCCAGCCCCGGGGACCGGTTCGCCGTGACGCGCACGGAGATGATCGACGACGTCTTCTACCTGGCGGACATGGTCATCGAGGCCCGCCCCCTGGAGACCGGCACTCTGTTCGCGTTCAACGGCACCACCGAGTGGGCCCTGGATTCGGTGCCCCAGTCGGCGACGGTGTGGCTGCCGGACGAGAACCAGTTGCGGATGGCGCTGGACGACACGTTCGTCACCCTGCGCAGGGAGGGCCGTGAGTTCGTCGTCGAGTTGGCCGATGGCAGCACCCACCGCGACCCGGACGCCGAGAACGCGTACGCGGCCGCGGTGCTCGCAACCCTGGCGTAGACCCTCCACGTCGGAGGTCCCGCGAGGATCAGGCGAGCTGCATCGAGGGACCGACCCAGTAGGCTGGGCGTGTGCCCAGATTCCTCGCTGCCAGGCCCGACGCCGACCTGCTGCGGCTCCCGTGGCAGGTGCCGCTGACCGATTGGCCGGCCCAACACCTCGTCGCGCTGCCGCGCGGTATCTCCCGGCACGTGGTGCGGTTCCTCCAGGTGGGCGACGAGATCTTCGCCGCGAAGGAGATCCTCGAAGAGGTGGCGGTGCAGGAGTACCGCCTGCTCACCGAGCTGAAGCGGCTGAAGGTGCCGTCGGTGGACCCGGTGGGCGTGGTCCTCGGCCGGGTGGACCCCAACGGCGACCCTCTGGACCCCATCCTCCTGACGCGCCACCTCCCGTTCTCCCTGCCGTACCGTTCGCTCTTCTACCACGGCGTCAAGCACGAGACCGTCAACCGGCTGCTCGATGCGATGGTCGTCCTGTTCGCCCGCCTGCACCTCACCGGCTTCTACTGGGGCGACGTGTCGCTGTCGAACATCCTCTTCCGGCGCGACGCGGGCGAGTTCGCCGCCTACCTGGTGGACGCCGAGACGGGCGAGCTGCACGACCAGCTCACGGACGGCCAGCGCGCCCACGACCTGCAGATCGCGCGCACCAACCTCTTCGGCGAGTTCCTCGACCTGGAAGCGGGCGGCATCCTCGACCCCTCGCTGGACCCGGAGTGGCTCGTGAAGACCATCGAGGACCGCTACCACCAGCTCTGGGTGGAGCTCACGGGCGTCGAGGAGTTCGACGAGTCCGAGCTGTACCGCCTCGAGGGGCGCGTCCGCCGCCTGAACGCCCTGGGGTTCGATGTGGCGGAGATCGACGTCGACGCCTCCGCGGACGGCGGCACCATCCGGATGCGGCCGAAGGTGGTGGAGGCGGGCCACCACACCCGTCGGCTGATGCGCCTCACAGGCCTCGACGCCGAGGAGCACCAGGCGCGCCGGCTCCTCAACGACATGGACACCTTCCGCGCCAAGAAGGCCCCGAACATGGCCGAGTCCGTGGCCGCGCACAAGTGGCTCGTCGAGGTGTTCGAGCCGGCCATCAACCGGATCCCTGCAGATCTCCGGAGCAAGCGCGACGCCGCCCAGTTCTTCCACGAGGTGCTCGACTACCGCTGGTACCAGTCGCAGCGGGAGAACCGCGAGGTGCCGACGGCGGATGCAGCTTCCGGATACATCCACGAGATCCTCACCACCCTGCCCGACGAGCAGCTCGGTGACCTTCAGATGGTGGGCGGTGAACTGGCCAACAAGTACGACCCGTCCCACGGCTTCGTCGACGACAACGAGGAGAAGCCGTACGACCCGTGGGAGGACAGCGCGAACGCTCCAGACCTGGAGTTGGCCGCCACGTTCGACATCAACGCCCTGCGGGCGAAGGCTGCCAAGAAGAAGCAGAAGTAACCGCTGGCGCCGTTCAGGCTTCCGCTCCCAGCGACTGCCTATCGCGCCTCGGTGCGCAGCATCTTCAGCCTGGAGGTGACGCGGTCGCCGGCCGAGACCATGCTGGACAGCCGGACGCGGTCGAGTTGCTTCCCCGGGACGCGCTCGCCGGAGTCGAGCTCCGCCTCGTCGGCCGCTCCGCGGTCAGGCTGCGTCGCCGCGTCCTTTGACAGCACCGCATTACGACGGGTGACCGCCTTGTCCCACATCTCCTGAATCTGATCTGCGGCGGCGTCGCGGTCGGTGACGGTGAGGTTCGGTTCGAAGAGGACGGTGCTCATGGCCACTTGGATTGCGCTGCCGGCAGCCTCAACGTCCTCGGGTGAGGTCGCCTTCGCCAGTTGGGAGAGGGCCGTTTCGGCGAGGCCGGCAATCGCCGTCAGCTCGCGCCAGCGCTTGGGTCGCGACGGGGTCACCTGCACGTCAAGCACCAGATAGTTGAAGCCCCGGGCCGGAACCCAGTCATCGCCATCATGCATCATGAGCCGTGAACCATCGATCGCGAGACGGTCGAGCGAGCCTTCATCGGTCGGCCAATCCGTCACCACCACGTAGCCTTCACGCAGCGCGTCGGCCTGGATCGACATCTGCAGGGCGATGAGCCCGATCGTCTCATCGGTGCCGAGAAGCTTGTCGACACCGTTCGCGATCTTGGTGGCGATCGGCGCAGCGGCCGTGAGTTGAGGGACCTGGGTCAGGGACGCCAGGTCGCCGAGAAATTCGGTGGCAAGGTCGAGCAGTCCTTCCCCCGGGGCCGCCATCAGACCGACGACGATGCTGATCGCGTCGGAGTTCATGGGGAGGTCACCCGTGAGCGCCACGTTCTCGTGGATGAGGTGCGCGAAGTCGCCGTTGTTGAGGGAGGTGAAGCTGGAAGGCCCGAGGGTGGTGGATACGGGGATGCGTTCGTCCTGGCTTGGCCAGGTCACCATCGACTGCAACACGGGGCGGCGCTCACCCAGTCGCTGGCGGTCGAATCGGAGCCCCAGGTCTGCGCAGCTGACGGACAGGTAATAGCGCCCCTCGTCTTCGGGTCCGTAAGTGCTGTCGTCCTGCGCGATCCATCCGTGCACGACGGTGCGTGACTCGCGCTGCCACAGGTCGCCGAGCTTGTCCAGGAATCCCATATCGTCCCCCACCGAAAAACAGCAATGTACCTTTCCTGTTTCCCGTTTGGCGATGGTTCGTCGGCATTGATCGGATCGGGGCTTTGCCGCTGGGTTCATTACCCAGCCCCGAGGCGCGGTCCCACCGCCGGGCGGTATCGTTCGGCGCACACCCCGGCGTCGGGGTCACGATCTTGGGAGGACCCAACTATGTTCAAGACCGTCCGTGTGGCCCTGGCGGCGCTCCTCGCCGTCACCGGCGCCGTGGTGCTGGCCCCGAACGCTTCGGCCGAGCCCGTCGACGTCTACTCGACGCCCGGCGAGCACACCGTCAACGGCCGCCAGTGGAGGACCACCTGCGAGCCGTACTCGGTCACCAAGCGCTGTCGCACCGAGATCATGGCCACCGTCGTGTCCTGGGACGGCGCCAAGTTCGTGCAGAAGAACGGCTGGGTGTTCAACAACCTGACCTACCTGCCAGCGCCGGTGGCGACGTGGAAGGGCAACCCTCTCGCCACGCACAACATGAACGGGTTCGTCAGCGGCGGCCGCAACTGGCGCACCGAATGCAACACGGCCACCACCGGCCAGGGCGGGTGCCGCTCCTACATCCAGGCTGACGTGATCGCCAAGACCGCGAGCGGCTTCACGTGGCAGACGCAGTGGGTCTTCAACTCGATGGTCCGCTTCAGCACCACCGCCCCGGCGCCCACCGACCCCCAGGAGATCCCGATCTCGGCGAGCGATGCGCCCGCGATCGCCGGCTGGGAGAAGACGGCGGTCGACGGCATGATCTTCTACGACAAGGAATCCGGCACGCGCTACGCGCTGGTCATGGCTGTGGCCGTCGGAGAGGTCGAAGGCGGCGAGGCCTACTTCATCGGCGACATGACCAACCTCGAGAAGGTCGGTGGCGCCACGTGCGGCACGATCTCTGATATCGACGAGGACAGTGGCGAGCCGTTCACGATGGAGGCGTGCGTGCTGACCACGCAGAAGTACGGCGTCGTGCTGGTGATCGCGGAGAGCGCCACGCAGGCCGAACTCCATGAGGTCACCGCGGCGGTCGACGCCCAACTGCCCTGACCCTTCCTCTATCGATGACGGCCCCGAGCTTCCCGCTCGGGGCCGTCATCCGTTCGGGGAATCACCACCCCGTCGTCTCCGGCCTGATCGTGGCCCGATAGTGTCCTCATAAGCCTCAACGACGAGGCCAGAAGGAAGGATCACACATGAAAAAGGTCATCCGTGTCGCGCTCGCTGCGCTGCTGGGCACGGCGGGGGCAATGACCGTCGCGCCCACAGCCTCGGCGGACGTCGACATCTACTCGACGGAGGGTTACCACTATGTCAACGGCCGCGAATGGCGCACGCAGTGCGAGCCGTACTCGATCACGCATCGCTGTCGCACCGAGATCAAGGCGACGGTGGTCACCTACTCGGCTGGGAGGTTCGTCCAGAACACCGGCTGGGCCTTCAACAACCTGACATACCTGCAATCGCCCAGGGAGACGTGGGCGGGCAACCCCCTCGCCAGCCACAACATGAACGGCTTCGTCAGCGGCGGACGGAACTGGCGCACGGAGTGCGACACCGCCACCACAGGCCGGGGCGGTTGCCGCTCCTACATCGAGGCCGACGTCATCGCGAAGACCCCCGGGGGCTTTGCGTGGCAGAAGCAGTGGATCTTCAACTCGATGGTGCGCTTCGGCCCCGTCCAGCCGCTCCCCCAGCCCGTCACGCCCGTCTCGCCCGACCTCGAGAACTTCACCCCGACACCCATCGACCTGGCCGACGTCCCCGCCAGGATCGGCACGATGACGGCCTACGAAGCGGACGGCGCCATCATCTACTCCCGCAATCTCGCCGCCGAGACGGGCGTGGGAGTGGTGGCTTTCGGCAACCTGGACATGGGCGTCGAGATGTGGCGCCTCGGGCTCCAGGACTCGACGACGCTGGGCGCAGCCGTGTGCGGCACCATTCCGGACTCCGGCGAATACGTCTGCGTCTTCAAGTCGGCCAAATACGGGCACACGATGGTGATGGGGTTCAACACTCCGGTCGCCGATGTGCACCAGGTGACGACCACCCTCGTCTCCTCGATGAGCTGACCCGATGAGCTGAGGCCCGCGCCGCCCGTCAGGACCTGCGGGCGTGCAGGTGCTCGATCATGCCCACGTGACTGCGACCGCTGTCGACGATCTGGACCCCGCTCATGCGCTCCAGCTTCGGCAGCGGCCGCCGCGTCCAGTACTCGCCGTTGGTGCGTTTGGTCACCGCCTCCAGAGCCAACTGGAGCGCGTGCAGAACCGGGTTGGTGGAGACGATGTGGTCTGCCAGCAGGATCCGGCCGTTCGGGCGGACCACCCGGACCAACTCCGCGAGGGCACGGTCGTCGTCGCCCACCCCGCACATGGCGAACGTGGACACGACGGTGTCGAAGGTGCCGTCGGCGAACGGGAGGTCCTGCGCGTCGCCCTCCACGAGCGTGACTTCGCGGCCGGTGCGTGCTGCACGGGCGCGGGCCTCGTCGAGCATGGGGGCGCTGATGTCGAGGCCGGTGACGGTGATGTCGTCGGGGTAGTGCGGGAGGTTGAGCCCGGTGCCGATGGCGACCTCGAGGGTCTCGCCCACGGCACGCTCACCCACCCAGCGGCGGCTGGCGGCCATGAAACGACCCTCCAGCGGCGCGACCATCTGGTCGTAGCGCGCGGCCGTGGTGTCCCAGAGTCGCCGTTGGCGGTCTTCAGGCGTGGTCATGGACCCCAGTGTTCCACGCGACCGGAACCCGGCGGGGTATCGGCCGTCAGCAGCCGTCGGGGCCGCAGGCGTCGCCCGCCTCGCCTTCGATGGTGATGAGGCTGGGGGTCTGTTCCGACGCCACGGTCTGCAGCACCTGGGCGAACACCTCTGCCGGCTGCGCACCGGAGACGCCGTACTTGTTCTCGAAGACGAAGAACGGCACGCCCTGCACCCCGATCTGACGCGCCGCCATGATGTCGTCCTCGACGGCGCGATCCAGCTCGGCGGAGTCGACGGCGGCGCGGGCCTCCGACTGGTCCAGGCCCGCTTCGGCCCCGAGCCGCGTCAGCACCTCGACATCGCTGATGTCCTCGCCGTCGATGAAGTGCGCCGCCAGGAGGGCTTCCTTGAGGGTGTCGGTGCGGTGGTCGCCGTCGGCCCGGTCCGCGGCCTTGGCGGCCTGCAGCAGGCGGTGCGCCTTACGCGAGTTGGCCACGACGAGGCCGTCAAAGTCGTAGTCGAGGCCCTCCCCCGCGGCGTTGCCCTTGACGTGCTGGAGCATCTGCTCCACCTGGGGACGGGCGATGCCCTTCATCTCGACGAGGTAGTCGACCTCGGAGCGGTGGTCGTGCTCGGGCAGGCCGGGATCGAGCTGGTAGGAGCGCCAGGTCACGTTGACCAGGTCCTGCTGCGGGAACTCCGCAAGGGCCTTCTCGAAGCGGCGCTTGCCGATGTAGCACCACGGGCAGGCGATGTCGGACCAGATCTGAACGTCGATACTCACATTTTCAACCATACAGGAAGCGGGGCTGGCCGCCGCGCGTGCCCGTCGACAGTGCATCGACGGGGGCTCTGACCGGTAAACTGCCCTCTTGTGACGCTGAAGCTGTATGACACCGCCTCACGAACCGTGCGCGAGTTCGTGCCCCTCGTCGACGGCAAAGTGTCGATCTACCACTGCGGCCTGACCGTCCAGGCCTCACCCCACCTGGGCCACATCCGCAAGGAGGTCAACTTCGACGTCCTGCGCCGCTGGCTGGAGCACACGGGCTACCAGGTGACCGTGGTGGCCAACGTCACCGACATCGACGACAAGATCCTCACCAAGTCCGCCGAGGAGGGCGTCGAGTGGTGGGCGCACGCGTACCACTTCGAGCGCGAACTGCACGACGCGTACGCCTCGCTCGGCTGCAAGCCCCCCACCTACGAGCCGCGCGCCACGGGCCACATCCCGGAGATGGTCGAGCTCATCGCCGAACTCATCGGCAAGGGCCACGCCTACCCCGCGGCTGACAGCTCCGGTGACGTCTACTTCGACGTCAAGAGCTGGCCCCGCTACGGCGAGCTCTCCGGCCAGAAGGTCGACCAGATGGAGGCCGCCGCCGACGCGGACCCGCGCGGCAAGCGCGACCCGCGAGACTTCGCACTCTGGAAGGGCCACAAGGCCGACGAGCCGCTCACCGCGAGTTGGCCGTCACCGTGGGGCCGTGGCCGCCCCGGCTGGCACATCGAGTGCTCGGCCATGGCGGGCAAGTACCTGGGCGACACCTTCGACATCCACGGCGGCGGCATCGACCTGCGCTTCCCGCACCACGAGAACGAACTGGCCCAGTCGGCCGCCGCGGGGCGCGGCTTCGCGCGCTTCTGGCTGCACAACGCCTGGGTCTCCATGGCCGGCGAGAAGATGAGTAAGTCGCTGGGCAACACCGCGCTGGTCTCCGAGGTCACGAAGGCCTACGACCCGCGCGCCGTGCGCTACTTCCTGCTCTCGCCGCACTACCGCTCCACCATCGAATTCTCCCCGGCCGACGACGAGACCCGCGGCTCCCTGGCCGAGGCAGAGAAGGCCATCGAACGCATCGACTCCTTCGTCGAACGCTCCCGCGCCTTCCTGCCCGAGGAGGGGTTCGTCGCCTACGCGCCGATGAACGCCGCCGGGTACGAGGCCTTCACGGAGGCGATGGACGACGATCTGGGCACCCCCGCCGCCACCGCCGCGCTCTTCGACTCCATCCGCGCCGGCAACCAGGCCATCGCCGCTGGCGACACGGAGAACGCCAGGCTCTACGCCCTCGTCGTGGATAGCATGCTGAACGTCTTCGGCATCCACCCCGACGCCCCGGAGTGGGCCAGCCAGGGCACCGACGCAGACCTCACCCCGGTCATCGACGGCCTGGTGGCCGCTCTCCTCGAACAGCGGGCCAAGGCCCGGGCCGAGAAGGACTGGGCAACCGCCGACAGCATCCGCGACACGCTGAGCAACGTCGGCCTCACCATCGAAGACACCCCGTCCGGGCCCACGTGGCACCTCGACAACTGACGAAAGAAGCTCATGGCAGGCAACTCCTCGCGCCGCGGCGCGACCAGCAAAGGCAAGAACAAGGCCGCCGGCTCCGGTGGCCGCATCCGCCGATCCCTCGAAGGCCGCGGCCCCACGCCGAAGGCCGAGGAACGCACGTACCACAAGGCGTACAAGGCCAAGCAGTCCGCGCAGCGACGCACCCCGTCGAAAACCACGCGCCAGAAGCCGGCGGGCGCCGATTGGGTGGTGGGACGCAACCCCGTCTATGAGGCGCTGCTCGCCGGCATGCCCGTGAAGCAGGCCTTCGTGGCTGAGGGATCGGAGCGCGACGACCGCCTCCGCGACATCCTGAAGTTCGCGGCGGACCGCGGCCTGCCCATGCTGCAGGTCACCCGCGCAGAGCTGGACCGGGTCACCGGCGGTGGCCTCGTGCACCAGGGCGTCGCCCTGCAGCTGCCGGCTTACGAGTACGCGGACCCGCAGGACCTCATCGCCGATGCGTTCGAGGCGGACGGCATCATCGTGGCCCTCGACGGCATCACGGATCCCCGCAACCTGGGCGCGATCGTGCGTTCGGCGGCGGCGTTCGGCGCAGTCGGGGTGGTCATCCCGTCGCGGCGTTCCGCGTCGATGACCGCCGCCGCGTGGAAGACGTCCGCGGGTGCCGCGGCACGCCTGCCCATCGCGATGGCCACCAATCTCAACCGCACGCTCGAGCAGGCGACGAAGGCCGGGTTCACCATCCTCGGCCTCGCGGGCGAGGGCGAGGTGCCGATCAGCGGCGCCGCCGGCCTCGACGGGCCGCTGGTGATCGTGGTGGGCTCCGAGGACGAGGGGCTTGCGCGCCTGGTGCGCGACCACTGCGACCAGTTG
The DNA here is from genome assembly GCF_055326325.1 of Tessaracoccus zhenghani. Classification (NCBI taxonomy): domain Bacteria; kingdom Bacillati; phylum Actinomycetota; class Actinomycetes; order Propionibacteriales; family Propionibacteriaceae; genus Tessaracoccus; species Tessaracoccus zhenghani. Next base: position 84,536 of record NZ_JBUZNQ010000006.1, on the reverse strand, counting down.
GTGTCGATCCCGATCGCCAGCGAGGTGGAGTCGCTCAACGCGTCCGTGGCCGCGTCCGTCGCGCTCTACGAGGTCTCGCAGCAGCGCGCGGGCATCACTGAGGCTGTTCCCGGGCAGTGAACTGCACCCCGAACTGCAGCGGGGACGGGGTCGCGGTGAACTGCGCCGCGACCGTCACTCCCCCGGTGTAGAGGGCCTGCAGGGTCCCCTTCGGCTGGAACCGCATGGTGCCGCCGGTGTACGGTCCGGCCAACTGCCAGATGAGGTCCACCGTCGTGGACATCTCGATGTCGTCTGCCGCCACGGTCTCCGGCGCGACCACCTTGTGGTTGACGCCCTCGCTGTCCTCCAACGTGAAGGACTCCGGGCCGCTGAAGCTGTAGGTGAAGCGGGTGTCGGTGAGGCTGGGTTCGAACGTGAGCCGCAGCCTGAGCCACTGCATGCCGGCTGTTGCCCACCCGAGGCCGGGCAGCCACGGCGTCAGGACGCTCGCTGTCGGGTTCGGCGCCAGCGCCACCGCCAACTGCGCCTCGTCCTGCTCGATCTGCTGTGACGGGTCCGGCAGGCTGACGATGTCGTGCACGAAGATCTGCCGCTCCGGCTCCACCGCGATGAGATGCCGCTCCCGGAAACCCGTGGTGTCGGCCCACGCCTCGTCCTCGACGGGGGCGCCGGTGAGCAGGTCGAGCGACACGGTGCGCGTCTGGTCCGTCACGTCGAGGAACACCGGCGCCCCCTCGGGGATGCACAGCATGATGAGCGTCCAGTCGATGTCGTATTCGCCGTCGTCGTTGATGGTGTGGCGCACGAACGGCGCCCCGAGGTCGAACGCGACGTCGCCCACCCGTAGCCGGTGCGCGAGGTCCGCCCCTGGGTCGGGTTGGAACGACGGGACCCCCGCCGCCAGCGTGAACGCCAGGATCTGGTGGCCCTCCGGCGCGCGCAGCGGAGTGCGGCGCCGCACCTGCATGGCGGTCTGCTGGCCGAGCTCGGTGCCCAGGAACACCTGCTCGAGCCGCGCGTCGAAGTGCGGCGTCGAGATGCGCTGGCCCACGGTGCGGGCCTCCTCGATGGACTTCACGCCGTTGTCGCTGGTCTGGATGAAGAAGTCCGGCCGAAGTTCGACGGTGGGATCAACGGACTCCACTGCCTCCGGCGTGCCCTCCACCCACTCGATGGGCTCGAACGAACAGCCGCTCAACCCCAGCAGCGCAAAAAGCCCCAGCGCACCACGCCTGTTCACCGACACAGGGTGAAGGGTAACGGATGGGCCGTTCAGGACCTCGGGCACTAGAGTGGGCAGCACGCACCCCTGAATCCAAGGAGAACTGTGAGCGATCTCGAATCGATCTCGTCGGCCTACCGGACCCTGTTGGGCATGATCGAGGAGGTGGAGCCCCGCATCGCTCAGGCGACGCGCCAGGAGCTCACCGACCAGCGCGCGTCGCTGAAGCTCATCGCGTCCGAGAACTACGCCAGCCTTCCCGTGCTCGCCACCATGGGTACCTGGATGAGCGACAAGTACGCAGAGGGCACCGTCGGTCACCGCTTCTACGCCGGTTGCCAGAACGTCGACACCGTTGAATCGGTCGCCGCCGAGCACGCCCGTGAGCTCTTCGGGGCCGAGTACGCCTACGTGCAGCCCCACTCCGGCATCGACGCCAACCTCACCGCCTACTGGGCCATCCTCGCGCACAAGATCGAGTCCCCCGCGCTGGAGGAGTTCGGCGTGAAGGGCGTCGCGGAGCTGAGCGAGGCGGACTGGGAGACCCTGCGCCGTCGCTTCGGTGACCAGCGCCTCCTGGGCATGTCGCTCGACGCCGGCGGCCACCTCACCCACGGCTTCCGCCCGAACGTGTCCGGCAAGATGTTCCACCAGCGTTCCTACGGCACCGACGCCGAGACCGGCCTGCTCGACTACGAGGCCCTGCGCGCGCAGGCCAAGGAGTTCAAGCCGCTCGTGCTCGTGGCCGGTTACTCCGCCTACCCGCGTCGCATCAACTTCGCGAAGATGCGCGACATCGCCGACGAGGTGGGCGCCGTCCTCATGGTCGACATGGCCCACTTCGCCGGCCTGGTGGCCGGCAAGGTGTTCACCGGCGAGGAGGACCCGGTCCCCTACGCCGACGTCGTGACCACCACCACGCACAAGTCGCTGCGCGGCCCGCGCGGCGGCATGGTGCTGGCGACGGCGGAGTACGCCCCGTCGGTGGACCGTGGCTGCCCGCTGGTGCTCGGCGGCCCGCTGTCGCACGTCATGGCCGCGAAGGCCGTGGCGCTCGCCGAGGCCCGCACCGCTGAATTCCAGACCTACGCGCAGGCCGTGGCGGACAACGCCAAGGCGCTGGCCGAAGGCCTCATGAAGCGCGGCGGCAAGCTGGTCACGGACGGCACGGACAACCACATCGTGCTGCTCGACACCACCGCCTTCGGCCTCACCGGCCGCCAGGGCGAGGCCGCGCTGCTCGACGCGGGCATCGTCACCAACCGCAACTCTGTGCCCAACGACCCGAACGGCGCCTGGTACACCTCGGGCGTGCGCCTCGGCACCCCGGCCCTCACCTCGCGCGGCTTCACCGCCTCGGACATGGACGCCGTCGCCGACATGATCACGGGCGTGCTGAAGGCCACCAAGCCGACGACCACCTCGGCCGGTGCTGCCAGCAAGGCGAAGTACGCACTCGACGACGCGGCGCGCGACAACTCGCTCGCCGAAGCCGAGCGGCTGCTCAACCTGCACCCGCTCTACCCGGGCTTCGAGCTCTGATTCTTCAGTCTCTGACCTGAACAGAGAGAGGGGCCGCGATGCAGCAGCATCGCGGCCCCTCTTCCGTTTCGGGAGTTCACTGTGCCCTTTCCTCAGAGGAGGGGGCGGACCGCCTCCATGATGGGCTCGAGGTCTGCCGGCGCGGCGTCCAGGCTGGTGACGTGGACGGTGCCGTGGTTGGCGCTGTCGAAGACGCAGGCCGACATGCCGGACTGCACGCCGCAGTAGGCCTTGCCCGCCTCCAACTCCTTGACGTCCTCCATGATCGACGCGTAATCCGCCGCATTCTGGTGCGGGGCCGTGGCGTTGACCGTGACGCTCTCGAAGGTGTCCTCGGCCAAGGCGCCCCGGCTGTAGATGGCCTGGTCGAAGGAGAGTTCCGTGTCGAGGACGAACTCGCCGATCTCCACGGGGAGGAGCGCCTTGTCGATGGGGAGTTCCTCGAAGAGGTCGTCCGGGACGTCCTCGACGGAATCCGACGCGGTGGGCGACGCCGCGGGAGCGTCAGAGGTCTGTGGCGCGGGCTCCGAGGTGGCGACAGCCGGCGTGGACGCCGGGGTCTCGGTGGGGGTGACGCTCCCGGCGCCGGTGCAGGCCGCACCCAGCCCCACCATCACCAGCGCGCTCACCGTCAGCGCGAGGCGTCTGCCTGCATACGTCATTGCCTTCTCCTTCGTCGGACCGTCGGCAAGATTACCTATCGCGGGGCTCACGCGAGGAGGGCCACCGCGACGGCCGCGACCCCTTCGCCGCGACCCGTCAGCCCCAACCCGTCGGTGGTGGTGGCGGTCACGGTCACAGCGGCACCCAGCGCCTCCGTCAGCACGGCTTGGGACTCGGCGCGCCGAGCGGCGAAACGGGGCCGGTTGCCGATGATCTGTACGGAGACGTTGCCGATCTCGAACCCTGCTGCGCGCACCCTGCGTGCGGTCTCCGCCAGGAAGGCGACACCGCTGGCCCCGGCCCACTCCGGCTCGGACGTGCCGAAATTGGAGCCCATGTCGCCCAGCCCTGCGGCGCCGAACAGCGCGTCACACGCGGCGTGCGCGGCGACGTCACCGTCGGAGTGCCCGGCCAGCCCGGCCGGCTCATCCGGGAAGTGGAGGCCGCCCACCCACAGCGGCACCCCCTCCTCGAGCCGATGCACATCAGTACCAATGCCGACGCGCATCAGTGGTCCTTCCGGTTCTGCAGAATGGCCGCGGCCACGATGAGGTCTGTGGGTTCGGTGATCTTGAGCGCGTCGCGGTGGCCCGCCACGAGGGAGACGTGCATGCCGGCGAACTCGCACACCGTCGCGTCGTCCGTCACTTCAACGCCCTCGGCGGCGACGGCGGCGTGCGCGTGACGCAGGGCGCCCAGGCGCGCACCCTGGGGAGTCTGGACGGCGCGGAGCCTGGCCCGGTTCACGACGACAGAGGTGTCCTCGTCCACGCGACGCACCGAATCGACGACGGGCACCACCGGGATGACCGCCTCGGCGCCGCCGGCCACGGCGTCTGCCACGGACCGCACAACAGCGGGCGGCACCAGCGCGCGGGCCGCATCGTGCACCAGGACGACGGCGTCAGCGGGCGCTTCCAGGGCGGCGAGGCCGTGGGCCACCGACTCCTGCCGCGAAGCGCCCCCCGGCACGCAGCGCACCGGGACGGGCACGCCGTCGAGCTGCTGGTCGAACTCCGCTTCGAAGCCGGCCGGGATGGTGACGACGACGGCGGTGACCCCACCGTCGATCAACGCATCCACGGCGCGGCGCGCGAGGGAGACACCCTCGAGTTCAACGAGGGCCTTCGGCACGGGCGCATCCAGCCGGGAACCACTACCGGCCGCCACCACAACGGCGACGACCGGTACTTGAGTGTTTGACACGAAGGTTGTCTGAATCAGGAAGCGAGCACTTCGTCGAGAAGCGTCTCGGCCTTCTCCTCATCACAATCTTCTGCGAGCGCGAGCTCAGCGAGCAGGATGGAGCGGGCCTTCGCCAGCATCCTCTTCTCGCCTGCGGAGAGCCCCTTGTCGCGGTCACGACGCCACAGGTCGCGGACGACCTCAGACACCTTGATCACGTTGCCGGAGTGCAGCTTCTCCATGTTCGCCTTGAAGCGACGCGACCAGTTGGCCGGTTCCTCGGTGTGTTCTGCGCGGAGCACATCGAACACCCGCTCAAGGCCTTCCTGATCGACCACGTCGCGCACGCCGACGAGATCGAGGTTGTCGGACGGGACACGAATCACGAGATCGTTTTGGCCGAGCACACGAAGAACGAGGAACAGTTTGTCCTCGCCCTTGATCGTCCGGTTTTCGATGTCCTCGATGACAGCCGTTCCATGGTTTGGGTAGACGACCGTCTCACCGATCGAAAAAGTCATATCTTGAAGACCACCTTTCCACAGGCAATTCTAGCAGGCTCCCTATACACCCGGGGCGCCTGCCCGTAACGGCGGGGGTCCGCGAACACGGCGAGAGTGTCGCACCTGGTGCGGAGACTGGTTACTATGTGCTCACGCATGCCCCTGACCGGAGGACCCATGACCAAGCCCGTGCGCCGTTTCGCGGCCATCACCGTCGCCGCAGCACTCGCCTTTTCGATGAGCGCCTGCACCCGCGCTGGCTGGGTCCCGGATTCCCCGCCGGCCGCAGGCGTGCAGGCGGAGGACAACGGCTACAAGATCCGCAACATCGTCATCGTGGCGGACGACGCGGGTGAGGCGGTGCTGCTCGGCGGCATCCACTCCCGCGACGAGGCCGCGGAGGTGACCGGCATCACGGTGGCCGCCGAGGAGGGCTTCGAGCAGTACGGCGAGCCGGTCGACATCGGTTTCACCGCGTCGATCCCCCGTGGCAACTCCGTCTACCTCGATGGTTCGGAGACGTCCTTCTCCAACCCGGATCTGGAACTGGGTCGGCTGGCAGAGGTCACGGTCACCTTCGACGGCGGCAGCAGCCTGAAGGTCCACACGCCGGTCATGAGCTCCGAGCACGAGGACTTCTCCGAGGCGTTCTCCAACGCCGGCTGACCTCCCCTCGGACCGCGGTACTGCTGGATTTGATGCCGTACTTGGCATCAAAGTCAGCAGTGAGCGAGCGCCTCTGGGTGTGCGGTGCTGGACGGGGGTCCACTGGCGGCTACAAACCCAGCACCCGCGTCAGCCCTCGTACTTGTAGCCCAACCCGCGCACGGTGATCAGACGCCGCGGCTCGGACGGGTCCTTCTCGATCTTCGAACGCAACCGCTTGATGTGCACGTCGAGGGTCTTGGTGTCGCCTACGTAGTCGCTGCCCCAGATCCGGTCGATCAGCTGGCCGCGGGTCATCACCCGGCCCGCGTTGCGCACCAGCAGTTCGAGGAGCTCGAACTCACGCAACGCGAACCGCACGTCCTCGCCGTCGACGGTGACCTGGTGGCGCTCGACGTCGATGCGGACGCCCTCCACCTCCACCACCTCCGGCAGCAGCACCTGGTCCATGCCGCGGCGCAGCACCGCCCGGATACGTGCCACCAGCTCGCGGTGGCTGAACGGCTTGGTGACGTAGTCGTCGGCACCCAGTTCGAGGCCCACCACCTTGTCCACCTCGGAGTCGCGGGCCGTGACCATGACGATCCCGACGTTACCGCGGGCCCGCAGCTGACGGCAGACCTCGACGCCCGGGATGCCCGGCATCATGAGGTCGAGCAGCACGAGGTCGGCCCCGTTCTTGTCGTACTCAGCCAGTCCTTCCGCGCCATCGGCCGCAGTCGCGACATCGAAGCCTTCCTTGCTGAGCATGAAGCTGGTGGCGTCGCGGTAAGAGTCCTCGTCCTCGATGATCAGGATGCGGGTCACAGCGCAAATTCCTCCTCCGCCAGGGCGGTGTCTAGTGGATCAGGCCCGAGATAGGCCGGAAGTCTCAAGGTGAAGGTGGATCCCTGCCCGGGCCTGGACCACACGCGGATGGATCCCCCGTGGGCGAGGGCGATATGGCGAACGATACTGAGGCCCAGCCCGGTGCCGCCAGCGTCCCGCGACCGGCCGTAGTCCACGCGGTAGAAGCGCTCGAAGATACGCTCCTGCTCCTCCGCGCTGATGCCGATGCCGTTGTCGGAGACCTTGATGTCGACGAACCGGTCCCCCTCCGCGGTGACCTGCAGGATGCTCAGCGTCACCCGGGCCTGCTCGTCCGAGTAGTTGATGGCGTTCTGCACCAGGTTGCTGACGGCGTCCGCCAGTTGCCACCTGTCACCGATGACGTAGGTGTGCGCCGTGCGGGCGACGATGAGGCTGACGCCGCGCTTCTCCGCGCGGGCGCGGGAGCGGCTCACCGCCTCCGTGACCACCTCGTGCACGTCGACGATCTCGCGGCTGAGCATGGGGTCTTCTGACTGGAGGCGTGACAGGTCGATGATCTGGTTGACCAGCTGCGCCAGCCGCGACGACTCATGCTGCAGGCGACCGGCGAACCGCTGCACGGCGTCGGGGTCGTCGCTGGCCGCTTCCACGGCCTCCGCAAGCACGCTGAGCGCACCGATGGGTGTCTTGAGTTCGTGCGAGATGTTGGCCACGAAGTCGCGGCGCACGGCCTCGACGCGGCGCTGCGTCGACTCGTCGTCGGCGATCACGAGCACCAGGTCGTCGCCCATGGGCGCGACGCGCGCCTCCAGTTCGAGGGCCTCGGCGCCGGGGTGCATCTCCCGCCGGATGGGGCCGCGGTACAGGGTGCCGCTGGCGCGGACCTCCCGGATCTTCTCCAGCAGGGCGGCGAACCCCACGCGGCTCCCCCGCGCGAGGTTGAGCACGACGCCAGGCTCGTTGACATGCAGGATCTCGTCGTGGGGCCCCACCAGCATGGCGCCGGAGTGGAGCAGGTCCATCGAGATGCGCAGCTCCTCGCTGGCCTCGACGCGACCCTGGGACTCCAGCAGCCGGCGACGCGCAAGGCCCCGCCGGATCAGCAGGACGAACGTCACCACCACGAGGGCCAGGAAGGCCCCGATGAGGCCTGCGACGGCGGGATGCATGTGCCACATCATATGGTGCCGAGCGCGGTTGGCTAAGTCATCGGACAACTCGGAACGGGCCCCTGCGGGACGTGGAACCAATCCTTCACCTGCTGTTCACGGTTCGTTCACAGAGATGACACGTCCAGCTAGGTAGATGCCCTAGCCTCGGTCAGGAAGGGTGTCCAGCTAGACTCGGGGCAACCGTGACAAAGGAGTACCGCAGAATGCGTACCAGCTACCATGAGGAACTTGATTCCGTCCTGGACAGCCTCGTTCATATGGCAGATCTCGTCGAGGTCGCCATCATCGAGAGTTCCGAGGCGCTGCTCACGGCAGACCTGGGCCGCGCGGAAGCCGTCATCACCAATGACGCACAGCTGGACAAGATGCACGAGGAGCTCGAGTTCCAGTGCCTGAGCCTGCTCGCGCTCCAGGCGCCCGTCGCCGGCGAGCTTCGCACCATCGTGTCGGCCATCCGCGTCGTGTTCGAACTCGCCCGCATGGGGGATCTGGCCGCGCACATCGCCAAGATCGCCCGCCTGCGTTACCCGGCCCACGCCGTCCCGGAGCGCTTCGAGCCGAACTTCCGCGAGATGGCGAAGATCGCCGAAGAGGTCATCGACGTGGCCCGCCTGTCGCTGGCGGAGCGCGACGCCAAGGGCGCCAAGTCGCTGGCCACCATCGACTCCCGCATGGACGACCTGCGTCGCGACCACTTCACCGAGATCTTCAAGGAGGGCTCGGAGATCAGCGTCGAGGGTGCCGTGGACGTTGCATTGCTGGGCCGCTACTTCGAGCGCTTCTCGGACCACGCCGTCGCCGTGGGTCGCCGCGTGATCTACATCATCACCGGGGAGATCCCCGAGGGTGAAGAGTGGCCCAACGCCTGACCCGGCTGAGCAGGGCAGGGGTGTCGCCGCTAATGTTGGGCGCATGACTGCGAAGCTGATCCTGCTCCGTCACGGCGAGAGCGAATGGAACGCGAAGAACCTGTTCACCGGTTGGGTGGACGTCGACATCAATGAAAAGGGCATTGCGGAGGGCAAGAAGGCCGCCGAACTGCTCAAGCAGGAGGGGCTCCTCCCGGATATTCTGCACACCTCCCTGTTGCGCCGCGCCATCCACACCGCCTACCTGGCGCTGGATGGTTGCGACCGCCACTGGATCCCGGTCAAGCGCAACTGGCGCCTGAACGAGCGCCACTACGGCGCCCTGCAGGGCAAGGACAAGGCGCAGACGCTGGAGCAGTACGGCGAGGAGCAGTTCATGCTGTGGCGCCGCAGCTACGACACGCCTCCGCCGCCCATCGACGTCGACGACGAGTTCAGCCAGCACCACGACGCGCGCTACTCGGACATCCCGGAGGCTGACCGTCCCCGCACCGAGTGCCTCAAGGACGTCGTGGCCCGCCTGCTGCCCTACTGGGAAGCGCACATCGTGCCTGACCTGGCCGAGGGCAAGACGGTGCTGATCACCGCGCACGGCAACTCGCTGCGCGCGCTGGTCAAGCACCTCGACGGCATCTCCGACGAGGACATCGCCGGCCTGAACATCCCCACCGGTATCCCGCTCTACTACGAACTGGACGAGGACTTCAAGCCTGTCACCCCCGGGGGCCGCTACCTCGACCCCGAGGCCGCCAAGGCGTCCATCGAGGCCGTCAAGAACCAGGGCAAGAAGTAATCACCACTCCGCATTCCACTCGCAGGCCCCACGTGTTCGTGGGGCCTGCATTGCTCTGCCTGCTTCTGCTGAGCGGCTGCTTCCCCGGCCCGCCCATCGAGTCGCCGGAAGTGGAGACCGCGCAGGTGACGACGGCGGAGGTGACGACGCCCCCCGCGTCCCAGCCCGGCACCCCAGCGGTCACTGAGGAAGCGGAGGCCCCGGAGCCCGACACCATCAGCGCCAGCCCGACGGACGGGCCTGCGGCGGCCGCCGTCGTCGGGGACCTCGTGCCGGTGGCGGGCGTCATCGACGGCGACACTATCGACGTGCTGATCGACGGCGAGCGGACCCGCATCCGCGTCATCGGGATCGACACCCCGGAACGCGGCGACTGCGGCTACCAGGAGGCGGCCAGCGCCATGCAGTCGCTGGTGCAGTCGCGCGATGTGCGCATCGAATTCGATCCCACCCAGGGCGACACCGACCGCTACGACCGGTTGCTGCGGCACGTCTTCACCGCCGAGGGCGTCAATGTCGCCGAAGAGATCATCGCCCGCGGCCTGGGCCGCGAGTACACCTATGCCGACCCGTACGCCTACGTCGCCGACCACCTGGCCGCTCAGGCCGGCGCCCAAGAACAGGGCCTCGGGATGTGGGGTGAGACCTGCGACGCAGGGCGACCCCCCGTCGACACCCCCGCCGCCCCCGCCGCGCCGGGGCAGCCGCCCGTGGGCGTCTCCTCGCAGGACTGCCTGATCAAGGGCAACATCAACCGCGAGGGCGAACACATCTACCACCAGCCGGGGCAACAGCACTACGACGAGACGAAGATCAACGAGTCCTACGGCGAGCGCTGGTTCTGCACCCCCGAAGACGCTGAGGCCGCCGGTTGGCGCGCCGCGAAACGCTGACCCCCTCGTCGTACCTCCCCCGCCACTGGGAATACAGTGACAGGCATGAAGACTGCCCTCGTCACCGGTGCCAGCTCGGGCATCGGAGCCGCCACCGCCCGCCAACTCGCCGCCGCGGGCTACCGCGTCATCTGCGCCGCACGCCGTGAAGACCGCATCGTCGCGCTGGCCCAGGAGATCGGCGGTGCCGCCGTGGTGTGCGACATCACCTCCGACGACGACGTGACCCGCCTCGCTGCGGCCGTTGGCGACCGGCTCGACGTGCTGGTCAACAACGCGGGCGGCGCCCTGGGACTGGAACCCGTCGCCGAAGCCGACCTGGACAGGTGGGCGACGATGATCGCGACCAACACCATCGGCACCGCCCGCGTCACCAAGGCCCTGCTGCCTGCGCTGGTGGCCGCCGAAGGCGTGATCGTGTTCGTGACGTCCCTGGCTGCAGACGCCGGCTACGAGGGAGGCGCGGGCTACTGCGCCGCGAAGGCCGGCGAGCGCGCCGTCGTCGAGTCGCTGCGGCTGGAACTGTTTGACCAGCCCGTGCGAATCACCGAGATCGCCCCCGGCATGGTGCAGACCGATGAGTTCGCGCTCACCCGCTTCGACGGCGACCGTGAGCGGGCGGATAAGGTGTACGCCGGCGTCGAGGAGCCGTTGACGGCCGACGATGTGGCGGACGTGATCGTGTTCATGGCCACCAGGCCGTCGCACGTGAACATTGACCGCCTGGCGATCCGCCCGCGGGCCCAGGCCGCGTCGCACAAGGTGCACCGCACCGCCTGAGCGGTTCGTTCAAGTTTCAGGCCCAGTGCTGGATTTGGCGCCGTACTTGGCCTCAAAGCCAGCATTGAACACGGCCGCCCGATTTCAGTGCTGGATGTGGCGCCGTCCTCGGGCACAAACCCAGCAGTGGAGCGAAGCTCAAGCCGCCGGACGACGCTGGGAACCACCCACCTGACGCGTTGGCTGCCTTCGCCCACGGTCGGCACCAGCGGCCGAGACCCGACGCGCTGACGCGCTGACGCGAAGAACCCCCGGGCTTCCAAGCACGTTTGCTTGGAGCCCGGGGGTTCCGTTTCAGCTACTCGGCTGACCGCCTGAGCCGGACGGGGAAGCCCGGCCCAGGTCAGGATCAGGCTCGCTTCTCGGGTCCTCCGAACATCACGATGTTGTTGAAGACCCACTCGTTGCTCTGCGAGAAGGCGTAGCCACCCGCAGGCTTCGCCGTGGCCGCGTACACCGTCGTCCAGGTGTAGGAGCGGCACGCGCCCCGACCGGTGGCGGCGGTGTCGCATTCGGTCTTCCACCGCCGACCGGCCGACGTGAACACGCCGTTCGTGGTGGAGCCCAGGTCACCGAGCGGGTTGCCCTTCCAGGCCTGCCGGGTCATGTAGGGCAGGTAGGTCAGGTTGTTGAACGCCCACCCCGACTCGCGGACGAACGTGCCGTTCTCTACCTTGACCACGGTCGCCCAGATCTCGGTGCGGCACCGCTCCGTCTGCGAGTAGGACTCACATTCCGTGAACCACTGACGACCATTGAACTCATGCTTGCCCGGCAGGGTGTAGGGCACCGTCGGGACGTACTTGTCCGAGGCCGGCGTGACCGTCGGCTTCACCGACGGCTTCACCGAGGGCTTCACCGACGGGGTCACCGATGGGCTGGCCGACGGCGATGCGGACGGCTGCACCGAAGGCGACGGCGACGGGCTCGGCGACGGCGACGGGCTCGGCGACGGCGACGGGCTCGGCGACTGCGTCACCTCTCCGCACGTGAACTTCGCGTCGCCCCAGATGCCGTGGGCGGCGCCGATGCCGGTGACGCCCTTGATGCCCAGTTCGATGAAGTCCACACCCGTCACGTCCACGTCCACGACGTCGGGCTCGGTGAGCGCCTCCACGAAGCTGCGGGAGCTGAACACCTCCTCGCCGTCCGAATTGACGGTGAACACAACGGGACCGTAGTAGCCCTCCTCATGGCCGACCTCTGCGGTGAAGCGCGTGCACTCCCCGCCAAGGTAGTAGAGGATCGAGCCGTCGGCGTGCACGCCGAGGCCCTTCTCGTAGACCACGTTGGCACCCTCCGAATCGAGGTAGTGACTCGTCAGGGGGCCGGACGTGGCCTGGCCGGGATCCAGGTTGACCATGTCGCGGCCGATCGTTCCGTAGCCGTTGGTGGCGGTGACCCATTCCCAATCGGAGGCGAACACCGTCTCGGTCGGCGCGTCAGGCAGGGCCTTGGACACCAACTCCCAGGCGAACACCTTCAACGTCGACGCCGGCGGAAGCGTCACAGACTGTACCGTCTTCGCCGGGTTGACCGGCACGAAGTTCTGGTAGATCTGGTAGCTGTAGTCGCCGTATTCGTAAGCGCCGCCGGCGTTGTTGCGGCCCTTGGTCACGATGCCCACCGTGGAGCCGAGCATCCCGTGGCTCGATTGGTACAGCCAGTTCGGGAACCCGGCGCTGCCGGTGGAGCTGCTGCCGTCGGTGTAGTTGATCCGGAACTCGCCGGTCACTCCCTGGCCGGTGGCCGCCGACGCCAGGATGGCGAGGTGCGTGCCGCGGCCGTTCAGGGTGATGGTCTGACCGCCCATGACAACCGAGTTGGGCTCGTCGGGCACGGGTGCCCAGTCGTAGGTCACGGGGATGTCCCCCGTCGACACGGTCACCTCGGAGCCGGGCGTGATGCCCTTGGCCACGAGCTGTTCCGCGGAGAACGACGCACCCCCGCCGTCGAAGTTGCCCTCGGCGGCGTTGGCCAGCGTGGTGATCGACACGTGGTTGAAGGCGTCCGCCAGGGAGGCGTAGGTCACCTCGGTCTCCGCCGATGCGACGGCGGAGTTCTGGTTGCCCGCCGAGTCACGGTACGTGGCCGTGGCCGAGAACTCCGTGCCTCCCGGAGCGGCACCCTCACCGGCGCGCACCACGAACGTCTGCGACGCGGACGCGCCGCCGGCAACCGTGCCGGGGGCGGTGCCCGCCGACACCTGGGTCCAGCCGTCGGGCAGATTCAGCGACACGGCGACGTCGGTCTTGGCCACCGTCGCGGTGTTGGTGAAGGTGGCGGTGACGGTCGTGTCCGCGCCGCGGGCCGTGACGGCCGGCAGGTCGAACGCGAGCTGCGCCATCGTGGCGTCCGGGGCGTCGCCGCCCACGGCGGAGGCCCCCTTCAGGACGACGGTGGTGCTGGCGGTGGCCGCCAGCGTGCCCGCCTTCACGGTGACGGCGCCTGCGGCGGCGTCATAGAACCAGCCGGTGGTGGCCGTCTCGAGCACCGCTGCAGAGGCTGCCTCCGCGACGACGGACCCGCCCACGGTGACCGAATCCGGCCGGCCCGCGGTGTGGGCCACCACGCGGTAGGGCCGCGACTCGGCCTTCCCGAGGTAGCTGCCTTCGCGCTTGCCGATGGTCACCGTCACGTCGCCGGCCCCGGATTCGGGGGCGGTGACCGCGAGGGTCTGCAGGCTGCGCTGGCCGTCCTGGTAGCCGCGGGTGACCTTGTCGTCCTCGTAGAGCGTGTAGCTCGACGACCCGCTGGGGTAGACCTGCACCGTGAGCTCGGAGTTCTCCGGCGTCAGGTTCGAGTTGCGCGCCGCGATGCCGTGCGGCACGAGCGCGCCGGCCCGCACGAAGACGGGCAGCGTGTCCAGGGGTGCGGGGTGGTTGTTGAGCACCTGGCCCCCCGGGTAGAGGCGCCCGGTCCAGTAGTCGACCCAGGTCTCCCCGGCCGGCAGATAGATCCCGCTGCGCGAGCGCGCGGCCGTGTAGACGGGGGCCACGAGGTAGTCAGTGCCCAGCATGAACTGGTTGTTGGCCTCGGCCGAGTAGGCGCCGAGGTCGTCCGGGAATTCGATGGCCATGTGCCGCATCACCGGAGTGCCGGTGGCGTGCGCCTCCTGGGACAGCGAGTAGATGTAGGGCATCAGCCGCTGGCGCAGTTGGAGGTAGGAGCGGTTGATCTCGGTGGCCTCGTCGCCGTACAGCCACGGCCGCTTGTCCGTGGCGGCCCAGCCCGACATCGAGTACAGCGCGGGCGCGAACGCCTTCCACTGGAGGTCACGCACGTAGCTCTCGGGGGAGCCGCCGAAGATGCCGTCGACGTCGCCGGTGGCGAACGGCTGGCCGGAGTTGCCGGAGCCGGTGAGGGCGGAGACCTGCCAGCGCACCGCGTCGAGGTTGCCGGAATGGTCACCCGCCCAGGTCATGCCGCAGCGCTGGGCGCCTGCCCAGCCCTCCACCATGAGCGCGGTGCCGCGTGCGTCGGAGTTGTCCTCGATCCCGCTGTGGGCGGACTCGCAGGCGGTGAGTGCCATGCGGTATCCGGAGCCGACCCAGGCGACGTCGAGCTTGCGCAGGCGCACGCCCGCCTCGCCCACTTCGTAGGGCTGGTTAGTCAACGAACGCTGCGTCCACAGGCCGGTCTTGAGGCCGGTCTGGTCCTCGATGGCCTGGACGGTCTCAGGAAGCTGGACGTACTCGCAGCCGTAGCCGTCGTTGACGAGCATCCACCCGCCGGGCATGTCGTTCTCGACGAAGCCCTTGGCGATCTCGAGCGCGTCAGGAGTGGTCAACTTCCCGGGCGTCTTCTCACCGTTGTAGGTGGTGCTGCTGCGGTTGTAGCAGTCGGCGTCGCCGTACTCGAGCGCGTAGACGGGCGGGAGGTGGGGGCGGCCGGTCAGCTGGGTGTAGCTGTCCAGCGCCTGCTTGTAGTCACCGGCGAAGTAGTAGGCGTCGAAGCGCTGCTCCTCGTGGGCGGTGGTGCCGTTGGCGAAGTCATAGGTGCCGCGCGCAAACGTGTTGCGCAGGACGCCGTAGCCGGCGGAGCTGAGGTAGAACGGCACCGCGTTGGGGTAGCCGTTGTCGTCCCAGTCGAAGTTGCGGGCCACGTTGATGACGGAACCGGTGTGGATGGAGCGGCCGTTCTGCATGCCGCCGCCGAGGAACTGCTCGTCCGGGTCCACCTGGAGGCGCTGGGCAGTGTTGCCCGCACGGAACTCCAAGGGCGAGGTCTCCTGCCAGAGGACGCTGCCGTCGGCGCCCTTGGCGGTCATGACGCCGGTGGCCTTCTCGATCTCCACGCTGACGCCGCCCGCGGCCTTGACCACGATGGTGGCCCCGTCGGTCACGGAGGCGGTGGCACCGGCGAACTCGGACAGGCCGACGATGATGTTGGCGGTCCGCGTGGCGTCGCCCTGGGGTGTGTTGGCCGGGTCGGCGAACTCGGTCCGGGTGGCCTCGAGGCGGAAGGTGTCGCCGTCGAGGAACGTGATGCGCACCTTGCCGCGCTGCGCGGTCAGGGTGGCCTGGTTGCCGGCGGACGTGACGGCGGTGATGCTGCCCAGTGTGGTGGGCGCACCCGTGAGCGGCACCTCGGGGGTGGCGGGCTTCGGGGTGACGGGGGTGCTGCCGTGGGTCTCGGTGCCCACCTCGACCGCGCCGGCGGGCGAGGTGATGAGGCCGGTGGTCGCGATGAGCGCTGGCACGAGCAATACCGTGGCCAGCAGATGTCTGGTGCTCCGCATGGATACCTTTCGCCTTTGAAGGGGGTTGTGGTCACCCTCCAAGCGGCGACTGGGTCCGGTCAAGGCGTTTTGCCCAAACGCTCAACCGGCCTGCGGCTTTCTGCGGTCTACCGGTCTTGGGGCTCCTCCGGGCCCAGTTGCTCCTTCGGATCCGGAGTGCCCTCGAGTGGGCGGCGGCGCATGAGCTTGCCGAGCCAGCCGGTGCCGTCGACGCGGGCCACTTCGCCGTCGGGAAGCTCCACGGTGGCACGATCCGTGCCCTCCTCCACCTCGCGGCGGGCGGTGCGGCGGCGCACCAGCGCGCGGAAGAACGCGGCGTGCTGCTCGCCCTCGAAGGCGACGGTGTGCCCGTCGTCGGTGGCCCAGCGGATGTCCTCAGCACCCCGGTCTCCGGTGCGCAGGTCGATCAGGTCTCCCAGGTAGCGCATCACGACGGCGATGGAAGCCGCCACCGGAACTGCGAGGAAGGCGCCGATGATGCCGCCCCAGACGCCTCCCAGCAGCACGGCGAGGAGCACGATGACCGGGTGGAGCTGCATGACCCGGGACTGGAGCATTGGCTGGAGGACGTTGCCCTCCAACTGCTGCACCGCGAGGATCAGGATGAGGGTGAACAGGGCGGTGTAGATGCCGCCGGACACGAGCGCGACGAGTACTGCGAGCACGCCGGCCGTGATGGCGCCGACCATCGGGATGAAGCCCGCCATGAACGTGATCACGGCCAGGGGGAAGGCCAGCGGCACGCCCAGCACCAACAGACCGAAGCCGATGAACACCGCATCGACGAAGCTGACGATGGCCTGGGTGCGGACGTAGCCGGACAGGGTGGTCCACAGCCTGGTGAGCAGTTCAGTGGCGTGGAACCCGGCCTCGCGGCCCACGACGCGACGGGTGAAGGCCAGGAACCCGTGGCCGTCCTTGAGGAAGAAGAACGTGAGCACGAGTGTCAGCAGGAGCGTGACGATGGCGCTGCCGATGGAACCGCCCACGTTGAGGGCCTGCCCCACCAACTCGCCGCTCCTGCCCTGGATCCAGTTGAGGCCCTGGTCGATCCAGCTGTCGAGCTGCTCGTCGCGGATGTTGAGGGGCGGGCCGGCGGCCCAGTCCTGCAGCTGCCGGACGCCCTTGATGGCCTGGCCGGACAACGTGGACCACTGCGACGCGATGCTGGGGGCGATCAACCAGATGAGCCCGGCGAGGGCGCCGAAGCCGCCGAGCAGTGAGATGGCAGCGCCGGCGACGTACGGTACCCCGCGGGCCTTGAGCCAGGCGGTCACGGGCCAGAGGACCGAGGCGAACAGGAGCGCGAGCACGACGGGGAGGATGCCGTCCCAGAACTTGGCGGCCAGCCAGCCGATGACGAACAGTGCGGCGGCCATGAGGATCAGGCGGCCGGCCCAGCCCGCGACCCAGCGGCCACCCTCACCGATGACGTCGGCCCGGTCGACGGGCGCGGATGGGTCAGGCGATGGCAGCGCGACGAGGGTCTCCTCGTCGAACGGCAACCCCTCAACCGGCCTGGGGTCCGTCGGTTCGCCAGTTCTGTCGTCGCTCACGCGATCTCCTCATCTCGATCTGGGGCAACCTTATCCAAGCCCACAATGAACGACGGGCGCCCCACCCAAAGGTGGGGCGCCCGTCGCTGCGCGGCTCAGAACTCGATGAGGGCCTGGCCGCCCTGCACCGCGTCGCCGGGGGCGACAAGGATGCTGGCGACCTTGCCGGCCGTGGGGGCCGTGATCTCGGTCTCCATCTTCATGGCCTCGAGCACCAGCAGCACCTGCCCGGACTCGATCTCTTCGCCTTCAGCGACGAGGATCCGTGCGACGGACCCTGCCAGGGGCGCGACGACAGCGTTGGAGCTGACAGCGCTGACCGAGGCCTTCGTCGGGATGGGATTGGAGCCTGCGTTGACGCCGATCACGATCGGCCCCAGCCCGGGACGCTCCTCCTCCTCGATCTCGACATCGATTTCGTACTCCGTCTGGTTGACGGTCACCTTGAGCTTCATTGTGGTGTCTCCTTAACGGACGTGCGGGACGGAGCGGTCATGGACGCGGGTTCGGGTGGCGGCGGCCCAACGGGTCTGCGAGCCGTACCGGATGGCGCGCACCCGGGCGCGGTGCCCGAAGTACGCCGCCACCGCGGCACCGATGGCGATGAGGTCCGCCTCTGGGATCTCCTTGGCGGACTGCAGCTCGGAGACCTGCGCCTCCAGCCCCGCGATTCTGTCCGTGAGTTGCGCGACGAGGTCGCGCAGCTCCTGCATCTGGGTGTCTTCCATGTCGACTCCGATCACGCAGGGCCGAGGCCGTGCTTCTTGGCCGGGCGGATCTCGCGCTTGCCGATGAGCAGTTCGAGCGCCATGGCGATCTCGCGGCGGGTGTCGGCGGGATCGATGATGTCGTCGACGAGGCCACGGCTGGCCGCCATGTACGGCGTCGAGAACGTCTCCCGGTACTCCTCCACCAGCTCGGCGCGGCGCGCGTCCTGGTCTTCGGCTGCGGCGATCTCACGACGGAACACGACGTTGGCCGCGCCCTCCGCACCCATCACCGCGATCTCTGCGGTGGGCCAGGCGAACACCTTGTCGGCCCCGAGGTCCTTGGAACACATGGCCAGGTACGCGCCGCCGTACGCCTTGCGCAGCACCACGGTGATCTTCGGAACGGTGGCCGCGGAGTAGGCGTAGAGCATCTTCGCGCCGTGGCGGATGATGCCGTTGTGCTCCTGGGCGACACCGGGGAGGAAGCCCGGCACGTCGACCAGGTTCACCACGGGGATGTTGAAGGCGTTGCAGAAGCGGACGAACTTGCTGGCCTTGTCCGAGGAGTCGATGTCGAGGACACCGGACATGACGCTGGGCTGGTTGGCGATGATGCCGATGGTGCGGCCCACGATGCGGCCGAAGCCCACCACGATGTTCCGCGCCCAGCCGGCCTGCACCTCGAGGAAGTCCGAGTGGTCGACGATCTCGTGGATGATCTCGCGCACGTCGTAGCCCTTGTTGGACTCGACGGGGATGATGCCCCGCAGCTTCTCGTTGGGCTCCACCACGTCGTCGGGATTGACGACGGGGGCGTCTTCGGTGTTGTTCTGCGGCAGGAAGCTCAGCAGCTTCTGGGCGATCAGGATGGCCTGCTCGTCGTCGTCCGCGACGAAGTGCACGACGCCGGAGCGACCCATGTGGGCGTCAGCGCCGCCCAGGTCGTCCTGCGTGACCTCTTCGCCGGTGACCTGCTTGATCACGCCCGGGCCCGTGATGAACATGTGGGCCTTGCGGGTCTGGATGATGAAGTCCGTCAACGCCGGGGAGTAGGCGGCGCCACCGGCGCAGGGGCCGGCGATGATCGAGATCTGCGGCACCGCGCCCGAGAGGAGCACGTTGGCGTAGAAGACCTTGCCGTAGCCGGAGAGCGAATCGATGCCCTCCTGCACGCGCGCGCCACCCGAGTCGTTGATGAAGACGAACGGGGTGCCGGTGCGCAGCGAGGCGTTGAGGGCCTCGGTCACCTTGATCGAGTGGGCCTCACCCGCGGAGCCGCCCATGACGGTGAAGTCCTGCGAGGCGATGTGGACCGGGCGGCCCATGACGTAGCCGGAGCCGGTGACGACGCCCTCGGCGGGCATGTCCGCCTTGTCCATGCCGAAGGTGGTGGTGCGGTTCTTGCGGAACGCGCCCGTCTCCTGGAAGGAGCCCTCGTCGAGCATGGCGGCGACGCGCTCACGGGCGGTCAGCTTGCCCTTGTCGCGCTGCTTCTGGAGTTTGTCCTCGCCGCCGCCCGTCTGCACGTGCGCGCGGCGTTCGGCGAGCTGCGCGAGGCGCTCCTCCATCGTGTGCTGCTTTGCCATGAATGTTCTCCTTAGGCCGGCTCGACGGCAACGCTGTGCGAGCGGCCGGCAATGGTGACGTTGTACTTAACGGGGCCGCTGATACCGGGGCGGTCAGCGCCGGCCTTCTGGGCGGTCGCTTCGGACTTGAGCTGGGCGTGGGTCTTGCCGACGCTCTTGGGGCCCTCGTCGCGCGACTTGAGGAACTTCGGCGCCACACCCGGGAACATCGCGTTGGTGAGCACGTCCTCCTCGGAGCCGTCGTAGCCGTCGAGGTTCGAGGCGGCCTTGACCAGTGCGTCCCATTCGGGCTTCAGGTGGTCTGCCGGACGGTCGGTGATGACCTCCTTCTTGGCCTGAGCCTGCGCCAGGGCGACGACATCGGGGTTGCGCTCGCCCAGGCATTCGCCGTAGTAGCCGAGCATCAGGTCCGCGAATTCACCGGTGAGCACCTTGTAGCGGCCCATCAGAACGTTGAACACGGCCTGCGTGCCCACGATCTGCGACGACGGGGTGACCAGCGGCGGCTGGCCCGCGTCGGCCTTGACCCGGGGCACTTCCTCCATGACCTCGCGGATGCGGTCGCCCGCGCCCTGCGCCTTGAGCTGCGACTCCATGTTGGAGAGCATGCCGCCGGGGATCTGGGAGGAGAAGATGTCGGTGTCGACCAGGGTGGCCGACTCGAACTCCTTGTACTTGGGGCGCACCGTGGCGAAGTGGTCACGGATGCGCAGGAGGCGCTCCATGTCGAGGCCGGTTTCGTAGCCGGTGCCCTCGAGCATCGCGACGAGCGACTCCGTGGGGTTGTGTCCGGGGCCCAGCGACATCGACGAGATCGCGGTGTCCACGACGTCGGCGCCGGCCTCGATGGCCTTCATCAGCGACACGAGCGTCACGCCGGTGGTGGAGTGGCAGTGCACGTTGATCTGAACGTCGCCGTAGGTGTCCTTGATGCCCTTGACGATGTCGTAGGCCTGCTGCGGCTGCAGGAGCGCGGCCATGTCCTTCAGGGCGATGGACTCGGCGCCCATGTCCAGGAGCTGGCCGGCCAGCCGGATGTAGCCCTCAACCGTGTGGACGGGAGAGACGGTGTAGCAGATGGTGCCCTGCGCGTGCTTGCCGACGTTCTTGACGGCCTGCATCGCCTTGGCCATGTTGCGGGGGTCGTTGAGGGCGTCGAACACGCGGAACACATCCATGCCGTTCTCGGCGGACTTCTCCACGAACTTGTCGACGACCATGTCCTCGTAGTGGCGGTACCCCAGGAGGTTCTGGCCGCGCAGCAGCATCTGCAGCTGCGAGTTCGGCATCAGCTCGCGGAAGGTCCGCAGCCGCTTCCAGGGGTCCTCGTTCAGGAAGCGGATGCACGCGTCGAACGTCGCGCCGCCCCAGCATTCAACCGACCAGTAGCCTGCCTGATCAATGTCTTCGCACGCATCCACCATGTCTTCCATGGCCATGCGAGTCGCCATCAAACTCTGATGTGCGTCGCGGAGCACGAGCTCCGTCACGCCGATCTTTCGCGCTGTCATGGCAACTATCCAATCATGGCCACTGCTCGCTCCATGGGGCACCCCCGAGAAAGCCGGGCGTCAGGGGAAAGTAGTCTGTTGTGTTGTCCGTTCGCGGACGCTCCGGGTACGCGGAGACAGCAAACGGGACCACCCGCGAGGGATGGTCCCGTTTGGTTCAGGGCCGTGTGGCCGGACCGTTGTCAGTGACGACGGTCGTCGGTGACGGAATCCTTGAAGTCCTCAACCTTGTCGGCGACTGAGCCAGAGGCATCGCCAACCTTCTCATCGACCTCGTGACCCACTTCCGAGACATTTGCCTCGATGCGATCACGCTGGCCGCTTCGACGGAGTTCTTCGTTGTCGGTTGCGTCGCCGATGCCTTCTTTGGCCTTACCGACGGTTTCCTTCATCTTGTCTCCGAGTCCCATAGGCTGCCTCCTAGCGGTCGGTGGATAGGACTTCCCAATGTACCCGCGGGGCTCGGGTCAACCAAGGGTTTCGGGAAATCCCCGCCATAGGGGTGGGATCTGGGCCGCTCCGCCTCGGCCGAGGACGGCCCCGCACGCCGCCCACAGCGCGGGGCCACCAGGCACCCGACGACGGATCGTGCTGCGGATCGTGCCGACTGTGCATCGGCCCCGACGCCCCGCCCCGCCCCTGTGGTCGACTTTCGGACGACCCCTTCCCGGGCCGCCCGCACCGGCTCCGGGGGACGCGAATCAATGGAGATACCCATGACCCAGGAACTCACGACGCTTGAGAAAGCCGCCTTGCTGAGCGGCAAGAACGTCTGGCAGTCACGCGACCTGCCCAGGCACGGCGTCCCGTCGTTCTTCATGGCGGACGGCCCGCACGGCGTCCGCAAGCAGGTGGGCTCCGGCGACCACCTCGGCCTCAACGCCTCCGAACCGGCCACCTGCTTCCCCACCTCGGCGACGGTGGCCTGCAGCTGGGACGTCGAACTGGCCGAGGAGGTGGGGCACGCGCTCGGGCGCGAGGCCGCCGCGCTGGGCGTCAACGTGCTGCTGGGCCCCGGCCTCAACCTGAAGCGCAGCCCCCTGGGCGGGCGCAACTTCGAGTACTTCTCCGAGGACCCCTACCTGAGCGGCAAGCTGGCCGCCGGCTACGTGCGGGGCATCCAGGCCGAAGGTGTCGCGGCCACTCCCAAGCACTTCGCGGTCAACAGCCAGGAACTGCGCCGGATGGCGTCAGATTCCGTCGTCGACGAGCGCACGCTGCGCGAGGTGTACCTCACCGCCTTCGAGATCGTGGTCCGCGAGGCCGAGCCCCGTGCACTGATGAGCTCCTACAACCTCGTCAACGGCACGTATGCCCATGAGAACCGCCACCTGCTCACGGACATCCTGCGCGGTGAATGGGGCTTCGACGGCGTGGTGATCAGCGACTGGGGCGGCAGCAACGACCCCGTCGCCGCCGTCGCCGCCGGCGCCAACCTGGAGATGCCGGCCCCAGGGCTGGATTCAGTGCGCCAACTGGTCGAGGCCGTCCGCGACGGGCGCCTGGCCGAGGCCGACCTCACAGCCCGCGCCGCCGAAGTCGTCAGGCTCGCCCTCGCCGGCGCCGACGCCGAGCGCCCCACCGTCGACCACGACGCCCACCATGCACTCGCCCGCCGCGCCGCCGAGGAGTCGATGGTGCTGGTGCGCAACGAGGACGCCATCCTCCCCCTCTCCCCCGGCACCCGCGTGGCGCTCATCGGCGACATGGCCGACACGCCGCGCTACCAGGGGGCTGGCTCGTCCCAGGTCAACCCCACCCGGCTGAGCTCCGCCCGCGAGGCCATCGCCGACAGCGGCCTCGAGCTCACCGCGTTCGCGCAGGGCTACCGTCGCCACTCCGGCATCGACGGCGACCTCGAGGCGCAGGCGGTATCCGCCGCGCGCGCCGCCGACGTGGCGCTGGTCTACCTGGGCCTCGACGAGATCAGCGAATCCGAGGGCGTCGATCGCCGCCACATCGACCTCCCCGACGCCCAGCTTTCCCTGCTGCGCGCCGTCGCCGCCGTCAACCGCAACGTGGTCGTCGTGCTCAGCGCGGGCTCCGTCGTCGACCTGGCATGGGCGGAACAGACCCGGGCGGTGCTGCACGGCTACCTGTCCGGCCAGGCCGGCGCCGAGGCGGCCCTGCGCGTGCTGACCGGCGGGGTCTCCCCGTCGGGCAAGCTCGCCGAGACCTACCCCGTCTCGCTGGCGGAGACGCCCACGTTCGGGCGCTTCCCCGCCGAGGGCCGGCCAAGCGTCTACCGCGAGGGCGTGTTCGTCGGGTACCGCCACGCGGAGGCCGCGGGCCGCGCGGTCCGCTACCCGTTCGGCCACGGCCTGAGCTACACGAATTTCACCTACTCCGACCTGCACCTCAGCGAGGCGGGCGCGCAGTTCATCATCACGAACACCGGCCCCGTCGCGGGCGCGGAGATCGCCCAGCTCTATGTGTCGACGCCGGGCAGCGCCGTCGTCAGGCCGGTCAAGGAACTCAAGGGCTTCGCGAAGGTGCACCTCGCCGCGGGCGAATCCGCCAGCGTGACCATCCCCTTCGACCGATACACCTGGCGCCACTTCGACGCCACCTCCGGCGGCTGGGAGATCGAAGGCGGGCTCCGCCGCGTCCTGGTGGGCGCCAGCTCCGCCGACCTGCGGCTGAGCGGCGAGCTGCAGCTCCCTGGCGTCGCCGTCGACGCGACCGTCGCGCCTGAGACCGTGCGCCGGGCGATGCTGCGCGGCCTCGCCGACGACGAGTTCAGCGACCTGTTCGGCATCACCGTGCCCAGGGACGCCACCTCCGGCGCGCTGGACCGCAACGACCCGCTCGGCGACCTCAGCCGCGCCCGCAGCCCCCTGGGCCGGTTGGCGCACTGGATCCTCGTCACCCTGCGCCGTCGAAGCGAGGCCAAGGGCGAGCCGGACCTCAACATCCAGTTCCTGTACAACATGCCGTTCCGGGCCATCGCGAAGATGTCCAACGGCGTGGTCAGCGACGAGATGGTCGACGGCATCGTCGCGTTCGTGAACGGCCACCACTTCCGTGGGCTGCGCACCATCGTCGGCGGCTTCCTCCGCAACCGGCGCCTGGGCAGGGACCTGTCCCGCCAGCTCAACGCACACTGAAATCACCAAGGAGCAGACCCGCCCATGTTCACCAAGATCCGCACCGCGTGGGGCCGTTACAGCGAGCGCCACCCGGAACTGTCGAAGTTCCTGATGTTCTTCCTCCTCAGCAACGGGGTCACCGTGCTGCAGATCATCGTCATGCCGTTGTTCCGCGCCATCTTCGCGCGCACCTCGCTGATCGACACCAACTTCCAGGTGTGGCCGGTGGGCGCCAACGTCGACGGCTCGCAGTACTTCATCTTCGACTACGCAGCCGGCGCCCTGCCCGACGGCGGGGGCGGCCTGGCCTACTTCCTCGCCGTCCAGCTCGCCATCGGCATCGCGCAGATCATCAACTTCTTCGCCCAGCGCAACATCACGTTCAAGTCGAACACCAGCATCTGGCGGGCCGCCTTTTGGTACCTGGTGGCCTACGTCGTCATCACGGTGGTGGCGGCGGCCGCACAGGGCTTCTACAAGGCGCCGATCTACACCTTCCTGATCGACACCCTCGGCTGGGGACAGACCGGCGAGACCGTCGCGGATGTCGTCACGATGATCATCAACGCGGCCATCTCGTTCTGGGTGTTCTACCCCATCTTCAAGCTCATCTTCCGTCAGGAGCCCGTGCCCGCCGAAGACGTCGCTGAGCAGACGGTCTGAGGACCGGACATGACGACCCTGACCCTGGCCGTGCCGAGCTACAACTCGGCCGCCTACCTCCACCGCTGCCTCGACTCCCTGATGCCGCTCGACGACGACCTCGAGGTCATCGTCGTCAACGACGGCTCCAGCGACGACACCTCGGCCATCGCGCACCGCTACGCGGAGGCGCACCCCGGGCAGGTGCGCGTGGTGGACAAGGCCAATGGCGGCCACGGGTCGGCGGTCAACGCCGGCCTGGACGCCGCCACGGGACGCTACTTCCGGGTGGTGGACAGCGACGACTGGCTCGACCGCGAGGCGCTCACGGCGCTGCTCGGCGTGCTGCGCGGCCAGGACCGGCTGGACCTCGTCGTGACGAACTTCGTCTACGAGAAGGAGGGCCGCACGCACCGGCACGCCATGCGCTACCGCTCCACCCTCCCCATCGGGCGCGAGTTCGGCTGGGACGAGGTGGGCCGCTTCCGCGCCGACCAGGGGATGCTGATGCACGCGCTGACCTACCGCACGGCGGTGCTGCGCAACTCCGGCATGCGCCTGCCGGAGCACACCTTCTACGTCGACAACCTCTACGCCTTCGTGCCCCTGCCCTATGTGCAGCGGCTGTTCTACCTGGACGTGGACCTGTACAGGTACCACATCGGCCGGGCCGACCAGTCGGTCAACGAGGCCGTCATGCTGAAGCGCCTGGACCAGCAGCTGCGGGTCAACCGCCTGATGATCGGCGCGCTGCCGTCGCCCGGTTCGACGCCGAAGGCCCTGCACCGCTACCAGGTGCACTACCTGGGGCTGGTGTGCGCCGTCTCCTCGATCATGCTGATCCGCGCCGGCGGGCCGGAGCAGCTGCAGCAGAAGCGCGAGCTGTGGCGCGACCTTCGCGCCGCCCACGCGCCGGCGCACCGACAGCTACGACGCAGCGGCATGGGCCAGTTGGTCAACCTGCCCGGCCGCACCGGGCGCAGCGTCTCGGTGCTTGCCTACCGTGTGGCCCAGTCGGTCGTCGGGTTCAACTGAGCGGGAGTAGCACCGTCAGGGTGAACCAGTTGTCGCGGCCGACGAAGGTGGCCTCGCCGCCGTACTTCTCGGCCGCCTGCTTGATGCTCTTCACGCCCAGGCCGTGCGTGCCCCCCACCTTCCGGGTGGCGAGTTCGCCCTCCTCGTAGCGCAGCTCGCCGTCGAAGTAGTTCTCGAACTTCAGCACGACGAAGCGGGCCTGGTTGAACACGGCCACCCGGATCAGTCGCTGCTCCGGGTCCGGCAGGCGCAACACCGACTCGATGGCGTTGTCCAGCGCGTTGCCGCAGATGCTGGCCAGGTCCATCACGTCGACGAAACCCAGGGCGCCGCCGTCAGCCACGGCCGTGAAGTTGATGCCCCTGGATCGGCAGTAGCGGGCCTTGGAGGTCAGCACCGTGTCCAGCACCGGGTTGCCGGTGTCGAACGCGGCGCCGAACTCGTTGAGCGACTCCTCCAGGGCATCGAGGTGCTTGCCCCGCTGCTCCGGATCCCGCTCGGACCGGATCACGGCCAGGTGGTGCTTGAGGTCGTGGGAGGCGCGGCTGACCTGTTCGATGTCTCGCTTGGCCGCCAGGTACTGGTCGTGTTGGGTGCGCAGGATGGCGTCCATGGCAGCCACCTCCAGGTCTGCCCGCTGCTTGCGTAGCTGCTCGTGCTGGGCGTACAGCGCGATGTAGCCGGCCAGGTCCACCAGCGTGCGGATGTAGAAGACCTCCAGGGAGATCTCGCCGCTGAACGGCGTGTTGGGGGTCACGAAGCTGAGGTTGCTCAAGCCGAACGTGCCCACCGCCATGGCGATGGCGATCGCCAGCATCCGCGGCTCGACGGCCGGCGCCATCCCGTCGAAATGCCGCCGCTCCAGCACGTGCGCGACCCCGAAGGCGGCCGCATACAGCGCCAGCAGCACCAGCGTGGGGAACAGTGCGGTGATCCCTGGCTCGGGGTGGAAGTAGAAGGCATGGATCTGCCACTCCAGCGACGCGACCAGCTCCGCCAGCACGAACGCCCGGGCGGTCACGTAGCCGGCGTCGCGGGCGTTGACCGTGGTGGCGATACCGACGAAGGCGAGCATGCACGCGGCCGCCAGCCCCATCCCGAGCGTCCACAGGTACTGCGGCAGCGTACCGGCGAACAGCTGCACACCGACCAGTAGCCCCAGGCCCCCGGCCAGGGCGGCCACCGTGCCGGCCACGCCCCACCGTCGGGGCAGGACGAGGATGTAGACGACGCAGGCGAGCCACTCCGCCAACCCCGTGAATTCCCGCGGGATGTTGGGCAAGATCTCGGTCACGCGGGGTTCCCGCCGAAGTAGGCGGACAGGGCCTCCAGGAACGGCTTCTTCCGCGCGCGGCTGACGGGCAGGGAGACACCGCCGGTGTGCTTGGATTCGCTGCCGCTGAACCCCTCCACATGGCGCAGGTTCACCAGCAGGAAGCTGTTGGAGCGGTAGAAACCCCGCGGCTCGAGTTGGGTGGCCATCTCCTTGAGCGTGCCGATCATCGACAGCTTCTCGTCCACCATGTGGAAGACGAGCCGGTGCTTGATGCTCTCGATGTAGATGACGTCAGCCAGGTTCACGCGCAGCATCTCGCCGCCGACGCTGAGCATGATGTGCTCGTCGCGGGCCTTGTCGAGACGCTCCAGCGACCTCTTCAACTCCTGCGAGAACGCGAAGTACGGAACGGGCTTCAACAGGTAGCTCAGGGCGTCCACCTCGTAGCCCTTGATGGCGAACTGCGCCATGTTCGTGACGAAGATCAGGATGACGCCGGGGTCCACCTCGCGGATCAGGCGGGCGGTGGCGAAGCCGTCCAGGTTGTCCATCTGGACGTCGAGGAAGATGATGTCGAACCGGGGGCGGTAGGAGGCGGTCAGTTCCGAACCGTCGGCGAACTCCTCCACCTTGAACTGGACGCCGCTTTCGAACTCGTACCGGGCCAGATAGCCCTGCAGGAGGTTGCGGCTCTCCGGCTGGTCGTCGACGACGCCGATGGTGATCATCAGTCCCTCCTCGCTCGCCCTCACATTACCAATCTGGCCCCTGTCCACGCTGGTAGCCTTACCCGGGAGCCGCAGCCGGGAGGGAACATGGATCTGTTGGTCGTAGGGTCCGGGCTCTTCGGGCTGACCATCGCGGAGAGGGCCGCCACCGAACTGGGCCTTCAGGTGACCGTAGTGGAATCCCGCAACCACATCGGGGGCAACGCCTGGAGCACGGTCGACGAGGCCACGGGCATCGAGGAACACCGCTACGGCGCGCACATCTTCCACACCTCCAACGACAACGTGTGGGGCTACGTCAACCGGTTCACCCGGTTCACTCCCTACGAGCACCGGGTCTACGCCCGTCACCGCGGCGAGGTGTTCCCGCTGCCCATCAACCTGGGCACCATCAACCAGTTCTTCCGTCGCGGGATGAGCCCCGACGAGGCTCGCGGTCTCATCGCGGAGCAGGCAGCTGAGCTGGGCGGGCGCGAACCGGGCAACCTCGAGGAGAAGGCGATCTCACTGATCGGCCGGCCCCTGTACGAGGCGTTCATCCGCGGCTACACGGCCAAGCAGTGGCAGACGGACCCGCGCGAACTCGCGTCGGGCATCATCACCCGGCTTCCGGTGCGCTTCACCTACGACAACCGCTACTTCAACGACACCTACCAGGGCATGCCCCTGGACGGCTACGCCGCCTGGCTGCAGCGCATGGCGGACCATCCCCGGATAGACGTCCGGTTGGGCGTGGATTTCCTCGAGCCCGGGCACGAATTCAGCCGCGGCTCCGCCGTCGGCCAGGTGCCCGTGGTCTACACCGGCCCGCTGGACCGCTACTTCGGGCACCGCTACGGGACCCTCGGCTGGCGGACGCTGGATTTCGACCGTCGCGTGCTCGACGTCGATGACCATCAGGGCACCGCAGTCATCAACGAGTGCGACGAGGACGTCCCCTACACGCGCACGCTGGAGTTCAAACACTTCCATCCCGAGCGCACCCACCGTTCCGGCACCGTCGTGGTGCGGGAGTTCTCCCGCTTCGCGCAGGCCGCAGACGAGCCGTTCTACCCCGTCAACACCTCCGAGGACCGGGCCGTCCTGGAGCAGTACCGGCAGGCCGCCTCGGACGAACCACGCGTGTTGTTCGGCGGGCGGCTGGGCACCTACCAGTACCTCGACATGCACATGGCGATCGGCTCGGCGCTCAGCCGCTTCGACAGCGTCGTGCGCGCCTGGTTCTGACCCCGGACACACAGCTGCGGGGCCCGCTCGGAAGCGGGCCCCGCAGTTGTCGTCAACCTTCGGTGTGGGTCAGGCTGCGCTGACCTCACCGGAGTGCCTGCGCACCCGGCGCCACACCAGGAACGCGCCCAGGAGGACCAGGGCGCCCAGCACGGCGGTGACCGCGTACTGGATGTAGACCCAGGTGGGGGGCGTGTAGTCCACCGTCGCGCCCGGGGCCAGCCCGTTCATCGCGTTGGAGTTGGCCACCGTGAACAGGATGTTGTGGGTGGCGTTGCGGATGTCCGTGACGGCCTTCGCCGACGTCGTGTCCACGAAGGACTTCGACGGCTGGAACGTCAGCGTCAGGTCCGTGCCCGCGCTGATGCTCTGGTTCGGGTTCATGTACGGGTACAGGTTGAAGTCCGAGATCGCGAAGCCCTGGAAGCCCCATTCGTTCCGCAGCACGTTGGTCATCAGCGCCTCGGAGCCGCCGGCCCACGTGGCGCCGATGCGGTTGAAGGAGCTCATGATGCCCGCCGCGCCGATGGTGGTGTCGGTGCGGGTGCCATCGGCACCCGAAATGTAGGACACGTCCATCGAGATGTTCTTGACGGCCATCTCGAAGGGCTTGAGGTACAGCTCGCGGATCGTCTGCTCGGTTGCCCACGTGGCGATGCCGTTGTTGACGCGGTTGGTTTCCTGCTCATTGAGCGCGAAGTGCTTGAGCATCGTGTAGACGCCCTTCTCGGCGACACCGTTGGCCACAGAGGTCAGCAGCGCACCCGACAGCAGCGGGTCTTCCGAGTAGTACTCGAAGTTGCGGCCACCGAACGGCGAGCGGTGCAGGTTGGCCGCCGGGGCGTACCAGCCGTTGATGCCCTTGTGGAGCGCCTCGTTGCCGAGCATGCGGCCCATCTCGGTGCCCAGGTCGACGTCCCACGTCTGCGCGATGAGGAACTGCGACGGGTAGGCAACGCCGTTGATGGACGAGTTGATGAACGACGAGAAGCCCGCGGGGCCGTCCGGCTCCAGGGTCTGCGGCTTGGCGATCGAGCCGATGCCTGCGGTCTGGTAGGCGCCGTTGAGCAGCAGGTCGGACATCTCGGAGACCGTCAGCGAATCCAGCAGTTCGGCCCACTGGGGATCATCCTTGGCCAGGCCGCGCATGTCGATGAGGGTCAGGTCCGACCCCTTGCCGGTGGCAGGCTTGTCGCCGTCGAACTCGTCGGCCGCAGCCTCGTGGTCCCACGGTGCGAAGCCGGCGACGATGGCGTCGCCCGCCACGTACTGATCCTCCGAGGGGGCGGTCGGGAAGGTGCCCGCGAAGTCGGCGCGCGACATCGAGACGACCTTGCCGTCCTGGGGCTCGGCGGCGAACTGCTCCGAGACGCCGTCGAACTGGTTGGTGACCTCGGTGAGGTCCGTGGAGCGGTGGTTGTCGCCGGAGTACACCACAGTTTCGTCCACGGTGTAGGCGATGGGCTCCACGCCGTCGGCGAGGGTGTGCGAGTCGGTGCGCAGGCTGATCTCGTAGTCGCCGGCCTCCAGGACGTAGGCGCGGTTCTCCAGGTGGTCGTAGGACGCCATGTCCTCGACGGCGAACTCGAGCGTGAGGGTCTCCGAGGCGCCCGGCTCGATCATGTCCGTCTTGGCGAAGGCCCCGAGGACCACCTCTGCCTTCTCGATGCCGCCCGGCGTGTAGGGCGCCGAGTAGTACAGCTCGACGACGTCGCGGCCGGCGACGGCACCGGTGTTGGTGACCTCCACCTCCACCGAGATGGCGCCGTCCACGGCACCCGCCTCGGAGGACACGACGCGCCAAGCGAAGTCGGTGTAGCTGAGGCCGTGGCCGAACGGGTAGACCACCGCGTCGTCGTAGTCGATGAAGCCCTCAGCGGCCGCCGTCTCGTAGTAGCGGTAGCCGATGTAGATGCCCTCCGCGTAGTTCACGAACGGGGCGTCAGAGGTCAGCGTCGCGTTGGAGGTGGCGCGCTCCACGGCCGAGACCGGGAAGGAGGCCTCGATGTTGTTGTAGATGAAGTTGCCGAAGTTCGCGTAGGTGGGGTCCTTCGTGAAGTCGGCGGCCCAGACGTCGGCGGTGCGGCCCGAGGGGTTCACGTCGCCCGCGAGGATGCCGCCGAGCGCGGAGAATCCGCTGGCGCCAGGTGAGCCGGCCAGCAGGATGGCGTCGACCCCGGCGTCGTCCTGGAGATCGCCCAGTTCCATGGTGGTGGAGGCGTTGACGACGACCACCACGGTGTCGAACGACGACTTCGCGAGCTCGATGAGGTCGCGCTCGTCCTGGTTGAGTTCCAGCTGGTGCTGACCATCGACGGCGTTCTCGTCCCAGCCCGCCATGTCACGGGTGAGGTCGCCGCCCTCGCCGCCGGGGCGGCCGATGAAGACGATGCCCGCATCCGCGAAGTCCTGGAACGAGCCCTGGAGGGCCTCGTACTGTGCGACGGGGAGCTCACCGATGGTGTAGCTGGAGGCCTCGGGGTTGTCCATCTCGATGTGGCCCCGACGGTTCTCGGCGGCGAACGCCTCGATGGCCGTGTAGACCTCTTCGTTGATCTCGAACCCGGCGCCCTCGAGCCCGCCGCGGGCGGTCACCGCGGAGCGGGTGTCGACGGAGCCGGAGCCGGCGCCGCCGAAGACGGGGTCCGCGGCCGCGCGGCCCAACATGGTGACCCGCCGGGCCGAGGCGAGCGGCAGGGCCGCGCCATCGTTCTTGGCGAGCACGATGCCACCTGCGGCGATCTCCTCGACGAGTTCCTTGGCCGCCGCGTCGACATCATCGATGGTGGCGAAATCGGCCGTGTAGTACTCGGTGTCCCACCCCTCGGATTCCTCCGAGTTGGTGAAGGTGTACGTACCAGAACCGAGCTGGGAGGCGACCCAGCCGCCGCCGACCACGAGCGCCACGTTGGCGGCGATGATCAGGGCGGTCACCGTCACGAGGACGGGGACCCAGATCCACAGGAACCTCTTGTTCGGCATTGGCGCCTTCCGGCGATCAGAGACCTTCTTCGGTCTGGCGTTCACTACTTGTCTCCTTCGAGCACAGGTTCAATGATGAGGTGTGGGGGCGGTTACTCGGAAACTTCGGAGATTTCGCCGTCCTGGTCGATCTGCCAGGTCTTGTCGTCGGCGGCGGAATCGGCTTCGATGGTGAACTTGCCGTCCTTGATCTCGATGGTTCCCTGCACGCGGGAGGTCTTCTCCGAGAAGCTGTAGGGCATCACGAGCAGGCCGTACTTCACGGTGGGGGCCTCGACGTCGCTGGCCAGCATGACCTGGTTCCAGTCGTCGTCCTTGAGTGCTTCGAGCACGGTCTGGCGGGCGTTCTCCAGGTCTTCGGCCACGTCCACCTCGCTGGCGGCGGGCGCGCTGGCGGCGGGGGCGGCGGCGTCGTCCCCGGCGGAGCAGGCGGTGACGCCCAGGGCGCCGGTCATCGCGAACAGGAGGCCGAGTCCGGTGGTCAGAATCTTGTTGGTCTTCACTTCTTGTTCCTTATCGTCTGTGGCTCCGGGCGGGTCCCGGTGCCGGGAACGGGTGGCGGGCCGGAAGGGGATTCGGCCCGCCACCCGGGCGGTGGGGTGGGTCAGCCGGCGATGGGGCCGGCGTAGTTCAGGCCGAAGCCGTAGTCGTAGGCGTTGCCGTTGGCGTCGGTGTAGGGCGTCACGTCCTTGGCGACGTCCTCGAACTGCTTCTCGACGGTGTCCATGTCCGCGGGGAACTGGATGGGCAGGCGGCCCTTGGGCTCGTACAGGCCCAGGGAGACCTCGATCAGCGCTTGGTCGCTCGTGCCGAAGCCGACGACGATGGCATCGGATTTCGCCTCGAACTCCGCCGGGATGACCGGGTTGGCCGCCTTGAGGACGGTCACGACGGGGATGTCCTTGCCGCTGGCTTCGACGGCCGCGACGGCCCGCTCGAACGAATCCAGGTCGGCCTCGTTGGAGATGCGCGAGGTGTTGCCGAAGTAGGAGCGATTCTGCTTGGTGCCGTCCTCGAGAAGGTCGCCCGAGATCGACACCTTGCGGACGTTCTCGCCGTCGGCGGTGTAGGGACGGTACTGCAAGGACAGCGGGTACCACTCGCCGGTCGCGGCGTCGAAGCCCGAGTTGCCGAACACGGCGCCGGCCACGGGGCTGTCCATGCCGACGAGAACGAGGTCGACATCGCTCAGGTCTGGCGCGGTGTAGCCGACGACCTTTCCGTCAGCATCCTTCTCCACCTCGTCGGTGACGACCTTGGAGAAGTACTTGGCAGCGACGTCGAGGTCCATGGTCGGGCCCTCGGTGTAGGCCGGTTCGCCGAAGATGCTCGCCGTGCCGACGTCGTAGGACTGGGGGATGTACACGGTCTTGTCGGACCACTGTGCCGCCTCGGCCGCGGCGATGGTGCCGTCGTCGTTCTTCAGCATGACCACCGAATCGAGTTGGGCGGCGTAGCCGGCCTCCACCTTGTCCTCGCTCGCCAGTGTCTCGGCCGACTGCTCGGGGTCGAGGAAGGCGCTCTCGTAGAGGCCGGGGTTGAAGAACATGGTAAGGATGCGGGCGCCGGACTCCTGGAAGCGGGTCTCCGCGTCCATCTCGAGCTCGCCGGCCTCGAACTTCTGCTGCCACAGGTCAGCGGCCTCGAGCAGGAAGGTGGCGTCGTTCACGCCGCCGAACATGTCGTGGCCGGTGCCCAGCACCTCGACGTATCGCTCCGCCGGGCTGAGCTCCTCCGCGCCCCACGCGGTGCCGATGAAGGCGCCCTCGTCCTTGGCCCCCGTCATGACTCCCCAGTCGGTGACGATGACGCCCTGGTAGGAGTTGTCCTCCCGGAGGATCGCCATGCGGCTGGCGTCGTACGCCGTGCCCATGCGGTCCTCGAACAGCGGCTCGCCGTCGGCGTCCAGCGCGATCGAGTAGGCCGTCATGACTGCTGCGGAGTCGAGCGCACCCTGGAAGACCGAGACGTGCTCGGCCAGGTTGTCGCCCGGGTAGACGCCGTACTTGCCGGC
The DNA here is from genome assembly GCF_055326325.1 of Tessaracoccus zhenghani. Lineage (NCBI taxonomy): Bacteria > Bacillati > Actinomycetota > Actinomycetes > Propionibacteriales > Propionibacteriaceae > Tessaracoccus > Tessaracoccus zhenghani. The sequence continues at coordinate 50,338 of NZ_JBUZNQ010000006.1, read as the reverse complement.
GTCGGTGTGGGCCTCGCGGCCACCCTCGCCCGGCCCGTCGCCGGCGAAGTGCTTGATCATGGCGTTGACGGACTCCGTCCCCCAAGCGTCTTCGCCCCCGGTGCCCTGGAAGCCGTCGACGTAGGCGGCGGCCAGTTCGGCCGCCTGGGCGGCGTCCTCACCGAAGGTGCCGCCGACGCGCAGCCAGCGGGGTTCGGTGGCGAGGTCGATCTGGGGGCTCAGCGCGGTGGAGATGCCCAGCGCACGGTATTCAGCAGAGGCCATCTCACCGAAGTTCTGGGTGTGCTCCGCGTTGAACGTTGCCGCCAGGCCCAAGTTGGAGGGCCAGCGGGAGATGTCGGCGCCATCGGCGTTGTAGCCGCCGGAGCCGGCGGTCGACCGCGGGTCGGAAGCGAAGTTGACCGGCACGTAGGGGGTGTCCTCCGTGGACAGGGTCTCGACGAACGCCTGCATCTCGTTGACCCACGGCACGGTGACCTTGGCGTCGCTGCCGGCGGCGTTGAGGACGGCGCGCAGGTTGGACTCGGACAGGTAGGTCTTCTGCGCGTCGGTGAGGCCGTCCGCAGGGGTGCGCTCGTGCGAGCTGAACAGCATGAGGCCGGCGATCTGCTCGACCGACATCTGGCCGGCGAGGTCGGCGGCGCGTTCGGTGGCGTCGACCCGCCAGTCCTCCCACGTGTCCAGCTCACCGTTGGCGTTCATGTCCTTGAACGCGTACGTCGCACCCTCGATCTCTTCCTCGAGCAGGGTGACGCCGCTCTCGGCGCCGTACGACAGGGTGGGGCCGTCACCAGGGTTGTCGACGACCTTGAAGGTGGTGGTGCCGTCGGTGACCTCACGCTCTGTGTAATCGCCGGTGGTGGTCTCGCTGACCGATTGCGCAGCCGAAGGTGTCGGGGACTGGGTCCCCTGCTGCGCCGGGGCTGCGGTGCAACCCGAAAGAGCCATGGCCGCGACGCCGGCGAAAGCCAGGACACGCACGGCGGAGCGCTTCATCGGATGCCCCCCTGCACCCTCACGCTGAAGTACCTTCATCTATTTCTCCTCGTCGAGTGGGACGCGGCCGGACGGCCGCGTGTTACCGCGAGAAACTCAATCAGCCGTCCGGAGAGGCGCTCGCCGCCTGAGCACAACCTGTCGGTCTGTGCGCACAATCGGCCGGGAGGGGGCCCATATACGGGCCGGAGCGGCAGCCATCAGGCTGCCGCTCCGGGTGTCGTCGATGCGAGGTGGATCAGGTGAACTGGACAATGTTGTTGAAGAGCCACGTGTCCACGACGCGGTAGGTGGTTGCGCCGGCCGACACCGGCTCAGCCACCTTCGCCATCGCGTACGCGCGGCAACCGTTGCGGCCTGAGGTGGCGGTGTCGCACTCGACGCGCCACCTCCGCCCGTCCGTGGCGGTCCACTCGCCCTTGTAGCCGACGGTGCCGTTGCCGCCCACCGGGTTGCCCTTCCACAGCGCGCGCGGCGACGGCTTGTACGTCAGGTTGTTGAACGCCCAGCCGTCGAGCCGGTTGAACGTGCCCGCCTGGTAGAGGATCTGGGTGGCCCAGATCTCCGTGCGGCACCGCTCCGTGGCGGAGTACGCCTCGCACGTCGTGCGCCACTTTCGGCCGTTGAGGTCCCACGTGCCGGGGGTGGTGTAGACGTTGAACAGCTTGCTGTCCATGGCGAGCTTCCAGTCCATGAACTGCTGCGGCGTGCCGACAGGGGTGAGGCCGGTCTCGCCGTGGGTGACGTTGACCACCCGCATCTCGTAGCGGCCGGAGACCAGCCCGACGGGGAGCTGCCCGCGGAGCTTCGTGATGCCGGCCCCGGCGCCCTGGACGGGCCCGTTGGCGTCGAGCGGGACCCACTTCGTGCCCTGCTTGAGCTGCACGCTGTAGCGCCCCGAGCTCGACGCGTTGTACAGCAGGCGCGTGAACGCACCGTCCTTCGTGGGGGCTGCCTCGAAGCCGCGGTCGCGGGGCCGCTTGCTCACCAGGGAGACGCGGTCCATCCCTGCGTACCGGTCCGCCGAGTTGAGCACCATGCCGCGCACGGGCCGCCAATCGCTGGGCTGCACCGCGATCGTCGCCTGCGAGGTGTACTCGCCGGGCAACGCGCGCGTCTTGATGCTGGCGCGTGCGACGCCGACGGTGTCGGTCGCCTTGACCTTCCTGGGAGTGACCATGACCGGGTCCGAGAGGGGGGCGAACATCACCCGGTTGTCGGCGTCGCGGACCTCGTAGACGATCGCGCTCAGCGAGACGGTCACGCCGGGCACGCCGCGGACGGACACCTGCAGCGTGACGCCCTCCTCCGGGCTGGTGGTGAGGAACTGGGAATCGATCGCGATGGAGCAGGTGGAGCCGTCGGTGGGGACGCCACCGCACAGCTTGATGGTCTCCTCCCCCGCCGTCGCCTGCGCTGCCGGGGAGCCGAAAGCGAGACCAGTCACGGCCAGGGCCGCGGCGATGACCGCTCCCAGCCAGGCTTTCGTGGACTTCATGGGGATCCTGGTGCCGGTGAACCTGCCCGCCCGGTGGAGCACTGCGCCCCCCAGTGCCAGCACCGCAGTTGCTGCGGCGCTGAGAAACTTCTTCGCCATGGATCTTCCCTCTCGTTAGCGGATCCGAGGGCATTCTGTCTGGGTCCGGGGTCACCTGGGGCGCCCTGTCCAGACTGTCCACAGGCCGACGCCCGAGTTCTCGCCTCGCAGCCCGTACGCTTCTGCCATGACCAATCAGATCGCCGAACAGCACTCCGCCCTCGCCGGCAAGCTCGCCGCCATTGCGGCCAACGTCACCGACTGGGACGCACCCACCCCCGTGCAGGAATGGCGCGCCCGCGACGTGCTGGCCCACCTCATGGGCTGGCTCCCCGGCATGCTCAACGGAGCCGGGGTGGAACTGCCCACCGTCGAGGTGGGAGACGACGTGCTCGCCGCGTGGTGGAAGCACACCGCCAACGTGCAGGCCCTCGTCGAAGACGATGAGCAGGTGGCCCGCGTCATCGACGTCGGCCAGGGCGACCAGACGCTCGGCCAGGTGCTCGAGCAGTTCTACCTGTCGGACCTGTTCATGCACCGCTGGGACCTGGCGAAGGCCTCCGGCCAGGACGCCCAATGGGAACCCGAGGTGGTGGCCGGGATGGTCGAGGGCATGGCCCCCATCGCCGAGGCGCTGGGCGCTTCGGGCGAGTTCGGCACCCCCGTCGTGCTGGACGAGTCGCACACCCCTGAGGAGCGCCTCGTGGCCCTGATCGGGCGCGATCCGAACTGGGCTCCCGTCGTCCTCTGAGCCCGCGCCGGGCCAGGGATCTGTTGGAGTGCGGAGCTACCGGGTGACTTCACCCGATAGGTCCGCACTCCATTTGTCATTGGGTCTCGTTCATTGGGTCTCGACGGCCGGGCAGGCGGGGCACTGCTGCATCTGCTCTGACCAACCTCCGCGACGCAGGAGGGTCGCCACCTGGGTGGCCGCTCCACAGGGTTCGTCATTGGTGTTGTGCCAGCCGTAACGGAGCGTGCGGCTGTCGTCGTCCACGATGTTGGCGTTGTCGCGGCGCATGTCGCGGGACCAGTTGCCGTGGTCACGCTGACCGTCCAGTTCGAGGATGAGGCCGTATTCCTCGTACATGCCGTCGACGCGGCCCGCCTCGCGCTGGACCTGCCTGTCGGGCAGCGGCAATCCGTGGGCCTGCAGCACCTTCCGGTGGAACTGCCACTCGAGGGCCGACTCGATGCCCCTCCCAGCGGCCGTCGACAATTCCTCCAGCACAGCCCTGTGCCGGACGGCCCTCCGCTTCCCCACCGTCGCCAGGACGCGCCCCGGTGTCGTCTTCTTCTGTGCGAAGGCACGGGCCAGGGCCGAGACGGCCTCGTTCTCGTCTGCTTCGTCAGCGATGTCCAGCAGCGTCTCTTCGACGCTGGTGCGCCGCGGGGTGAGACGCCCGCGACGGCTGGACCTCCGGAACCGCACGCTCCACTCGCCGACCGCGAACCCCAGGTGCTCGCGCGGTGCCCAGATGGTCACGTCCGAGGGCTCGTCGCGGACCACGCCGTGCAGGAATCCGGCCGCCCGGCTGCCGACCGCCGCGTCAGCGCCGCCCCGGAGAACGCCCGACCAGGCCGCGCCGAGGAACGACGGCGGGTCGAGCAGGTACAGACCTTGGGCGACGCGGTGCCAGTCTCGCGCCATGCGCGAGATCACATCCTGGCTGAGCCCTCCGTCGGTCAGTTGTGCGGTGGTGAGTACTCCTGATTGGTCGTCAGCGAGGCGCCGGAGGGGTGGGGGTAGAGACTGTCGAGGTCGCATACGCCCACCTTGAGCGCGCCGTCGGAGCAACAGCCAGCGTTTCGAGCGAACGGACAACACCCGACCGGGAACGGACAACACCTCAGCGTCCTCAGACAACACTCCCCCCAGCGCGGAGCAACCCGCCATCGAGAAAGCCCCACTCAAGTGCGGAGTTCCTGGGCGTGTATGCCCAGGAACTCCGCAGTCGGAAAACGGTTAGCCGCTGAGCTCAGCCAGCCACCGGTGGATCCGCTCCACCTGGTACCCGCCGCCGCCCTCGTGGCCGTTGAAGGGGTACACCTCGATCGCCTTCTCGCCCGCGTAGTGGTGGTAGGCGGCGTACACCGTCGACGGCGGGGTGATCTGGTCCATCAGCGCCACCGAGAACAGCCCAGGCGACTCCGCCCGCGCGGCCATCGACATCATGTCGAAGTACGACAGCGTGCGCATCACCTGCTCGGCTCGCTGCGGGTAGACCGCCAGGTAGTCGGCGACCTCCTTGTACGGATAGGCGTCGGTCAGCCCGATGGCCCGGCGGAAGTGCGACATGAACGGCACGTCGGCCGCGCACCCGGCGATCCGCACGCCCCGGTGCCGAGCCAACCCGGCCACCGCCAGCGCCATGGCGCCGCCCTGGCTGCCGCCGGTGATGAACAACCGGTCGGCATCCACCCGCTCGTGGCCGGCGGCGGCCTCGGCCAACCGCACGGCGTCGACGAACAGGCGACGGTAGTAGTAGCCCTCCGGGTCCAGAACGCCGGCGGTCATGACGCCGGGCACGCTGCCCGACGTCCGCAGCCCCGGGTCTTCGCTGCCCGGCTTGGGGCTGCCGTTGCGCCATCCCTGACCCCGCGCGTCGATCACGAACTGCGCGTACCCGCCGACGGCGAAGTGGATGTTCTCGAACGGCATGCCGCGGCCCATGGAGTAACCGGTGTACTGCACGACGGCGGGCAGCGGCCCCTCGATGCCCCGGGGCAGCGCGAGCCACCCGTAGACGCGGTGGCCGTCGAAGCCGAGCCAGCTCACCTCGAGCGCGTCCAGCACCGCGAGGTGCGTCTCGACGGGTTCGCAGGTGAAGTCGAGCGGGCCGGAGCCGTGCTCCTCGAAGGTGCGGGCCCAGAACTGGTCGAAATCGGCGGGCTCGTCGAGTTCCGGCGCGTAGGTGGCCAGCTCGGTGGGAGTGAGGTCGAAGAATGCCATGGGATCAGCCTAGGGAGATCGACGGGACCAGGACACGACCCTCGCCCACTTCGCGCACCGCGCCTGTGAGGGTGAAGGCGCCCACCAGCGGCGTGTCCTCGCTGCTCGCACCCACCTTGACCTCCATGGCGCCGGGCTCGACGATGCGGGTCTTGGCCAGCCCCGTGAAGCTCATCAGATCCGCGTGCAGGCCGAACGTGACCGTCCGCGACTCCCCCGCCTCCAGCGGGACCTTCGCATAGGCGACCAACTGCTTCAGCGGGCGCACCACCTGGCCGGTGAGGTCCGAGAGGTACACCTGGACGACCTCGGCGCCCGCCCTGTCGCCGGTGTTGGCGACGGTGGCGGTGACGGTGAGCTCGCCGTCGACGGGCACCTCGCTGGCGGAGAGCTGGAGATCGGAGATCTCGAAGGATGTGTAGGAGCTGCCGTGGCCGAACGGGAACAGCGGCCGCGGGTCCAGGTTGGACACGCCGTCGGAGAACCAGCCCAGCGGGGGCGCGATGTAGGTGCCGGGCTGGCCGCCCGGATGGTTCGGGATGCCGACGGGCAGCTTGCCGGTGGGATTCACGCGGCCGGACAGCACCCCTGCCATCGCCATGCCGCCCTCGGCTCCGGGCATGAAGGCCTGGACGATGGCGGCCACCCGGTCCGCGAACGCGCCGAGCGAGTAGGGACGACCCGAGACCACGAGCAGCACCGTCGGGGTGCCGGTGGCGAGGACGGCCTCGACGAGGTCGGCCTGGGCGCCGGGCAGGCGGAGGTCGACGGCGTCGCAGCCCTCGCCGGAGGTGCCGTGCCCGAACATGCCGGCCTTGTCACCCACCGCCACGACGGCGACCTCGGCGTTCCTGGCCGCCTCCACCGCGGCGGCGATCCCGGAGGTGTCGGGCTCGAGGATGGGCACGCCCCGCTCGACGGCGACCTCAGCCCCCGCGAACTCCGCGCGCAGGGCGTCGGCCAGCGACAGCATGTCCAGGCCCATCTCCATGTCGGGGTGCCGCTGCATGACGTGGTTCGGGAAGGAGTAGCAGCCGAGGAAGGTCAGGGCGTCGTCGGCGATGGGGCCGACCAACGCGATGCTCTTCGCCTGGAGCGGCAGCAGGTTCTGGTCGTTGGCGAGCAGCACGATGGACTCTTCCGCCACGCGGCGGGCGATGTCGCGGTTGCGCTCACTGTCGAGGTGCACGGCGGCGCCGGCCGTGGCCGGGTCCCAGCCGTCGTCGAGCAGACCGAGCTGGATCTTCTGGCGCAGCACGCGGCGGGCGGCTTGGCGGATGTCCGATTCGGCAAGGATGCCGCGCTCGACGGCCTCCGCTAGGTGCCCGAACGCGCCGGTCTCGGGCAGTTCCACGTCCATGCCCGCGTGCAGGCTGAGCGCGCCGGCCTCGGTGAGGTCGTCGACGACGCGGTGCATCGCCTGCAGGAAGCTGACGGACCAGTAGTCGGACACGACGGTGCCCTCGAAGCCCCAGCGATCGCGCAGCACGTGCGTCAGCAGGTGGCGGCTGGCGGCGGCGGGCACGCCGTCGAGGTCCGAGTAGGAGTTCATGACGCTGGCTACCTTGCCCTCGCGCACCGCCATCTCGAACGGGGGCAGGAGGATGTCCTCGATCTCGCGGGTGCCGATGCTCACCGGGGCGTGGTTGCGGCCGGCGCGCGAGGCGGAGTAGCCCACGAAGTGCTTGAGCGTGGCGAGGACGCCCGCGCCCTGCAAACCCTTCACGTAGGCGGTGCCGACGGTGCCCACCAGCATGGGGTCTTCGCCGATGGTCTCCTCGACGCGGCCCCAGCGGTAGTCGCGCACCACGTCGAGCAGCGGCGACAGGCCCTGGTGGACCCCGAGCGCGGCCATGTCCTGCCCGATGGCCGAGGCCATCTCCTCGATGAGCGCCGGGTCGAACGTCGCGCCCCATGCGATGGCCGCGGGGTAGACGGTGGCTCGCCACGCGGTGAGCCCGGTCAGGCACTCCTCGTGCGCGATGGCGGGGATGTCGAAGCGGGAGTGCTCGACGACCCGGCTCTGGAAGCTGGCCAGGTTCCCCACCCCCTCCTCCACTGAGACGGGCGCGCTGCCGAACACGCGGGTGAGGTGGCCCAAGCCGTCGCGGCTGACCTCCTCGAACTCGCCGCTCGACATCACAGACTCCATGGGGGCGACCTCGCCGCCGCCCTCCGCGCGCTCCTTCGGCCGGGGCCAGAAGGCGCCGAGCTGGCCGGCCATCTCGGCGAGCGTCATCTCGTCGAGCAGGGCGTCCACCCTCTCGTCAAGGGGGTGTTCGGTGTTTGCCCAGGGGTTCATGTGGTGCTCCATCGTCATCGAGTGAGTGAGTCGGTTACGAAAACGTTACCGAAAACGTTTGACATCGTGCACTTAGCTTGCCAGGATTAGTCTCACGGCACAACTAAATGCCATCAAAGTCAATGCTGACTGGGAGGAACCACACATGAAGAAGGCCCTCATCGGAACCGCGATCGCGGCTCTCCTGCTGAGCGCGTGCGGCGGCGGGGCGACTGAGCCCGGCGAGACCAATGCGCCCAGCGACGCGGCAAGCTCAGCTGCCGGCGGCGAACCCGTCACCCTGAGCTTCTGGCACAACTCCACCACAGGCCCCGGTAAGGCCTACTGGGAGGACACAACTGCGGCATTCACCGCGGAGAACCCCAACGTCACCTTCGAGATCCAGGTGATCCAGAACGAAGACATGGACGGACGCCTGCAGACGGCGCTCAACTCCGGCGACGCGCCCGACATCTTCATGGCGCGTGGCGGCGGCAAGCTGGCCGACATGGTCGAGGCCCAGCAGATCATGGACATCACCGACGCCATCTCCGACGAGACCAAGGAGGCTTACGGCGACGCGATCGTCAACACCTTCAACGTGGACGGCAAGATCTACGGCCTCCCCACCTCGCTCCTGCCCGGCGGCATCTACTACTCGAAGGACCTCTTCGAGGCGGCCGGCATCGAGGGCACGCCCGAGAACATGGACGAGCTGAACGACGCCGTCGCCAAGCTCAAGGAATCGGGCGTCGAGCCCATCGCGCTGGGCGGCAAGGACGCCTGGCCGGCAGCCCACTGGTACTACTTCTTCGTGCTGCGCCAGTGCAGCCAGGACACCATCAACAAGGCCGCAGAGCTCGACTTCTCCGACCAGTGCTGGCTCGAAGCGGGCAAGCAGCTGAAGAAGTTCGCCGACACCGAGCCGTTCAACCAGGGCTTCCTCACCACCTCCGCCCAGCAGGGCGCGGGCAGCTCCGCCGGCCTCGTCGCCAACCACCTGGCCGGTATGGAACTGATGGGCGCCTGGAACCCCGGCGTCATCGCCTCCCTCACCCCCGACGAGAAGCCGCTGCCCGACCTCGGCTGGTTCCCGTTCCCGGCCGTCGAGGGCGGCGAAGGCGACCCGACGGCGATGATGGGCGGCGCCGACGGCTACGCCTGCCACATCGATTCCCCCGCCGAGTGCGCCGACTTCCTGAACTTCTACGCCAGCAAGGCGAACCAGGAGGCCTACGCCACGGCGTTCAACACCCTCCCCGCCAACGGCGACGCGGCAGACGCGGTGGAGGACCCCGCGCTGAAGGACATCCTCGGCGCCTACTCCAACGCGGCCTACATGACGGTCTGGCTCGACACCTTGCTGGGCCAGAACGTGGGCAACGCGCTCAACGCCGGCGTCGTCAACATGCTCGCCGGCCAGGGCACGCCTGAGGACATCGTGTCCGCAGTCGAGTCCGCCGCCGCCAAGGGCTGACACGGAGGCCGGTCGTGACTGAAACCACCACCACTACTGCTCGGGTCGGCGCCTCCACGGCGCCGGCCCGGGCCGGCCGGCCGCGCCGAGCACGGGCTGACTGGCTCAAGCGCGCGGAGATCATGCTCCTCGCGGGCCCTGCGATCGTGATGTTCGTAGGCTTCGTCATCTTCCCCGTGGTCATGGCGGCCTACTACGGCTTCTTCCGCTGGCGCGGCTTCGGCCCGCCCACCGAGTTCATCGGGCTGCAGAATTACGTCACCATCTTCACCGACGGTCTCTTCCTCTCCGCGGTGCAGCACAACGGGTTCATCGTCATCGCGTCCCTCATCATGCAGGGGCCCATCGCGATCGGATTCGCCCTCCTCCTCAACCAACAGGTCCGGGGACGCTCCGTCATCCGGGTGCTGATCTTCGTTCCCTACGTGATCGCCGAAGTCATCGTCGGCACCGGCTGGTCCCTGATGCTGCAGAGCACGGGAGCCATCAACGACTTCCTCGGCAAGATCGGCCTGGACGCGCTCCAGCAGGACTGGATCGCGAACCCGAAGATCGCCATTTGGACCCTGATGATCATCATCTCCTGGAAGTACATCGGCTTCGCCGTGATCCTCATGCTCGCGGGCATGCAGGGCATCCCCGACGAGCTGTACGAGGCCGCCGCCGTCGACGGGGCGTCCTACTGGCAGATCCAGCGCGCCATCACCCTGCCGCTGCTCGGCCCCACCATCCGCATCTGGGCGTTCCTGTCGATCATCGGCTCGCTGCAGCTGTTCGACCTCGTCTACATCATCTGGGGTCAGTACGTGGCAGACACCGCCGGCACCTCGACGATGGCCACCTACATGGTCCGTGAGGGCCGCCTCGCCGGTAACTACGGCTACGGCAACGCCGTCGCCGTCGTCATCTTCCTGATCTCGCTGGTCATCGCTCTGACCTACCAGCGCTTCGTGCTGCGCCGCGACACCGAGGGCGCCCTCACGGAGAAGCCCGGAAAGGACAAGAACTGATGTCCCAGGCCGCCCTCACTCAACGTAGCCGCGCCGCTCGCCGCCCCCGTGGAGGCAAGAGGCAGAGCAGTTCCAGCGTCCCCTGGGGTAGCCCCAGCCTCTACCTGCTCGCCACGGTGTTGATCGCGCTGTGCATCGGGCCGGTGCTGTACATCATCCTCGGCGGCTTCCGCAGCAACGCGCAAATCACGACGAATCCGTCCGGCCTGCCGAATCCGTGGATCCTGCAGAACTACACCGACGTGCTGACCTCCAGCACGTTCTGGATCCAGTTCGGCAACTCGACGATCTCCGCCACCCTGACGACGGTGGGCTGCGTCGCGCTGGCCCTGGCCGCGAGCTACGTCATCGCGCGCTACCAGTTCCGGGGCCGCAACGCCCTGTTCTCGCTGTTCGCCGCAGGGCTGATGTTCCCGCTGACGGTCGCCATCACGCCCCTGTACATCCTGATCCGGACCCTGGGGCTCACCGACAGCCTGGCAGGCATCATCCTGCCGCAGATCGCGTTCGCGCTGCCCGTCACCGTCATCATCCTCGTGCCGTTCCTGCGGGCCATCCCCAAGGAGATCGAGGAGGCCGCGATGATCGACGGTTCCGGCCGCGTCGGCTTCTTCTTCCGGATGGTGTTGCCGCTGTCGCTGCCGGGCGTCATCACGACGGGCATCCTGGCGTTCATCGGCGCCTGGAACAACTACATGCTGCCGCTGTTCATCCTGAGCTCCCCGGAGAAGTACACCCTCCCCCTGGGCGTCCAGGCGTTCGCGTCGCAGTACTCGGTGAACACCGCCGCGGTGCTGGCGTTCACGTCGCTGTCCATGCTCCCCGCGCTGCTGTTCTTCAGCATCTTCGAGCGCCGGATCGTCGGCGGTCTCAGCGGCGCCGTCAAGGGCTGATGGGGCTGACATGCACGTGTACGGTCTGTGGAGGGAGGGTTCATGCGTCGAGTGACGATCACTGATGTCGCCCGCGCCGCGGGCGTGTCGGTATCGACGATCTCGAAGGTCATGAACGGGCGCGACGGCATCGCCGCAGACACCCAGCAGCGCGTGCAGCAGGTCATCGATGAGCTCGGCTATGTCGGCAACATCGGGGCCCAGTCGCTGCGCGCCCGCCGCACGGGGGTCGTCGGGGTGCTGGTGAGCCAGTTCGAGCCCTACTCCGCCGAGATCCTCAAGGGCGTCGGCGCCGCCGCCGAGGGCACTGATCTGGAGATCATGGCCTGGGCCGGCGCCTCCCACAACCCGCACGCCCCCACCGGCTGGGAGCAGAAGCTGCTGGGTCGCCTGGCCGGCAGCCTGATCGACGGCGCCATCATCGTCACGCCCAGCGTCGAGGCAACCTCCGGGAACTTCCCGGTGGTGGCCGTGGACCCGCAGCGGCTGGACCTCACCCGGCCCGCCGTCTCGGTCAACGACGAGGGCGGCACGCGGTCCGCCGTCAACCACCTACTGGGGCTGGGGCACCGCCGGATCGGCTACCTGGGTGGCCGCGACGACCTGGCCTCCGCCGTCTCACGCGAGGCCGGCCTGCGCAAGGCCATGGCGGCGGCCAAGGTGCCCCTCAACGAGAGGCACGTGCTGTCCGGCGACTACACCGCCGTCGGCGCTGCCGAACCCGCCGCACGGCTGCTCGACGACCCTGACCGCCCGACGGCGATCGTCGCGGCGAACGACGTGTCGGCGCTGCAGGTGATCGCAGCGGCCCACGCTCGCGGCCTGAGGGTCCCCGAGGACCTGTCCGTCGTGGGCTTCGACGACGTGCCTGAGGCGGCGCGGCAGGGTCTGACCACCGTCGCCCAGCCGTTGCAGGCGATCGGCGCGATGGCGTTGAGCATGCTGCTCGACCTGCTGGCCGGGCGCGAGATGACGGACCCGCACCGTCAGTTGCCGACGCAGCTCATCCTGCGGGGCACCACCGCCGTGGTCGCCTCCTGACGCGAGGCTCGGTCGCCGCCCGTCAGCGACCGCGCGATCCCGCTCGGCCGGCGACTGCAGGTCAGTGCTGGGTTTAGCCCCGTCCTTGGACATGAACCCAGCACTGGCGTCGACCGCTCGGTCTCAGTGCTGGGTTTGGTGCCATACACGGGCTCAAACTCAGCGGTGAAACCCGACGGCGAACTGGGGTCGCCTGGCGGGCCGGGGGCGGCACCCGCCTCCGCGTTTGCTGCCTCTGTCAGCGCAACCGGATTCGGCCGCAACTCCCCCCGTCGGAGGTCGCCAGGGCTGGGGCGCTCGGGCGGACATGAGCTCGTCCCGGGTCAGGCGCTGGCGGCCGAGCCTGCCGTCACCTGCGCTGAGCAAGGCAGCAACCGCGAGTTCCCCGCTCGGCCGGAACTCGGCAGGCGACTTGTGTCCGCCAGCGGTCAGGCCCTGCAAGCCGAGGCTGCCATCACCTGCGCTGGGCAGGCAGCAAGCGCGTGATCCCCGCTCGGCCGGAACTCGGCAGGCGACTGCAGGTCACTGCTGGCTTTGATGCCGTCCTCAGACACAAACCCAGCACTGGCGTCGACCGCTCGGCCTCAGTGCTGGATTTGGCGCCGTAGACGGGCTCAAACTCAGCGATGAAACCCGACGGCGAACTGAGGTCGCCTGCCGGGCTCAGGCCACACAGGGTGTTGTCCAACCCGCGCCAAGTGTTGTCCCAGAGGACCTTCGTGTTGTCAGTTGCCCCTGAGGTGTTGTCCGTTGCCGCCATCCCCTCCCCATCGCACCCACGCGAGCACAGACTGGCGCCGTGCGACATCGACAACATCTCTCTTCATCCCTCGAGAAACTGGCCGCAGACCAGGCCGGGGTGCTCAGCACGCGGCAACTCCTCGACGGCGGGCTGAGCCGCAAGGTCATCTCACGCATGGCGCAGGGCTGGCGGCCGGTGGCTCAAGGGCTGTACCTCCTCGGGGCGCCGTCGTTCACAGCGGCCGCCTGGGCGGGAATCCTCCGAGGGGGGAAGGAGGCGGCGGTCGGCGGCCGTGCGGCGGGTCACGTGTACGACATCGTCCGTGAGGCTCCTACCGACGTGACCATCTGGGTCCCCACCGACCATCAGGACTTCGCCCTAGACGAGTGGCGCATCACCTTCCGCAGAGGCGAGCGCAGGCGGCTGTACACGCTGCCTCGGACGTCGGTGGAGGAGGCGCTCCTCGACATCGCCGACACTGGGGACGAGAACGAAACCGTCAGCGCAGTGGCCAGGGCACTGGCGAAGGACAAGACGACGACCCAGCGGATCAGCGAGGCCGTCGACGGCCGGTCGCGCGTCGGGCACCGTGTTGTCCTGGCCCAACTCTGCACCGAAGCAGCCAAGGGCATCGAGAGCGCGCTGGAGTGGCGGTTCCACACCAACGTCCTCGTCCCTCATGGCCTCCCCATCCCGGAGCGCCAGGTTCGCCGCGAGGCCGGACGTGTGGATGGGATCTACCGCGACTACAAGCTCATCCTCGAACTCGACGGGCTGGCCGACCACCAGGACGCCACGCGCGACATGGACCGGGACAACCTCAATGTCGTGCAGGACGACAGCCGGACCCTGCGCTACGGCTGGACCGGCGCGAATCAGGAAGCATGCGCCGCCGCCCGCCAGATGGCCACCGTCCTGGGGAGGGGCGGCTGGCCGGATCAGCTCCGACGCGCACCGTGCTGCCGGACATCCTGAGCCCTCCAGCGCTGGACGTGGCGCCAAGCCCTGCCCTGCGACGACCGATTGTGCCGCCGATGCGTCCGATCATGCAGCGGCCCTCCGTCCTGCACCCCACGAGGCCGGGTAATGATCATGTCCGCCACGACCTCCACGACGAGGCCCACGGCGGATGCGTTGGACAAATCCCAGCCCAGACGAAGGAGTCTCGGAATGATGCAACCCCTCACACGACGTGCCCTGCTCGGTTCGGCCGCAGCAATCCCCGCAGTGGCCGCCCTCCCGCAGGTGGCCTCGGCGTCCACCTCGGTGGGCTTCGACCTGAACGCGACCGTGCTCGACGGCGGCGAGCAGGTGACGTCGCTGACCATCCGGGCCGGCGCGCTCGGACAGTTCGACCCCACGAGCCTGACCCTCGAGACCTTCTCGGTGCGTGCACGGGCGGAGAGCCCGCTCCAGGCCTCCTCGAACCAGCTCACCCTCGGCACCTACGACGTCGAACGCGACGTGACCGGGGCCCGCATCGACAACCGGGGCAACATCACCCTCGAACTGGCAACCGCCGAGGGCGTTCCAGGGGGCGCCACCCTGGGCTACACGGTCCCGGCCGGGCGCAACGTCGAATTCAACCTGACCTACACGATCACGCAGAACGCCCCGCTCCGGCTGCGCAACCGGCGCCAGGTGACGATCGCCCGATTCGTCCAAGGTGAACTGATGAACCCCGAGGTGGACGCCTTCAGCTACGGCACCTCCGTCTCAGGGCTGAACTACCGTCTGTTCACCCCCCGGCACAACGGCCACGGCCAGGGCGGCAAGCACCCGCTGATCGTCTGGCTGCACGGAGGCGGCGAAGGCGGCATGGGCGCGCGCCAGACGAACGAGGCACAACTGCGCGGCAACCGTGGCGCAGTCGGTTTCGTGACGCCGGAGGCGCAGCAGATCTTCGGCGGCGCGTACGTCGTCGCCCCGCAGTCGCCCAGCGCGTGGATGACCGACGGCGACGGTTTCGCGCCGAAGATCGCCGCGCTCGTCAACGAGCTGCTCGCGTCGAACCACAAGATCGACCCGCAGCGGGTGCACGTCCTGGGCTGCAGCAACGGCGGCTACATGTCGCTCAAGATGGCGGTCGAGTACCCGGAGAAGTTCGCCTCCATCGTCCCCATCTGTCCCGGTGCGACGCCCAACTTCTTCACCGACGCTGAGTTGCAGAGCGTCAGCTCAACCCCGACGTGGCTGGTGCACTCGAAGGACGACACCGTCCTACCGTGGGAACCCAACACCGGGCGGGCGGCGGCGCTGATCGACGACGACATCGTCACGCTGTACGACACGGTGACGTGGCAGGGCCACCAGTTCATGGGGCACTGGTCCTGGATCTACGTCGCCCGCAACGACCCCCAGCACAACGGTCAGCACATCTGGCAGTGGATGGCCCAGCAGCACCGCTGACCTACACACCGCGGCCCGGGACGAGGGCCCGGCGGCTGACGGGTGTCAGTTCCGGGCCCTCCTGCGGGTTGAGCTCTGGAAGCCGAGGTCGCCTTTCGCCTGCGCTGGGCAAGGCAGCTAGCGCGTCAGGCCGCAGAGCCTGAGCCCGGCGGGCGGCTCTCGGCCGGGTGCCGAGTTTGATGCCGTCCTTGGACATGAATCCAGCACTGGCGCTGGGCCCTTGGTTGAGTGCTGACTTTTGTGCCATGGACGGGGTCAAACTCAGCACTGAATTGCGACGGCGAGCTGGGGTCGCCTGCCGGGCTGCGGTCCGCGCCGCCTGTCGCGAGGCTGCGTCTTTGAGGCCAAACCTGGTCGGCCTGACGGCTGCCGCCCGTCGTCGCGCTTCCTGGGCTATCAGCGGGAGTGGTGCTCGTGTGGCTTGAGCGTTGGAAGCCGAGGTCGCCTGTCGCCTGCGCTGGGCAAGGCAGCCAGCACGTGAGGCCGCAGAGCCTGAGCCCGGCGGGCGGCTCTCGGCCGGCTGCCGAGTTTGATGCCGTCCTTGGGCATGAATTCAGCACTGGCGCTGGGCCCTTGGTTTGAGTGCTGACTTTTGTGCCATGGACGGGCTCAAACTCAGCAGTGAAGGGCGACGGTGTGCTGGGGTCGCCTGCCGGGCTGCGGTCCGCGCCGCCTGTCGCGAGGCCGCGTCTTTGAGGCCAAACCTGGTCGACCTGACGGCTGCCGCCCGTCGTCGCGCTTCCTGGGCTATCAGCGGGAGTGGTGATCGTGTGGCTTGAGCGTTGGAAGCCGAGGTTGCCTCCGGCTGCGCTGGGCAAGGCAGCTAGCGCGTGAGACCGCAGAGCCTGAGCCCGGCGGGCGGCTCTCGGCCGGCTGCCGAGTGTGAAGCCGTCCTTGGGCATGAACTCAGCACCGGCGCTGGGCCCTTGGTTTGAGTGATGAGTTTCGCGCCATAGACGGGGTCAAACTCAGCAATGAAGGGCGACGGAGTGCTGGGGTCGCCTGCCGAGTGTGCGGTGCGCCGGCCTCGCGTTTGCTGCCTTGTCCAGCCTCACCCGACGCCGCCGAAGCCTCAGCGGAGCGTCAGGTCCTCAAGCTGGGCGTCGACGAGGTCGAAGTCCACGGCGACCCCATCAGCGACAGCCCGGTAGCGCCCCTTCCACCCCTCGACGGCGAGCCGACCCTCGGCGTCCGTCCGCAGCGTGGCCGGCGGCGTCCACCACTCCTCCTTCACCAGGCGACGCAGCGCGTCGTAGGCCGGCTTCGGGGTGCCGTCGAGCCGCACCAGCCCCGCGGGGGCGCCGAGCCAGGCGTCGACGTCGGAGATCCCCCAATACGTGGCCGAGACGACGCTGGGGTGCTGCCACAGCAGCCGCAGGTGCGCCTCGAGTTCCTCGGCCTGCCGGGCCTCGCCGTCGGGGGTGGTGGGCCAGGAGGCGACGACGTGGTCGTTGAGGTCGACGATGTGCTTGGGCATGAGGTCGCCTGAGACCAGCGTCATCTCGGTGAAGTGCAGCGGAAGGCCGTAGCGGGAGAACTTCTCCAGGATGCGTTCGGTCTTCTCCGGGCCCCACCAGCCCTGGTGCATGTGGCTCTGCAGGCCGATGGCGTCCACGTGGATGCCGCGCTCGAGGACCGCCTCGATGAGGGTGTCGTAGGCGCTGGACATGTCGAAGTCGTTGAGGAGGAGCGTGGCCGACGGGTTGGTGGCGCGGGCCTCCTCGAACGCCAGGCGGATGGTGCCGACGCGGCCGAGTTTGCGCGCGAGCCGGGTGATGCCGTTCTGCTCCGCGGTGAAGACCGGCATGATGACCACCTCGTTGATGGCGTCCCACATGTCAATGAGGCCGGCGAAATCCGCGACATCGCGGCGGATGCGCTCGCGCTGCACGCGTTCGATCTCGTCGGTGCTGAGGTCCAGCAGCCACTTCGCGTCGACGCTGTGCCACACCAGCGGGTGCCCCTTGAGCGTGACGCCGTGCCGTGCGAACCATTCAGCCGTGCGGCGGAGCTCCTCCGTGTGGGGCTTGCCGCGTTCGGGCTCGAAGCGGCCCCAGTAGAAGGGCAGGGTGGCCCAATTGAAGACGTCGAGCCAGAGTGCGGCGAGCGCGGTGAGGCGGCCGGCCTCGTCGCCGTCGGGCTCCAGTTCGTTGTTGTGGAGCGGGAGGAAGTCGAAGCCGATGCAGCCGAACCCGAACTCGTGCCGGGTCTGCTCGACGGTGACCTCGGCGTCGGCGAGGGGCGTGCCGTCGGCGCGGCGCAGGGTGAGGGTGCGGGCGGCGCGGCGGTGCGCGAGCGTCGGATCGGGCTGGGGTGATCGCTCGGGGTACATGTCTCTCCAGTGTTTTGTCCTACCTCACAACAATAGCTAGGACCTGACGCTGCGCTGAGGCTTCGGTGGCATCGGGTGCAGCTGGACAAGGCAGCAACCGCGGCAGGCCGGCGCGACCGCGGCCCCGGCAGGCGACCCCCAGCACTCCGTCGCAGCTCACTGCTGGGTTTGACCCCGTCAATGGCACCAAACCCAGCACTGAAACATCGCGCCCGGCTCAAGTGCCGACTTCATGCCCAAGGACGGCACCAAACCCAGCAGCAACCCGAGAACCGCCTGCCGGGCTCGGCCCGCACGGCCTCACGCGCTACCTGCCTTGCCCAGCGCAGGCGGGACGACCTCAGCTTTCATCCCCCAGAACGCAATCGCGGTCCGCCGGGCTTGACCCGACGGACCGCGACGACGTACTCACCCAGCCCTAGCTGCTCAGCATGACCTGACCGCCGGTGACCGGGATGGCCTGGCCCGTCTCGTAGGCCTGCTCGACGATGTAGTACACCGCGCGCATCACGTCGGCGCCGTACGTGCCGCGACGCAGCGGCACCTTGGCCTCGTAGAAGTCGCGGACCTCCTGGACGGTGGTGGCGCCGGGTACCTTGCCGGAGCGCAGGTACTGCACGAACAGGCCGCGGTCCGGGTCCGACCACAACGGGCCGTCGTAGAAGTTGCCCGGGCAGATCGCGTTGACCTTGACGCCGTGCTCCACCATCTCCAGCGCGAACGACTGCACCAGCCCGATGCCGCCGAACTTCGAGCCCGCGTAGGCGCCGTTCTTGTTCGAGCCGACGAGGCCGGACTTGGAGTTGATCTGGATGATGTCGGTGGTCCACTCGGGCGCGGTGCGGTGCTGCGCGGCGAGCAGGCGACCCAGGTGCTTGGTGACGAGGAAGAACGCCGTGTAGTTGATGTCGGTGGTGAAGGCGAAGTCCTTCAACTCCTGCTCCAACACCGGACCCGCCCGCACGACGCCGGCGTTGGAGACGACCAGGTCGAGGCCACCGGTGCGCCGGGCGATCTCCTCAGCCATCGCGGCGACGGAGTCCTCGTCGCCGACGTTGACCTTGATGGCCGCGGTGCGATCGGTGCCCAGCTCCTGGGAGAGGGCGGTGGCGCCGTCGATGTTGAGGTCGGCGATGTAGACGAACGCGCCGGAGTCGACGAGGCCGTGCACGATCTCAGCGCCGAAGCCCTGCGCGCCGCCGGTCACGACGGCGACCTTGCCGGCCACCACCTCGGAGCGGAACGCCGCGGAACGCGCCTCGGCCGACTTCGCGTCGGGCAGGACGGAGACGTCGCCGAGGGTCTCGACGGCGAACGAGTAGCTCTCCCCCGCCACCTCGACGGCGAGCTGAGCGGGGAGGGGGAGTTCGGCGCCCTGGAGGGCGTCGGGCAGCTCGTCGATCGAGGCCGCCTGGAGGCTGACGGGCACGGCGGGCTCGGCCGGGTCGCTCAGCGTGAGGACGACGGGGACGCCGTGCCGGGCGAGGTACGCGCCCCGCACCATCGGGGCGATAGTGGTGATGGTCATGGGTTTCTCCTTAACGGTTTCTGAGCCGGGCGGCTGGCTCAGGGAATGAGCCGCGCCGCGGCGTCGGCGACGGACAGGCCGTCCTGGACCATTTCCCGGCCGACGGCGGAGTAGCGCGCAACGCGCTCCTTCAGCGGCAGCCCGGCAAAGGGCGAGTTTTCGGCGAACAGGCCGAGCGAACGGTCGTGCTCGGCGAGCCGCTCATGGGCGACCATCGCCCACGTCGCGTCGTTCAGGTGGTCCAGCTCCGGGCGCTGCAGCTCGGAGCAGTTGAACACCTGACGCGGCGTGTTGATGTCCACACCGCTCACCTCGAGCAGCCCGTTGCGGTCCGCCAGGTCAGCGATCCGCGCCATCTGCGCGGATGTGTTGCGCGGCGGCATGTACGTGATGGCCGGCATCCCGATCTCGCCGAGGAACTCGACGAGCTCGTCGAGGAAGTCGTCCTCGAACTTCTCCGCCTTCTTGTCCCCCGTCGGCGACGCCGTGACGTCACCCAGGTACGCGTAGCACGGGATGGCGCCGATCGACTTGGCGAAGGCGATCACCTCAGCCATCGTCGGGCATTCGCCGCCGTCCTCGAACCGCCCGGGGATGACGTAGATCTGGTCGAGGAACTCGGCCTTCATCACGCCCAGGAGGTCGAAGGTGAGGTGCGGGTTGTCGACGTCGGCCAGCTGCGCCTTGGCCTTGTCGGACAGGTTCAGCCCCAGCTGCGCCAGCCCGTCGACCAGCGACCCCCCGCGCCCGAAGTGCGCGATCAGCTTGTCCGCCATCGCGGCCAGGAGGTGACGCTCGGTGACCGTGCCGCCGAGCAGGAACTGCGAACGCCCGACGATGTCGGTCTCCACATCGATCAACGGGGCGCCGAGCTTCTCCAGGATCGCATTGGCGTTCTCCACCATGGTGGCGGTGCGCTTCAGCCGCGCCTCGCGGATGGGCTTGAGGAACTCCGCCGCCGCGTCGCGCGACGACGCGGGGATGCCCTGCACCGTCATGTAGACGATGCCGGCGGTGTCCGGGTTGTTGAGTTTCCGGTCGTGGAACGGGGCGCGACCCGCCGCCACGTCGTCGGCGGAGTGCACGTAGACGCGGCACTCGAAGCCGGTCACCGAGCCGAGCCCGACGGCCTCAGCGGCCGCCGTCATCTCCGCGGCGCCGGCGGCCGAATCGTGATCGACCGAGCCGACGACGGTCAGCCCGGCCTCGCGGGCCCGCAGCGCCGCCATGGCCGGGGTGTACGGGCTGAAGCTGTAGATGGTGTGGACGTGGTTGTTGGATTCCGTCACG
This sequence comes from Tessaracoccus zhenghani, assembly GCF_055326325.1. Classification (NCBI taxonomy): domain Bacteria; kingdom Bacillati; phylum Actinomycetota; class Actinomycetes; order Propionibacteriales; family Propionibacteriaceae; genus Tessaracoccus; species Tessaracoccus zhenghani. The sequence continues at coordinate 29,849 of NZ_JBUZNQ010000006.1, read as the reverse complement.
AAGGGCGGGAAGTCCGGGTTGGTGGCGAGGTGCTCCCGCAGCGCGTCGAGTCGCTCGACCGGGGTGGCATTCGGGTCGTTGATCGTGGTGGTCATGCTTCTCCTTCTCACTGCATCGCTGCGCACTTCGCAGACTTCGGCCGAACGTCGCAGACCTCCGTCGGACGTCGCAGACCTCGGCCGACGTCGCAGACAGAGGACTGTCTGCGACCCCGCAGGCCGTCTGCGACGTCACGCCCAGGTCTGCGACGTCACGGGCGGTCTGCGAGATGGTGGGCCGGGCGACACCGGAGCGGCGCCCGGCCCACCGACGTCAGAGGCCCAGCTTCGCGCGGCGGACGATTTCGCCGTCGGTCTGGTTGGACTCGGGCGTGTGCCCCTTCAGCGGGAGCATCCGCTCGTGGATCGCATCGACGATCCATTCGGGCTGCGGGAAGAACAGCTTCTCCAGCTCAGCGGCGGGCGTGATGATGTTGCGCGAACCCACCACGGTGACCGGAGCGTCGAGGCTGTCGAACGCCAAGGTCTGCACCCGGGAGGCGACATCGTGGAGGAACGAGCCACGATCCACCGCGTCCGACGACAGCAGCAGGCGGCCGGTCTTCTTCACCGACTCCAGCACCACCGTCAGATCGAGCGGGGCGATGAAGCGCAGGTCGATGACCTCAGCCGACACGCCATACTCCGACTCCAGCGTCTCAGCGGCCTCCATGGCCCGGTACAGCGTGGGGCCGAGCGTCGCGATGGTCACATCCGCGCCTTCGCGGCGGACGACGGGCTGGCCCTCCTCCACCTCGTAGTACTCGGTGGGCACGCCGTCCTCGACGAACTGCTCAGCCACGTCGTACAGCAGCTGCGACTCGAAGAACACCACCGGATCCGTGCCGCGCAGCGCCAGGTTCATCATGCCCTTGGCGTCGAACGGGGTGGAGGGGTAGTAGACCTTCAGGCCGGGCATGTGCGCCACGAGCGCGGACCAGTCCTGCGAGTGCTGGGCGCCGTACTTGGAACCCACGGACACGCGCATGACCAGCGGCATCTTCAGCAGGCCGCCGGACATCGACTGCCACTTGGGCGCCTGGTTGAAGATCTCGTCGCCCGCGCGGCCGAGGAAGTCGCAGTACATCAGTTCGACGATGGCGCGGCCGCCCGAGAGCGCGTAGCCGACACCGGCGCCGACGATGGCGGCCTCGGAGATGGGCGAGTTGAACAGGCGGTGGTGCGGCAGCAGCTCGGTGAGGCCGCGGTAGACGGCGAACGCGCCGCCCCAGTCGCGGTTCTCCTCGCCCCAGCCGGCGAGCGTCGGGTCCGTGGCGAAGCCGTGCGCGACGGCCTCGAACAGCGCGTCGCGGTAGTTGTAGGCCTTGGCCTTGGAGACCACCTTGCCGGAGGCGTCCTTGTAGAAGCGGCTCTTGGCGATCAGCGACTTGGCGCGGGCGTTCTCCGCCAGCGGCTGGAGGAGTTCCGGCTCGCGGGTGGTGTCCAGCGAGGGCTCGTTGCCGTCGGAGTACATGACGGATTCGATGAACGCGGTGTCGACGCGGGGGCTGGAGCCGTCGTCCTTCGTGGCGATGGCGATGATCTTGGTCAGGCGCTCGTCGAACGTGGCCTGGATCCCGTCCACCTCGTCCTGCGTGAGGACCTTGTTGTCGACGAGGTAGGTGGCGTAGTTCGTGAGGCCGTCGTGGGCCTGCCACAGCTCGACCTCTTCGGGCGTGCGGTAGGACGAGGCGTCCGACGGCGAATGGCCGGAGAAGCGGTAGGTGATGGTGTCGGTGAGCACCGGGCCGTGTCCGTTCTCGAGGATCTCGCGCTTGCGGGCGACCGCGTCGGCGACGGCGAGCGGGTTCAGGCCGTCGACGCGCTCGGCATGCATGGCCTCGGGGTTCACACCCATGCCCACGCGGGCGAGGATGTCGTAGCCCATGGTCTCGCCGGCGGTTTGGCCGCCCATGCCGTAGAAGTTGTTGAAGAAGTTGAACCAGATGGGCGGGTTGCCTTCGACGCCGTCCTTCCACAGGGTGCGGTACTGGTCCATGGCGGACATCATCATGGCTTCCCACACCGGGCCACAGCCCATGGAGGCGTCGCCGATGTTGGCGATCACGATGCCGTTCTGCCGGTTGATGCGCTTGAACAGCGCCGAGCCCGTGGCGATGTCGGCCGAGCCGCCGACGATGGCGTTGTTCGGCATGGAGCCGAACGGCGCGAAGAAGGCGTGCATGGAGCCGCCGAGGCCGCGGTTGAAGCCGGCGGAGCGGGCGAAGGTCTCAGCGACGGTGCCGTAGAGGATGAAGTTCTCGGCCAGGTCTGAGAGGTTCTCGAAGCCCACCTTCTCGGCGAACCCGAGGGTTTCTCCGCCCAGGAACTGCTTCATGATGTTCTCGAGCTGGTCTTCGGGCAGCTTGCGGGCCGCGGAGTAGCACTTGGCGAGGATCTCGCCGTGCGAGCGGTGGGAGCCGAAGACGTAGTCTTCCGGGTTCAGCTGCGAGGCCTGGCCGACGACGGCGGATTCCTGGCCGATGGACAGGTGCGCCGGGCCGCGGTGGTCGTACTCGACACCGTTCCAGGAACCGGTCTTCTTGATGGAGTCCAGCATGGTCTCGAACTGCCGCACGGCGATCATGTCGTGGAGGATGTCGATGAGGCCCTGCTTGCCGTACTTGGCGAGCTCCGCGTCGAAGTCCGGCTTGTACTGGTTGACTGGAACCTTGGGGGATTCGATGTACGAAGCCGAACGTACGTTGCTCGGGTCGACGATGAGTGACTTGGTCATGGGTGTGTATCTCCTGGGGTCAGATCTTCGCGGCCCAAGCCGCTTCTCGGATCAGTTCGCTGACGGTGGGGTGGGGGAAGACGACCTGGCGCAGGTCCGTGATGCTGAGTTCGGTCTCGAGCACGACGGAGGCGCCCCAGACCATCTCGGAGGCGTAGGTGCCGAGCACGTGGACACCGAGCACGGTGAGGCTGTCGGCGTCGTAGACGAGCTTGCAGGCGCCGGGCGCCTTGACGCCCTCTTCGGCGACGAAGCGGCCGGACAGGTAGGCCGGCACGACCACCTTGGCCACCGTGTAGCCGGCAGCAGCGGCCTGCTTCTCGGTGAGGCCGATGCCTGCCGCCTCCGGGGCCGAGTACACGGCCCACGGGATGGTGTTCCAGCGCATGATCTCGCCGCGGCGGTGCGCCTCGGGGTCGAGGATGTTGGCGACGGCGATCTCACCCATGCGGTAGGCGGCGTGGGCCAGCAGCGAGCGGCCGGTGACGTCGCCTACGGCCCACACATTGGGCAGGTTGGTGCGCATCCGGTCGTCCACGACGATGCCCTTGCCGGAGAACTCCAGGCCGGAGCTTTCCGCGCCCCAGCCCTGGACGGCGGGACGCCGGCCCACGGCCATCAGCACGACGTCGGCCTCGACGGACTCCTCCGCGCCGGCCAGGGTCTCGTACTTGACGGTGCCGCCGTCGATGCCGGTGACCTTGCATTCGAGCTTGAACTTCACGTCGGCCAGGCCCTTGCGCAGCTGCGCGGCGAGCTCGTCGTCCATGAACGGCACGATCTCCGGCAGCATCTCCACGACGGTGACCTGGGAGCCCAGCATCGCGAACAGGCTGGCGAACTCGAGGCCGATGACGCCGCCGCCGATGACGGCCAGGCGGGCCGGGATCTCCTCGATGGCGAGCATGCCGGTGGAGTCAACCACCTTCGGGTTGTCCTTGGCGCCGGGGATGGGCGGCATGACGGGGACCGAGCCGGTGGCAAGGATCACGTGCTTGCCGGTGTACTGCGTGCCGTCGACGGTGACCTTGCCTGGGCCGTCGAACGTGCCGTGGCCCTTGACGACGGTGACGCCAGCCTTCTTCTCGGCCTGGCCGACGCCGCCCACGAGGGTGTCGACGGTCTGCTTCTTCCACTTCTGCATGGTTGGCCAGTCCACCGAGATGTCGCCGGCGTTGACGCCCAGCTTCGCGCCGTGCTTGGCGTGGGCGTAGGTCTTGGCCGCGTTGAGGAGCGCCTTGGTGGGGATGCAGCCCACGTTCAGGCAGGTGCCGCCCAGCGCGTCGGCCTCCACGAGGAGGACCTTCTTCTTCGCGTGGCCGAGGCGCTCCGCGGCGATGTAGCCGCCGGGGCCGCCGCCCAGCACGATGACGTCGAATTCGTTCATTGCGTTTCCCCTTCTCAACCCAGGACCGTGATGTCGATGTTTTCGATGTAGCGCACGAGGTCCTGCAGGAAGCGGGCCGCGTCTGCGCCGTCGATCACGCGGTGGTCCGCGGTGAGCGAGAAGCCGATGCGCTGTTCTGCCCCGACGGTGCCGTCGTCGTTGATGACGGCCCGGGGGAAGATGGCGTCGACGCCCAGGATGGCCACCTGCGGCACGTTCAGGAGCGGGGTGAAGCTCTCGATGCCGAAGCCGCCCAGGTTGGTGACGGTGAACGTCGCCCCGGCCAGCAGGTCGGGGTTGATCTTGCCGTCGATGGCCTGGTAGGCGAGGTCCTTGCTGGTGGCGGAGAACTCGCGCAGGCTCATCTGCGAGGCGTTGCGCACCGTGGGCACGAGGAGGCCGCGCGGCGTGTCGACGGCCATGCCCAGGTGCACGTTCTGATACGTGGTGAGGACGCCGTCCTCGAGGTGGCCGTTGTGCTGGGTGTTCTTGGCCGCGGCCTTGACGGCAGCGAAGCCGACGAGGTCGCCGATGGTGACCTTGTTGAGGCCCAGTTCCTCGGGCGAGCCCTTGAGCTTCTTGCGCAGGGCCAGCAGTCCTGCGGCCTTCGCCGTCGACGTGTAGGTGAGCTGTGCGGAACTGGCCAGCGAGTGCATCATGCGCTCGGCGATGACCTTGCGGATGCCCTTCACCGGGGTGGCGGTGGAGGGGCCGGGGTATTCGCGGGCGCCGGTCGAGATGAACGGCGCGGCCTGCGGGGCTTCGGCCGGGGCCTTCTTGCCGAGGTCTGTCGTGGCGATGCGGCCGCCGAGGCCGCTGCCCTGGCCGGGGAGCGCGCCTGCGCGGGCCGCGGCGAGCGTGGTGCCGCCGCCGTCGAGAACAGCCCGGACGTCGCGTTCGATCACGCGGCCGCCGGGTCCGGAGCCCTGCGGGACCGCGGCGATGTCGATGTTGCTGGAGTTGGCCAGGGTGCGGGCCCGCGGGCTCATCCCGGCGTTTCCTGAGCCAGCCGCCTGCGGCTGGTCGACGGACGCGGGAGCGGACTGCGCGCTCGCAGAGCCGGCCGCCTGCGCCTGCTCGACGGGCGCAGAAGCCGACGCGGCCTCAGCCGGAACTGCTTCCTCAGCGTCGCCGTCCTTGCCCTTCCAGCCTGCGGCATCGAGCGCGGGCTGGGGATCCTCCCCCGCCGCGCCGACGACCACCAGCGGCTCCTTGACGGGTACGTCGTCGCCCTCGTCCCACAGGATGGCCAGGACGGTGCCCGCCTCGGTGGACGGCACCTCCATGGAGGCCTTGTCTGTCTCGACCTCACACAGCACGCCGTCGACAGCGACCTCGTCGCCGACCTTGACCTGCCAGGAAATGATCAGGCACGACTCGACGCTGTTGCCGAGTTGCGGCATGACTACAACGGTTGCCATTGCGGTTTCCTTCTTGTTAGACGACGCACACCTGGGTGTGCTCTTGCAGCGCTTCCAACGCCCCTTCGGGCAGGCCGGAATCCGTGATGATCCCGGTGATGCCGTTCAGGGGCAGAAAACTGACGAACCCGGCTTGGCCGAACTTCGTGGAGTCCGCCACGAGCCAGGTTTCTTCGGCGCGGTCCCGCATGGTGGAGGCCACCTGGGCGCCCTCGACGAACCGCGTGGTGAGGCCCCGCTCCGGGGAGAACCCGTCGGTGCCCAGGAAAGCGATGCGGGCGTTGAACTCCCCGATCGCACGCTCCGCGAGCGGGCCGACGAACGACTCGGACTCGCGACGGAAGACGCCCCCGGTGAGGATGACGTTGACGTTGGCGTTGATGCGGGCGTTGTTGAAGACCAGCGCCGAGTTGGTGACCACCTGGACGCCGCGTCGGGCGCTGAGGTTGCGCACCACCATGGCGCACGTGGTGCCGGCCTCGATCATGACGGCGTCGTCGTCGCGGATCATGGCGGACGCGGCCGCGGCGATGCGCGTCTTGGTCTCGACGTTGAGTTGTTCGCGCTGGAGGATCGATTTGAGCGTGGTGGGCCTGGCCCCGCCGCGGGTGCGCACGAGCATCCCTTGCTGCTCCAATGCCCGGAGATCGCCTCGGATGGTGACCTCTGACACCCCCAGATCCGCCGCGAGGGAAGACACCGTGAGCGCGCCGTCATCGCTGAGGCGCGACATGATCTCGCTCTCGCGGCCTGCGCGTTCGACGGTCACTGTCGATCACTTCACTTTCGTTGGGGTTACGAATCGCTTTCGATACCGCCACTATACGCCTCCTTTCGAGCCTTCGCACCGGGGGGTCACCGATTCTTCAGGACGACTTTTCGCTCATCGAGCCTGGTCACCTCCCCAGGGGTGGGTCAGACGTCCGACGTCTTTACATAAGATGCGGGGACCCACTCAAAGAGGAGAAACCGTGCACATAACGCGCACCGCGAGGCTCTGGCTCACCGCCGCCCTCGCCTTCTGCCTGGCCCTCATGGGCCTTGTCGCGCCGCAGACGGCGCAGGCCGAGGTGACGATCACCCCGATCGGCGCCTGGCTCCCGTACACCAACGGCCAGGTGCGCATCAGCACTGTGAGCCCAGAGAAGGCGGCGTATTCGGTCGGCGATGTCGTAACCGTCCGCCTCCGCATGGAGTCCAACGCCGCCGCCCCGGCGCGCAACCTGGACGCCTCGTCGACCACGCTGACCAATGCGAACAGCTGCGACTGGGCCGCCTTCCCCGGCGGCACCGGCGGCAAGTACGACTGCGCGCGCACCGGGATGGCCGCGCTCACCTACACGGTCACCGCTGCCGACGCCGAGGCCGGTCGTGCGGTCATCGACCTGACGTGGACGGAAACGCCCACTGCAGGGGGCACCCCCGTCGTGGTGACCATCCACGGCGCACTCCCGGTGAGCGCCGCGCCCGTCGAGTACCTCACGGTCTCGCTGGCCCGCACGGACGCCCTGGGCAGCCCGGTGCGCGTCGGTGACGTCCTGACGTTCAACACCACGTACACCAACCTGTCCACCGTGTCGATCACCGCCTTCCCCCGCACGTCGAACCTCGCCGGAATGCTGCCGCCCAACCCCCCGAACTGCCGTTGGGCGGGCCTGGCTGCCGGCGCCACCAACACCTGCACCACCGCCTCCCACACCGTCACTGCGGCCGACCTGGCTGCCGGGTCCTTCACCCCCACTGTCACGTTCGACGCCACCGCGGACCGCGATGGCACGCAGATCCTCCAGGCCGGCATCACCGCGACTCTTCCGGCGATCCCGATCACCGACGCCCCGCCGCCGCCGCGCGAAGAGGGCCAGTACGTCACCCTCGCCTCCGCCGGCTACGCAGGCTTCACCTGCCACCGCATTCCGGCGCTGACCCAGGCCAACAACGGCTGGATCCTCGCGTCGTGGGACGGTCGCCCCGGCGGCTGCGGCGACTCGCCGAACCCGAACTCCATCGTCCAGCGCATCTCGAAGGACGGCGGACAGACCTGGGGCGGCCCGGTTGTGATCGCCGCCGGACAGACGTCGCCCCGCATGGGCTACTCCGATCCGTCCTATGTGGTGGACCGCGAGACCGGCAAGATCTTCAACTTCTTCGTCAAGTCCTACGACGTCGGCCTCTGGGGCTCCGTCGAGGGAACCGATCCCACCGCCCGCAACATCATGCACGCCGCGGTGATCGAGTCCGCCGACAACGGCGAGACCTGGAGCGAACCGCGCGTCATCACGCCCAGCATCACCAACGAGTCCAACTGGTACACCCGCTTCGCCTCCTCCGGCGAGGGCATCCAGCTGCGCTACGGCGACTACGCAGGGCGCCTCATCCAGCAGTACTCCATCGGCATCACCGGGCAGAACGGCCTCCGTGCAGTGTCCGTCTACTCGGACGACCATGGCGTCACCTGGCACGCGGGTAACCCCACCGAGACCGGCATGGACGAGAACAAGACCGTGGAACTCTCCGACGGCCGCGTCATGCTGAACTCCCGCGCCCCGGGGACCGGGGCTCGTCGCATCACCATCTCTGAAGACGGTGGCGTGAACTACGGGCCGGCGTACATCGACCGCGCCCTCATCGATCCCGCCAACAACGCGTCGATCACCCGCGCCTACCCGAACGCCGCTGAGGGCTCGCCCCAGGCGAAGATGCTGCTGTTCTCGAACGCCGCCGCAGGCTCGCGCTCCAACGGCACCGTCAAGCTCAGCTACGACGACGGCCAGACCTGGTCCGTCGCCAAGGTGTTCGAGCCCGGCTCGATGTCCTACTCCACGCTGACCCCCCTGGCCTACGGCCCCGGCGCGCAGCCCGGCACGTACGGCCTGCTCTTCGAGGGCACCAGCTCCACGATCCGCTACATGCAGGTCTCGCTCGAGTGGCTGGGCGGCCTGCCCGTCTCGGTGGTCTCGACCGCCCAGACCGTCAACCGTGGCGTCAACACCGTCGAGTTCGAGTTGACCAACGTCGGCGCCGAGGATCTCACGGGCCTCACGCTGACCCCCACCCCGGCGGTGGGATGGACGGCCGCACCGTCCGCCGCCTTCGACTTGGCGGCTGGCGCCTCCACCACCATCTCGCTCGACGTGACGGTGCCGGACTGGGCCGACGCGGGCGCAGCAACGCTGCCCGTGACGGTGGCCACCGCAGACGGTGAGAGCCAGGGCATGGCCCGGCTCACCGTCGAGTTGCTGCCGCTGCAGAACCCCGCGGTCAGCGTGCCGGTGACTGTCGTGGGCGATCTGCCCTACCAGCCCGGCGAGGATCCGTCGAAGATGTTCGACGGCAACACCTCCACCATGTGGCACACACCGTGGCAGACCACGGTCGAGCTGCCGCTGAACATCAACCTCTCCGTCGGCGAGACCCCGCTGGAGCTGGCCTACCTCGAGGTGCTGCCGCGCCAGAGTGGCGGCAACAACGGCAAGATCACCGACTACGAGCTGTACGCCGGCGACTCGCTGGATGCGCTCGTCAAGATCGGTGAGGGCACGATGTCGCTCGACTCGTCGGTGAAGAGGATCCCCCTCGACACGACGGCCCGCTTCGTCCAACTGCGCGTCATCAAGGCGTTCTCGGATCAGGCCATGCAGTTCGTGTCCATCGCAGAACTCGCGGTGAAGGTCGCCGTGCCCGACTCCGTCGACACCACCGCGCCGGTGATCACCGCCGTCGCTGACGTGTCGGTGGAGACCGACGCGGCCGTCTCGGTCGCCATCGAAGCCACCGATGACGTCTCCACCGCGCTGACGTTCAGCGCCGTGGGGCTGCCCGCGGGTGTCTCGATCGACGCCGCCACCGGCGCGATCTCGGGCTCGGTTGCCGCTGCCGGCACCCACGAGGTGACCGTCACCGTGGAGGACGAGGCCGGCAACAAGGCCACCGTCGAGTTCACCATCACGGTGACCGCGCCGGTGGTGTTGGACACCACCCCGCCAGTGATCCAGGCGATCGGAGGAGTCACCCTCGTCGAGGGCGGCACCGTCGACGTCCAGGTGCAGGCCACCGACGCGTCGCTGCCGCTGACCTACGCCATCTCCGACGAAGGCGCAGGGCTCAGCATCAGCTCCACCGGTCGCATCACCGGCACGCCGGTGGTGGGCGAGTTCACCGTGACCGTCACGGTGACCGACGATGCTGACAACGAGGCCACCGCGCAGTTCACGCTGAAGGTCACGGCCAAGGCGTCGCCTTCGCCGAGCCCCTCGCCGTCCGCGTCGCCTTCGCCGAGCCCCTCGCCGTCTGCCTCGCCGTCGCCGTCTGCCTCGCCGTCGCCGTCTGCCTCGCCGTCGCCTTCGGTGTCGCCGTCGCCTTCGGTGTCGCCGAGCCCGTCGAAGTCCCCCTCGGTGAAGCCGACCACGACCCCGACGAAGCCCGCCGACACGTTCGTGCCGAGCGCCCCGTACACGAAGCCCGGTGCGTACCTGCTCAACGACCGTCGGTGGGTGACCACCTGTGAGGACTACTCGCAGACCGAGCGGTGCCGCACCGAGATCTGGGCCACCGTGGTCAAGGTCGAGAACGGCCAGTTCGTGCGGAAGACGGGGTGGGCGTTCAACAACCTCACCTACCTCCCGTACATGGACCGCGCTGCGTGGAAGGGCAACCCGCTCGGCCAGGCAGGCGAGTTCACCTCGGCTGGCCGTCAGTGGAAGACGGAATGTGACACTGCCGCCACCGGCCGTGGCGCGTGCCGCTCCTACACGATGACGACGGTGTACACCGCAACCGCGAAGCCTGCGGGTGGCTACACCTTCTCGCAGAGCAACGAGTGGGTGTTCAACAACATCGTGATGTTCAAGTAACCCTTCGAATGAAGGCCCCGGAGCGATCTGCCTGGATCGCTCCGGGGCCTTTTTCATTCAGCCGACCAGCGGCCAGATCAACCACAGCGACACCAGCACCACACCCACACCGGCGACCAATCCGGGCGCCGGCGCCCGGTAGCTCCGCCCGGAGCCGGGCGCCTGGAAGATCATCAGCCTCACCCGCTCCGCCGCCTGCTCCGCGGTGAGGTCCTCCCCCGGCGCCACCACCTCGACCCCCAGATCGATGAGTTCGTCCGGCCGCTCGAACCGCACCGCCACCGAATGGTCCACGGGCACCACGACGGTGGCCCGGTCCCGCCCGTAAACCTCGTCCACGAACACCCCGTGCGTGCGCAGCCCCGCCGGGGCGGCCGAGATCCGGCCGTCGGACCATGTGATGGCCGACCACGGCGCCGACGCGGCCATCAACACCAGAAAGACCACCGGCCACTCCACGGGCTCGCCCCAGAGGAACAATGCCACCCCCAGCACGGCCAGCACCCCTGCACCGCACGCCAGCGCCCAGCGGAGCCAGCCGGCGTTACGGTGCGCCCAGACGGGCAACGCCCGCATGGTGCGGTCGACGGTCCGGTGCGCGGCCGACGGCACACCCGCCTCGACGACGGCCCGGCGATCCTTGACCGGCCGACCGGCCGCGACCTCCGCGAACCAGACCTCGCCGCTCTCGCGCAGCAGGGCGACGGTGGAGCCCTGCGCCCAGTTGCCCACGAGGATGAACGGCTCGCCGTTGGCGGCGCTCTGCGGCCCGAGGAACGCCTCCAGGTCGGCCCGCTCCTCGTCGGTGAACTCGTCGTCGAACTCCTCGGCCTCCTGCTCCCGGATGAACTGTGCGATCTCGAACGCGCCGACCGGTAGTCCTGGGCCATCGTCTTCGTCGGACGCGGGCCAGTCATCCGCGGGGTGTGTCGAAGGACGGTCCTCTTCGACGTCCTCCTCCCCCGCGTCCAGCTCCCGCAATCCGGTGAGGTTGATCAGCCGCAGCGAGGGCACGGTGTCATCCACGGGCAGCGCCAGCGCGTCGAACTCCTCGAGCCGCAGCAGCCGCACCGTCGCAGAAGGCCCGCCCCGCTCCAGCAGGGTGCGACGCCGCGACCGACGCGTGCCCAGCCGCAGGCCGATGGCCGCACCCAGCAGCGGTGCGACGGCGGTGATCCCCAGCACGAAGGCCGGGTTCCCCTGCCCCTGGCCCACAGGCGTGGCCCGGTCGCCGTCGACCAGCACCTCGATGGCCTCGCCCGGCTGGGGCTCGGCCTGCTCCTCGTCGGTGTAGAACCGCTCGAAGGTGAACTCCCGCCCGCCGATCTCCACCACCATCTCGTACGGGTCCTCGATCAGCTCCACGACGGTGCCCGACGCGAGCTCGGCCCGCGCCTCGAAGCCGGCAACGTCGCTCAGCATGAAGTGGTGTACGCCCAACCCGACCAGCGTGAGCAGCGCGAACGCCCCGGCGACGAGGGCGCCGACCTTCGCGTCGATCCGCGCGTCGTCCGCCGCCCACGACCCCTCCCATTGAGTCCCGTTGGCCGGCACGACGTGGGGGCTGTGGGGGGTGCTGCGGGAGTCGCGCCAGAGGAACCAGACCAGCCCGGCGACGGCGAACACGGTGGCAGCCCAGCCGAGGCCGCGCACGTCGTCGTGCACGGGTGCGGCCTCGAACAGGACGCCGAGCAGGGCGCCGAAGGCGAACGTCAGCCGCGGAGCCCAGTGGAGCGTGACCACCGTGCCGAGCCAGGCCGGAAACAGCCCCATCAGCACGTACCCCGCGGAGCCGAGCGGTTGGCGCACCACGTCGTCGCCCAGCTGCATGGCGCCCAGCGCGAGGCCGCAGAGGATGGCGAGCACGAACCAGCCCGCCCACCAGGCCCACAGATAGGTGCGGCTGCGGCGCAGGTCCTGCGCGGAGAGACGGTGCATCGGCACAGGATAGGGCCCCAAATTGGGCATCTGCCCACCGGCCTCGCTTCAGCGAAGCCGCTGGCCGCGTGGTTGGATATCACCAGGGCACCCCTCACCCGAAAGGCACAGTCATGGACATCCTGTTCGACACGGCCAACCTGGACGACATCGAGCGGCTCACGCCGATCTACCCTGTCACCGGGGTGACCACCAACCCGTCGATCCTCAAGGCCGAGGGCAAGATCGACTTCTACGCGCATTTCCGCCAGATCCGCTCGATCATCGGCCCCAACCGCACCCTCCACGTCCAGGTGCTGTCCAAGGAGACCCAGGGCATGGTGGACGAGGCCCACCGCCTGCTGGACAAGATCGACGCCAACGTCTACCCGAAGATCCCGCTCACCGAGGCCGGTCTCCACGCCATGCGCATCCTCAAGAGCGAGGGCGTGAAGGTGACCGCCACCGCCATCTACTCCAAGACGCAGGGGTTCCTGGCCATCGCGTCGGGTGTCGACTACCTGGCCCCGTATTACAACCGGATGCAGTCGATCGACATCAACACCCGCGAGACAATCGAGGCCCTGGCAGGCTTCATCAAGCGGTTCGACGCCCCGAGCAAGATCATGGCCGCCAGTTTCAAGAACATCGCCCAGGTGTCGCACGCGCTGCAGAGCGGCGCCGACGCGGTCACGCTCTCCCCGCAACTGCTGCAGCAGGCGCTGTCCGCCCCCGACATCATCATGGCCGTGGACCGCTTCGTCGACGACTGGGAAGAGATCCACGGCACCACCGAACTGCCCTTCGAGTAGAAACCCGTTTCCCGATCACCCTCGCGACGAAATCAATTTGCCCTGCGGGACAATCGTTTGCTCAAACTGGTTGACAACCCTGGAAGGCGTGTCCTAACGTTGGCGTCACGACGTTGCGCAAACGTTTGTGCAACTGGACGAAGTTGTCCCAAGTCGGACGAATCAAAGGAGATCACGTCGTGGAAAGAATCCGGATCCCAGCCAGCGAATACGCTGATCGGGCCAAGCGCGCCGGAGAGCTGATGCGAGAGCGGAACCTGGATGCCCTGCTCCTCTACGGAAACGAGGCCGATTACGCCAACGCCCGGTACTTCAGTGGTTTTTGGCCAGTCTTCGAGCGCGCGGGTGTCGCCATCAACCCCGATGGCAAGACGGCGCTGCTCGTGGGCCCCGAGTCGGACATCTTCGCAAAGGACACCGCCGCAATCCAGGACATCTTCGTCTTGGCGGAGTACCGCGAAGCCGCGGACCCCGCCTATCCGCACCTCAGCCTCCAGACGTTCCAGGACGTCTTCGGCCACCTCGGCATCAGTGGCCAGCAGCTGCGTATTGGCGTGTGCTCGATTCTCGACACCAACGTGGTGGTCTGGAACTCCCTCCAGAGCAACTTCCCCGGTGCGGAACTCGTCGACGCCCGCGACATCATGGTTGAGCTACGTTCGGTCAAGTCCGACGCGGAGGTGGCCTGTCTCAGGGAGGCCGGCCGCATCACCGATCTCGCCGTCCAAGACGTCATCGCCGCCATCCGCCCGGGAATGACCGAACTCCAGCTCGTCGGCGTGGCGCAGAAGTCGATGTACGAGAACGGTGCGGAGTACGAGGGTCTCCCCCAGTACTGCTTCGCCGAGGAGAGCACCAAGCACGCTATCTCCCGCTCCGGCTATCGGGTCCTCAAGCCGGGCGACATCATCCAGCTCAACCTGTCTGCCGCGGTGGATGGTTACAGCCCCGCCATCGGGCTGCCCATCTCCCTCGGCCCGCTCAAGGGCGAGAAGAAGGACATCGTGGACTTCATCCTCGAGATGCACATGTGGACGGAGCGTGAATTCGCGGCCGGCCGCGTCGCCGGCGAGATCGCCCGCGACTACGAGCAGAAGTTCCTGGACGCCGGCCGTAAGGACGCCTACGTCTACGGCCCTGCTCACGGCCTCGGCCTCACCGAGGTGGAGGCACCGTGGATGGAGACCAGCTCCGAGTACACCCTGAAGCCCAACATGACCTTCCAGCTCGACACGTTCGGCATCGGGTCCAACTTCGGCGTCCGCTGGGAGAAGCCGGTCGTGGTCCGTGAGGGCGGAGTGGACTTCCTCGCCAACCAGATCGGCACGATCTACGAAGTCGGTATCTGAGTCCGCTGGTGTGCGGCCGCCCCCCAGGCCGCACACCAGCCCCATCGCCCGCATCTGAGAAGGTGCACCCTCCAAGCTCCTTGCAGAGCAATGCAGCACCGCAAGGCACAACGCCCGACACAGCGAAGGGCACCTAGCCAGGTCCGCCAGGACCGCACGTAACGGACGAGGAAGCCTGCCAACGACGGCGGTCAGATCGTTCCCCGACCGGAAACCTCCTGTCGCACCCAGACCGTGGGAGCACCCTTCCACGGCCACTACCTCTGGGTTGGTCCGAAGCCGACCCGCCACCCATTTCATGAATGGAGCAGTTATGCGACTCAAGTCTGCAGCAGTGGCCATGCTGGCCGCTGGCGCCCTCACCCTCACGGCCTGCGGAAACGCGACAAGCGACCCCACGGCCACCGAACCCGCCAACGGCACGACGACCAGCACCACCGAGGCAGCAGGCTCGGACGGGCACGTCTTCGGCGAGGACGAGACCCTCATCGGCGGCAGCATCTTCACCCTCCAGTACGCCTGGTTCCTGGGCGCTCAGGAAGGCATGGAGAAGTGGGCCGAGGAGAACCCCGAGGCGAAGGTCCGTTTCCAGTTCGAAGACAGCCAGCAGGACATCCAGACCAACATCTCCAACCTGGAGAATCTCGTTGCCGCAGGCGCCAAGGGCATCGTCGTCTTCCCCACGGATTCCCGCGCCATCATCCCCACCATGGTCGACCTGCACAAGCGCAACGGCACCCAGTTCGTGGTGGGTGACTACCCGCAGCAGCCCGACGACCCGGCGGACGCCGTCTGGAACACCTTCGTGGGCCACGACATGGTGGCGCTGGGCGAAACGGCGGGCCAGGTTGCCGTCGATTACTTCGAGAGCGCCGGCAAAAAGGACCCGACCATCGTCTACATCTCCGTCCCCACCTCGGGCGAGGTCAGCATCGACCGCTTCGAGGGCTTCAGCAAGGTCGTTCTCGAGGCCTTCCCGGACGCCAAGATCATTGAGGAGGGCGACACCGGCGGTGGCGACCGCAACTCTGCGCAGAGCCTCATGGAGAACGTCCTGCAGCGCGAGCCGGTCATTGACCTGGTGGCCGGCCACAACGACGCTGAGGTCATCGGTGCCTACAACGCCGCCGTCGGCGCCAACCGGGCAGCCGAGATCAAGTTCGTGGGTATCGCGGGCGACAAGGAAGTCCTCCAGTACATCCAGGACGGTAACGAGTCGTGGATCGGAGAGGTTCTCCAGGATCCCGTCGTGCTGGGCTACACCGCGATGGACGCCCTGTGGAAGTCCATGGCCGAGGGCGAAGAGATGCCCGAGCAGTACGACCTCCCCAAGCCTGAGGCCATCACGCCGGCCAACGTCGCCGACTACGACTGGCAGAACTGGAGCTGGCTGGGCTGACCGGCCGCCGTGTGGGCGGGCGGGATTCCCGCGAATCCCGCCCGCCACCCTCCCATCCATGAAAGGTTTCCCGCCATGATCAGCATCCTGCCCGAGCCCAAACACCTCATTCACCACGACGGTTCCACGCGAGCTTTCACCCGTCTGCGGCTGACGGCCGAGGCTGTGGACGCGCTGACGCCCGACGAGGTCCGGGATCTCGCGGTGCTCCGCTTCCACAACTACCCGGGCATCTTCGCCGATGCCCCTGACGCGTTCCCCGTCCACGTGCACCAGGGCAGTATCGAGGACGCGGCAGTGAACCTGGCCAAGCCGGAGATGTTCGCGGAGCAGGGTTACGTTCTGGACATCCGGGACGACGGAGTCAGGCTCTCGGCCCAGGCAAGGGACGGACTGATCAATGGCCTCACCTCACTGAAGCAGCTCCTCGCCGAGCGCGAGGTGCGCGGTGACAACCCGCCCGGCACCCTCTCGCTGCCCACCTGCCTCATGGTCGATTACCCCTCCATCCCCGTGCGCGCCGTCGCACCCACCTTCAGCTGGTACGCCGGCTACGGACGGATCGGGTTCGACATGCAGCTGTGGGGCTACGACGAATGGGAGTTGTTCCTGCATCAGTGCGTGGACCAGAAGATCAACCAGCTGAACATGGTGATGTACGGCTATTGGCCCTTCGAGTTCCCTGAGTATCCCGAAACCTCGTTCACCGACATCCCCGTCGAGGTGTGGAACCAGGAGAACGGGCGCTTCATCAAGGTCAAGTACTCCCACCCCAACGTTGCCGACAACTACCTGCCGCGTTTCATCGAACTCGCCCATCGCATGGGTGTGAAGATCATGGCCTACGTGGGCCTCAACTCCTACAACGGCGGATGGACCATCGCGCACCCCGAGAAGCGGATGATCCCCCCGGCCGGCAGCGACTTCCTCAACGACTTCGACTCGGTGTGCCTCTCGGACGAGGAGTCCGTCAGCTACATCCTCACCGCGATGCGCCGCATCGCCGAACTCGGCTTCGACGGCTACACCCTGGAGGAGAGCGAGGAGGGCTTCTGGTTCTGTACCTGCCAACGCTGCACCGAGCGGTGGGGGCAGCACGCGGACACGCCCGGCGAAGCGAAGCACCAGGCGAACCTGGAGCTGCTGATGAAGATCCGGGAGGAGGTGCGACAGGTCAACCCGGACATCATCATCGGGATCCGGGCCTTCCGCCAGCCACCCCTCGAGAAGGACCCCGCGTGGCTCCAGGCCACCGCCCACGCCCTGCCGGACGACATCGTGCTGTTCTGGGCCCCTGCGCTCTATGTGCCCCCGACGGAGTTCCAGAAGTGGGTCAAGGCGTTCGGCAAGCACCGGATCTGGGCGCGAGACACGGAGTCCAACTCCATCACCTCGACGATGGGCCGCCTCTACCGCACGTTCGAGTCCAACATGATCCGCTACGAGGACGAGCCCAACGTCCAGGTCATCGAACGAGACATCGAGCAGCACATCGGCAGCGTGGAGGCCGATGTCCACGGCATCAACGGCTACATCTTCGAATGGTTCGGCCTGTTCGTGCATCTCTTCGCGCACGGCAACTACGGCTGGGGCTCACGGCTGGAACAGGACGAGTTCTTCGACCGCGTGGGCACCACCACCTTCGGCCCGGCCCTAGGCGCCCGCGTGCTGCGGGTCATGCGGGAGATCCTCACCATCCACGAGAGCCAGATCCCCCTCTACACGACGCCGTTCCCATTCCAGTCGAACAAGATGACCGACGCAGACATCCCCCGCATCGAGCAGGCCGTCGCCAACCACGAGCCGCTCCTGGCAGAGATCCGGGCGATCCGGGCGGAGCTGCAGGACAACCCGCGCCTGAAGGTGTGGTCGAAGCACTTCGATCGCCTTGAGAACGCCGAGCGTCGCAACCGGGTCATCTATGACCTCGTCCTGGCGGCGTTGGCTTACGAACGCGAGCGCGATCCCGAGAAGAGAGACCTTCTCCTGGAGGAGGTGCTCCATCTCAACGAGCGCGATTTCGACATCGCCAAAGAGATGTTCTTCGATCTCATGCCGGTGGGATGGACCGGGGTCCGCAGCTGCATGATGCCGTACCACGAGATGAAGCGGCTCATCCACAACATCCGTCACCCGGAGCACCCGGACGACGACATCATCTGCTCCGGCATCGAAGCGCTGGGGTGGCTCTGGCTCTCAGACAAGGACGCATCATGAGCGCGGTCGCGCAAGAAGTGACCCCCCAGGAGATCATCACCACGCCGCTGGTCGAGATCCGCAACGCCCGCATGGAATTTCCCGGGGTACTGGCCCTTGACGGCGTCTCGTTCGACCTGCGCCCCGGCGAATGCCACGCGCTGGTCGGCGAGAACGGCGCGGGAAAGTCCACCCTGGCCAAGTGCATCATCGGCGAGAACACCCTCACTTCAGGCGAGCTGTTCGTGGGAGGAGAGAGGGTCCCGAAGCACTATGACGTGCGGGACTCGCAGGCCCTAGGGATCGCCGTGGTCCATCAGGAGTTCCAACTGATGGAGGAGATGACCGCGCTGGAGAACATCTACGTCGGCAACTACTCGAAGCGTGGGCCGTTCATCGACCGACGCGCCCAGCGTGCCCGCGCGGCTGAACTGCTCACGTACCTGGGCGTTGACATCCACCTCGACGTGCCCGTCAAGTACCTGCGCACCGCCGAGAAACAACTCGTGCAGTTGGCGAGGGCGCTGTCCCAGGAGGCCCAGGTGATCATCCTGGACGAGCTGACCGCAGTGCTGCCCGAGAACGACATCGAGAACATCTTCCGCATCGTCGAGCTCCTCAAACGAGACGGCAAGGGCATCATCTACATCTCCCACCGTTTGGATGAGATCTTCAGCGTCTGTGATCGTTA
This sequence comes from Tessaracoccus zhenghani, assembly GCF_055326325.1. NCBI lineage: Bacteria > Bacillati > Actinomycetota > Actinomycetes > Propionibacteriales > Propionibacteriaceae > Tessaracoccus > Tessaracoccus zhenghani. The sequence goes on along the minus strand of NZ_JBUZNQ010000006.1, from coordinate 11,052 downwards.
CACGGTGTTGATGGACGGCCGCCACATCAGGACCGGGGACGTGACCGAGTTGACGAAGCCCAAGCTCGTCGAACTGATCGCGGGACGCGAATTGAGCCAGGTGTACCCCACCCTCAACCCCCCGGGCGACGACGTGGTGTTGCAGGTGGAAGGGCTTACCAGCGACACGTTCTTCGACGTGGACCTGGAAGTGCGCCGGGGCGAGGTTGTGGGTATTGCCGGCCTTGTGGGAGCTGGTAAGTCCGAGTTACTGCTGGCGATTTTCGGGGATTACAAAGTCAAGAAGGGCACCATCCGTGTCAACGGCGAAGCGGTCTCCATGACATCGCCGCGCAAAGCCATCCAGCACGGGCTTGGCCTCATCCCTGACGAACGCAAGCGCCTTGGCCTGAACAGCGCGCTGGATGTCCGGAAGAACGCCACCCTTCCTTCGATGCGCAAGTTCAAGAAGTGGGGTGTGTTCATGGACGACGAGGCTGAGCTGCGGAAGTCCTACGACACCCTGGAGTCGCTTCAGCTCCGCTACTCCAACCTATGGCAGCCCACCACCAAGTTGTCCGGGGGGAACCAGCAGAAGATCGTCATCGGGAAGTGGCTGATCGCCGACACAGAGATCTTCCTGATGGATGAGCCCACCCGCGGAATTGATGTGGGGGCGAAGAGCGAGATCTACAGACTCATCGCGGCCCTCACCGCCGAGGGCAAGTCGGTGATCCTCGTCTCGCCCGAGATCGAGGAACTGCTCGGCCTATCGCACCGCATATACGTCCTCTATGAGGGGCGGATCCGTGACTCCTTCGAAGGAGACCGGTTGAACCAATCTGAAGTAATGACCAGTCTGTTGGGAGCAGAGAGATGACCAGCGCCACCGCAACCTACGCCGCGAAGAGCACCCGCTTCTCTGGAGGCGTGAGGGCCTTCGTCAATGAGTGGATGATCCTCTTCCTCTTCCTGGCGTTGTTCGCCATCTGCTCCGTGACCATCGACCGGTTCCTGGAACTCGGGAACCTCATGAACATCGCCCGCCAGATCTCTTTCCTGTCGATCGTGGCGCTGGGCCAGTTCTTCGTCATCCTCATCGGACACCTGGATCTGTCGATCGGCTCGGCCATCGGCCTCCAATCGGTTCTCCTGGCCGGTCTCGTCGCGAACCAGGGGCTCAGCATCTGGGTGGCGCTCCTCCTGGTCATGCTGAGCTCGATCGTGCTGGGGATGGTGAACGGGCTGTTCGTGATTTACGGCAAGGTGCCATCCTTCATTGCGACGCTCGTCACCATGAACGTTCTGACGGGCATCGCGTTCCTGTACTCGCGCGGGCTTCCCATCAGCGGGCTCCCGAGTTGGCTCAACTATCTGGGCATGGGGTACCTGTTCTCGGTGCCTGTGCCGGTCTACCTGATGGTGCTCGTCACGGCGGCATGCTACGTCTTCACGCAGCACACGGAGCTGGGGCGGAGCTTCTACGCAGTTGGCGGCAACGCCGATGCGGCGCGGCTGTCCGGGATCAACGTGAAGTTCATCGGCATGGTGGCCTTCATCATCTGTTCGTTCCTGGCCACGTTGGGCAGCATCGGCCTGACGGCTCGGACGATGTCGGGCTCCGCCACGCTGGGTGACGCGATGCTCTTCGAGGTGATGACCGTCGTCGTCCTCGGTGGAACCTCACTGTTCGGCGGCCGCGGAAACGTCCTCGGAGTTGTGTTGGGCGCCTTCCTCATCGGTGTCATCTCCAACGCGATGGTGCTCATCGGCGTCAACACCTACTTCCAGTGGATCGTCAAGGGCCTCATCCTGATTACGGTGGTGCTCATCGACGTGAACTCGAAACGCAAGTAGAGCCACAGGTGCATTACCAAGGCGGTGAGAGATGCCCACTCTGAGAGACATAGCCAACGAACTCGGCGTCAGCGAATCCACCATTTCGCGGGTCCTGAACGGCAAGGGGCGGGTGAGCGAGGAGACTCGCGAGAAGGTCCTGGCGTACGCAGACAAGATTCACTACTTGCCGAATCAGATGGCCCAGGCCCTGAAAATGCAGCGCGTGAACTCACTTGGCGTAGTGGTGCCAGACATCAGCAACGAGTTCTACGCCCTCCTCTTCAAGTCCATCGACCGGTTGGTGAGCCACGCCGGGTACACCCCGATGCTCTTCAACATCGGGGAGGACGCGGAACGCGAGGAGGCCTTCGTCACGCATCTCCGCTCGTCGACGGTGGGCGGGCTCGTAGTCGCCACCGCAGGGGCCGACGTGTACTCGTCGCTGCCCGAATCGCTCCTCCAGCAGATCGTCTTCGTTGACAACCTGCCGAAGGGGGACTTCGCCTGCAACTTCGTGGGTGCCGACAACGTGGGATCCTCCTACAGCCTGACTCAGCACCTCATCGACCGGGGCCACCGCCGGATCGCCACTGTGGTGGGGCCGGCCGGCGAATCCTCCGCTCGTGAACGTCTCGACGGGTTCGAGGGGTGCCTGGTGGCAAATGGCCTGCCGTTGAATCCGGAGTGGATCGTGCGCACCAACTTCCAGTACGCCGACGGGTACGCCAAAGTGGGCGCCATCATGGAGGGCGATGATCGCCCGACTGCCGTGATCGCGCAGAACAACGTTCTGGCCTATGCCACCGTCCGGATGGCGCGCCAACGAGGAATGACGGTCCCCAGCGACCTCGCCGTCGCCTGTTTCGACCACATCGACACGTACGGATTCATGCGACCCGTCATCACCACGATGGTTCAGCCCGTGGACCAGATCGCCGAAAAGGCCTGGGAACTGCTCCAGAACGGCATGGACGGCCACTACAGCGGCGAGACACACCTCTTCGATGCCGAGTTCCATCTCGGCGAAACCACCTGAGCAACATGCGCAACGAGGCAAGAGAGAAAGACAATCACATGAATCAGAACCCCATCACCGTGGTCATCGGCACCGACATGGAGACCGACGTCGGAAGCTTCACGCCCTATTACGAGGGCCTGACGAAGGGCACGCCGCTCCTCCTGGATCTCTTCGAGGAGACGGACGTGACCACCACCTTCCTGTTCACCGGGGATTCGGTGAAGGCACATCCCGAGGTGGCCCGTGAGTGCCTCGCCCGTGGCCACGAGGTGGGATCCCACTCGCTGCAGCACGAGACCGTCGGCGACCCGCTCTTCGACCTGCCCGGCACCAAGCCGATCCTGGAACACGAGGTGCTGCCCCGCCTCAGGCTCAATACCGAGCTGGTCGAGCAGGCCACCGGGGTCCGCCCGGTCTCGTTCCGCTGCCCCCGGCTGTGGGGCTCCACCGCAGTGGTGAGGGCCCTGGACGAACTGGGCTACGTGGCGGATCTCACCTACCCCATGTACTTCCACCGCGAGCAGTTCGCGCCGTACTTCTCCAGCCTCGAGGACTGGACCCAGCCGGGCGATTCTTCGGTCCTGCAGATCCCGAACTTCGCCGACATGGTGATGGAGTCCAAGGACCCTGGCCTGGAGCGAGATCGAGATCAATGGCCCCTGTTCCGCACCAAGGGCGGGCGGTACATGCTCGAGCGCTCGATGGCGTTCAAGCAGTTCTGCGACGACAAGCAGATCGACACCTACCTCTGCTTCTACATCCATCCCTGGGAGTTCTGGCCCATGGAGAAGAGCTACAACTTCGGTGAGGCCACGGTGATCCCGGAGTCGTTCATCACCGAGAACGTGGGTCCGGGCGCCATCGATGAGCTGCGCATCCTCATCGAGGGCCTCAAGGCCGAGGGGGCGGTCTTCATGCAGGCGAAGGACGTCCCCACTCTTGTCAGGGAGCGGCAGTCACAGCGGGTGGGTGTGTGATGGCGGGCAAGAAGACCTGGTACTTCCCCGACGGGGAACTGCCGCCCCCGGGCGACGGGGACCCGCAGGGGCACGAGTCCATCATCATCCTCAACCCCAACCCGGAGGAAGCCCGGGTGGAGGTGGCCCTGTACTGGGCGGACAAAGCACCTGACAGGTTCACCGTCGACGTCGAACCGGAGCGGGTGCGGTGCCTGCGCACCAACGTGACTGCCGACATGGGCGGGTTCGAACTCCCGCGCGAGGTCCAGTACGGCATCCGCCTCACCTCCGACGTGGGCATCGTCGCCCAGTACGGGCGCCTTGATGTGCGGCAGCCGAACATGGCGTTCTACACCACTCCCGGATATCACGAAGACTGACCCAGAAGGAGACGCCATGGAAACACCGCTGCGCAGCATCCTCCTGCGTGAGGCCATGTTCGAGGCCCACGAGCAGCCCCTGCTGGACTCCCCCGGCGTGGCGGTGTCCACGTTCCGCTACGCCTCCGGCGTAGCCGCGCTGCGGCTCGTCACCGAGCGTGTCGAACTCATCGTGTTGCCATTCCGCGGGCAGCAGGTGTGGCGCTACAGCGTCGACGGCGAGCCTCTGACGATGATCAGCACGTTCGACGAGCCTTCGGCGTCAACCGCGTTCGGAGAGACGTACGGCGGCTTCCTCCTGCATTGCGGGCTCTCGGGCCTGGGCGCGCCCGGGCCCGAGGACACTCACCCGCACCACGGCGAACTGCCCAACGGCCTCTTCAGTGACGCTCGCCTCCTTCTCGGTGACGGATGGGTAGGGGTTACCGGGCAGTTCCGACACCGCGTGAGCCATACGGCCGACGTCACGTTCCAGCCAACGCTCACGCTCCGCGAGGACGGCACGGGTCTCGAACTCAACATTCAGATCTCGAATCATCGCAGCAGCCCCTTCGGCTACACATACCTCTGCCACGTGAACTGGCCGCTCTTCGAGGGCGGGCAGCTCGTCCAACAGGTCCCGTTCGACGATCAGCACTTCGAACTTGCTCCACACCCCGCACAGGAGCCCGCGACGGCCGCGTATCTGGAAGGCATCCGCTCTGACCTGCGCAAGGGGGACTCCGTCGACCCCCAACGACGGATCGTTCCCGAGTACTGCGCGATCCTCCGGCCGACACCAGACGCCGACGGATGGGCCCACTTCATGCAGACCCGACCTGACGGGCGGGCGGCGTGCGTGAGCTACGAAACCGAACATCTTCCGTTGGCGATCAGGTGGATCTCGAACACGGGCGAGGAGCAGGCCGCCGGCTTCTGTCTGCCCGCAAGCGCTCACCATCGCGGCAGGGCGGCCGCGGACAGGGACGGTCTGATCCGCTGGATCCCGGGTGGATCCAGCGTCGCCTTGAACATTGAGGTGGACTTCCGCGACGCTGATGCGACTCACGCCCGGCTCCTGTGATGACCCCACCGGGGTAGTCGCGGCCAGCGCCTCAGTGCGAGGGTGCAGTCTACGATTGGGCGCGTGCTGAGAACCTGCATACCACACGACGAATGCATGCAAAGCGTCGGGTCGCTTAGCATGAAATGTGGTTCAGCTAGGGACTTTTCCCGCCCAAGCACTCATGACAATTTGGCACTTCCCGTCGGACGCGATATATGGTAGGCCCCGTGGGGGAATGGGATGCAGCCGACGATGAAACCAACAAGCCAAGAGGGTCTAACGCTCTGAGCGCGCTCATGTACCGCATGCCCGCAGCTGTCCGGCGCCTGATCCTGATCATGTGGGATGCGCTCGCCTGGGTGCTCGCGGTGATCGTCTTCCTGTCGATGCGCAACGCGGCGCTCGAGCCCGTTCAGGCCCGGTGGGTGCTCATCTACACCGCTGCCGCCGTGCTGCTCCAGGTGATCGGCGGCCTGGGTTCGCAGCTGTACCTCGGGCGCAACCGCATCGGCAGCTTCGCTGACGCGGCGAGCATGGGCTTCACCGTCGCCGGTATCGCGGTCCTCAACGGCACCACCTTCCTCCTGGCGGCCGACCACTTCCCCATGCGAGCCGCAGTGGCGTTGCCGTCCCTGGCCCTGATCTTCATGGCCACGGCGCGCCTGGTCTTCCGCTCTATCGTGGACAGCCGGCCCCGCAGCGCGGCGGCGAACGCCATCCCGACGCTCGTCTACGGCGCCGGTAATGCCGGCCACCAGGTGGCCACGCTCATGGACCTCGCCGAGGATGCGCCTTACCGCATCGTCGGTTTCATCGACGACAACCGCGACAAGCGCAACCTGCGCGTCAGGAACCACAGGGTGCTCGGCCTCGGCAAGGACATCATCAAGGTGGCCCAGGAACGGGGCGCCCAGGCCGTCATCTTCGCCATCTCCGCGGCCAGCCCCGATCTCATCCAGCGCCTCAGCCTCGCCTGCGAGGAGCACGGCCTGGACCTGCTGATCATCCCGCCGCTGCGGGAGATGGTGGGCGGCCAGGTAACCATGGGATCGCTGCGCCAGCTCAACGTGGCCGACCTCCTCGGCCGCCGCCCCATCAAGACCGACATCAGCGCCATCGCCGACTACGTCACCGGCAAGGTGGTGCTCGTCACCGGCGCCGGCGGCTCCATCGGCTCCGAGCTCGCCGCCCAGGTGCACCGCCTCGGTCCCGCCAAGCTGATCCTGCTGGACCGCGACGAGTCCGCCCTGCACGGCGTGCAGCTCGATCTGTACGGCAACGGCCTCCTCGACACCGAGGACATGGTGCTGTGCGACATCCGCGACGAGGACGCCCTCGAGCGCGTCTTCAGCAAGCACCGCCCGGATGTGGTGTTCCACGCGGCGGCGCTCAAGCACCTCCCGATGTTGGAGCGCTTCCCCCTCGAGGGATGGAAGACCAACGTGCTGGGCACCCGCAACGTGCTGCGTGCCGCCTACTCCGTAGGCGTGGAACGGTTCGTGAACATCTCCACCGACAAGGCGGCCGCCGCCACCAGCGTGTTGGGCCGCACCAAGCGCCTCGCGGAGCGGCTCACGGCCTGGTACGCCACCGAGTACCAGGTGCCGTACCTGTCCGTGCGGTTCGGCAACGTGCTCGGCTCCCGCGGCTCGGTGCTGATCTCTTTCCAGAGCCAGATCGAGAAGGGTGGCCCGGTGACCGTCACCCACCCCGACGTCACCCGCTACTTCATGACCATCCCCGAGGCGTGCGAGCTGGTGATGCAGGCCGGGGCCATCGGCCTCCCCGGCGACGTCCTGGTGCTGGACATGGGCGAGCCGGTCAAGATCCTCGACGTGGCCAAGCGCATGATCGCTGAGTCGAAGAAGGACATCGAAATCCACTTCACCGGGCTGCGCGACGGCGAGAAGATGCACGAGGTGCTCTTCAGCACAGTGGAGGCGGGCGCCCAGAGCGAGCACCCCTTGATCAGCGAGGTGCAGGTTCCTGCGCTCAACCCCGCAGAGCTTGCCGCTGACAGCGATGAAGGCGTGATGCAAATGCTCGATTCGGACCCGACCATCTACCCATTGCCCGCCATATCCACAAGGGTGGCTCGTCGCGCATGACGCTGTCCGTTCTGCTCTCTCTTGCAGTGGCAGCCGCGGTAGCGCTGGCCGCCCCATTTGCCATCTACCCGGTACTGGCCCGAGTGGGCGTCATTGACATCCCCAATGAACGCTCGTCTCATACGCGAGCGACGACGCGCGGGGGCGGTGTTGCACAACTCGCGGCGCTCACCCTAGGCGGGGCTGTCGCAGTAACCGGCGTGACCGATCTCGATCGGTGGTTGATTCTTGTCGTTCTGACGTCGGCGGTGCTAACTGGCGCCCTGGGGCTCATCGAAGACATTCGAGGCGTAGCCATTTCGACCCGTGCAACGGCACAGTTGGCGATTGGTGCTGTGGCCGCTGTGTGTACTGCGGCCCTGGCCGAAGGGCGCTGGTGGCTCGTCCCCTTCGCCGGACTGGCCTTCGCCGCCTATGTTAACTTCACCAATTTCATGGACGGCATCAACGGAATCTCCAGCCTCCACGGTGCCATCGTTGGCGCCAGCTACGCCCTATTGGGGACCTTGACGGACGCCCCATGGCTCACAGCAGTTGGGGGGCTCGTCGCGGTGGCCTTCATGAGTTTCCTGCCTTGGAACTTCACCCCACCTGGGGTGTTCCTGGGAGACGTCGGCAGCTACTTACTGGGAGGTGCAATCGCCGGTGCAGCGGTCGCCGCCATCATTCTTGACGTGCCCGCAACCGCCGTCGCTGCCCCGCTTTCGATCTACATCGCCGATACCGCCACAGTGATAGTCAAGCGCCTTCTGAAGCGAGAGAAGTGGTTCGCCCCGCACCGCCAACATGTTTACCAGAAGTTGGTCGACGGAGGATTTTCGCACGTGCGAACCTCGATCCTCGTTACATGCTTCACTCTCCTCGCCTCGATCGCAGGCCTAATCACCGTGCGTGGTCCGGCCATGGCAGCGCCCCTCTCGTGGGTCGTCATCGGTGCTCTGGTAGTGATTTACCTCGGGCTTCCCCAACTGATGCTGCGGGCTGGCAAGAAGGATCCGATGGCATGAGAGTACTCGTCACTGGAGCGACCGGATTTGTGGGGCGTCACCTTGTGGAAGCCCTGTCTCAACGCCACGAGATGATCGCCCTATCCCGGCAGACCTCAGCAACCTTTCCAGCAAACGTTGAGGTCAGGAAGGCTCCATCGATTGGTTCGGCTACTCAGTGGGATGGACTGCTTCGCGATGTCGACGTGGTGGTACATCTAGCCGCGCGTGTCCACGTTATGCACGACACCGCTGCTGACCCGCTCGATGCCTTCCTAGAAGTTAACGCGTACGGGACAGAGCGCCTGGCTCAAGCGTGCGCAACACAGGGCGTGCGTCGGCTCGTGTTCATGAGTTCGATCAAGGTCAATGGCGAGGAATCTGACGGGCAGCCTTACAGCGCCATGGACACGCCCCAGCCTGTTGACCCTTATGGCCTATCAAAACTTGAGGGTGAGCGCCGCCTCATGCAGATCGCGGCAGAGTCCGGCCTGGAGGCTGTGATCCTTCGTCCACCCGTCGTTTACGGAGCCGGGGTGAAAGGCAACATCGGGCGGCTAGTGAGACTCGTGAGGATCGGAATTCCTCTCCCCCTTGGTTCGATCGACAACTCACGGACGATGGTCTCTGTGCACAATCTCCTTCGTTGGCTGGAGGCAGCAGTCGAGAGTCAAACGACACCGGCGAGCCCGGTACTGGTCGGCGATCCGGCACCATTGTCCACACCGGAGCTCGTTCGGTTCCTTGGGGCTGGGATGGGAAAGCGGACCCTCCTGCTACCGTTTCCGGTGCCTCTCCTACGCTGGCTGAGCGTCATCGCACATCAGGAGCGGTCTCTGCAGCGCCTCACAGGGAGCCTGGTGATCAAGCCTACTTTCGAGGCGTATCCCGAGGTCGAACGCTGTCTCCGCACTGCCGGAGAAGAAATCGAAGCTTTGGGACGCCTCACCATGGCCGAAGGAAAGTGAGCGGCTGTGAAGATTGTCATTGTGACGCAGTACTACCCCCCCGAGGGCCTGCACATTCCTGCTGACCTCGCACATGGGCTGGCACAGGCTGGGCACGAAGTACGCGTCGTGACAGGCTTTCCGAACTACCCAGAGGGCGTCATCTATGATGGTTTCAAGCAGAAATGGCGCCAGTTGGAATCCGATGGCTCCGTCATGGTCCTTCGCGTACCTTTGTGGATTGACCATTCGCAGAACGCCCCAAAAAGAATATTGAACTATATATCCTTCGCTCTTTCCTCTGCGACTACCCGGAGATTTGCGACTGGTGCGGATGTGGTCTACGTCTACGCCACTCAGATGACTCCGTCATTGGGTCCATGGCTTTGGCGGCTCACAGGCGGCGCACCGTACGTTCTCCATGTCCAGGACCTATGGCCAGATTCAATAACCGGATCGTCCCTCGTCCAACATGGCTTGGCATCCAAGATCATCTCCTCTTTCCTTGATCCTTGGCTTCGAAGCTTGTATCGCCATGCTGCCGGAGTGATTGCCATCGCGCCCACCATGGTGAAGACGCTAATCGAACGGGGGGCACGACCAGCGAGGACCCACTTGGTCTACAACTGGGCCGCAGGCCATACGGTCAGTTCGGAAGTGCGTGCCTCGCCCGTTCGCGGGACAGAACACGCTGTGCACATCCTCTACGGGGGCAACGTGGGCGACATGCAGGATCTCGGGACTGCAGTCAGGGCAATACACGAAGCTCGCGAGCATAATGTCCGTCTAACAATCGTTGGAGAAGGAGTGGCCCTGCCAGCAGTGAAGCGGATCGCGGATGAGCTGGGCACCACAAACGTAGACTTCATGGGACGTGTTTCTCGCGACGAAATGTCCAAGCTTTACGACAACGCGGACTTCGCACTGGTAACTCTAAAAGATCTAGCCACCTTCCGTGGGACCATACCATCAAAGTTCCAAGCTTCCCTCGCGCACGGATTGCCCGTCATTACGAGCGTTCAGGGCGATGTGCGAGAGCTAGTGAATTTGCGCAACCTGGGCCTTACAGCAGATGCAGAGGACGTGTCTTCCCTCCGTCAGGCGTTTGAAAAGGCGGCCAACATGACTCTAGCTGAGAGGCAGCAGTTGGCACGCAATGCGTCTGGGACTTACCGAGAGATTTTCTCGGAACGTGCTGCGCTAGTGAACCTCGAGCGGATCCTCTCCTCTGCCGCTGAGGCTACGTCGCACAATCCTGTTGCCCTACCGCACGGCGAAGATTCTCTCGGCTAATCCACCGGCGCCGCGACGGCAGCCTGAACCTCCCTGCCTGCCACCGCAGGCACTCATGCACACTCCATCTGGGACTGTCGGATTCTCTGTCAACGCCGGGCCAAAATGGCTCTTCACAATCGAGGGTGTAGGTAGGGGACTGCTGCAGCAGTCCCCGACCCCGAACCGGTCACGATGATCGTCGATGAATTGAACTACCACGGCAGTCGCGGGTCGAGCTCCCGCGCGAAGAACGAGGACGCCGCCAACAAAATCTCATTGGCACGCTTCAGCTCCCGCACTTCGGCCTCGAGCGCCTTGATGCGCTGCGCCTCGCTCGTCGTGGTTCCGGGACGTTCGCCCGCGTCGATCGCGGCCTGTTTGCACCAGCCTCGCAGCGTGTCGGGATTGACCCCGACGCGCTGCCCGACCCGGATCACCGCCGCGTTCAACGACAACTCCGGATCCTCTCTCCTGGCCTCGGCAACAAGCCGCATCGCACGCTCACGAAGCTCCGGC
>NZ_JBUZNQ010000005.1:0-180730 GCF_055326325.1 Tessaracoccus zhenghani | reverse complement strand
CCCGTTACCTTCTAGGTAGCCCCGATGGTCGGGGTTCTGGTCACCAGGCCCGGCATGACTTACTGCCCCTGTCATAGATGATCCGGGGGGTGTTGTCACCGGGTTCTGGTGGCGTGGGTTGATCGCTGATAGGGACACGGCCCGCTGCATCGACAGCGTGGTCTCTTCGTAACGTGGGTGCCGACGATCTTCGCCCGACTTGGTGACCAGAATTAGGTCCTAAGGAGGACTGTCATGGACCAAGACCGGTTCGACGTATTCGTCGGCCTCGATGTAGGCAAGGAACACCACCATGCCACCGCGCTCAACAGCGCCGGGAGACGTCTGCATGACAAGGCCCTGCCCCAAGACGAGGCTGCCCTGCGCGAGGTGTTCGACAAGCTCACCGTCCATGGGTCGGTGTTGGTGATCGTGGACCAGCCCGCCACGATCGGGGCACTGCCTGTGACCGTCGCTCGAGCGATGGGTATCGAGGTCGCCTATCTGCCCGGGCTGGCGATGCGCCGCATCGCTGATCTCCACCCGGGCAACGCGAAAACCGACGCCCGTGACGCGTTCATCATCGCTGAGGCCGGCCGCACCATGCCCCACGCGCTGCGACGCGTCGGCGGCGACGATGACCTCATCGCCGACTTGGCTGTGATCGTTGGGTTCGACGACGACCTGGCCAGCGAAGTCAACCGCGTCTCGAACCGGATCCGCGGCATGCTCACCCAGATCCATCCCGCCCTCGAACGCGCCATCGGCGCCAACATCGGCCACCCCGCGGTCCTCGCCCTGTTGGCAAAGTTCGGCGGCCCGACAGGCCTCGCTGCCGCGGGCAGGCGACGCCTGACCACCACGACGAAACCGTTGGCGCCCCGAATGCACACCCGGCTCGTCGACGCGATCATCAAAGCCCTGACCGAGCAGACCGTAGTTGTTCCTGGCACCCGCGCCGCCGAGCTGGTGTTGCCCCAACTGGCTGCCCAACTCCAAGGACTCCTGGCCCAACGCGCTGCAGCCGCGAAACAGGTTGAGGAGGCCCTCGATGCCCACCCTCTTTCCCAACTCCTGATGTCAATGCCCGGAGTCGGCATCAGGACCGCAGCCAGACTCCTCCTCGACATCGGCGACGGCACAGCATTCCCCACCGCAGGACACCTCGCCGCCTACGCCGGCCTGGCCCCTGTCACCCGCAGATCTGGCAGCAGCATCCGAGGCGAACACCCCTCGCGAGCAGGGAACAAACACCTCAAACGGGCCTTGTTCCTGTCAGCCTTCGCTGCCCTCCACGACCCCGACTCCCGCGCCTACTACGACCGGAAACGCGCCGCTGGGAAGAAACACAACGCCGCGATCATCTGCCTAGCCCGACGACGCGTCGATGTCCTCCACGCCATGCTCCGCAACGGCAGCTTCTACCAACCCCGGACTCCAGCCGCGGCTTGACAGGAACCATAGGGACACCCCCCAATAGCATGCGGTCCAGTACCACCATGATGAACCCGGCCCTACCTTCAGGGTGCGGGAATCAGTTGTTTGCGCGGACGAAGTAGGTCGTTGCGGGCCAACGGACACAAAACAAGGGCCCTGGTATACCAGGGCCCTTGTCAGAGGCGGTTTGACGGGATCAGCGTTCGTTGATCGGCCGGTAGTCGCGTTCCTTCTCACCAACGTAGATCTGGCGCGGGCGGCCGATCTTGCGGTGCGGGTCTGCGTGCTGCTCACGCCACTGCGCGATCCAGCCTGGGAGCCGTCCGAGGGCGAACAGAGCGGTGAAGTGCGACGCGGGGAAGCCCATCGCCTCGTAGATCAGGCCCGTGTAGAAGTCGACGTTCGGATACAGCTTGCGTTCGATGAAGTACTCATCGTTCAGCGCCGTCTCCTCCAGCTCCAGGGCCATGTCGAGGAGGTGGTTGTTCTTGTCAGTGCTGCGCAGGAGCGTGTCGGCGTGGCCCTTGATGATCTTGGCCCGCGGGTCGTAGTTCTTGTACACGCGGTGGCCGAAGCCCATGAGCTTCACGCCGGACTTCTTGTCCTTCACCTGGGACACGAAGTCCTTGATGTTGAGGCCTTCGGCGCTGATCTCGCGCAGCATCTCGAGGACCGCCTGGTTGGCGCCGCCGTGCAGCGGGCCGGACAGGGCCGCCACACCGGAGCTCATGGAGGCGTAGATGTTGGCGTCTGCAGAGCCGACGAGGCGCACCGTCGAGGTGGAGGCGTTCTGCTCGTGGTCTGCGTGGAGGATGAACAGCGTTTCGAAGGCACGTACGACGTCCGGGTCGATCTCGTACTCCTCCGACGGCGTGCCGAAGGAGAGGCGGAGGTAGTTCTCGACGTAGCCCAGCTTGGTCTGGGGGTACAGGAACGGCGCGCCGATGGACGACTTGTAGGCGTAGGCCGCCAGCGTCGGCATGGAGCCGAGGAGCCTGAGCGACGACTCCTCCACGTGCTCCGGGTTGTGCACGTCGAGGTGTTCGCGGTGGAACGCGCCCAACGCCGTGACACCGGCAGCGAGCACCTGCATGGGGTGGGCGCCGCGCGGGAAGCTGCGGTACAACTCACGGAGTCGCTCGTCGAGGGTCATGCGGCGGGAGATCTTGCCGTAGAACTCGTCGAGCTGGGCCTGGGTGGGCAGTTCGCCGTAGATCAGCAGGTAGGCCACTTCGATGAACGTGGCCTTCTCTGCGAGCTGTTCGATGGGGTAACCGCGGTACTGCAGCACCCCCTTGTCGCCGTCGATGAATGTGATGGCCGAAGTGCACGACGCTGTGTTAACGAAGCCAGGGTCCAGGGTGGTGAGCCCCGTGCTCGACAGCAGTTTGCTGACGTCGAAACCGTTGTTTCCCTGTGTGGCCTCCACGATCGGCAGATCGAGCTCGAGATCCCCGTATTTGAGGACTCCGTTGTCGGTCATGCGTATGCCTTTCCTTCTACTCCCGTGCGACCGTCGTGGGCGCCGGTGTGGGTTCCTATGGCTGCGCCCCCACCTTACAACTTGGATCGAGTGCACAAAATCGATCGTCCACGTCTGGAGGGGTCCCACCAAGACGAAGGGTCCGCCCCCGAAGGAGCGGACCCTTTGTGTTGAGTTCTAATCAGAGACCGTCGTGCGATTCAGCGCGGTGCACCGTCTCGCCCGTGTTGGGATCCTGGACGGTGCGGGCCTCGGTGACGCGGGTGCGCTGCGAGGCCAGAAGTGCCCAGATGAGCCCGATGACGCCGGCGGCGATCAGGATGTAGCCGATGATGTCGAGGCTGACGTAAGGCACCTCAGCATCGACGGCCCACACCAGGATGGCGCCGATGGCCATGAGGATGATGCCAGAACCGATTCGCATGGTTCCTCCTTGTTTCAGTTTCGCGTGGACGGCAGCCCACATAATCACCGTAACGTCTTTCCACTGGCAGGTATATGGGGTTTCTCTCATACTTTTGGGTGTGTTGGCATGGGTTCACCGAAAGTTAACTCGCGCGCGTTAATCTGCGCTGGTGAGCACATCCGCAGTTCCAGCCGTCACGCCGTCGCCCGAGACGACCGGTGCCCTTTCCTCGGCGAAGGCCAGTAAGGGCAAGGTCTTTTCCTGGGCGCTGTGGGATTGGGGAACACAGCCTTTCGCCACGGTCATCACCACCTTCGTCTTCGCGGTGTACCTGACCAGTTCGTCTTTCGGCCCGAAGGACGAGGTCACGATGAAACTGGCGTGGGCCACGGGTATCGCAGGGCTTTTCATCGCCCTGTTGGCCCCGGTGCTCGGCCAGGGATCAGACCGTTCCGGCAAGCGGATGTTCCACCTCAGGTGGCAGACCTGGCTGTTGGCCGCCATCTGCGCCGCGATGTACTTCGTCGCCCCCGCGCCTGAGTACTTCCTGCTGGGCGCCATCCTGCTGGGCGCGGGCAACGTGGTCTCGGAGATCGCCAACGTCAACTACTACGCGGCCATCGACCAGGTGTCGACTCCGCGCAACGTGGGCCGCGTCTCCGGCCTCGGATGGGGCCTCGGCTACCTGGGCGGCATCTCCATCCTGCTGCTCATCATCGCGCTCATGGGCTCCGGCTTCGACGCGGACCAGGTGCGCCTGTCGATGCTGCTGTGTGGTGCCTGGACGCTGGTTTTCTCCATCCCGATCTTCATCGCGATCAAGGACCGTCGGCCGGCGCATCCCGCCCCGTCGCTGGGCATCGTCGGCTCCTACCGGGCCCTCTTCAGCTCCATCAAGCGGCTGGCCCGCACCGCGCCCAACACGCTGTTCTTCCTGATCGCCGCGGCACTCTTCCGCGACGGGTTGGCTGGCGTCTTCACCTTCGGTGGCGTGCTTGCGGCCGGCACCTTCGGGTTCGAGTTCAGCGAGGTGGTGATCTTCGGCGTGGCCGCCAATGTCGTGGCCGGCGTTTCGACGATCCTCTTCGGCCTGCTCGACGACCGCCTCGGCCCCAAGAGCGTGATCATCGGCTCGCTCGTCGCGCTGGTGCTGCTCGGCCTCGGCGTGTTCGTGTTCCACGACGGCGGCAAGCCCGTGTTCTGGGGCCTCGGCCTGGCCATGTGCCTGTTCGTGGGCCCGGCGCAGTCCGCCAGCCGTTCCTTCCTCGCCCGCCTCATCCCGAAGGGCATGAGCGGCGAGATGTTCGGCCTCTACGCGACGACGGGCCGGGCCGTGAGCTTCCTGGCCCCGCTCATGTTCGGCCTGGCGATCGCGCTCGGGCTCGCGGTGACGGGCGCCGGCGACGAGGAGTCCGCGCAGCACTGGGGCATCCTCGGCATCGTCCTGGTGCTGCTGATCGGCCTGATCGTGGCGCTGTTCGTGAAGGAGCCGCCGAAGCACACGCTGCCTCCCGAGGACGAGCTCGCCGCCGCCCGCGTGGGCTGACCCCGGACGGGGCCGGGCGCCCCGTCGGGTGATTACGCTGGGGCGATGCATCTGACGAGCACCTCGATCGACGTGGACGGCTTCCACCTGCAGGCCCTCACGTCTACCGGTGACCACGCTCGCACCCTCGTGCTGGTGCACGGGCTGGGGGTGGCGTCCAGCTACTTCGAGCCGTTGGCCGAGGCGCTGGGGCGCGGCGGCCGGCTGGTGCTGCTCAACCTGCCCGGCTTCGGGCCCACCCCAGAGCCGGACCAGACGCTGCGGATCGCCGAGTTCGCCACGCTGGCCCGCCGCGCGGTGGCCGAGTTGGGCGTCGAGGGGGCCGTGTGGATCGGGCACTCGATGGGTGCCCAGGTGGTCGTCGAGGCGGAGGCCCAGCAACCCGGGCTCTGCTCCCGCATGGTGCTGCTGTCGCCGGTGGTCGACCGCACGAGCCGCCGGGCGCGCACCCTCGTGCGCCAGTTCAGCCAGTCGGCGCTGAAGGAGAAGCCCAGCTCGGCGGCCGCGTCGGTCCGGGCCTTCCTCAGCTGCGGGCCGAAGTGGATGTGGCAGATCTTCCCCGCGATGCTGAACTACCCCATCGAGGACCGGATCTCCCTGACCCACGTCGAGACGCTGCTCGTGGCGGGCGAACTCGATCTGATGGCGCCGCGCCGCTGGCTGGAGGAGCTGGCTGATCGGGCCGGGGGTCGCACCCAGGTCGCCGTGGTGCCGGGCGCGCACCAGGCGATGCACACCCACGCCGAGAGGGTGGCCGAGCTGATCCTGGCCCCGTGCGGGCCGGAGGACCCCACATCTGGATCCGGGGTCCGCGACGACGCCGCATCTGGATCCGGCGAGGCTTCGCCCCACCCGCCCGTCTCTGCCTGGTCGGTACTCCGCAGCCCCCGGTCGGTCCGGGTCGCCGCCCAGGACTGGGCGGTGGCGCTGCGCGACCAGTACCTCTCGCTCCGTGCCCCCAGGGATGAGACGTCCGGCTCCCCAGGCGACTGCACCGGCCCGGCCGTCGTCCTCATCCCCGGCATCCTGGAGAACCCGCGCTACCTGGCGCCGCTGCAGCAGTGGCTCGTCTCGCACGGGCACACCGTCCACCAACTGCCCGCGCTCGGCTGGAACCTGCGGGGGCTCACGGCCTCCGTCACCCAGGGCCTCGACGCGCTGGAATCCCTCGAGGTGCGCGACGCCGTCGTCGTCGCACATTCCAAGGGCGGGCTCATCGGCAAGGCCATGCTGCTCAGCCCCAGATCCGACGGCGTGCTGACCGGCATGGTGGCCGTGGCGACGCCGTTCAGTGGCTCGCAGCTGTGGAACCGCGTGCAGCGGATGTTCCTGCTCCGCCGCTCCCCGCTGGGGCTGTTCCACCCGGAACACCCGGAGCTGGCCGCGCTCATCGCCGAGCGCGAGGTCAACCGTCGGATCGTGTCCCTGGCCCCCGCGTTCGACCAGATGATCCCGGGCGGCTCGCATCTCGACGACGCCACGAACGTCACCCTGAGCGTCGAGGGCCACTTCCGCCCCATGAGTGACCCGGCGGTGTGGGAGGTCATCCATGACCACCTGCACCAACTGGCCGCGCAGTAGCGAGGGCGTCCCCGCGACGGCGATCCCGCGTCGCTCACCCGTCGTGATCGAAATGTGACCTGAAAACCTTGACACGCTCTCTCCGCACAGGGCACGATCCTCATACCTGAATCACCTTTCATGTTCAGCGGAAGGAACACCATGCGGACAAAGAAGCCCGTACTCGCAGCAGTAGCTGTGGGCCTGTCAATGATGCTGGCCGCCTGTGCGCCCAGCACCACCCCCGCTCCGGCCGAAACCTCGGCCGGTGGCGGGACCACCGCCTCCGAGAGCGCCGGCGGCGAAACCACGGCCAGCGGCAGCGCATCGGCCAGCACCTCCGAGGTCGCCACCGGCGACCCCGTGAAGGTCGCCATCATCTACTCCAAGACCGGCCCTCTCGCCGCCTACGGCGAGACCTACTACCAGGGCTTCCAGGCAGGCCTTGACTACGCCACCGACGGCTCCGGCGCCGTCGACGGCCGCGAACTCGAGATCACCTACACCGACGACGGCGGTGACCCCGACAAGGCAGTCGCCGCGGCCAAGGAGGCCATCGGCAACGGCACCAGGATCATGGGCGGCACGGTTTCCTCCGGTGTCGCCGGGCCGCTCGCCGAGCAGGCCGAGCAGAACAAGGTGCTCTACATCTCCGGCCCGGCCGCGGCCGACGCCATCACCGGCATCAACCGCTACACGTTCCGCTCCGGCCGCCAGTCGCTGCAGGACGTCGCCACCACCTCGGGCCAGATCTCTGAGGGCTCCAAGGTGCTCGTGTTCGCGCAGAACAGCGCGTTCGGTCAGGGCAACGTGGCAGCGGCCAAGGCGATCCTGGAGGCCAAGGGCGCCACGGTCTCCGAGCTGCTGGTGCCTGAGGCGGAAACCGAGTTCACCCCCTTCGCCGCCCGCATCCTCGACGCGAAGCCCGATCTGGTCTTCGTGGCCTGGGCGGGAGCCACCTCCGGCGCGATGTGGCAGGCGCTGTCGCAGCAGGGCGTGCTGGAGAGCACCAACGTGATGACCGGCCTCGGCGACCTCTCCACCTACGGCGCGTACGGTGAGGCCTCCGACAAGATCAACTTCCTCAACCACTACTTCCCCGATGCCCCGGACAACGAGGTCAACGACGCGATGGTGTCGTTCCTCGACGAGGGTGGCCACCAGGCCGATCTGTTCTCGCCCGACGGTTTCGTCGCCGCGCAGATGATCGTCCAGGCAGTGCGCGAGGGCGGCGGGGACGACGTCGAAGAGATGATCGCCTCGCTCGAGGGCTGGGAATTCGACGCCCCGAAGGGTCCGCAGCAGATCCGGGCATCGGACCACGCCATGATCCAGCCGATGTTCGTGGTGAAGCTCAAGGACGAGGGCGGCCAGTGGGTGCCTGAGCTCGTCGAAACCATGGACGGCGCCGACGTGGCCCCGCCGGAAGCGTCGTGAGCGGATCCTGATGATGCAAGTGACAACTGTGGGACCAGCGCTGGAGGTCCGGGACCTCTGCTGGCAGGTGGGCGGCGCACGCATCGTGCGGGACGTGAGTCTGGCCGTCGCCCCCGGGGAAATGGTGGGGGTCATCGGCCCCAACGGTGCGGGCAAGACGTCGCTGTTCAACCTGATCAGCGGCATCAATCCGGCCAGCAGTGGCCGGGTGCTCCTCCTGGGCAGGGACGTAACGAAACACTCAGTGGCGTCCCGGGCCAGGGCCGGCCTCGGCCGCACCTTCCAGACCTCCAGCCTGTTCCCACGGTTGTCCGTCCTGGAGAACGTACGGCTCGCGGCGCAACAGCGCCTCGGCGGCTCGCTCTCCATCCTGAAGTTCCCGCGCAGCGCTGACGACGCCACCCGTCTTGCCCGCGAGATGCTCGACATCGTGCAGTTGGGGTCCCGCCGCAGCTTCGCCGGCGACCTCAGCCACGGCGACAAGCGCAAGCTCGAGATCGCCGTCCTCCTCGCCCAGGACCCCAGCGTGATCCTCCTCGACGAGCCCATGGCCGGCGTGGCGCACGCCGACGTGCCGGGGCTCACCGAGGTCATCCGCGACCTCAACAACCTGGGCAAGACCGTCATGATCGTCGAACACCACCTCGAGGTGGTGCTCGGCCTGGTCAGCAGGGTCGCCGTCATGCACCACGGCGAACTCCTCGCGTTCGACGAGCCCGGCGCCATCATGGCCAACCCGACGGTGCAGTCGGCCTACCTGGGAGACATCGCATGAGCCTGCTCACCGTTGAGCACCTCCGCGCCACCGTCGGCGGCCAGCAGGTCGTCGAGGACATCACGTTCGAGGTGCCCGCCAGCGGGGTCACCGCCGTGCTGGGCCGCAACGGCGTCGGCAAGTCGTCGACCCTCAAGGGCATCCTCGGCCTCTACGACCGCACCGGCACCGTCACCTTCGACGGCGAACGCATCGACCACGAACCCACCCACCGCATCGTCCAGCGCGGCATCGGCTACGTGCCGGAGGACCGCGAGGTCTTCAGCATGCTGACCGTGCAGGAGAACCTCACGCTCGCCGCGCGCCAGGACGAGCCCCGCTGGGAGTTCGTCCACCAGCTGTTCCCGGAGCTCAAGCAGCGCGCGCAGCAGCGGGCCGGCACCCTCTCCGGTGGCCAGCAGCAGATGGTGTCGCTCGGCCGCGCGCTGATCAACGACAACCGGCTCCTCCTCATCGACGAACCGACGAAGGGGTTGGCGCCGAAGATCGTCCAGCAGGTGGCCGCCGTCCTCGACGAGGCCGCCCGCACCGTCCCGATCCTGCTGGTGGAACAGAACCTGCAGGTCATCAACCGTCTCGCGAGCCGCGTCATCGTCATCGACTCCGGCCGCGTCGTCCATACCGGCGACGCCCGCGAACTGCTCGACGACACCGAACGTGTCCAGCGGTTCCTCGGCGTCCATGGGGAGGCCACGAAGTGAGCACGCTCGTCCTGTTGACCTTCACCGGGCTGGGCCTCGGCGCCCTGTACTTCCTGGTGGCCTCCGGCCTCAGCCTGATCTACGGCCTGATGGGCGTGTTGAACTTCGCCCACGGCTCGTTCCTCACCCTCTCCGCGTTCGCCGGGTTCGAGGTGGGCCGACGGCTGGGTGCCGGCACGTTCGCCGGCTTCTTCGGCTCCATCCTGGTGGGCGCGGTGGTGGGCGGCCTCTTCGCCGCCGCCACCGAACTGCTGCTCATCCGGCCGCTCTATAAACGCCACATCGAGCAACTGCTCGTCACGGTGGGCCTGTCACTGGCCACCGTGGCGCTGTTCGAGGGCATCTGGGGGCCGGACCCGATCTTCCTGGATTCCAGCGGCTGGCTGCGCGAGACCACCGAGATCCTCGGCGCCCGCATCCCCAACGACCGCTTCGTCACCATCCTGGCGGCGCTCATCGTGCTGGGCGGCCTGGTGCTGTTCCTCAACAAGACGCGCTACGGGCTGATCATCCGCGCCGGCGTCGAGAACCGCTCGATGGTCACCGCGCTCGGCATCGACGTGCGCAAGGCGTTCACGCTGGTGTTCACCATCGGCGGCATCGCGGCCGGCATCGGCGGCGTGCTCGCCAGCCACTTCTTCGGCTACGTCTCGCCGCTGCTCGGCGGCTCGCTCCTGATCTTCGCGTTCATCGTCACCGTCATCGGCGGCATGGGGTCCCTCGCCGGGGCGGCCATCGCGTCGGTGCTGGTGGCGCTGCTCCAGCAGTTCGCCAACTTCTACCTCGGCGTCGGCGACTTCATCGTCGTGCTGCTGCTCGGCGTCGTCCTGCTCGTCCGCCCCCAGGGCCTCCTCGGAAAGGCCGCAGCATGAAGAGGCTCCTCCCCCGCGAAGGCCGCGGCTACCTGATCGCCCTGGTCGTCGTCGTCGCCCTGTTCGTGGCGCCGCTGCTGGCCATCCCCGGCCTCGGCATCCTGCCCGGCCCCACGTATTCGGCCGGTTCCATGCACCTGATGGCGTTCACCATGCTGATGGTGGCCGTCGTGCTGTCCTACCACCTGATCTTCGGCGTCGCCGGCCTGCTGTCGTTCGGCCACGCGCTGTACTTCGGCGTGGGCGTGTACGGCCTGGCCATCGTGCTGCGCAACACCGAGCTCCCCCTGCTGGGGGCGGCGGCCGTGGTGCTGGTCATCGGCATCTTCGTCGCCAACGTGCTGGGCGCGATCAGCCTGCGGGTCAGCGGCATCTCGTTCGCCATGGTGACGCTGGCCTTCGCGCAGGCCGGCAACGTGCTGGTGCGCCGGAACCCCGGCCGCCTCACCGGCGGCGAAGAGGGCCTGTCCATGGCCAGCGACAACGTGCCGGATTTCCTCATCGGCGTCATCAACACCCGCAACCTGTACTGGGTGGCGCTCATCACCGTCGCCGTCGTCTACGTGATCGTCGCCTGGATCGAGAACTCCCGGCTGGGCCACAACGTCGCCGCGGTGCGCGAGAACGACACCCGCGTCCGCGTGCTGGGTGGCCGCCCGTACCTGGTCAAGCTCATCGCGTTCGCCGTCGGCGGCACGTTGGCCACGTTCACCGGCATGGTGTTCCTGCTGCTCCAATCCGGCGCCTCCGCGACGGCGGTGTCCACCGAGTTCACCATCTCGCTGCTCACCATGGTGGTGCTCGGCGGTGTGGGTTCCCGGTGGGGGGCCGTCGTCGGCGCCATCATCTACACGCTGCTCAACCAGCGCCTCAACGCGCTGGCCAGCTCGCCGGCCATCGCGGACCTGCCGGCCATCCTGCGCATCCCGTTGTCGGAGCCCATGTTCATCCTGGGGACGTTGTTCATCCTGATCGTGCTGTTCCTGCCCGGCGGCGTGTCCGGCACGCTCAACCGCCTCACGGGTCGCCGACGCGCCCGCGAGGGCCGCGAGGCACTGGAGGACATCGCGTGAACACGGACCACACGATCGACCGCTGGCTCACTGACAGCGCCCGCTCCTACCCGGACAGGGTGGCCGTCGACGACCGCGGCGTCGGCACCACCTATGCCGGCCTGGAGCGCCGCGTCGGGCGGTTGTCTGAGCGGCTCACCCGCGGCGGCTACCGCGCGGGCGACCGCATCGCCACCGTCACCGGCAGCAGCACCGATCACGTGGTCTGGTTCTTCGCCTGTGCCCGGCTGGGCATCGCGCTCGTCCCGCTGTCCTGGCGCTCGGCGCCGGGTGAACTGGCCCACGCCCTGAGGGTCGCCGATCCGATGCTGGTGGTCGTCGAGGACGCCTACGCCACCGTCGCCGGGGAAGGGCTGGCCCTGCTGCCGGAGCCCATCAACACCGCCAGGTTCGACACCTACGGCGTGCCGCCCCGCGCCCACCACACGCCGGCCGGTCCGCGGCGCGGGCCCCACAACGACGACCCCCTGCTGATCATCTTCACCTCCGGCAGCACCGGCCGCCCCAAGGCCGCCGTCCTCACCCACGACACGTGCTTCTGGACCAACCTGTCCTTCTCGCGTGTGGTGCCGCTGAACCGCGACGACGTGGTGCTCTCGGTGCTGCCCCAGCACCACGCCGGCGGGTGGAACGTGCAGCCGCTGCTGGCCTGGTCCGTCGGCGCCACCGTCGTGCTGGAGCGCACGTTCGACGCCCGCCGCATCCTGCAGCTCATCCCCGCGCGCGGCATCACCGCCATGATGGGCGTGCCCACGCACTACCGGCGGCTCAGCGAGGAGTACACCTTCGCCGAGACCGACCTCTCTACGTTACGCACCGCCGTCGTGGGCGGCGCTCCCGCCTCGGCCGCCGTGCTGCGCACCTGGCACGCCCGGGGCGTGCGCCTCACCCAGGGCTACGGGCTCACCGAGGCCGGCCCCAACGTGCTCTGCCTCCCGCCCGAGGACGCCCTCGACCGCGTGGGCTCCGCCGGGCGACCCTACCCCCACGTGGAGGTGGCGCTGGCAGAGCCGGTCAACGGTGAGCCTGTCGTCGGCCCGGGCACCGGGGAACTGCTGGTGCGGGGCCCCGGGCTGTTCGCCGGCTACCTCGGCGACCCCGTCGCCACCGACGACGCACTGCGCGAGGGCTGGCTGCACACCGGCGACCTCGCCACCCGCGACGAGGCCGGTTACTACACCATCCTCGGCCGCACCGACGATGTGTACATCTCCGGGGGCGAGAACATCGCTCCCGTCGAGGTGGAGGAAGCGTTGCTGACGCACCCCGCGGTCGCCCAGGCCGCCGTCGTCGGCGTGCCGGACGACGTCTGGGGCGAGGTGGGCCACGCCCACGTGGTGCTGCGCCCGGGCGCGACGGCGGACAGCGCCGAGCTGATCGCCCACGTGCGGGCGCAACTGGCCGCCTTCAAAGCCCCGGCGAGGATCACCTTCGCCGACGCCCTGCCCACCGCCGGTATCGACAAGGTCAGCCGCCGGGCACTGAGAGAAGAGAGTCGCCGATGACGACCACCACCCCCCGCACCGCACGTGGCGAGCGCACCAAGGCGAAGATCCTGGATTCGGCGCGCACCGCGTTCGCCACGCACGGGTACCACGAGGCGTCGATCGTGAAGATCACGGAGGGCGCGGGCGTCGCCATGGGCACCTTCTACCTCTACTTCCCCGGCAAGGCTGAGCTCTACCACGAGGTGGTCGTCGACCTGAACCGCCAGCTGCGCAACGCCATGCGCCAGGGCAGCGAGGGCGCCACCAACCGCCTCGAAGCAGAACGCGGCGGGTTCCGCGCCTACTTCGACTTCCTCGCCGAGCACCCCGAGGTCTACCCCCTCATCCGCGAGGCCTGGTTCGTGGCCCCCGACGCGATGCGCACCCACTACACCCGCATCTTCGAGGGCTACGCCGAGGCGTTGGCCGAGGCGGCCGGGCGGGCTGAGATCTCCGTCGCCAACCCGGAGGTGGCTGCGTGGGCGCTGATGGGCGTCGGCGAGGTGGTGGGCATGCGCTACCTCAGCTGGGACGCCGGCCATCCGGCGGCCAAGATCCCCGACGACGTGTTCGAGGCCGTCATGGACTTCGTCACCAACGCACTGCAACCTCGAGGAGGACACGCATGAGCACCCCACTGAGCGGCCGGAAGGCCCTCGTCACCGGCGGCGCCAGCGGCATCGGGCTCGCCTGCGCACAGGCGTTGGCCGCCGACGGCGCACGCGTCGTCGTCGCTGATCTCAACGAGGCCGCCGCGCGCGAGACCGCCGAGGAACTGGGCGGCGAGGCCTGGGTCGTCGACCTGTCCGACACCGCCGCGCTCGAGGACCTGAGCCTCGACTGCGACATCCTCGTCAACTGCGCCGGCATCCAGCGGGTCTCCCCCATCGAGGACTTCGACCCGGCCGCGTTCCGGCTGCTGCACCGCATCATGCTGGAGGCGCCGTTCCTGCTCATCCGCGCGGCGCTGCCGCACATGTACGCGCAGGGGTTCGGCCGCATCATCAACATCTCGTCGGTGCACGGCCTGGTGGCCTCGCCGTTCAAGTCTGCCTACGTGTCGGCCAAGCACGGCTTGGAAGGGCTGTCGAAGGTGACGGCGTTGGAGGGCGGCCCGCACGGCGTCACCTCCGTGTGCGTCAACCCGGGCTACGTGCGCACCCCGCTCGTCGAGGGCCAGGTGGCGGACCAGGCCAGGACGCACGGCATCTCGGAGGCCGAGGTGATCGAGAAGGTGATGCTGGTGCAGCCCGCGGTCAAGGAGTTCGTGGAGCCCGGCGACCTGGGCGCGCTGGTGTCGTTCCTCGCCGGCCCACACGGCCGCATGGCCACCGGCGCCAGCTATGTCATGGACGGCGGGTGGATCGCGCGATGAGCCGCCGAGACGTCACGGTGCCCGGCGGGCTCTACTGCCACGTCTGGGAACCCTCGTCGGACCCCGTGGGCACGGTGCTCGCCGTGCACGGCATCACCTCGTCGTCGCGCGCCTGGGAACCTCTGGCCCGGCACCTGCCCGGGTGGCGGATCATCGCCCCGGACCTGCGCGGCAGGGGGCGGTCGAACGCCCTGCCCGGGCCGCACGGCATGGCGCAGCACGCCGACGACGTGGCCGCCGCGCTGGAGCACCTCGGCATCCACCACGTGCTGCCCGTGGGCCACTCGATGGGCGGGTTCGTCTCCGTGACGCTCGCCCACCGGCACCCGCAGCTCATGGACCGGCTGGTGCTGGTCGACGGCGGCCTCCCACTGCCGATGCCCGAGGGTCTCGCCCCGGAGGACGCGCTGCAGGCGATCCTCGGCCCCGCGGCGCAACGGCTGTCGATGAGCTTCGACTCCCCCGAGGAGTACGTGGCTTTCTGGCGGCAGCACCCCGCCTTCGCCACCTGGACGCCGGACGTGGAGCGCTACGTCCGCTACGACCTGCACGGCGACGAGGCCCCCTACCGGCCCTCCACCAGCTACGACGCCATGGCCGGCGACTACCAGGACCTGGTGCGCACCGAGGGCAACACGTTCCTCGACGCGCTGCAGAACCTGACGGTGCCCACGGTGTTCCTGCGCGCAGAGCGCGGCATGATGGACGAGCCCGGCGGGCTCTTCCCCGCTGACTACGCGGCGCGGTGGGCGGCCCGGCTGCCCGGGTTCACCGTCGTGGATGTGCCCGGGGTCAATCACTACACGATCACGCTGTCGGAACGCGGAGCCGCCGTGGTCGCCGATGCCGTGCTGCACCAGGAGGTGGCCCCATGACCAAGGTCCGGACCAATATCGCCGAGGTGCTGACGGAGCACCTCTTCGACGGGATGACGCTCGCCGTCGGAGGCTTCGGGTTGTCCGGCAATCCGGTGGACCTGATTGAGATCGTCCGGGATTCGGGCGTCCGGGACCTGACCGTGGTGTCGAACAACATGGGCGTCGACGGCGTGGGCCTGGGGATGTTGCTGGACAACAACCAGGTCCACCAGGTGCTGGCGTCCTACGTGGGCGAGAACAAGACGTTCATGGCGCAGTACATCAGCGGCGAGCTCGAGGTGGAGTTCGTGCCGCAGGGCACGCTCGCGGAGCGGCTGCGTGCGGGCGGGGCCGGTATCCCGGCGTTCTACACCGCCACGGGGGTGGGCACGATCATCGCGGAAGGGAAACCGACCGCCACTTTCGACGGCCGCGAGTACGTGATGGAGCGCGCCATCGTCGCCGACGTGTCGCTGGTGCACGCCCACACCGCGGACGTGAGCGGCAACCTGGTGTTCAACCGGACGGCCCGCAACTTCAATCCCAACGTCGCGACGGCGGGGCGGGTGACGTTCGTGGAGGCCGAGCACATCGTCGAGCTGGGCGGCATCGACCCCGACGCGGTGCACCTGCCCGGCGTCTACGTGCACCACGTGGCGCAGTATTCCGGGCGCGAGAAGCCCATCGAGCAGCGCACCGTGCGTGCGCGTCAGGAGGCTTAGACATGGCCTGGACCAGGGACGAGATGGCGGCGTTGGCCGCCGCGGAACTCCATGACGGCGACTACGTGAACCTGGGCATCGGCATGCCCACGCTGGTGGCCAACAACCTGCCCGACGGCGTGCACGTGGTGCTGCAGAGCGAGAACGGCATCCTCGGGATGGGCCCGTTCCCGTACGAGGGCGACGAGGACGCCGACCTGATCAATGCAGGCAAGCAGACCGTGACGCTGCTGCCGGGCGCGGCGATCTTCGATTCGGCCACGAGCTTCGCGATGATCCGCGGCGGCAAGATGGCCGCCGCCATCCTGGGCGCGATGCAGGTCTCGGGCGCCGGGGACCTGGCGAACTGGCAGATTCCCGGCAAGCTCGTGAAGGGCATGGGCGGCGCGATGGACCTGGTGGCCGGCACGGACCGGGTCATCGTGCTGACTGAGCACGTCGCCAAGGACGGGTCGCCGAAGATCGTGGCCGAGTGCACGCTGCCGCTCACCGGCAAGGGCGTGGTGCAGCGGATCATCACCGATCTCTGCATCTTCGACGTGGTCGACGGCGGGCTGGTGCTGCGACGCATCGCCCCCGGACATAAGGCCGATGAGATTGAGACCATGACCGGGGCCGAGTTCTCGGTGGAGCTGGAGGAAGCGGCATGAGGGACGTCGTGATCGTGGGCGGGGCACGCACCCCGCAGGGCCGGTTGCTGGGCCAGCTGGCCTCGCTGACGGCCGTCGACCTGGGGGCGCACGCGATCCGTTCCGCGCTGTCGCGGGCCGGGGTGGCGGCGGAGGCCGTGCAGTACGTGTTCATGGGTCACGTGATCCAGGCCGGCTGCGGACAGAACCCGGCGAAGCAGGCCGCGGTGGCGGCCGGGCTGGGCATGAACGTGCCGGCCGAGACGGTCAACAAGGTGTGCCTTTCCGGGCTGGCCGCGGTGACCAACGCGGCGCGCATCATCCGGCTGGGTGAGGCCGACGTCGTCGTGGCCGGCGGCATGGAGTCGATGACCAACGCCCCGCACCTGGCCCGGGTGCGCGCCGGCGTGAAGTACGGCACGTCCCCGCTGGAGGACGCCGTGGCCGCCGACGGGCTGGACGACGCCGCGGACTGCATCTCGATGGGGCTGCTCACCGAGCAGGGCAACGAGCGGCACGGGTTCACGCGCGAGGAGCAGGACGCCGTGGCGGCCGACTCCCACGCACGGGCTGCTGCGGCCGCGGCCGACGGGGTGTTCGACGACGAGATCGCGCCGGTGTCGATCCCGCAACGGCGCGGCGAACCGCTGGTGCTCGACAGCGACGAGGGCGTGCGGGCCGAGTCCACCGTCGAGACGCTCGGGAAACTGCGGCCGGCGTTCCGCGAGGACGGCACGATCACGGCGGGCAACGCGTCGCCGATCTCCGACGGCGCCGCTGCGCTGGTGGTGACGAGCCGCGAGTACGCGGAGGCCAACGGGTTGACGGTGCTGTGTTCCGTGGGCGAGGCCGGCCAGGTAGCCGGGCCGGACACGCAACTGCACCAGCAGCCGTCCCGGGCGCTCGCCGCGGCGCTGGCCCGTGCGGGCTGGGACGTGACCGATCTGGATTTCCTCGAGATCAACGAGGCCTTCGCCGCCGTCGCGTTGGCGTCGCTGCAGGAGCTTGGCTACCCGTGGGAGCAGACGAACCTGCACGGCGGCGCCGTCGCGCTGGGCCACCCCGTCGGCGCCTCCGGCGCTCGGCTGGCACTGCACGCGGCGTTGGAGCTGCATCGTCGGGGCGCCGGGCGCGCGGGTGTCGCCTTGTGTGGAGGTGGCGGCCAGGGCGAAGCGCTGCTGCTCTCCGCGCCCTGAGCGTGTCGGCGGGGACGAACGAAACGATCGCAGTGCGGTGGGCACACGCTTTCCCCTGAGCCCGGATCGCCGCGGTCAACGGGGCGCCCTTCTCGCCCATGTGGGACCCCACCCGCCGGAGATGCCGTCCGGGGTGAGGCCCTCATCGGCGGGCACCCCCAACGCCCGACCTACCGCGAAGGGCGCCCCGTTGCCCACGGCTAAACGCTTGCTGTCCCGGATGGTTGGGGTGGGCGCCCATGGTGACGCTCCCCTAGATGGCTGACGCACCCGCAGGCTGGTAGATGCAGGTGGGGTCCGACGCCAGCGGGTCGCCCAGCATGGCGTGGGCCCGCGCGCGGCTACCCCCGCAGATCCAGTTGAACTCGCACACTCCGCACTTGCCGGAGTACGACGACGGCTCCCGCAGCGCCTTCATCATCGGCGCCTCCGCGTAGATCTCGCGGAACGACTGCTCCTTCACCGAGCCGCACTTGTGGGGCAGGAAGCCTGACGGGTAGACGTCGCCGATGTGGTCCACGAACGCGAACCCCCGGCCACTGTTGACCCCGATCGGCGGCCGCGGCGGGCGGCGTTCGACGACGCTGCCCAGCAGCCGCTCGGTCTCCTCCGTCAACCACGCGTGCAGCTCACCGCGCTCAGGCATGGGCTGGCCCGCTGCGCGGAGGTCGTCGCGCTGGATGGCGACCCGACGGTAATTGGGCGCCTCGGTGACCTTGACGGCGACCCGGTCCGAGACGTCGTGCAGCCAGTGCAGCACGTCCTCCATCTCCTCCGGGTCGAGCGGTTCGAGGTTGGAGCCGCGCCCCATCGGCACGAGGAACAGCACGTACCACATGTGCGCCTTCATGCTCATGGTGGTGGCGAGCAATTGCGGCAGTTCCCGCAGGTTGTTGCGGCAGATGGTGGTGTTCACCTGGAACCGGAACCCGTGCTTGACCACGAGTTCCGCGGCCTTCATGGTGTCGTCGAACGTGCCGTCGATGCCGCGGAACGAGTCGTGCGTCTCTGCCGTGGCGCCGTCGAGCGACAGCGAGAACGCCTTCACCCCGGCCTCGCGGACCGAGGCGAGCCGCTCGTCGGTCAACAGCGGGGTGACCGACGGCGACAGCGCGATGGGCAGCCCGATGGAGGTGCCGTAGGCGATGAGCTCCTCGAGGTCCGGGCGCTCGAAAGCATCGCCGCCGGAGAAGATGACGATGGGCTTGGGGGTGCCGTAGCCGGCGAAGTCGTCGAGAAGCGCCTTGCCCTGCTCGGTGGTCAACTGACGCGGATCCGCCCGCGTGAACGCGTCGGCACGGCAGTGCCGGCACGCCAGCTGGCACGCCCGGGTGACCTCCCACACCAGGACGTGGGGTCGATCGCCGGCGTCGTGGTGCAGGGTACGCACCACACCCTTCGACTGCGGGTGGTGCATCGGGTGCTGGGACATGACCGCGATCCTACAGGCAGTAGTACGTGGCCGGGGACCTCGTCGCAGCTCAGGCCGCCACCAGAACCGGCACCGGGTCGAGGCCCACCAACACGTCGGTGCCCTCGGACAGCGCCGCCGTTTCGCGGGCGGTCACGAAGGCGGTGATCTCGTGGTCCGACTCCGCCATCGCCAGGTGCACGACGGCGTGGTCACCCTGGAACGACAACTGCCGCACCGTGGCCATCCTGCCCTCCCCGCCGTCGGCCCGGTCCTCGCAGGGGGTGACGGTGATCCGCTCGGGGCGCACCAACGCGGTGCCGCGGCCCTCCGTGATGGAGCCGGGGAGCGCAGGCAGCCACTGGTCCATCACGAGCACGTTCCCGGCCGAAACGACCCCCAGCAGTTCGTTGGTCTGGCCGATGAAGCGGGCCACGAAACCGGTGGCGGGACGCTCGTAGAGTTCGCGGGGCGAGGTGAGCTGCTCCAGCCTGCCCGCCTGCATGACGCCCACCCGGTCCGCCATGGCGAGGGCCTCGCCCTGGTCGTGGGTGACGAACAGCGTGGTGGTGCCGAGCTCCTGCTGGATCCGGCGGATCTCATCGCGCAAGTGCACGCGCACCTTGGCGTCGAGGGCTGAGAGGGGCTCGTCGAGGAGCAGCACGTCCGGGTTCGAGGCCAGCGCCCGGGCCAGCGCCACCCGCTGCTGCTGGCCGCCTGACATCTCGTGCGGGAAGCGGTTGCGCTGGGCGATGAGCCCCACCAGCTCGAGGTGGTGGTCGATGATGGCCTGGCGCTTCCGCCCGGGCACCTTCCGCATGGAGAGGGCGAAGTCGATGTTGCCGGCGACCGTGAGGTGGGGGAACAACGAGTAGCTCTGGAAGACCATCGCCATGTTGCGCCTGTTCGGCGGGGTCTGGGTGATGTCGCGGCCGCCCACCGACACGGCGCCGGAGTCGAGGTCCTCCAAGCCGGAGAGCACGCGCAGCGCGGTGGTCTTGCCGCAGCCGGAGGGGCCCAGCAGCGCGACGAGTTCGCCGGGGCGGATGTCCAGGTCGAAGTCGTCCAGGGCCTTCACTGCGCCGAAGCTGCGGCGCAGGCCGCGCATCTCGACGCCCACCGCGAAACTGTTCGTGCTCATGATGTGACCTTCCTCTTGCGCTGGCGCGACGTGATGTAGCTGAGCCCGACCAGCAGCGTGATGCCGAACAGCAGAGTGAGCAGGGACACGGCCGCCGCCACCTGGGGCGCGGCCTGGTTGACCAGCATGACGCCGGTCTGGAGGTTCTCGCGGGCGAGCATGCGGGCGATGGTGAACTCGCCCAGCACGACGGCGATCGAGATGAACGCGGCCGACGCCACAGCGTTGCTCAGGTTGGGCAGGATCACCCGCAGCAGTACCGTCGGCCAGGAGGCGCCCATGGAGCGCGCGGCGGCAGTGAGGGTGTGCACGTCGATGGCGCTGAGGCCGGAGTCGAGCGCCCGGTAGGCGAACGGCAGCACGAGGATGACGTAGGCGAACGCCAGCCAGATGGCGTGGGTGTCGAGCACCCGCGTGGCGATGAAGCGGTACACCGGCACGAGGCCCACCACCAGCACGATGGCCGGCAGCGTCAACGGCAGCAGGACGACGAACTCGACGACCCTCGTCAGGTTGGGCAGCCGCAGCCGCACCCACACCATCGTCGGCAGGAGCAGCACGAACATGATCACCAGCGTCAGGGCGGCGATGGCCAGCGAGTTCTGCAGCCCGGTGTAGAGCGGGCCGAGGCGTGCGGCGTCGCCCGCCCCGATGAGACGCCCCCAGGCGTCCCACGAGTAGGCGCCCGTCAGTGGGAAACGGATGGAGAACTCGAACAGCGCGTAGAGCGGGTAGGCCAGGAACAGGCCGACGAGACCGAGGACCACCCAGCGGAAGACGGCCCGCCTGCGCGCCGACGTGGCGGCCCGGCTCATCGGGTCCACCGCGCGGTGCGCTTCTGCAGGAGGGCGTAGAGGCCCATCACCACGGCGATCACCACGATCATGCCGGCGGCGAGCGCCTGGGCGTAGGAATCCATGTCGGTGTTGTTCTCGTTGCGGATGGCCCCCTCGATCGCCATCGGCACGATGATCGTCTTCTGCGAGATCAGCGCCGCTGCCGTCGCGTAGGCCGAGAACGCGTTGGCGAACAGCAGCAGGAAACTGCCGAGGAAGCTGGGCGCGAGGATGGGCCCCGCCACGCGCGTCCAGAAGGTCCAGCCGGAGCCGCCCAGGTTCTCGGTGGCGTCGCGCCACTCCTGGCGCAGGCCGGCGACAGCAGGCAGGAACACGATGATCATCAGCGGGATCTGGAAGTAGCAGTACACGACGATGAGGCCCGGGATGGAGGTGAGGAAGTCGCCGGGGAGCGTCACCCCGAACGAGCCCGCCATGAGCCGCGTGAAGTTGCCGTTCTTGCCCAGCACGGAGATGAAGGCGAATGCGAGCATGACGCCGCCGAACTGCGCCAGCACCGACGAGACGGCGGTGTAGACGCGGTGCAGCGGCGACGTCGTGGGCACGGTCGCCAGCGCATAGGCCGCGACCCCGCCGACGACCGCCCCGATGAGGGCCGACGCGAACGCCAGCCAGGCGGTGGTGGTGAAGATCTGGACGGTAGCGGGCGTGAACAGCTTGGCCACGCCGTCGAGGGTGAACTCCCCGGCCCGGTTCCGGAACGCGCCGATGATCACGATGATCGTGGGCAGGAACAGGAAGATCACGAGATAGCCGAAGAAGGGGAGGGTCACCGCCGCGTCGCGGACCTGCCGCGCGACGCGTGATCTGGGGGCTGTCACGCCCGCTGCCGTCTGGAACATCAGGAGATCGTCTTGTCCCAGTTCTCCTGCAGGAACGCGGTGATGGCGTCGGACTGCTCGGAGGTGGGCGACACGAGGCTCTCCACCTGCGGTGCCGCTGCCTTGGCCTCGTCGGAGAACTCGTCGGCGAAGAGGACGTTCAGCACCGGCACGGCGCCGCCCTCGGCCCAGAGGTTCTGCGCGGGGGCCGAGAACAGGAACTCCTGCCACAGGCGCGCCGCGGCCGGGTTGGGGGCGTCGACGTTGATGGCCTGCTTGTAGTAGGACCCCAGCGTGATGTCCTCCGGGAGGAAGGTGGCCCACTCGACGCCCTGCGCCTCAAGCTTCTCGGTGACGGGCACCATGTTGTAGGACCAGTCGAAGACGACGCCGTGCTCACCGGATTCGATGGTGCCTGGGGTCACGTCGGTGAGGTTGAGGGTCTTTGCCTCGTTGAGCTTGATGAAGTAGTCCATGCCGGGCTGGGTGTCCTCCATGGAGCCGCCGTTGGCGAGGTTCGCCAACAGGAAGCCGTTGAAGGCCGCGCCGGCCTCGGCGGGCTTGCCGTTGAGGGCGACGGTGCCAGCGAACTTCTCGTCGGTCAGTTCGTCGAGCGAGGTGATCTCGCCGAAGAGGGTCTTGTTGTAGCCCACCACCATGACGCCGGTGTAGTCGGAGACCCAGAGGCCGGTCTCCTCCTTCTGGTCTGCGGGGATGTCGTCGAACTTCTCCACCTTGTAGGGCGCGAAGTGGTCGGTGGACGAGAGGGCGACGTTGGTGCCCAGGTCGAACACGTCCGGGGCCTTGTCGGTGCCCTTGTTGGCCTCGGCGGCGGCGATCTCTTCCTTCGAGGAGGCGTCGGGGGCCTGCTCGTTGATGGTGATGCCGTAGGTGTTCTTGAAGCAGTCGATGATGCGGCCGTAGTTGGCCCAGTCGTGCGGGAGGGCGATGGTGTTGAGCTGACCCTCGGCCTTCGCGGCGGCGATGAGGCCGTCGAGGCCACCGAAGTCGGCGGCGGAGGTGGCGGTGGCGGCGTCGATCTCGGCGGCCTTGGCCTCGATGTCGACGGGGGCGCAGGCGTCGCCGGCAGCCGTGGCGTCAGCGGCGGCGGCGTTCTCGCCGTCGGCCGGGGTGGTGTCGGCGCCGCAGGCGGTGAGCGTCACCAACGCGGCCAGGCCGACGAAAGCGGCGGTACGGATTGCACGCATGAGCGTTCCTTTTCTTCAGGGGCGGCCATCTGGCCACCGCCGTGGAAAGCTATGCCCCCGACCTGAACGGCGCGCACGTCCTGGCTGAACGCCGGGTGAACAGCAGGAAACATGGCTGTCGCCGGCCGGTCGGTGAACCGCTGGCCATGGATCCTGCGCGGCTCGCTAGGCTGAGGCCAGTCCAACAAGATAGGGGCGGCCGGTGAAGGGCATCGTCGTGTTCTCCGGGTCGGCGCATCATGAGCTGGCCGACGAGATCTGTGACCACCTGGGGATGAGGCGCTCCGGCGTCAAGATCTCCCGCTTCAGCAACGACTGCCTCCAGGCCCAGTTGCTGGAAAACTGCCGCCAACGCGACGTCTACATCGTGCAGCCGCTCGTGCCTCCCACCCAGGAGCACCTGATGGAGCTGCTCCTGATGATCGACGCCGCCCGCGGCGCGTCGGCCGGTCAGATCACCGCCGTCATCCCCCACTACGCCTACGCCCGGTCCGACAAGAAGGACGCCTCGCGCATCTCCATCGGCGGCAAGCTGGTGGCGGACATGCTCGCGACGGCGGGCGTCGACCGCGTGCTGACCATGGCCCTGCACGCTCCGCAGGTGCACGGCTTCTTCTCGGTGCCGGTGGACCACCTCACCGCGTTGGGCGTCATCGCCGACCACTACCGCGAGCGGGATCTCACTGACTGCGTCGTCGTCTCCCCGGACCTGGGCAACGCCAAGCAGGCCACGCTCCTGTCGCGGCTGCTCAATCTCCCCGTCGCCGCGGGCTCGAAGCAGCGGCTGGCCGACGACCAGGTGGTCATCGACGCCATCGTCGGCGACGTCCGGGGCAAGCGCGCCATCGTGCTCGACGACGAGATCGCCACCGGCGGCTCGATCGTGGAGATCGTGCGCGCCCTGCAGGCCTTCGGCGCTGCGGAGGTGAGTGTCGCCTGCACGCACGGGCTGTTCACGGGCAACGCGGTGGAGAAGCTGCTGGCCGTGGATGCCATCAAGGAGATCGTGTCGACCAACACGGTGCCGGCACCGGAGAACTTCCCGGGCCTCACGTGCCTGAGTGTCGCCCAGTTGTTCGCCAGCGCCATCGACCGGATCCACAACGGTCGCTCCGTCTCGAAGCTGTTCAACGACGTGGATCCGTCGCACGCCCCGCCGCCCCAGCCGGAGGGTCTTTTCTGACGGACCCCGTGGCGGGTCAGTTGCCCAAGCTCCGGCGGCGACGCAGCCTCTCGAGCACCTCACGCCATGTCGGCACGACGACGCCCTGGGATTCCATCAGCGTGCGGAGCTTCCGGCGGCTGAGCAGAATCCCGCCGATGCCGATGATGAAGAACGGCGCCTGCAGCGCCCACGCCAGGCGCAGGTGCTCCGGCGTGTAGGCGTTGCCGCCCGCGATCCAGTCGAGGAACACGCCCATCAGCAGGATGAGCAGGGTGCCGCCGGTGAACGCTCCGGTGATGACGATGCCGTTGGCCGCCCCTAGCCGCGTCGTCGGCAACGACGTGCGGGGGAAGTCGAAGCCGATGCCGGTGCCCGGCCCGCCCACCGCGAGGACCAGCACCAGCAGGAACAGCAGGGCCCCCGGGGCGCGCCCCGGCCAGAGCAGCACCGCGGCCCACACCACGATCAACGAGCACACCACGATGAGCGCCAGCGTGCTGCGGCGCAGCGGATGCCGGGCGGTGAGGGCGCCGATGACAGGCCCCGCGAACATCGCCGCGACGGACAGCACCGTGAACAGCCCAGACGCCTGGAGCTGCGACAGTCCTTGGGCGACGATCAGGTACGGCATGCCCCACATGAAGAGGAAGGCGTTCATCGAGAAGCCGGAGGTGAAGTGCACCCAGAACCCGAGCTGCGTCGCCGGATGCCGCGTCACGTCGACGATCCGCCCCGGGATCTCGCGCAGCGGGTCGACAACGATGCCCGCGTCCTCCCCCGGCGGAGCGTTGCGCACCCACCCGATCACCGCCAGCACCGCCAGCGCGCTGGCGCCGGCCACGATGAGGAGCCCCAGCCGCCAACCGAGGAGCTGGATCATCGGCAGCACGATGACCACCGACGCGATCTGGCCGAAGCCGGCGAACATGCCGGTGATCTGGGTGAGCACCGGAATCCGGCGCGGTTCGAACCAGCGTGGCAGGAGCTTGAGGATGCCGTTGAAGATGCAGGCGTCACCGACGCCCAGCAGGATCCGGGCGACATAGGCCAGGGGCAGCTCGGTGGCCAGCGCGAGCACCATCTGGCCCCCGACGATCACCAGGATGCCGCCGGTCAGCACGAGGCGGGATCCGTACCGGTCGAGCAGCAGCCCGACGGGTACCTGGGCCAGCGCGTAGACCGCGAGCTGCAGCACCACGAAGGTAGAGATGATGCCCGGTGTGGTGCCGAAATGCTGGGCGGCCTCGAGCCCGGCCACGCCGAGCGAGGTGCGGTGCATGACGGCGACCGCGTAGGCGAGGAGGGCAACGCCCCACACCACCCAGGCCGCCCGGCCGTACCCGCTTGTACTCACAAAACGAACCCTACTCGTGTCTGTTATGGAGCCGGTGATTCGGAAAGCAACCGCTGGAGGACCCGGCGGTAGCCGGCCCGCAGCACCGGCACGGCGAGCCAGTGGAGCCTGCGTGGCCACCACGGCAGGTGCACCGCCTGCCGCCAGATGACGGTGGCCCCGCCGTCGTCGGGCAGGCACTCCACCCGGATCAGCCCACGGATGGCGCGCCCCTGCTTGCGCAGCCGGGCCGAGCAGCGGCCGGGACCCGCGTCGAGGTGTTCGACGACCATGGGGTCGTCGAAGCCGAACGGCCCGATCGCGGTGCGGGCGACGAACCGCACACCGGTCTCCAGCTCGGCGAACGAGGGCGCGGGGGTCAAG
Organism: Tessaracoccus zhenghani; assembly: GCF_055326325.1. Classification (NCBI taxonomy): domain Bacteria; kingdom Bacillati; phylum Actinomycetota; class Actinomycetes; order Propionibacteriales; family Propionibacteriaceae; genus Tessaracoccus; species Tessaracoccus zhenghani. Next base: position 154,875 of record NZ_JBUZNQ010000005.1, on the reverse strand, counting down.
GTGGTGAAGGGGATGTGCCTGCTGTGGGCACGGAGATCGAGCACACGGCTGAGCGCCTCGGGAGGCGGACAATCGGCGTGCAGCGTGACCGTGAAGCGGCTCATGGGCCCCAGCCTACGAGGTCGCGGCCGGCTCACCGCGACGCCGGAGAAGGGCTGGTAAACCGCAGGGACGGATGCCAGAATGAAATTGGCGTGCCCGTGTCGCATCTTCCCCGCCCGCCCTGATGGGCGGCGGGTGGAAGTTCCGCCGGGCCCTGGGACAGCGTCCGCCTCGTCTATTCCCGAGGAGCATCATGTCCACGACGGAAACGGCCCCAGCCCCTGCCCCCACCCCCATCCGCGCCATCGAGCGACGCACCGCGCACCATCGTCGCTACCTGATGTGCCGGCCGGAGCATTTCACGGTCACCTACGCGATCAATCCCTGGATGGAGCCGGGCAGGCCCACCGACACGGCCCGCGCCATCGAGCAGTGGCAGAAGCTGCACGACCTGTATCTGAGCCTGGGCCACGAGGTAGAGCTGATCGAACCGGTCCCCGGCTATCCCGACATGGTCTACACGGCCAACGGCGGTTTCCTCATCGACGGCCGTGCCTACCTGCCGAAGTGCCTCTTCGAGGAGCGGGCCGGGGAGGCCCCGGCGTTCGCCGAGTGGTTCCGCACCCACGGCTTCGACACCGTGGAGCCGGCGGAGGTCAACGAGGGCGAGGGAGATTTCCTCCTCGTCGGCAACACCATCCTGGCCGGCACCGGGTTCCGCTCCACGGACGACAGCCACCGCGAGGTGGCGGCCATCTTCGGCCGCGACGTGGTCTCGCTGAACCTCATCGACGCGCGCTACTACCATCTGGACACCGCCATCGCCGTGCTCGACCCCGTCCAGGGCACGGAGCACGGCGCGCCGGCCAGGGCCACCATCGCGTACCTGCCCGGGGCCTTCGACGCGGCCAGCCGCGCCATCCTCGAGGACCGCTACCCCGACGCCATCCGCGTGTCGGACGAGGACGGCGCCGTGTTCGGGCTGAACTGCGTGAGCGACGGCTACAACGTCGTCATCGCGCCCGGGGCCGAGGACTTCGCGAAGCAGCTGCGCGCACGCGGCTACAACCCCATCCCGCTCGACCTGTCCGAGCTGCTGCTCGGGGGCGGCGGCATCAAGTGCTGCACCCTGGAACTGCGCGGCAGCCAGGTGGCGACGGCGGGCCCACGTCCCGGAGGCGCGGAGGCGCACGTCGCGCACAACTACCACCCGCTGCCGGTGACCATCGCGTCCGCCGAGGGCGTCTGGGTCACCGACGTGGACGGGAAGCGCTACCTCGACCTCCTCGCCGCCTACTCAGCGGTGAACTTCGGCCACCTCCATCCGGCGCTCGTCGACGCCGCCACCCGCCAGCTCGAGCGGGTCACGCTCACCAGCCGCGCCTTCATGACCGACCGCCTCGAGCCGTTCGCCGAGGCGCTCGCGAGGCTCTGCGGCAAGGACATGGTGCTGCCCATGAACACCGGCGCCGAGGCCGTCGAGACCGGCATCAAGGTGGCCCGCGCCTGGGGTTACCGCGTCAAGGGCATCCCCGCGGACAAGGCGCGCATCATCGTGGCCGCGGGCAACTTCCACGGCCGCACCACCACCATCATCAGCTTCAGCGACGACCCGGTGGCGCACAACGACTTCGGCCCGTTCACGCCCGGTTTCGACGAGGTGCCCTACGGGGACGCCGACGCCATCGCCGCCGCCATCACGGAGGAGACCGCGGCGGTGCTCATCGAGCCGATCCAGGGTGAGGCGGGCGTGATCATCCCGCCCCGGGGCTACCTGCGGCGGGTCCGCGAGCTCTGCGACGAGCGCAACGTGCTGTTCATCGCCGACGAGATCCAGGCGGGTCTGGGCCGCGTCGGCGAGACCTTCGCCTGCGACCGGGAGGGCGTCGCGCCCGATCTCTACCTGCTGGGCAAGGCGCTCGGTGGAGGCATCCTGCCCGTCTCCGCCGTCGTCGGGGACCGCGCGGTGCTCGGCGTGCTGCGGCCAGGGGAACACGGCTCCACCTTCGGCGGCAACCCGCTGGCGGCGGCGGTGGGGTTGCGCGTGGTGGAGATGCTGGAGACCGGCGAGTTCCAGGAGCGTGCGCGCAGGCTCGGCGAGCATCTCGCCCTGGGGCTCGGGAGGCTGCTCGGGCACGGTGTCACGGCCATTCGCGTGGCGGGCCTATGGGCGGGCGTCGACATTGCTCCCCCGCTCGGGACCGGGCGCGAGATCAGCGAGAAGCTGATGGCGCGCGGCGTCCTCGTCAAGGACACGCACGGGCAGACCATCCGCATCGCGCCGCCGCTGGTGATAGGCGAGACGGAGATCGACTGGGCGCTGGAGCAACTCCGCCTGGTGTTGGAGGAGTCGACGCCCCGCTCGTGACGCCGCTCGGGCGGCAGCACGGGTGGGGGTGTCGGGTCAGTCTGCCAGCGTCGAGGCGTCGATCACGTAGCGGTAGCGCACCTTCGAGGCCACCACGTTGTCGTAGGCCTCGTTGATCTGGTTGGCCGGGATCACCTCGATGATGGGCCGGACGTCGTAGTCGGCGCAGAAGTCGAGCATCTCCTGGGTCTCGCGGATGCCGCCGATGTTGGAGCCGGCGATGACGCGGTTGCCGCTGATGAGGCGGCCCAGGCCGACGGTGGCATTGCCGTCCGACGGGAGGCCGACGTTGACGACGACACCGTGGGGCCTGGTGAGGCCGACGAGGACGTTGAGGTCCACGCCGTCTGAGATGGTCGACAGCACGATGTCGAAGGAGGCGCGCATCTTCTTCATGGCGTCGCGGTCCTGGGTGGAGACATAATCCGACGCGCCGAGCTTCAGCCCGTCGTCGCGCTTGGCGAGCGTGCGCCCGAACACGGTGACGTCTGCGCCCATCTTGGCGGCGAACTGCACGGCGACGTGGCCGAGCCCGCCCATGCCGATGACGGCGACCCGCTTGCCCGGGCCGGCGCCCCAGTGCTTCAGCGGGCTGTAGGTGGTGATGCCGGCGCACATGAGCGGCGCCGCGTGCTCGAGCGACATCTCGTCCGGCACGCGCATGAGGTAGTCCTGCTCGACGGTGATGCCCTGCGAGTAGCCGCCGGCGGTGGGTTCGCCGTCGCGGCCGCGGTCGTTGTAGGTGCCGACGGTGCGCTGGCCGGCGGGCGCGGTGCAGAACTGCTCCTCGCCGTCCCTGCACATCTCGCATTCGCCGCAGGAGTCCACGAAGCAGCCCACGCCGACGCGGTCTCCGACGGCGAACTTGGTGACCTCTGAGCCCACCTTCGTGACCACGCCTGCGATCTCGTGACCCGCGACGAGCGGGTAGATGGTGTCGCCCCATTCGGAGCGCGCGGTGTGGATGTCGGAGTGACAGATGCCCGCGTAGGCGATCTCGAAGTAGACCTCTGTGGGGCCGGGTTCCCGGCGGGTGATGGTGGTCTTTTCGTACCGGCCGGTGGGCGAGTCGATGGCGTAGGCGATGACCTCAGGCATGAACCCGAGGTTACTCGCCGCCCAAACCGATGAGCCATTCGGCGTCGGACTCCGGCCCGGGCATGGGCGCCTCGGCGCTGGCGTCCGGGACGGTGCAGTTCATGGGCTCGCCCGGCGGCGGGCCGAATTCCTTGCCGCCGAAGATGACGTCCTTGGCGTAGGCGTAGTACGCGTCGTGTTCGCCCGTGTCGTACGGGTTGTCGAGCGCGCAGCGGCCCACGTAGTAGCCGATGACGTCTGCCCAGACCTCGGTGACCTTGCTGCCGGCGTACTCCGAGAAGCGGCCTTCCTTGGCGTACAGCTTCTTGAAATCGGTCCAGTAGGCCGGCTCCGAGTAGCGGTCCGAGTTGAGCACGTGGGCCAACTCGTGGGCGACGAGGCGGGTCAGGCGTCCCTCGTCACCGGAATCCAGCGCGCGCTGGAACTTGGCGAAATCCAGGGAGACGTAGCCGCTCCTGGTGAGGCTCCAGTCGCCCCACGCGTAGCCGCGGATGTTGGTGGTGTTGATGCCGACGGTGCCCGTGACCTTGCTCTGCAGGTCTTTGCGGTAGGAGGTGCACTCCATGGCGTCGAGCGTCTCCCAGAGGATCTTGATCGACGGGCGGCGCGCCTCCGTCCACTGCGAGCCGGCCAGCTTGAAGCCGAAGTTGGCGGCGAGCTGCGCCTGGATGTCCTCGATGGACGCGCCGTCGGGGAACGGGAAGGTGGAGGCGCAGGGGCTGGGGATGCCGGTGACCGGTACGACCGGCTCAGGGGCGATCGGGAGCGCATCCGCGGTGGTGGCGGCGATCGAGCCAACCGCTACAGCAGCCAGCGCTGCGAGCGAGGCGATCAGTTTGCGCACGTGTTGTCTCCCGATGATCTTCGTCGATTCCGACAGGACAAGAGTTCCTTAGAATTCTCAGGAAATCAAGCCGGGCCAATGCTACCGGTTGCTATCACTCACGGCGGCTGATTGCCGATGCCCGCCCGAGTTATCCACAGCCCTCGCGCTGAGTGCAGGAAGTGACCCCTTCGCGGCCTAGATTCGCGTTCGCAGGAGGGGGCCAATGCTCAACACGGACAGACCGACGAAACCAGACCTGACACCGCCCTCGGCGCCGCGGCCCGAGGCGGTCCAACTCCGAGCCCGGCGCAGCCCGAAGCTCATCGCGCTGGGCGTGCTGCTCGTGACGCTGGGTGGCATAGGCGCCGCGCTGCTCTACACGATGAACGCGGACCAACGGGCCGTCGTGGCCATGGCGGTCGACGTGGCCAGGGGCGACGTGGTGGACCGCGACGACCTCATGGTGCTCGAAGTGCCCGGTTCGCTGGCAGTCGCGGCGGAGGGTGCCGAATCGCTGGAGTCCCTCGTCGGGCAGGTCGCGCGCACAGATCTGCCTCAGGGGTCCTTCCCCCTGCGTCGCCATGTGGGCGAGGAACCACTCCCCGCAGGACAGACCCTCGTGGGCCTGCGGTTGGCGCTCGGCAAGCTGCCGGCCAGCGACCTGCCGCCCGGCACCACGGTGCGCCTGGTCGGGCTGCTCGACGGCGCCGACACCGCCGTCGATGCTCTGGTGGCCACCCGTCCGCAACTGCTCGACGACGGCGCCAGCTACGCACTCGACGTCCAGGTGGCAGACGGGGAGGCCGACACCGTCGCCAGGCTGTCGGCAGCGGATCAGGTGGCCCTCGTCGTGACGACGGAGGGCTGATGGCGGTCATCCTCCTCACCTCCGCCACGGGCGCCCCCGGCGTGACGACGACGTCGCTCGGCTTCGCGCTCACCTGGCCGCGCCACGTGCTCCTGGCAGACTGCGACCGCGAGCCCGGTCAGTCGGTGCAGGCCGGTTACCTGCGGGGCATGGACCACGGGGGTCGGGGCCTCATGAGCCTCGCGCACCTCAACCGGGAGGGCAGCCCGTTGGCCCCAGAGCTGTGGCGCCAGACCCTCCCCCTCGTCGACGGCGGCGACGTGCAGCGGCGGTTCCTCCCCGGGTTCACGTCCCCTGGCGCGTCCCGGCTCTTCGAGCACGTGTGGCCGGTCCTCGGCGAGGCACTCGAGTCGCTCGACGGTCAGGGCGTCGACGTGCTGATCGACGCGGGTCGCCTCTCGACGAGCGGCCTGCCGCTGGGTCTCCTCAGCGCCGCAGACGTGGTGCTAGTGACCGTCCGTTCGTCACTTCGCTCCTTGGCGGGAGCGCGGATCCACCTGCCCACGCTGAATGATCAGGTGGCGGCGCTTTCACGGCAGCCCGCCGTGGGGCTGGTGGTGGTGGGCGGCGGGCGGCCGTACTCGGCCTCGGAGATCGCGGCCCAGTTCGCCGTGCCGGTCTGGGCCGAGGTGCCGTGGGAGCAGAAGTCCGCCGACGTCCTCAGTGATGGCGAGCGCGAGCCGCGCCGGTTCTTCGAAGGATCGTTCATGGGCCGGTTGAGGGCGGACGCGAAGGCAGTCTCAGAGCGACTCAGCCGGGCGCGGCAGGCAGCGACGCTGGTGAGCGGAGGAATCAGATGAGCGTGCACGAACTCCCACCGTTGTCGGGAGCGCTCGGCCGGCTCGGCGCCTCCCCGGCCGGGCCCATGCTGCCGACGCGTGCCGCGCGGGCTGCCAGCTCGCCCGCCACGCCGCCGCGCATGCCTGGGCCGCCGTCGACCGTGGACTGGCAGCTGGTGGTGACACTCCGACGGGAGGCGGCCGAGGCGATTTCCCTCGCCGGTTCGGAATGGCTCACCGGCCACGGCCAGCCCATGCCTGAGGCCGACAGGCGCGTCCAGGGCCGCTCCGTCATCCGGCGCGTGGTCCACGCTCACGCCCAGGCACTCGGCGACTCCGGCGAGGCGCTGTGGCCCATGGAACTCGAGACGCGCTACGCCGACGCCGTGGAGAGCGCCATCTTCGGGTACGGGCGGCTCCAACCGCTCTTCGAGATCCCGGACGCCGAGAACATCGAGATCCACGGCTGCGACTCGGTGATGATCCAGTACGGCGACGGCAGGCGGGTGGCCCACCCCGCCGTCGCGGATTCCGACGAGGAGCTCGTCGACGCGATCCGCTTCCTGGGGGAGACCGCCTCGCCGCCGCGCCCCTTCGACGACCTCCATCCGACGATGACCCTCGCCCTCGGGAGCCGCTTCCGGTTGCACGCGATCGGCTTCGGCCTGTCGTACCGGCCGAGCGTCGTCATCCGTCAGCACCGGCTCACCGACGTGACGCTGTCAGACCTGGCCGAAACCGGCATGTTGCCGCCGCACGTCGCCAGGCTGCTGCAGTCGGCGGTGCTCGCCAGGAAGTCCGTGGTGATCTCAGGCGACCAGGGGGCGGGCAAGACCACCCTGCTGCGGGCATTGATCGCCGCCATCCACCCCAACGAACGATTCGGCACCCTCGAGACGGACTACGAGCTCCTGACCCACCTGCTGCACAACCGGCGCAACGTCCTGGCCCTGCAGGCCAGGGTGGGGATGGGCGAGACCTCCGGCGGCGTCGGGGTCGGCGACTACACCGTCGCAGACCTCATCCCCGAGGCGCTGCGGCAGAACCTGACCCGTCTGGTCGTCGGAGAGGTGCGTGGCGCGGAGGCGGGCGCCATGTTCGAGGCCCTTCAATCGGGCGCGGGAGTGCTCAGCACGACGCACTCCCACTCGGCCACCTCCACCATCGACCGTCTGGCCGCGCGGGTAGCGCAGGGACGCGTGCTCAGCATCGAGGACGCCATGAACCAGATCGCGCACCACATCGACTTCCTCGTGCACGTGCAACTCACCGACGACACGTGGCGCGGCGGTCAGCGTCGCCGCTTCGTCTCCGAGGTGCGCCAACTCACCGGATCCGTCGAGGCCGGCCGACCCGCGACGCACCTCGTCTACCGGGCCGCAACCGCCTCCCAGCAGGAGTGGTTCCAGCCGGAGGCCGCCATGTCCGCGGAGCTCGCGGAGTTCGACGGGGCGTCGTTATGGGGGTGATGGTGGCCGCAGCCCTGGGGTGCGCGGTCGGGTTGGGCTTCACGGTGCTGGTGGCCGGCCTGCGCCGCACCCACCACCCTCTGTCCACAAGTTCATCCACAGGCCTGTGGACAACCCTCAGGCGGTGGTGGACAAGCCTCACACCCCGACGCAGAGCGTGGTTCGGGGGCGCCCTCGGCGCCGGCGTGCTGGCGACCGTCATCACCGGATGGTTGCCCGCCCTGCTGCTGGTGCCCGGTGCGGCGATCATCGTGCCGCTGCTCCTCATGGCGCCACCCAACCGGGAGATCGAGGTGATCGCAGCTCTGGACAGGTGGGTCAGGCTGCTCGCCACCGCGCTCTCCTCGGGCAAGTCCATCCGCGATGCCATCTTCGCCACCAGGCAACAGGTGCCGCCGGTTTTGGCCGGACCGGTCGTCCGCCTGTGCGTGCGCCTCGATCAGCGCTGGACGATGCGTGACGCGCTCTTCGCCCTCGCCGACGAGCTCCGCTCAGCGGATGCCGACGCGGTGGTCGCCGCCCTGGTGATCGCCGCAGGCCGCGGCGGGGCCGGTGCCCGTGCCACCCTCGCCGCACTCTCGGACACCAGCCAAGACCGGCTCCGCGCGCTGCGCGAAGTGGCGGCCGAGCGTGCGAAACCGAGGGCGGTGGTCCGGCAGGTGACCTACATCACCCTGGCCGTACTGGGCGCGGCGCTGCTCTTCAACGGCGAGTTCTTCGCGCCCTACCGCTCCCCGCTGGGGCAGTTGCTCGCCGTCACCCTGGCCTGCGCCTATCTGGGCTGCCTCGTGGTGCTGCGGCGCCAGACCGTGCCGCCCATGGCGCCGCGCTTCCTGAGGAGCCAGACGTGATAATGGGACTGGCCATCGCCTTCGGCATGGTGCCAGGTCTCGGGGCGTTGCTGGTGGTCCGAGGGGCGCTCGCTGCCCCCGTCCGGCTGGACGACGCGCTGGCGCTGCTCGACAGGCGGCACACCTCGCCCGAAACAGCCGGCTCCGCCGGACTCGACAACTGGGGTGAGCGCCTCCACCGCCGGCTCCGGCTGCCCCTCACTGCCCGGCAGCAGCGGCTGCTGCTCATGCAGGACCGCACCGTCGGCGACTTCTTCGTGGAGAAGCTCGTCTGGACGGTCACTGGATTCTTCCTCCCCGCCCTCTGGGGCGGGCTGCAGTTCGCGATGGGGCGCCCGGTAGGCCTCACTCCTTTCCTGGTGGCGCTGGCCGGAGCGACCGCCGGCTCCTTCATCGCGGATCTCCGGCTGCGCTCCGGCTCCGAGGAGCAGAAGCGCTCAGCGGTCGACGGGATCCACACGTTCTTCGACCTGGCGGTGCTGGAACGCCTCGCCAATGCCTCGGCCGCGCAGGCTGCGGCGAACGCGGCCGCCATCTCCGACGCCGCGCTGTTCAGGCGGATCTCCGCCGGGCTCGAGCGGGCGCGGATGGAGCAGGTGCAACCGTGGCCGGAGCTTCGGCGCATCGCGGCGGAGTGGGGCATTCCGGAACTGGCCGACTTCAGCGACGTCATGCAACTCGAGGAGCAGGGCGCCGGTGTCGCCGACGCCCTCCGCGCCCGCGTGCGCGAACTTCGCGACGCGCACCTCAGCCAGCAGAAGGCGAAGGCGCAGGAGGCCAGCGAGGCGATGACCCTCTGGATGACCATCCCCGCGCTCCTGCTCGGCGTCGCCCTGGTCGCCCCGGCGCTCCTCACCCTGATCGGGGGTTGATGTCAAGCCTTTCCTCCCCCTGTGGACAACTTTTCCGACTTTCCTGCCAGACCTGTGGATAACAGGTGTACCGAGCTCCCGATCAACCAGAGTGTCCTTTGAGGAGGAACCATGTCAGCAATCCACCAGACCGTAGAACTCATCGTCCGCGCCCTCGTTCCGGCCCCGCGTCGCGACGAGCGTGGCCTCAGCCAGAGCACCGAGAACGCCATCCTGCTCGCGGGAGCGGCCGGCATCGCCGTCATCATCATCACGGTCATCACCGCCTACGTGACCGACAACCTGCCGGGCTGACGTGAGGACTCTCGGCATCCGACTGGCCTCGGCGGGCTCGGCGATCCTCGCCCTGGGCGCGCTGCTCGTCGGCGTGCCGTGGTTCCTGTACCGGTTCACCGACGCCACGCACCTGCTGGGGGTCGACTGGGTCGCGGCCCTCACCCTGGGGGCAGATTCCCGGCTCATCCTCGGGCTCTTCAGCGTCGTGGCCTGGGCCGCGTGGGCGGTCGTGGCGCTCACGGTGCTGCTGGAACTGATCGCGGTGCTCAGCAGGCAGCGGATCCGCGTGACGCTGCCGGGCACCGGCTGGCTGCGTCCGGCCGTGGGCGCCCTCGTGATGGCGGCGGTCGCCTCCCCCACCCTGGCCATGGCGGACGGTGGCACCACCCCACTTGTCGCGGAGCCACCACGCGCTCCTGCCGCCGCGGGGATGGACGCGACGGCGCCCGCCGCCTCGTCGACCGCCCCAGCCGGGCGTAGCTATACGGTGCAGCCAGGTGACGAACTCTGGGCCATCGCAGAGCTCGAACTGGGTTCGGGAGAGCGCTGGCGGGAGATCGTGGCGCTGAACGAGGGCGTCTCGGATGTCTCGCGTCTCCACCCGGGCGACATCCTCACGCTGCCCGACGACGCCGCGAAGCCTGCGCACACCGTGCTGGTTCAGGAGGGCGACACCCTCTGGCACATCGCGGGCGCCGAACTGGGAGATCCCAGCCGCTGGCCCGAGCTGCACCGGGCCAACGCAGACACGGTGGCAGACCCGGACCTGATCGAGGTGGGGTGGGAACTCCGCCTACCTGAGGGCGCTGCAGGCGCCGTCGCTCCCGTCGCAGAACCGGCCCCCGAGGCAGTCGCCGAGCCGACGACTCCCCCCACCGTCGAGCAGGCCGAGTCGCCCACCGCGTCCCCACCGGGGTCCCCCGAGGAGGCGGTTGCTGAAGCCTTCGGCCGGGGGTACCCCATCGACGCGGCGCAACCGGAGCACCCTCAGGATCCCGCTGCCGCGGCTGGCCAGGAGGCCACAGAGACAGACGCAGCTGCGGACGCCGACGATCAGGACACCGGATCAGCCGAGGACTTCTCGGGGATGCTCGAACCCGTGGGCGCGGCGTTGGCCAGTTCCGTGCTGCTGGGCGTGGCAACGCGGCGTCGGGCGCAGGTGCTCGCCCGGGCGCTGGGCCGTCGCCTGATCCCCGTGCCCCGGCAGGTCTCGCAGTTCTGGACGGCGTTGGCGCACAGATCTGAGACGACGGACGTCGCGGCCCCTGATTCCGGGCCCACCGCCGTGGTGCTCGGTTGGGACGGTGAGGAAGCCGTCCAGGTGAACCTCGAGGCCGAGCGGGCCGTCCTCTTCGACGGCGACGGGGCCGTGCCTGCACTGGGCGCAGTCGTGACGGAACTGTCCTGCAACCCGTCGGCCAGCAGCGTGTCGCTGGTCGTGGTGGGCGGTGACGACTGGGTGCGGGCCCTCGACGACCCCCGCGTCAGCGGTGAGAGCGGCATCCCCGCGGGGCTGCACCGGTTGGCACGTCTTTGTTCCGAGCGCCGACTCGCGATGCGCCAAGGCACGCTGGCTGCCATGCGCGCAGACGACAACCTACGCGATGCCTTCGCGCCCACCGTCGTCGTCTTCCTGGAGCGCCTAGAGCCTGCCCACCTCGACGCGGTGGGCGATGCCCTCGCGCTGGGCGAGGTGGGCGTCTCAGTGGTGGCGCCGACGGCGGGGCCATCCCCGCTCCCGTTCTCCCGGGTGCTCGTCAGCCCGCAGCAGGGCCTGTTCCGGGGCCGTGGCTTCACCCCTCAGCTCGTCACCGCTCCCGCCCGCCGGGCGCTCGTCGAGCTGTTCGCCACCACCGGCCGGCTCGACACGGAGCCCGCGCCCTGGTGGAGGGGCGACGACGACCTCCCTCCCAACGTTCTCCCCCTCCCCCGGCTGGACCGCCCCGAGGAGCGACCCATGACCACCATGCTCAGCTCGCCGCCCCATCCCGTGCTCTCCCTCCTCGGGCCGGTGGAACTGGGCGGGACCACCGGTACCGCACCCACCCGCGCGCTGGGGCAATGCATGGAGTACTGCGCCTGGCTGCTGCAGAACCCCGGTGCCACGCCCACCCGGATGCTGCGCGACCTCCAGGTGGCGGATGCCACCCGCCGCTCGAACATGAGCCGCCTGCGCACCTGGCTGGGGGCAGACCCGTCCGGCCAGCCCTACCTGCCGGACGCGTACACCGGCAGGATCGCGCTCGACGAACGCGTCACGTCAGACTGGGAGCAGTTCGTCGCCCTGCTCAGCGGCGGCGTGAACATGGCGGGCAGCCACGCCCTCCGGGACGCCCTCACCCTGGTGCGCGGCGAGCCGCTCGGCACCTTCGGGTTCCAGTGGCAATGGGCCCAGCAACTGCGCGCGGACATGATCGCGACGATCGTCGACGCCGCCTGCGTCCTCGCGGACCGCTCGCTCAACCAGGGAGACCTCGAGACCGCCATGTGGGCCATCGCCCGGGGTCGGCTCGGCTCGCCCTCAGATGATGCGCTCGCCGTGCGGGAGATCGAGGCCCTCGTCAGGGCGGGTCGTCAGACCGACGCTGAGCACGCCGTCGTCCGGCTCAACCGGGCGTTGCGGGCCGACGCCCGTGACCTGGAGCCGGCACTCGCCCTCCGGGTCCAGGACGCGATGCAGACGCCGGCCCGGCGGGCCCTGTCCGAATGAGGAGGGGCGGGTGGCAACCGCCACCCGCCCCGCTTCACATCAACCGCTCAGGGGTCAGACGCGCTCCTTGAACAGCACGATGTTGTTGAACACCCACTCATTGCTCTGGGTGAACGTGTACCCGCCGGTGGGCTTCGCATGCGCCTGGTACACCGTCACCTTCGCGTAGGAGCGGCAGCCGCCCCGGCCGGTGGCAGCCGTGTCGCACTCGGTGCGCCACATGCGGCCGTCGGTCGCGGTCCATGCCCCCGTGAACCCCAGCGGGTTCTTCGCCCAGTCGGCGCGGGTCATGTACGGCAGGTAGGTGAGGTTGTTGAACGCCCAGCCCGTGGTGCGCACGAACTTGCCGTCCTCCACCTTGATCGTCGTGGCCCAGATGTAGGTCCAGCAACGCTCGGTCTGCGAGTACAGCTCACATGTGGTCTCCCACTTGCGGCCGTTGAGGTCGTGGTAACCCGGCAGCGTGTAGGGAGGGGTGCGCACGAAGTCCGGCTTACCGGGCGACGTGACGGGCGGCGTGACCGGCGGCTTCGTCGGCTCCACCTCGCGCAGCACTACCGGGTAGGCCCAGGCGTTGACCGCGCTGGTGGCACTCTCCTGGAACGAGATCAGGATGGTGCCGTCCTCGCCCATCAGCGTCTCCAGGTCTGCTGCGTCCAACGCCAGACGGACGGTGGAGGCACCTGTGCCGATGGCCTTCTCGACGGAGCCGAGCAGACGCCCACCCATGTCATCGCCCCACGGCGCGGCCGCGGTGTCGGTGGCGAGGTCACAGGTGGAGAAGCCCCACTCGTCGCCCTCACAGCTGGACACCCAGACCGGGATGGCGGCGGGGTTGCCGTTCCAGGCGAAGGCACGCAGCGTGCCGGCCTTGGCGCTGGCCACGGAGATGGTGGCACCGTCGTCGTCGAACGAGACGTCCTGCACGGTGAGCGCACGGCTCGCGTTCAGACCCGCGATGGTCACGCCGCGGGCGGCGGACTGGTAGATGGTCTGAGGCGACTCGACGCCGAGCAACGCCTGATCAGGGATCTGCGGCGTGTCCGGAGTGGTCGAACGACCCTCAGGCGCCGTGTAGCCCTCAAGGTAGGCGTGGCCCCAGCGGTACGGCTCGGACTGCTGGCTTCCGAACGGCGACCACGCCGTGCGCGTCTTGCCGATGAAGGTAGCCACGTCGGAGTCGTACGGCGTCACGTTGAGGCCCAGGTAATCCGGGTCCACCACGTTGGTCGCCTGGGCGCCCGTGGGGGCGGTGCTGGTCACCACTGCCGCAGGCAGGTTCTCCAGCGGGATCTTCACCTCGACGGTGAACCCGCCGTCGACGTAGGTGCCGTCCTCGTTGAGGTCGAAGTCGACCGCCACTTCCTGGCCGGGCGAGTTGGGCCCGCCCTCAACGGTGGCGGCCAGCGGACCGGACGAGAAGCCCTGGTGGTTGTCGGCGTCGCGGCTCCAGCACGGCCCGTTGGGGCCCTGACCCGCGGCACCCGAGGCGTCGTCCGTGAACGGCATGATGCCGGTCTTGAACGTCGTCGACGTGTCGCGCGACCCGCCGAGCGGGTCGAGGAGCACCTCCACCGAATCCACCAGCCAGTGGCCGAAGCAGCGCTCAGGCGTGGCGGCGGCGCCGGCGATGTTGTCCACCACGAATGCCTGGGCGTAGAGGGCGTCACCGTGCCAGGCGAGCCTCACGGTGCTGCCCGCGCCACAGTCGGTGCCGTCGGGATCACACGCCGCCCCCTCCCAGCGGCGGCCGATGTCGAGCGGGGCGCCGTAGAAGTCATCGGCGACACCGTCCACCACGGGCGCCACCTCAGCCTCCGGGATGACCGTGGTGGGCACCACGTACAGCCGCAGCGTCTCGGTGCTGGTCGAGCCGAGCGCGGTGGCCGTCGTCACGATCGGCACCTCCGCGATCCGTCCGCCCGGATCTGCCGGGTCAGTGTGCGTGACGACGAAGTCGACGGTCGTCTGGGCGCCGGCGGCCAGCGCCGTGTAGGGCTGGGTGGCCTGGTCGACGGTGAACCCGGCCGGGACGGTGACCGAGACGTTGCCGCTCTGGGGCACGGTGGTGCGGTTGCTGACGATCACGGGGATCGTCACCGACTCGCCCGCGCCGATCTGGCGCTCGGCCGCGGAGCGGCCGGACACCCGGGAGAATTCGTCGGCCCACGCTTCGTAGGAGGCGAAGTTGCCCCACCGCTCGAACTGGCCCTCGACGCCTCCGACGAGCTGCACGCGGGTGTCGTTGTACGCGGTCACGGAACCGTTGCTGAAGCGGGCCTCGATCTTGTAGCGGGCCAGTGCGGCGTCGTCGGCCGGCGTCACTGTGAGCGTCACGCTGGATTCGGCGTCGGCGCTGATGGGGCCGAGTTCCGTGTCACCGGTGACGGTCCAGCCTTCGGGCAGCCCGAGGGTGACGTCGCCGGCGGCGATCGTGCCCTCACCCGACTGCGCGGTGACGGTCACGTCGAACGGCACGCCGGGCGCCTGGAAGTAGTCGCCCACGTCGATCGTGTACGTCGACCCCAGCGGCATGCCGCCCGGATCCGCGATCACACTGCCGAACAGGAGGGCGTCGTCGCGGGCGTTCGCGGCGGTGCCATTGGGCTGGAACGGCACGATCGACCGGGAGATGCCGTAGCGCTGACAGAACGGCTCGAAGATGCCGGTGTGCTTGGTGCGGGCCTGGGTGGGATGGCCACGGTTACCCTCGCGGCCCACCTGCGCCCACGTCATGAGCGTGCCGGGCTCCTGTTCCTGCACATTGCCTTCGAGCCACGCGTAGGGGGACTCGTAGCCCGTCCACGTCCCCACGACGGTGAACTGGTTGTTGTCCGCAGGCACGAAGCCCGCATTGCATTCGGGTCCGAGCACCCCACCCGTACCGTTCGTGGCACCGCCGGAGGTGGTCACCTTGACCTGCCACGGTTCCACCGCGTCAGGACCGGTGAGCTGCTCCGGGAACGCGGTGGGATCCGCGGCCATCTGGGCCGCCTCCCAGTTCACGCGGCCGGCGTACTGGTGGTGTCCGTGACCTGCGGGGCTGGGCGCGAAGCCCATGAGGATCTCAGGCTGCGTCTGGCGGATGATGTGCACCACCTGGCGCTGGATGCGCTCGGAGCCCCAGACGTCCTCGGTGAGGGCGGCGCTGGTGTTGTACCAGAAGTCCACTGCGTCGATGTTGTAGATGTCGTACACGCCCGAGCGGTAGAAGGAGGTGCGGTCCTCGTTCTCGCGGCGCAGGCCGAGATCCGGGCCGGCCTCGTCGCCGACCGAGTTCGAGCCGCCCTCACCACGCGTGAGCATGACGACGCCGCACTTGACGTCGTAGCGGTCAGTCCAGACGCCACAGGGGGTGGTGAAACCGGCGTCATCATCGGGATGGGCCCAGATGCCGAGCACATCGATCTTGTTGGGATTGACCTCGGTGGTCACGGACGGCTCGCCCACGGCGAGCTCCACGTCCTGCGCCCACGCTGGGACTTGTAGACCGAAGCCGACGGCCAATGCGCCGAACAGGGCCAGCAACTTGCGTCTCATCAGGGAACCTCCAATGGCAACGACGGCGTTGCCCTAGTTGGATGAGGATGATGGTCATACTAGGCACGACCTGTGTGCATTTGCGAGGGTCTGCGCGAAGTTGATTGAAAAGGGCTGTCAGCTCCGGGGCTCGGCACCCGGAACCGGGCGCGCGAGGGGCGAGTCCGCATCTGAGGCCAGGGCGAACGTGCCCTGGGCCCGGCGCACCCCGTGCACCTGGTGGGTGGGGATGAGGTCCGCCAGGAACGCGTATTCCCGGCCGATGTGTGCCGCGCGGAGGTCGCCCTCCTCGCGGAGCTTCTCGAGGTTGCGCCACCAGTCGGCAAGGTCGCCCCAGCCGGGAGCGGCCAGCGAGCCGCCGAACTGCCGCACCGCCAGCGATGAGCTGAGCGAGGCGAACTGCAGCCGCTGCTCCAGGCTCCAGCCGGAGATGGTGCCCAGGATGATGGCGGCGGCGAACACGTCACCGGCCCCCGTCGGGTCGATGGCGTCGACGGCGACACTGGGGCAGTAGGCCTCCTCCCCCGTCGTGTTGTCGATGGCGTACGAGCCCCGCACGCCGTCGGTCACCACCGCCAGCGGCACGAGGTTGGCGAGCGCCCGGACGGCGTGGCTCGGCCGGTCCGTGCGCGTGTAGCCCATCGCCTCCACGGCGTTGGGGGTGAAGGCGTGGCACTGGCTGAGCGGCGCGAGGTGCGCCTTGTCCCAACGCCCCGTCTCGTCGAAGCCGACGTCGGCGAACATCAGCGTGTTGTCGTGGCGCAGCTTGTCCCACCAGAGGCCGGGCCGCTTCAGGTCGACGGCGGCGGCGCGAGCGGCGGGGGCGGTGAGCAGAAGGTCGTCGAGGGGTTCGGGGAGGACGTGTTCGTGGGTGACCATGCCGCGGTCGCCCCTGAAGGCCATGGACACGGTGATGGCCGAGTGGAAGTTCTGGAAGCGCCGCGAGCAGGACAGGTCGATGTGCTCCTGGTTGGCCAGCGTGTCCCACATCCAGTCGGCGTAGGCGTCGTCGCCGAAGCCGGCGACCAGACCGGTGCGCAGGCCCAGCCGGGCCGTCGCCGTCGACAGGTTCGCGATGCCGCCCGGGCACGAGCCCATGCCGGTGCTGAACAGTTCCTCGCCGGGCTCCGGGAGCCGGGGGAGGCCGGTGAAGATCAGGTCGAAGAAGAGCGGGCCGGTGGTCACCACGTCCAGCGGCGGGTCGTCGTCGGAGCGCAGGTCCGCGAGCGGATCCCAGTCCCAGCAGTCGTAGCAGACGGGTTCCTGGTGCTGATGCTGGTTCATTCCTTCGACGCTCCTTCCAGCATGCCGCTGATGAAGTAGCGCTGGAGCAGCAGGAACACCAGGATGATGGGTGCCGCGATGATCACGCCCGCAGCGGCGAGCAGCGCGTGATCAGAGGTGTACTGGCCCTTGAAGATGGCCAGGCCGAGCGGCGCGGTGCGCCACTGCCCGCCGGGGCTCATGATCAGCGGGATGAGGAACTCGTTCCAGGTCCACATGAACATCAGCACGGCCACCGTCGCGATGGACGGCAGCGACGGTGGCACGATGATGCGCCACAGCGCGGCCATGCCGGAGGTGCCGTCGATGGCGGCCGCCTCGATGAGGTTGCGGGGCAGGGCGCGGAACTGGGCGCGCATCCAGAACGTGCCGAAGGCCACCGACTGCGCGATCTGCGGCGCGGCGATCGCCCAGATCGTGTCCGTGAGGCCCAGGTTGCGCAGGTCGAAGAACAGCGGGATGACGATGGCCTCGGCTGGCACCATCAGGCCCAGGAGGAACAGGTAGAACAGCACCGTGGACCCGCGGAACTGCATCGTGCCGAACGCGTAGCCGGCCAGGATCGACAGGACCAGCGCCACACTCACCACGAGGAGCGCCACCAGCAGCGAGTTGGTCAGCGCCGTGCCGAAGCGGCCCAGCTCCCACGCCGTGACGAAGTTCTCCCAGTGGAACGCTCCTCCCACGACGCCGATCTGCGGGCGCAGCGAGGTGAGGAGGATGGTGATGATGGGGAACAGCGCGAAGAGCGCGAAGAGGCTGAGGATGAGGTAGTTCATCAGCTTCTCGCCGGCCGAGACCTTCACCGTCGCACCTCCTTCTCTTCACCGATGCGCGACACGAACACGTTGATGATGAACACCAGCAGCGTCAGCACGATCGCGACGGCCGACGCCGAGCCCACCTGCTTGAGGTTGAACGCGCGGTTGTAGACCTCGTAGCTGGGCACCGTCGTCGCCGTGCCGGGCCCGCCGGAGGTGGTGACGTAGACCAGGTCGAACGTCTTCAGCGCGGCGATGATGGTGAGCACGAGGGCGGTGGTGATCTCGGCGCGGACGCTGGGCAGCGTGATGGCGAAGAACTCGCGCACCGGGCCGGCGCCGTCGAGGCGGGCCGCCTCAAAGAGGTCGTTGGGGATCCGGCTCATGCCGGCCAGGAGCAGCAGCATGACCAGGCCGGTGGACAACCAGAAGCCGATCATGCCGACGGCGGGCAGCGCGAAGTCCGGGTCGCCCAGCCAGCCGCGCGCGAAATCGCCCAGCCCGACGAGCTCAAGCACCGCGTTGAGCAGGCCGCGCGGCGAATAGATCTGGTACCAGGCGACGGCCACCACGACCAGCGCTATCACCTGAGGCATGAAGATCACGACGCGGAAGAACCCGAGGCCACGGACCTGGCCGCGCCGCAGCACTGCGGCGAGCACGAGGCCCACCACCAGAGGCAGGATCGAGTAGAAGAAGATCAGGACCAGCGCGTGGCTGATGGCGGCGAGGAAGCGACGGTCGCCGAGCAGGTCTGCGTAGTTACCCAGCCCCACGAACGTGGAGGGGCCGAAGCCCGGCCAGTCGTACAGCGAGAACTGGCCGGCCCTCAGCAGCGGATAGAGCAGGAAGGCGGCGTAGACGAGGAAGGCGGGCAGCAGGAACAGATAGGGCGTCGCCCGCCCGCGGATCACCGCGGACGGGTTGCCCTTCCCCCGCCTACCTCGTCCTGCCATGGGTCACTCGCCCGTGAAGCCCTTGTAGTCGTCCTCGAACGCCTGGAGCACCTCGTCGGCCGAGCGCTGGCCGCCGAGGACCTCCTGGAGGCCCTGGCCGGCGGTGTCGGAGAACGTGGGCGTGGCGTAGTCGAGGTACGGCAGCAGCGTGCCCTCCTGGGATACCTTGTCGAACGCCTCGAAGATCTCCTTCTGGACGCCGGATTCAGGCGCCAGGTCGGCGGCGCCGAGCACCGGGAAGCCGCCGTTCTCAGCGATCAGCTTCATGGCCTCGTCGCTGGTGATGTAGTCGATGTAGGCCACGGCCGCGTCCTTGTTCTCGGCGTTGGCCGGGATGGAGAACGGGATGCCGGTGCCGCCGGTGGTGGCGAGTTCGCCGTTGACTGCGGGCGGCGGGGCCATGAAGCCGAGGTCCTCGCCCATCACGCCCTCCATGTCGGTGCCCAGCCAGGAGCCGCCGGGCAGGAAGACGCCGGTGCCCTTGGTGAAGTCGTTCCAGGCGGCGTCGTAGTCGGTGCCGTTGGGCGAGGTGCCGAAGTAGCCCTCGGCCCCCCACTTGGCGAACTGTTCCATGGCGGCCTTGTTGCCGTCGGAGACCCAGCTGGCGCCGGCGTTGCCCATGCCCAGCTTCACGGCCTCTTCGGGCTCGATGTAGTTGGCCATCAGCGGGCCGAAGACGTGGATGGCCGGCCAGCCCTCGATGTTGCCGAGGATCATCGGCTGCTCGCCGGCCTCCTTCGCCTGGTCCAGGATGGCGAAGTACTCGTCCCAGGTGGTGGGCAGCTCGGCGCCCAGTTCCTCGAGCTTCTTCTTCGAGTAGAAGATGCCGACGATCTCACCGGTCTGCGGGAGCCCGTACAGGTTGCCCTCGCCGAACGTCGTGCCGTCCGGGGAGTACCGCACCTTCGAGAGCACCGAGGCCGGGAATCGGTCCTCCCAGCCGTACTGCGCCGCGTACGGCGACAGGTCGGTGAGCTGACCGGCCGTGACGAACTGGCCCATGTCGCCGCGGGCGTTGTTGACCTGGACGACATCGGGCACGTCGTTGCCGCTCAGCGCCAGGGAGACCTGCGCCTTGAGGTCGTCGAAGGACTGGCTCTGGCGGTCGATGGTGATGTTGGGGTACTTCTCCATGAACGCTTCGTTGAGGGCGACGAGCGCGTCGTTCTGGCTGCCGCGGACCTCCTGGTCCCACACGGTGAGCGTGATGTCGCCCAGGCTGCCCGGGTCGACGCTGGGCTCAGCCGCGGCGCTCGACCCGCCGTCGGCAGGGGCGGCGGTCTCATCCGGGGCGTCAGATCCGGGGGCGCAGGCTGCGAGCATGCTCAACGACGCAGCGGCCGCAACGGCCGCCTTGAGCAGCCGGCTGATGGGACTGGGCGACATGGGGGTCCTCCTTGACGGTCTGTGGCTCTGAGTCTGCCACGTTCTGTTTGGTGATGATCGATGTTTAGCGATAATGATTGGACATCGCGGCTAGGGTCAGTGTCATGCTGACAGATGTGCGCCTCCGCAGGGTGGCGGAGTTCGTGCACGCGAAGGGCTCCGCGTCGGTGCCCGAACTCGCCAGCACGCTGGGTGTGTCCGAGGCTACCGTCCGCCGCGACCTCCAACAGCTCTCCGACGCGGGCCTCGTCGAGCGGGTGCGCGGTGGCGCCTGCCGGCCGCACAGCATCCGCCCCGAGGCCGACCACGCCGCCTTCGACGTGGTGGCCGGGCAGGAAACCCACGAGAAGCGCCGGATCGCCAAGGCCGCAGCCGCGTTGGTCAACGACGGCGACGTGGTGGCGCTCGACATCGGCACCACCGTGTTCGCCATGTGCCCCTACCTGCGGTCACGGTCGATCACCGTGGTCACGGCCTCCCTGGCGGTGGTGGCGAAACTCAGCGACGCCCCGCACGTCGACCTCGTGGTGATGGGCGGCGTGCTCAGGCCCAATTACCAGTCTCTGGTGGGGGTGCTGACCGAGTCGTGCCTGCGTCAGGTCCGCGTCGACGTGGCGTTCCTGGGCGCCGCCGGCATCCGGCCCGACGGGGCGGTCCTCGATTCGACGCCCAGCGAGGTGCCCGTCAAGCGGGCCATGATCGAGGTGTCCACCCGTTCCTGGCTGTTGGCCGACCACGCCAAGTTCCCGGGCGCCGGATTCCTCGAGATCGCCCCCATCACGGCGTTCACCGGACTCGTCACCGACAGCCCCGCGGGGCCGGAGTCGCTGCACCTTCCCCCTGAAACGAATCTGGAGGTTCGCTACCCATGAAACTCGTGATCCTCGGCGGCGGCGGCTTCCGCGTACCCCTCGTCTACGAAGCGGTGGCCACAGACCCGGTGGCCATGTCGGACGGCCGGCCCTTCATCGAGGAGGTCGTGCTCTACGACACCTCGCAGGAGCGGCTCGACGGCATCGAGCGGGTCATCCGTGCGCGGGCCGCGCAGCTGGAGAACCCGCCGACGCTGCGGACCGGCACGGACCTGCGCACCGCCCTGGCGGGCGCCGACTTCATCTTCTCCGCGATCCGGGTGGGCGGGCCCGCGGGCCGGGTGAAGGACGAGCGGGTGGCGCTCGACCTCGGGCTCCTCGGCCAGGAGACCATCGGCCCCGGCGGGCTGGCCTACGCGCTGCGGACCATCCCAGTGATGCACGAGGTCGCCACGGCCATCGCCGAGGTGGCGCCCGAAGCTTGGACCATCAACTTCACCAACCCGGCCGGCATCGTGACGCAGTCCATGCGCCGGGTGCTCGGCGAGCGCGTCGTCGGCATCTGCGACACCCCCATCGGGCTGGTGCGGAGGGTGTCGCGGCTGCTGGGCGTCTCGCTCGAGCACGACCAGGACCGCGTGGACTACGACTACCTGGGGCTCAACCACATGGGTTTCCTCCGGTCGGTCAGCGTCGACGGCGTGGACAGGTTGCCGGAAATCCTCGCGGACGACGCCCGGCTCGACACCATCGAAGAGGCCCGGCTGATCGGCAAGGACTTCGTGCGCGCGCTCGGCGCCCTGCCGAACGAATACCTCTACTACTACTGGCACACAGACTCCGCCGTCGGACGGATCGGGCAGAACGAGCAGACCCGCGGCCAGTACCTGGCGGCGCAGCAGAGCCAGTTCTACGAGAATGTCGCCGGGGCCGCCGACCCGCTGCGCCTGTGGCACGAGGTGCTGCACGAGCGTGAGGCCACCTACATGGCCGAGGCCCGCGACGAGGAGCGCCGCGAGGAGGACATGGGCGGTGGCTACCAGGAGGTCGCGCTGCGGATGATGCGGGCGCTGGCCACGGGGCAGCCCGAGCGGATGATCCTCGACGTCGCGAACCTGTCGGACGGCCGGCGCGTGGTGCCGGAGTTGCCCGACGACGTGGTGGTGGAGGTCGCCTGTGTCGTCGACGGCGACGGGGTGCACCCACTGCCCGTCGGGCCCGTGAGCCTCCTCGAACTGGGCCTGATGGCTCGGCTCCGCGGCGCCGAGCAGGCCATTGCCGAGGCCGCCCTCACCCGTGATGCGGACAAGGCCTGGGAGGGCTTCGCCTCGCACCCGCTGGTCAACTCGCCGGAGCTGGGCCGCAAACTGCTCGACGGCTACATCGCCGCGCACGAGGAGATCGCCGCGCTGTTCGCCCGTTGAGCCGGGTGGCCGGAATGTGGAGGGCGCCGCCGAGGCCCGCCGCCCACATCTGCGCAACTCCGCTCAGGTGTTCGACGCGGCGTAGATGCTGCCGATCGACTCGTCGAGCAGCGCGTCGAACTCCTCCTGGGTCTGGCTCCCCTTGAGCCCCTCGGTGAGGGCGCGTGAGAAGCTGGCCACGACCCCGTGCTGGCGCGCGAGGCGCTCATTGGATTCGGCGCGCGTGTAGCCGCCGGAGAGCGCGAACACCCTGAGCACGCGCGGGTGGTCGACGACGTCGCGGTAGAGGTCGTCGACCTCCGGCAGCGTCAGTTTGAGCATGACCCACTCGTCATCGGGCAGGGAGTCGAGGGCCTCCATGAGGAGGTCGTGGAGCTGCTGTTCGGCGTCCGCCTTGAGCGGGCTCTTGATGTCGATCTCCGGTTCGAGGATGGGCACCAGGCCGGCGGCGAAGATGTGCCGGCCGATGTCGAACTGCTGATCGACCGCGGCCTTCAATCCGGCGCCCGGCGTGATGACGACCGAGCGCATCTTGGTGCCGAACACCCGGTGGTCCCTCGCGTCGGCGAGCACGTCGTCGAGCTGCGGGATGTCCTTCATCAGGCGGGCGCCGGACTCCTCGTCGAGGAGACCCTTGTCCACCTTGAGGATGGGCACCACTCCCTTGACCTTCCACAGGTACTCGGCCGTGGGCCGTCCCTCCACCTGGCGGTGCAGGGTGTCCTCGAAGAGGATGGCGCCGAGAATCCGGTCCCCGTCGAAGCTCGGGCTGGTCATGATGCGGGTCCGCATCTCGTGGACGCGGTTGAACATCTCGGCCTCATCGGCCCACGATTCGATGCCGTAACGCTTCAGTGCGCCAGGCGTGTTGCCACCGCTCTGGTCGAGCGCGGCGATGAAGCCGGGTGCGCTCTGCATCTTCTCGAACTGGTTCTCAAACATGGGGCGCCCTTCCCTTCTACGCGTCGCCGCGCCGGGCAGGCGGGCGACACCGCCCGGCTCCATTGACCCTTCCATTGTTCCACCATTGACTGGGGGTTTCAGGCGGGAGCGCGTTCCTCCTCCACCGGCCCGGGCTCTGTGCGGGACCGCACAGCGTGCCAGATGCGGTGGCATCCGATGACGACGGCGAGCCACGCCAGACCGATGACCCAGGCGCCGAACACATCGGTCAACCAGTGGTGCCCCAAGAAGACCCGGGAGAGGCCCATGGAGATGGAGTAGAGCGCCGCCAACGCGGCGATGACCCAGGTGAGCCAGCGCCGGTGCTTCCAGGTGTCGCGGATCAGCAGGTAGGCGAGGATGCCGGCGATGACCAGCGCATTGAGGCTGTGCCCGCTGGGGAAGCTCATCGACGACTCGAACGGGGGCACCGCCTCCGCGATGGGCGGCCGGGCGCGTCCGATGTAGTTCTTGCCCAGGATGGTGATCAGCAGCGAGCCGCCCACGGCGATGACGGTCAGGATGAGCGGGGTGATGTCGCGCCAGCGCCAGCTGAGGAAGGCCACGACGACACCGGTGACGATCGGCTGCCAGAAGGGCCCGCCGGTGTTGGAGTACCAGGCGACGAACGAGGTGAACCCCGGCGTGCGCGCCGCGAGGGCCCATTCGAGCACCGGGCGGTCCCAGGCCGCGACCCCGTCGTTGTCCGCGATGGATTCCATGATCTCGCCGAACAGCTCGGTCAGGACGATGGCAGCGACGAGCGCGACGGCCAGGGTGACGCCCAGCAGGAGCGACGCCTTGGCCTTGACGGAGGGCTGGGGCAGTTGCATCCGACAATGCTCGCACGGCCGCTGGCCAGTGGCCCTCGACTCAGCCAGCGAGTTCGACGCTGAGTCCGCCCTCGCGGAGGATCTGCGCCCCGGACGGGAGGCCCACTTCGGAGCGCACCACTTCCGTGTACCCGGTCTCGTAGACGACCCTGGTCACGCGGCGCGAGTTGATGATCAGCCGTGCGCACGTGGCGCACGGCTCGTGGGTGACGAACAGGGTGTGGCCCTCGCCGTTCCAGTTCGCGGCCAGGAGGGCGTTGACCTCCGCGTGGATGAACCCGCTCTGGCCCTGAGCCATGGACTCGCGTTCGTTGGGCTCGCCGGCGGCCCGGCCGTTGTACCCGACCCCCACCACACGGTGCCACCGGTCCAGCAGGCAGGCGCCCACCTGGACCTTCGCGTCGGCGCTGCGGGTGGCCCAGAGGCGTGCGGTGGCGAGGCCGAGTTCGTCGAACGAGGGGCGCGTCATGCGGCTGAGTCTAGAACCCGCACAGCTCTGCCCCCTCGGCGCAGCGCGGCAACGAGACCTGCGCCGCCGAGGACCAGCAGCGTCGCCCCGCACAGGACGCTGGACAGCATCCCGGGCCAGGGCGTCGCGCCGGGGAGGTCGAACATGCCGCAGTAGAACGGTTCGACGACGGCTCCGGCCGGGACCGCGAGCCGAGCAGCGGCTCCCCAACCGCCGGGGCGGCCCGCGGCCGCCCCGATGAGGCCCAGCGGTGCGCCGATGGCGCCTGTGAGCAGGAACCAGTTGAGGTTCTCCGCCCAGATGTCGCCGGTGTAGACGCCGAGGACCTGCCCCAGCCCGTAGTGGGCACCCAGCAGGAGCCACCCGCTCAGGACTCCCGCAGCAGCCGCTTGGCGCGGGCGGCGCACCAGGCGGCCGGCGAGGATCAGGGCGCCCGCCCAGGCGGTGCCGGTGTTGAGCAACTTCGTGAGGGTGAGGCGCGTGGCGAGCAGCCCGTTGGCGTCGCCGTTCAGCTCGGAATGGGTTGCGAGGCCGCTCACCAGCGACACCACCGCCAACGCGAGGGCCACCGCCAGCACCCATCCCCAGGATCTCCGCACCATGCCTGGCAGCCTATTGCGGCACGGCAGGCGCGGGGATCCACCTGGGGTACTGATCCTCGTAGACTCCGGGGCATGAGCGAGTTGACCGTCGACCCGGGCCCGGGGATTCCCGACGGCCTGGTCATCCCGGCCGGCGAACTGCGGGAGCGGTTCGCCCGCTCGTCCGGCCCCGGCGGTCAGGGGGTCAACACCACCGACAACAAGGTGCAGCTCTCGTTCGACGTCCGTGCCTCGACCACGCTCACGGAGGCGCAGCGTCGGCGGGTGCTGCACCGTCTGCGGCACAGACTGGTCGACGGGGTGCTCACCGTCGAAGCCTCGGAGGAGCGCTCGCAACTCCGCAACCGCTCCGCCGCCCGCCAGCGGCTGGCTGCGATGCTTCGCGAGGCGCTCGCCCCGCCCCCACCGAAGCGGCGGGCCACCCGCCCGACGAGGGGATCGGTGGAACGCCGGTTGCGGTCCAAGAAGCACAGGGCGGAGCTGAAGAGCGCGCGCCGTCGCCCGGGCGAATGAGCGGGCCCTCCTTCGGAGCGACGCATTGCCGAGCCGCGCTTCAGTCTGCGGGCTGCGCTCGGCAGTTGGTGGATCGGGACGTTTGGCCGGGGTTCGTCAAGAGCACCAAGAAGCTTGCTGCGCTGCGGTGGCGGCCCCCGGTCTGCACATCCTGGCTCCAGAGAGGGACGACAGCGATGGCCTTGCGATTTAGCGCTCATGCCGATGCGCGAGCCTGCAATCTGTCTGATTCATGCCGTGCTAATTGACTGATTCAAATTCTGCTTCTTGTATGGTTCGGGCATGGAGTATGCGCGCCGGATTCTTGATGACGAGTTGGATGAGCTGTTCGGGCAGGTTCCGGCGATCGCGGTTGACGGGCCCAAAGGGGTGGGGAAGACCACGACCGCTGAGCAGCGGGTTGCCGGAGTGGTGCGGTTGGACTCGAGGGCTATTCGTGAGTCCATCGCCGCGGAGCCGGAGCAGGTGTTGGGGCGTGGGCGTTCGCTGTTGATTGACGAGTGGCAGAAGGTCCCTGAGGTGTGGGACGTGGTGCGCCGTGCGGTGGATGCTGATCCGACGGGCGGGCAGTTCCTGCTGGTCGGCAGCGCCTCCCCGGCGCCGGGGGCCACGGCGCATTCCGGGGCTGGTCGGATCGGTCGGTTGCGGATGCGTCCGATGACCTTGTCCGAGCGGGGAGTGACGCAGCCCACGGTCAGCTTGCGGGGGCTGCTGGGTGGAGGTCGCGGGCCGCTGTCCGGTTCGTGCTCGCTGACTTTGAGCGACTACGTGGAGGAGATCGTCGCGTCGGGTTTCCCGGCGATGCGGCCATTGGTGGGGAGGTCGCGGCGGTTCCAGCTCGACTCCTACCTGCGCAACGCGGTGGATCGTGACGTCCCGGAACAGGGGCTGGCGGTGCGGAAGCCTGAGGCGATGTTGGCGTGGTTGCGTGCCTATGCTGCGGCGACGGCGACCACTGCGAGCTATGCGCAGATCCTGGATGCCGCCACTCCCGGGCAGGGCGATAAGCCGGCCCGCTCCACGTCGATCGCCTACCGTGACGTGTTGTCCAGTTTGTGGCTGCTGGACCCGGTGCCGGCGTGGGCGCCGAGCGGGAGTCTGTTGACCCGGCTGGGGCAGACGCCTAAGCATCATCTGGCAGACCCGGCGCTTGCCGCCCGTCTCCTCGGCCTCAGCCGCGACGCTCTGCTCGATGGCGTTGGCACGTCGGTGGGTCCGCAGTCAGGCAGCGTTCTGGGTCACCTGTTCGAGTCGTTGGTGACCTTGTGCGTCCGGGTCCCGGCGCAGGCGGCGGAAGCCACCGTCGGTCACCTGCGTGCCCGCAACGGCGACCACGAAGTCGATCTGGTCGTGGTCCGCGACGACGGCCGAGCCCTGGCGGTCGAGGTCAAACTGGCCAACACCGTCACCGACCAGGACACCAAGCACCTCCACTGGCTGGCCGACCGCATGGGCGACAAGCTGCTAGACGCAATCGTGATCAACACCGGGCCAAACGCCTACCGGCGTCCCGACGGCATCGCTGTGCTCCCCCTCGGACTCCTCGCGCCGTGACTGGCCGACATCCGACTCTGCCGCACGCCGGACCTATCTGGGCATCTCGTACATAGCGCGGGCTGAAAGGTGCCGTCTGACCGCGCAGTGCTTGACCGTGGTACTGCCCGCGGTACCATAGAGGTGTGGCGACCGTGGAAAAGCTCGTAGCAGCAATGCGAAAGAATCCACAGAACGTGCGCTATGACGACCTCCATAAGGTCTGCGAACACTACTTCGGTCCGCCCCGTAGAACCGGTGGATCACACGCGGTGTTCAAGACCCCCTGGCCTGGCGACCCGCGAGTAAACATCCAGAACAGCAACGGTCAGGCCAAGTCGTATCAGGTGCGACAGGTGATGGCTGCTATCGACAAGAAGGAGGCAAAGTGATGTCTCAGACCCCAACTGTGGACGCGTCCCTTTACACCTACCGCGTGACGTGGTCGGTCGAAGATCACGAGTTCGTCGCCAGTTGTGCGGAGTTCCCCTCGCTGTCATGGCTCGCTGACTCTCAATTGGCCGCCCTGCAGGGCTTGGTTGATCTGGTTGCCGAGACCGTGTCCGATCTCGCAGCGGAGGGTGAAGTCATCCCCGAACCTCTGGCGAAGCGGAACTACTCGGGCAAGTTCAATCTCCGGGTCGGGGAGGGTCTGCACCGTAGGCTCGCGATCCAAGCGGCTGAGGAGCACCTCAGCCTCAACCAGTATCTCGTCCGGCGTCTCTCTGAGGCGAGCTGAGCCACCTCCGCGACATCCGCAACTGCCGCTCCTGGTGTGGTCTGGAGGGTGAAGATCGACGCCATCGGCTTGAAGGTGGCACTGCCCGCGACCGACCACGTCACTCGGTCGAGCTTCCCCGCTTCTGGCCATCCTTGGTTGAGCGTACGTCATGACGTACGCTTGGGGCGGAGGTGGTTTCCATGACTGCTGTGAGCGCAACGTCTGCCCGAGCGAATCTGTACCGGTTGATCGATCAGGTCAACGAGGAGTCCGAGCCGTTGACCATCACCGGGCAGCGTGGCAATGCTGTGCTTGTCGGTGAGGAGGACTGGCTGGCCATTCAGGAGACGCTGTTCCTGGAGTCGGTGCCTGGGTTGGCTGAGTCGATCCGTCGTGCCCGCGCGGAGGGTGTCGATGCGGGCTCGACTGAGCTGGACTGGTGAGTCCCTGGACTCTGGTGTATTCGCGCCAGGCCCAGAAGGACGCCAAGAAGCTGGCCTCCTCGGGGCTGAAGACGAAGGCGCAGCACCTGCTGGAGGTCCTGGCTCAGGATCCGTTCACCACTCCACCTAAGTACGAGAAGTTGGTCGGCGACCTCGTGGGCTGCTACTCGAGACGCATCAATATCCAGCACCGACTTGTCTATGAGGTGCTCCCTGAGCGACACGTCGTCCATATCCTGAGGATGTAGACGCACTACGAGTAGAACTTCACCGACGGACGCTCATGCCGCAGCCAGTTCGAAGATGATGCCTCTGGCGTTGTGGTCGGGGTGAGCGCAGCATCATGTATGACCAGTCTTGAGCCCATCTTGTTCCCTGTCCTCCTCGATGCTGCGACCGATCCTCTGGTGAGGGCAGTCGCCGCCTACCTCGCCCGCTACCGTGGGCAGAGCCGCGTCCACACCGAGTCTGACCTGCGTAGCTTCCTGGTGTGGTGCCGAGAACGGGGTGTCGACCCCCTGCAGGCGAGCCGCGCCCAGGCCGAGTTGTACGTGCGCTGGATGCAAGAAGTCCGTCACTTCCAGCCCTCGACCGTGAGCCGTCGTGTCTCTGTGATGGCGGGCTTCTACCGCACCTGCGTCATTGACCAAGTGATCGCTGCCTCACCGGCGGACTATGTGCGGCGCCCGAACGTGTCGGCTGAGTCCCCGACCCTGGGCTTGTCCCATCTCCAGTTCGAAGCCTTGTTGACCGCGGCGAGGTCGTCTGCGAATGTCAACGACTTCGCGCTGGTCACGATGCTGGGGTTGCTGGGGTTGCGGATCTTCGAAGCATGCGGCGCCAACATCGAGGACCTGGGAGAGGAGCATGGCCATCGCGTGCTGAAGGTCCACGGTAAAGGCGGCAAAGTCGTCCTGACACCCTTGCCGCCTTCGGTCCAGCGCGCGATCGAGCGAGCCGTGGCAGGCCGGGCTGAGGGCCCGGTTCTGCGCAATCTTCGGGGGGTGAGGATGGAACGGCACGCGGCCACCCGCCGGCTGAAGCGCCTCGCCGACACTGCTGGTGTCCGCCTGCCGTGGATGCATCCACACATGATGCGGCACACGTTCGTCACCACGATGCTGGAAGCCGGCGTGGACCTGCGTGACGTCCAGATCGCTGCCCGACACGCCGATCCGAGGACGACGATGCGCTACGACCGGGCACGTAAGAACCTCGACCGGCACCCTAACTACATCCTCGCCGCCTACATGGCCTCCGGCACCTGACATGCTACGAACCCGGTTTCGTACTACATTGTCTGACGCGGAAGGTATACTGGGTGACGTGGGAGAGGAACTCAACTGGGACGACGAGTCCGTGGCGTACATCCGGAGTCGCGGCGACCGTTACCCCGGCGGGGGTGGCGTCGAACCGAGCTGGGCGCATGAGGTGATGGATGATCCGGACCTCGCGGCGTTCGAGCCGGACCCGAAGTCAGGATGGGTGCTTCTCGCTTCATCGGCTTCTCCACGGCTGCTGGCAGAGTGCTGGTCGTCATCGCGTTCCGAGACGCTGATGGGGATCTGCACGGGATCAATGCGTGGCCGGCAACGGGTGCCGATCTGAGGTTCTATCGAGAGGGGACTAGACATGGCAAAGACAATTGACCCTGCGCTGGCGGCTCGCCTGCGAGATGAGTCCGAGAGAACCCTCGAGGGCGACTATCCAGAGGGTGCGCGACCGTCCCGCCCGAACCGGACGAAGGTGTACTCGATCCGGCTCAGCGAAGACGAGCAGGCCCGGGTGCAGCAGGCCGCCGACGCCCAGCACCTCCCACCGTCGACCCTGGTGCGTTCCTGGATCCTCGACCGACTCAACCAGGACAAGACCGCCTGAAGCCATCCGGATCTGCCGCGCCTTATGCCTTAGCGAGCGGTCGTGGCTTCGCGCTGGCCCTTCAGCCCAGCCTAGGTCTTTCGTTCCATGCGGCGGTGGCAACCGTTACCCCGCACGACCTGGCCACCGCCTTCGACTTCCACATCAACCTCGCTGAGCGTGGATCCATGAAGGCGTCAGCTCACCACTAGACCCTCGCGCTACGTCCAGGCCCCCTTCCGCTGTATCCGCGGAAGGGGGCCTCATCGGTCCCATCCTCACGAGCCTTGTCCCGGCGCTCGCCGGACGTCCGGTTCTGCCGCGTCTGGCGCATCACATCGCAGTGATGGATGATGTCGCGCATGAGTATCGAAGCATGGTGGCCGAAGCTTCGTCAGCAGTCCCGTGACTATTTGATGGAAAACAACGGTGACCAGGTCCCGACCGACCTTGTCGAAGAAATCACTGAGGCAGGCGGCATCGTCAGCACCGACGCATGGTGGGTAGGCCAGAGCGGTCCAGCCGGGCTATACCTGTCGGACGAGGCGAACGACTGGATCGACGAGGTCGCCAACGGCGAGACCCCTGAACCTCGCGCGGAGGACGGCGCTCCAACATCCTGACATGATGGAAACACAGCCGTGTGATTTATCCCCGGGTGTGGGTAACCCTGTGGACAACCGTCACAGGAAGCGGACCCAGTTGGGGCCCTCGCCCGTCTCGCTCTGGCTCTGCAGCACCAGGTGGCCGTCGTCGTAGATCCGATACAGCGAGGCGTGCCCGCTGCGCTCCCCCACCACGACGACATGCTCACCCTCAGGCGACACCGTCAGCCCGCGCGGCTGCGTCTCCGTATCGGTGATCACGGCCGGGCCGCGTAGCGTGCCATCCGCTTCGACGGCGACCGCGCCCACCGTCGACTCCGTGCGCTCAGTGCACAGCAGCCACCGGCCCCCGGCGGCCAGCGCCAGGTCCGCGCCCCACACCAGGTGACCCGCCATGGGGTCCACCCCGAACGACGACGTGTGCAGCCCCCGCGTCACGTCGAAGGCCGGGACCTCCTCGCGACGGGTCAGCCGGCCGGATTCGCCGCGTTCGAAGTGGATGGCCTCACCGGTGAACTCGGTCAGGAGGTACGCGTGGTTGCTGTCCGGCGAGAAGATGAGGTGCCGCGGCCCCGTCCCGGGCGTGGCGTGGATGAACGGTTCAGACAGTTCGGAGAGCCCGCCGTCGACGGTGGTGGCGAACTGGGCGATGCGGTCGTCGCCCAGCGACACGAAGTAGGCGTTGTGGCCGCTCGGGTCGAACAGTGCTGCGTGCATGTTCCGGCTCTCCAGGCGTGCCGACTGATCGCCCACCACGCCGTCGACAACGCGGTACGACGCGCCCCAGCCGCCGTGGTAGGAGGCGGCCAGCAGCATGTGGCCCTTCGGCGACACGTCCAGGTAGGCCAACGGATCCTCCACCGGGCGGCGCGCCACCTCCTGATGCCGGCCGTTCTCCCGATCGATGCGCAGCGTCAGGATCGCCGGCGCCGGCTCCGAGGTGGCTACGTACAGCAGGCCACGGGCATGGTCGACGGCGAACGTACTGCACCCCGCGCCGACGGCGACGTCGCTCACCCGGATCAGCTGCTCGTCGCTGATCCGCAGGGTGGTGAGTGTGCCACCCTTGGAGTTTCCGACCAGGACCATCGCGTCATTACTCATGGCGCAAGCTTAGGCACAGGGCCGTGCACCCGGGACGTGTTGGCCACGTCACGCGGGCTTGAACGACACCATCGAGTTGAACGTCCACTGATTGCGCCAGGCGTAGCTGCCCGTCCCGTCGGCGCCCACCGAGTAGGCGATCACCGTGGCCACCAGGTAGCTGCGGCAGCCGCCCCGGCCCGTGGCGGCCGTGTCGCATTCGGTGCGCCACCGCCGGCCGTTGCTCGTCCATTCGCCAGTTGCGGCCAGGGGGTTCCCGGCCCAGACCGAACGCGGCGTGGGCTTGTAGGTGAGGTTGTTGAACAGCCAGCCGGTGCTCTGCACGAACCGGCCGCCAGCCTGGCTGACCACCGTGCCCCAGATCTCCGTGCGGCAGCGCTCGGTCACCGAGTACGGCTCGCACGAGGTGCGCCAGCGCCGCCCGTTGACCAGGTGCTCGCCGGGCGTCACGTAGAGCAGTTGCGGGTTCTTCACGAAATCCGGAGGGGGCTCGACGCTCGGATGGCGCAGCCCCAGCGGACCCTTCGCCGCTTCCGTCACCAGGTTGCGCACGAGCCCGCGCGCGAACGCCTGCGACCTGGCCGGTGCGGATTCCATCCACGGCGACACCGCCCACGCGAACGCGAACGACCCCAGGTTCACCACCCCGGCCCCGGACGGCGCCGAGTAGTACGTGATGTCCGAGAAGGCGTTGGCGTCGTTGGTGCACCGCAACGGGCTGTGCGCCACCACGACGGTGGAGTCAGGCGACTGCTTCGCCAACCGGTCGATCTCATGACCGACGAGCCCCGGGTACTGAGCGCCGGCGGTCGCGCCGAGGCCCGCGAACCCCCAGAACGTCGGATCCGTGACCACCAGTGGCGCCGTTTCCCGGAAGCGCGACGCGCACGTGTACTGCGAACCCAGCAGCGAAGCCTCGGGATCGGCGCCGGGGCTGCGACGCCACAGGTCCGTGGTCGTCGGCCCCTGTACCGGGTCGAGGCTGGCGTCCTTGTAGCTGGTCACGATGGTGCCGTCGGCGTTCCACCGGATGCGCCAGTAGGCGGTGTTCGCGCCGAGGAAGAGCAGGTTGGTGCCGGAGTCGCGCAACGCCTCGGCGGCGCGTCGCATCTCCAGGCTCCAGTACTCGTCGTGCCCGAGGAACACCATGGCCGGCGAGCCTGCGTACTGCGCCGCCCCCTGGTGCAGCGCGAAGTTGGTGGTGTAGGACAGCGGCACCCCCAGGGATTCGAGCTGCTGGATGAGTCCCACTTCGTACTCCTGCACCTTGAGGGTGCGGTTTCCCTCGAACGCCTGGGGGCGCATGAACGAGACGCGGTGCGCCCGGTACTCGAAAGCAGAGCGCCCGTCCTGGTAGCCCTGGTACAGGTTGAAGTTGCCCATCGGGTTGTACGCCTGGTGGGTGGCTGTCGCCGACATCACCGTCACCGTGCCGCGGTGCGACTTCGAGCGCAGGATCACCGGCACCGTCTTCGACTTCCCCGACGCGTGGCGCAGGTTCACGTAGTACATGCCCGGCAGCCAGCCGGTGGTGTCGAACGTGTGTGTGACCTTCCACCCGGAGCAGTCCACCATGTTGCCCTCTTCGAGCGTGCAGGGCTGCTGCGCGACGCCGGGTTGGGCGGGCAGCTGCGCCACCCTGAGCCCGCCGCGGCCGCCATAGTCGCCGATGCGGTACACGTCAACGGCCACGGCCTGGGAGGGGCTGTGCACCCGCAGTTCCATGGGCTGGCCGGGGAGGAGGCTCTCGGCGCCGACGAATCCCCTGAGTTCCGTGTCGGTCGCCTGCTGGGCGAGGGGGACCCGCCAGTTGTGGAGGTCGTCGTCGGCCGTCGCCACGGAGGGCGTGAAAACGCTCCACACCAGGACGATGGCGAGGAGCAGAGCTGAAGAACGCCGGAGGGCCACGTCCCCACGATAGGAGAATCCCTGCCCCCGGTGCGGGCGGGGCAGGGATTCGTGGGAAGTGGATGCCGCGAGGGGCGGAGTGTCAGTCGCTGAAGCGCACCAGGTTGTTGAAGACCTCGGCGCCGCCGGCGGACGACTTCACGTAGGTGCGGCAGGCGCCGCGACCCGTCGCGGCGGTGTCGCACTCGGTGCGCCACTGCCGGCCCTGCGCGTCGTTCCAACTGCCGGTGGTGCCCAGGTCGTTGCCTACCCAGAGTTCGCGCTTGGCGGGCTTGTAGGTGAGGTTGTTGAACACCCAGCCCTCGGTGTGCAGCTCATAGCCCGCCACGTTCTCGACCATGGAGGCCCAGATCTCGGTGCGGCACCGTTCGGTCTGTGAGTACGGCTCGCAGGTGGTGCGCCAGGCGCGGCCGCCGACGGTGTGCTGACCCTCGGTCACGTAGAGCGCGACGGCGTCGATGGTGTCCGCCGCGGCGATCACGGGACGCTGGACGTCGCGCGAGGCGGCAACCTCCGACGCGCGGTGCAGCGCGGAGGCGGGCAACAGCGTGTTGCTCAGGGCGGGCACGGCGTAGCAGGAGCGGCGCGCGTCGGCGACGACGGCGCCGTCGGAGTTGCGCGTCCAGTAGCCGCAGTAGGCGCCGCCGCTGCCGTGGATGGCGTAGCCACCCAGCTGCAGGCCGTCGATGGGCATCTCTTGGCCGGCCTTCATCAGGGTGAAGTGCACATGGCGGAAGGTGCCGCGGCCACAGGTCTCGGAGCCCGGCATGCCGGTCATACCCAGCTTGGTGCCGGCCGCCACCTGCTGACCGGCCGCGAGGCCGGCCGGGATGGCGCGTAGGTGGTAGTACTTCGTCTGCCAGCCGCCCTCGTGGGTGATGATGACCTCGCAGTTGGCCTTGACGGTGGTGATCACGCCATCGGCGGCGGCGACCACGTCGACCGACGCGTTGCCGGCAGCGCCGAGATCCACGGAGCTACGCACGCCGGAGGTGAAGGTGTGGGTGCCGCCACCCTGGACGGTGAGGCCCCAGCCCACGGGCAGCAGCATGGGGAAATCCGGAAGGGTGGCTGCTGCCTCGGCCCTCGGAGCGGTGGCGACGCTGAACACGCCAGCCAGGAGCGCCACTACCAGGGCTCCGACAAAAGACTTTCGCACGCAGATATCCTTCAGCAAATTCTCAGGGTTTCTCAGGATGAGGAGACCACCCACGCGGTGATCCCTGAGAACTGTACGATTTTCCTGAGAGTTTCCCAAATCCTTCCTGAGAATTGCTCAGCTTTCTGCTATAGGCTTGCCTCTGCGGCCGGGACCTCCCCCTTCGCCGGGCCGACGGTGAGGGCGGCGATACCGGTGGTCAGGGGCACGCTCAACACCAGGCCGATGGCCGAGCCGAGGGTGCGGACGGCCTCCCCGGCGAACATCTCGACGCCGAGCAGGTCCAGCGGCGCCCGGGAGGTGAAGTACAGGAGGAGCAGCACCGTCAGGGCTGCGCCGGCGTAGGCGAAGACGATGGTGTAGATGGTGGAGGCGATATGGTCGCGGCCGATCCGCATCCCCGCCGCGAACACGCGGGTCCGCGACCACTGCGGCGCTGCGCCGCGCAGCTCCCAGACGGCCGAGGCCTGGGTGATCGTCACGTCGTTGAGGACGCCGAGCCCGCCCACGATGATGCCCACCATCAGCAGGTCCTGGAAGTTGATGGCGGGCGCGAGTTGGGCGAGGTCGTACTCGTTCTCGTCGGAGAAGCCGGACAGCCGGGCCGCCACGACGGCCACCGCGCCCAACCCCGTGGTGACCGCGAGCCCGAGCAGCGTCCCGGCCAGCGCGGCGGAGGTGCGCACCGAGACCCCGTGCGCCACGTAGAGCACGATGAACATGATCACCGTCGATCCCGCCAGCGCCACGGCCATGCCGGATTTGCCGACGATGACGGCCGGAAGCATGAACCCCAGCAGTACGTAGGCGGCGATGCCCAGCGCCACCAGCGCCATCAGCCCCCGCCACCGGGCGACGGCGACCACCGCAGCCACGAACAGCGCCAGCATGATCCCGATCACCGGGAGCCGGTTCACACCGCTGAACGCGTAGTGGAAGCCGTCCTCGGTGGGGATGCGGGCGACCTCGATGGAGTCGCCCGCCCTCAAGCCTGCGTGCACCTGGGGCCCGGACAGTTCGACGGTGACCTCCGCCCCCTCGTCGGCCCCGCTGTCGACGACGACCCGGGCGGTCAGGCAGGCGGGCCCCTCGACGGGGCCGACATCGGCCGATTCGCACCCCTCGGCGACCTCCGTGATGGTGGCGTCCTCATACGTGACGCCGGGCACCTCGTCGACGATGGTGAGGGCGCCGTCGAGCTCGGCGCCGCTGGGCCACAGCCAGATCATGCCCGCCACGGCGAGGATGCCCACGACGGCGAGGAAGCCGACGAGGAGAGCCCGGGCGCGCTGACCCACTTCTACTGGTGCGTGTTCGCCGTGCGAGTGACCCATGCGGGCCAACGTACACGGCGGACGTACACTCGAAAACGTGTCGACGAACGCGGAAACCAGGCGGAAGCGGCGCCCGGACGCGAAGTGCCCGCTGCGCCCCGGGGATCCGTGCACCCTCTGCCAGATCAACGTGACCGGACCGCACGACTGCGGCCTCGTCTATCTCATCATGGACGACCCGGAATCACGCGAGGCCTGGGCTGAGAGCCGCCGGAAACAGCACCAGTAGGCGCACGGGTACGCTCGTCCCATGGAAATGGCCGCGCCCGTCTGCTATCGGCACCCGAACGAACCCACCCGCATCTCGTGCCAGCGCTGCGGCCGCCCCATCTGCCCCCAGTGCATGGTGCCGGGCTCAGTGGGCTTCCAGTGCCCCGAATGCGTGCAGCAGGGGATGCAGCAGACACGGCAACACGCCCTCCCGTACGGGGGCAAGCGGACCTCCAACCCCAAGACGACCTCGATGGTCCTGGTCGGCATCAACGCCGCCATCTGGATCCTGCTGCTGCTGACAGGCGGCTACGACGGTGAGCCGATGGGCTACGTGGCCCTCACCCCCGCCATCGCCGCGTACTACGGCGAATGGTGGCAACTGCTCACCTCAGGTTTCGCGCACGTGGAGTTGTGGCACTTCGGCTTCAACATGCTGGTGCTGTACCTGCTGGGCCCCAACGTCGAGCAGATCGTGGGGCGCTGGAAGTTCCTGGCCATCTACCTCATCTCGTTGCTCGGCGGTTCTGCCAGCGTGATGCTGTTCTCCAACCCGCTGGGCTCCACGCTGGGCGCGTCGGGCGCGATCTACGGTCTCCTCGGCGCCGTGCTGCTGCTCGCCATCAAGCACAAGGGCGACGTGCGCGGCATCCTCACGTGGATCGGCATCAACGTGGCGGTGTCGTTCCTGTGGGCCAACGTGTCATGGCAGGGGCACCTGGGCGGCCTGGTGGGCGGCGTGGTGGCCACGGCCGTCGTCCTGTTCCTGCCCAAGTCTGCGCGGAAGTGGCAGTGGCCGCTGCTCGCCGCGCTGGCCGTTGCCTTCGTGGCCGTCAGCCTCTTCCGGGGGCTCCAGCTCGCCGGGTAGCCCCGCCTGTCACCGCCAGAGCGTGTGCTTCAGCGCCTCCTCGACGGTGGGCTCAGAGAACCGGAAACCCGCGGCCTGGAGCTTGGCCGAGGAGACCCGCTGGTCCGTGTTGATCAGCTGGTCGTAGCCCTCGGACCCCAGGAGGACCTTGGGCCCCACCGAGGGCACCGGCAGCCAGGACCGTTTCCCGATCACCCGGGCGAGCGTCTCGGCGAACTCCCCGTTGGTGACGGGAGCCGGCCCCACCATGTTGACCGCTCCCTGCACCGACGGCGCCACCACGGCATACGTGTACGCGCGGGCCACGTCGTCGATCCCGATCCAGCTGTTCATGCCCTCCTTCGGCGACACCGGCCCACCCAACCCCAGGAAGAACAGCGGCAGCTGCGGCAGGAGGGCCCCTCCGCCCTGGCTCAGCGCGATACCGGTGCGCATGAAGGCGGTGCGGGCACCGGCGTCCGACGCGGCAACGGCGGCCCCCTCCCACTGACGCACGACGTCGGCGAGGAACCCGTCGCCGGGCGCCGACTCCTCCGTGAGGAGTTCGCCCGGGCGTCGCGCGCCGTAGATGCCGATGCCCGACGCCTGGATCAGCGCGGTCGACGGATGCCCGGCGACGGCATCGGCCAGCGTGTGCGTCGCGTCGAGGCGTGACTGCAGGATTCTGTGTTTGTTCTTCGCCGTGAACCGGCCACCGATGGAGTGCCCGGCGAGGTTGATCACCGCGTCGACGCCTTCGAGGACGCCGGGGGGCAGGTGTCGCCCGGCGGGGTCCCACTGGATGGCGGTGCCGGGCGCGTAGCCCCGGTCCGGCGAGCGGACCAGCCGTCCGACGTGCTGCCCGGCGTTGGCGAGGAGCGCGACGAGTTGCGTACCGATGAGGCCCGAGGCACCCGCGACGAGGATCCGGCGGCTCTGCCCGGCGAGGAGCCGGTGGAGCATCAGGTCGCCCTTCATCTGGCGCGCCCTGAACCGGAAGTCGCGGTTGTGTTCCACGTCGGTGTCGAACTTCAGTTGCGGGGCGTCGAACGTGATGCGGTCGAACATCCTGGTGCCGCCGTCTGGCAGGTCGCTGAGGAACGACTCGTGGCGCCAACTGTTGAAGATGGCGCTGTCCACCATGTCGACGACCTGCACGTCGTCGCTCAGCGCCATGTAGCGGTAGGTGGCCTTGGGCTTCGGGTACGGCCGGTAGGGCAGGTGGACGCTCACGGTGAACTGGTTGCCCACGCGGTAGTCGTCCGGGTTGCCCTCGAGGACGGTCAGGCCGCCCCCGGGGAGGAAGCGCACCAGCCCACCGGGGGCGTACAGCATCCGGCGGACGAGGTCGCGCGGGTGCGCGAAGTCGGTGACGTGCTCGTAGACCTTCATACGGCCATCCTGTCAGGCACGCGGGAGTTTCAGGAGCTATCGGCCCCGACCGGGCACCGGGAGGCCGAGCCACCCGCCACCGTGGTGGTGCCCGCCGCTGCGCTTCACTTCCGCGAGCAGCGGGTAGCGTTCCCGCACCGATGCCTCCACCCGGTCATGCAGCGTCGACGCGGCCGCGGGGCAGTCCTCGCAGGCGCCGCCGAAGTTGAGTTCCAGCGTCGTGGCCGTCGCCTCGGCGACTGTGATGTGGCCGCCGTGGCTCGACACGTAGCTGGCCAGCTCACCCTCCAGCACCTCGCGCGCCAGCATTCCCAGCAGTTCCCCGGAACCCTCGGTGACCTCCCAGCCGTCGAGGTCGACGGCGGCCGCCACCGCGTCGCGGATCCGCGGGCCGTGCTCGGTCCAGGTGCGGTCCCCGGCCAACCACGTCCAGACCCCGCGTCGTTCCACCATCACCTTGGTCAGGACGCCGTACTCGAGCAGCGGGCCGAGGGTGCCGGGCGCGTGCAGGACCTGTCCGACGGGGAGGTCGGCGTCGGTGACCCAGCGCACAGCGCGTGGTTCCCCCGGGATCGACTGTGGATGGATGGCGCGCGTCATGTGAGTACTCCCACGATCTGATGGGCCAGGAAGGCCATGAGCCATGCGGTGAGGCCCAGGTAGCCGAAGGCGATGAGCGGCCACCGCCAGGTGCCGGTCTCGCGACGCATCACGGCCAGCGTGGACATGCACTGCAGCGCGTAGACGAAGAACACCAGCAGCGCGGCGATGGTGGGAGGCGTGAAGACCTCCTCACCCTCGCGCGGCCCGTCCTGGTGCCGCATTTCCGCCAACGCTCTGGCCGGGTTCTCGGGATCCGAGGCGGACGCCACCTGGCCGAGCGTCGCGACGAAGACCTCGCGCGCGGCCAGCGACGAGATCACGCCCACGTTCACGCGCCAGTCGAAGCCCAGCGGCTCGAACACCGGCTGCACCGCGCGGCCGAGGCCGGCGGCCACCGAATGGTCCAGCGTGTAGGCGGTCACGGCCACCTCGTCGGCCGGGTCCACCCCTGCCGCCACCAGGTCGTCAGCCGAGCGCATCGGCAGGCTCAACAGCGCCCAGAGGACCACCGTCGTGACCAGGATGATCGACGTGACCTTCCGCAGGAACGCCTTGCAGGCATCCCACACCGAGATCAGCACCGTCTTGAGCTTCGGCAGCCGGTAGGACGGCATCTCCATGTAGAACGGCAACCCCACGCCAGAGCGCCCGACGACCCGCTTCCAGAACCACGCCGACGTCATGGCCGACGCGGCCCCCAGCACGTAGAGGCCGAACATGATGGCGCCCTGTGCCCGCACCGGGCCCCAGCCCAGCTCGGGCGGCACGAGCATCCCGATCAGCAGCACATAGACGGGCAGCCGGGCGGAGCAGGTCA
This sequence comes from Tessaracoccus zhenghani, assembly GCF_055326325.1. Classification (NCBI taxonomy): domain Bacteria; kingdom Bacillati; phylum Actinomycetota; class Actinomycetes; order Propionibacteriales; family Propionibacteriaceae; genus Tessaracoccus; species Tessaracoccus zhenghani. The sequence continues at coordinate 114,661 of NZ_JBUZNQ010000005.1, read as the reverse complement.
TCAGCGGAGCGGCCATCATGGTGGCCAGCCGGTCCTTGGCCGACGGCAGCGTGCGCGTGGCCATGATGCCCGGGATGGCGCAGGCCAGCGACGAGAGGAGCGCGACGAACGCGCGGCCCTCCAGGCCCGCCGTCGACATCACGCGGTCCATCAGGTAGGCGGCGCGCGACAGGTAGCCGGAACCCTCGAGCAACGAGATGAGGATGAAGAGCAGAGCGATCTGCGGCAGGAACACCAGCACGCCGCCCACACCGGCCAGCAGCGCGTCGGCGGTGAAGGAGGCCAACCAGCCCACCGGGATGGCGCCGCGCGCCCAGTCGCCGAGCCACGCGAACGCCGCCTCGATCCAGCCCTGCAGGGGGGCGGCCACCACGAAGATGGTCTGGAAGAACACGAACATGGTGAGGAAGAAGATGAGGCTGCCCCAGAGGGGGTGCAGCAGCACGCGGTCGAACCTGGCGGTGCGCGAATCCGGATCCGGCGCGGCGAAGTGCGCCGCGGTGAGGACGGACTGCGTCCAGCCGACCACGGCCTCGGGTTCCGTGGGAGGCACCAGCATCGGCGCGGGCCACTGGGCGGGCGCGGCGAGGATCTGGCGGAGAGCCTCAACCCCGCGTCGCTCACCCGCCACCACGGGCAGCACCGTGAGCCCGAGGGCCCGGGACAGGGCCTCAGGGTCGACCTTGCCGCCGCGGCGCAGCAACTCGTCGACGAACGTGAGCACGATCGTGGTGGGCAGGCCGGCCTGCTGCACCTGGGCGACGAAACCGAGCCCCCGCCTCAGGTTCGTCGCGTCGACGACGACGAGCAGCCCGGCCAGCGTGCCCGCCTCCTCCAGGACGGCGGCGACGATCTCCTCGTCAGGGCTGATGGGATCGAGCGAGTAGGTGCCGGGGAGGTCCTCGACCACCACCGGCCCGGTGGTGGTCTCGACCAGGCCTTCGTACCTCGCGACGGTGACGCCGGGGTAGTTGCCCGTCTTGGCCCGCAGGCCCGTGAGGCCGTTGAAGAGCGTGGTCTTGCCGGCGTTGGGGCTCCCGACGAGCGCCACCCGCGGGAGCACCTCCCCGGTCGCCGAAGGCAGCGGCGTGGCCGAAGGGCCTCCGTGATGGTGTGCGTGGCTCACGCCGCGACCAGGATGCGGCTCGCCTGCGCCCTGCGCAACACGATCTCCACCCCGCCCACCCGGAACATCAGCGGGCCGCCCAGCGGCGCCTGGCGCAGCCGCACGACACTCTCCCCCGGCGTGAAACCCAGGTCGAACAGGCGGCGCACCACCACGTCGTCGTCATCGAAGCCGACGACGGTGCGCACCTCGCCCAGCGGTATGGAGTCGAGGGTGCACGTTGACTTGGCGGCGAACGCCCGCGCTGTGGTGCATCGCCGAGCGGCGAACAGTTCCACGAGACTCATGCGCATTAAGTTAGCACCGCCTTACCTAATTGCCCGGTGGGGGGGTCGGTTAGCGGCACCTCCGGCGACGCCGGAAGCAACGCTGCCCCCACGGGCTGTCGGGCAGACTGTGGGCATGGCCGTGTCACGTCTCTCTGAAGCCAACCGCATCGTCATCCTCTCCGGCGCAGGGCTGTCCACCGCCGCCGGCATCCCGGATTTCCGCGGCCCCGAGGGCCTCTGGACCCGGGACCCCTACGCCGAACTGGTGTCCACCCTCTCCTGGTACCTCAGCGACGAGGACGTCCGGAAGGCCGCGTGGCGCCGCCGCGCCATGCCCGAAGCTTGGAGCGCCCGGCCCACGAAGGCGCATGACGCCATCGTCGACCTGGAGAAGCAGGGGCGCTTGCGGGCGATCATCACGCAGAACACCGACGGCCTCCACCAGCTGGCCGGCTCCAGCCCGGAGCTGGTGCACGAGGTCCACGGCAGCATGCGCACCTGGCGCTGCGAGATGTGCGGGAAGACCGGACCGATGGAGGAGATGGTCGCCCGCGTCAACGCCGGCGACCCGGATCCCCGCTGCCCGGAGTGCGGCGGCATCACCCGCGCCACCGTCATCCTCTTCGAGGAGGTCCTGGAGCCCGACGTCATGGAGGCCTCGCTGCAGGCGGTCGAAGACTGCGACGCCATCGTCGCCGTGGGCACGTCGCTCGGCGTCTACCCCGTGGCTGGGCTGTTCCCCACCGCCATCTCCCACGGCGCGTACGGCGTGATCGTCAACGCCTCCGAGACCCCCATGGACGACCTCGCACACCAGGTCGTCCGGGGCCGGCTCGACGACGTCCTGCCCGATCTGCTGACCACCGAGCCCTGAACCCCGACGCGTATTAGGGTTGCTCAATCACTCTGACCCGAAGGGGGCCTGAGATGGCGCAGCAGGCGGAGGTCACCGTCGAACTGGTTCTGCGAGCCGTCGAACAGGTGCCGAGGGGGTCCGTCGTGTCGTACGGCGACATCGCGGAACTCGTCGGCACCTCCGCCCGCAGGGTCGGCACCATCATGGCCACCCGCGGCGGCGAGGTGAGCTGGTGGCGGGTCACCAACCGCGACGGCGAACTCCCCGTCCACCTGATGCCACTGGCGCGCAAACAGTGGGCCCGTGAGGGGATCAGCAGCGAGCCCCACCGCTGCCGCATCGACCGGCACCGGGCAGACCTCATGCAGTTGGCCTGCGCCTACGCAGACGCGGCGGCCGAACTCATCGTCTGATCCCCCCTCACCGTCCCATCCGGGGGCGGAGCGCGCGTGGGATGATGGGCGCATGCTGATTCCGCTGGACGTCCAGCTGCTTGAGACCGAGGGAGCGGTGCCTCTCTGGCCGCTCATCCTGCTGGGCGCGGCGGCGGTTCTGGTGATCTTCTTCATCATCGTGGAGCTCGCGCGCATCCTGCGGCGCCGGCCCCCCGTCGATGATCCACGGCAGGATGCCGACGATGCGTCGCCCGAAGATCGCTCATAGCTCACCCCCGCGTGCGGCCTTTCACCGAGTTGTCGGGGAGAATGGACGAAGGTCTGATCAGTACCGGCCTGCCAGGAGGGGCGATGTTCAACTCTGAGACACCAGTCACCGCGGGGATGACGCAGGCATCCGTCCGCACGGGCAACCTCGCGCTCGTGCTGGGCGAAGTGCTGGCGAACAGCGGAGCCGTCTCCCGCGCCGACATCGCCGGCCGGTTGGGGATGACGCGCTCCACGGTGTCCAGGCTGGTTGACGACCTCATCATCGGCGAACTCGTCAAGGAGGGCGAGGCCGTCGGTGGAGCACGGGGTCGCCCGGCCGTCCCTTTGATGATCCGCCCCGGCACTGTCTTCGCCCTCGGCCTGGAGGTCAACGTCGAGCGCATGGTCGCCACCCTCGTGGACCTGACCGGTGAGGTGCGCGCTGAGCGCTACATCGACATCGACGTGGAATCGTTCAGCGTCGAGGAAGGCATGGCCCGGCTCTCCGACATCGCCAGGGAGACCCTCAAGGACGTGCCGGAAGGCGCCCGGGTCTCCGGTGCGCTCCTGGCCATCCCGGGCCTCGTCGACAGGGAGGGCCAACGCGTGCTGCGCGCCCCCAACCTGGCGTGGGAGGGTGTCGAGCCCGCTCTCCACTGGGACGTGGAGCTCGCGGGCACCAGGCTGGGGCTCACCGTGCGCAACGACGTGGACTGCTCGGCGCTCACCGTGCTGCGGGAGAACCCGGGGTCGTCGTTCCTCTACGTCACCGGAGAAGTGGGCATCGGCGCGTCCATCTCGCTCGATGGTCAATTGATGAGCGGCCGGCACGGCTGGGCCAGCGAGCTCGGCCACATCTGCGTGGATCCCGACGGCGCACTCTGCGGCTGCGGCGCCCGCGGGTGCCTCGAGACGGTGGCCGGCGCCCATGCTGTGTCCAGCCTGGCCGGGCAGCCGGACATCGACGGCGTGGTGGCTGCGCTGGAGGCCGGTGACGCCAAGGCGCAGGCGGCCATCGACACGCTCGCGTCGGCCTTGGGCATCGCCATCGGCGCGGCCCTGAACCTGCTCGACCTCAGCACCGTGCGGTTGGGCGGACATCTCGCCAGCGTCAGCGAGTGGCTCCGGGAGCCGCTCCAGCGTGAGCTCACCACGCGCGTGCTGTGGGCACCGCACTCGGGCATCGAGCTGGAACTGGTGGACCACACGCCACGTCGCGCTGCGATGGGCGCGGGTCTGGCCGCACTCGGCCCGGTGGTCAGCGGCCCCGCGGCCTGGGTGGACCCGCTCCTGGAGCGCTAATCCAGCCGGCACGCAGCCGTGCCGCCGGGCAACCGGTAGCGGTTGCGCGCCACGATCGCGTACACCTTCTGCGCCAGCCAGCGGACACCTGGGAGGCGCAGTACGCGCCCCACCAGCGGCCAGGGAAACCTCGACTCGCGGAACACGACGGCGACCGCGTCGCTGCCCACGTGCGCGCTGCCGTCGGTATCCACGACGTGAAGACTCTCCGCACACTTATCCACAGTGAGGTTGTGGACAGCCAGGTCCACGCGCTGAAAAGCGGTCACAGTGACCTGCGCGCGGAACCACGGCGTCTGCGTTGCGAGGGCCGATGTGGTACAGAAGCCGCAGTCCTCGTCGTACAGGACCAGAGGCTGCGTCAGCCGAGGGTTGTCCACGGAGTTATCCCCAGGCTGTGGTGACTCGTTCCGGTGCTCATCCATGCTTGTCCTGCCCTGTTTGAGTACGAGCTCGGGAGGGTATCCACTGTACGTGGCGAGGGGTCTGTGGATAAGCCCCGCGTCAGTTGTCCCGAGGGCTGCCCTCGGGGTCCTCGCGCACGTCACTGAGCGTGTCGTCGGCCTTCGTCGCGCCTTCGGACGCCTCATCGGGCGCCACCTCGCCGGCGGAGTTGTCCCCCGGGTTGTCCACAGGCTCTTCACGGTCGTCGATGGCGCGATTGTGCGCCCACAGCCACAGGCCCACGCCGATGAGGATCATCGGCAGGGAGAGCCACTGGCCCATGCTCAGACCGAGCCCGAGGAGGCCCAGCTGCGCATCCGGCTCGCGCCAGAACTCGGCGATGAAGCGGAAGAGGCCATAGCCGGCGAGGAAGGCGGCCGTGACTTGGCCGCGGAAGCGCGGCCTGCGGGCGTAGAACCACAGCAGGATGAAGAGGAGGACGCCTTCGAGGAGCATCTGGTAGAGCATCGACGGGTGCCTGGGCACGTCTCCTCCGGTGGGGAAGATCATGGCCCACGGCAGCGACTCGGGTGCCGGCCGGCCCCAGAGTTCGCCGTTGATGAAGTTGCCGAAACGCCCCGCCGCGAGGCCGATGGGCACCGACGGCGCGAGGAAGTCGCCCACCTGGAGGAAGGGCCGCTTCTTGCGCCACGCGTACCAGGCCAACCCTAGGACGACGCCGATCGCGCCGCCGTGGAAGCTCATGCCGCCGTCCCAGACCCGGATGATCTCCAGCGGGTTCTGCAGGTGGTAGCCATTGGTGTAGAAGAGGGAGTAGCCCAGCCGGCCGCCCACGATGACACCGATGATCGACGCGAGGAGGATGTCCTCGATGTCGGCCGACGACCACGGCTGGGGCTTCGTGATGGAGCGGTAGGGCTCGTGCGCCAGACGACGCCGCATCAACCCGTACGCCATGCCGAACGCCAGCAGATACATGATCGCGTACCAATGGATCTTGAGGCCGAAGACGTTGAGGGCCACGGGATCGAAATCCGGGAACGTCAGCACGAGTGGGTTCACGCCCCAAGCTTCCCATACCGGCCAAGATCAGTCCGCCTCGTGGGATCGGCCCCGAGGCCGGGATGGCGTGCCCACACGGGGCGGTCCGCGCCCGGGGGAACCTCCGCCCTCGTGCGCGCGAGAAATGTCGGAGGCGAGCGGCAGAGTAGTTCACATGAACGAATTGATCACCGATACCGGCATCTCAGACCTGCTGCTGATCTTCTCCGTCACATCGCATCTCATCGCGATGCGTCCTGAGCTGGACGGCCAGATCGCCGTCGACGATGACCGGCCACGGTTGTCGTTCCTGACGCCCAGGGGCGCCGTCGTCGTCGCGAAGAGCGAATGCACCCGCGGCGGTACGTGGACCGTCAGCGGCCCTGGCATCGGCGTGAAGTCTCCCCGCCCGTCACCGGCGGAGTTGTCCGCGGCAGCCCTCGTGTCCTACGAACGCGCCAGGAGCGGCGCACCGCGAGCGGCCTGATCGGGGCTCAGAGGGCGCCGACGGCCTTGAAGGTGCTGTCGAGCGCGGAGCGCACGGGCTGAGCCTGACGCATCGCGATGCCACCCAGCAGGAAGTCGATGACACTCAGCTGAGCGATCCGGCTGGCCATCGCACCCAGGCGGAAGGCCGGCTCCTTGGATCGGTACGTGAGCACGGTGTCGGCGAGCAGACCCAACGGAGACTGGTCGTCGCTGGTGATCGCAACCACCTTCACGCCCCGAGAAGAAGCCATCCGGAGCGGCTCCACCACGTCTGCGGTGTGGCCGGTGTGCGAGATGCCCACCACGACGTCGCCGCGGCCACGCAATGCCAGGGCGGTCACCGCCGCGTGCCTGTCTGGCTGCACCCAGGCGTTGTAGCCGAATCGCTGCAGCTTGTGCACCAGGTCAGCCCCGATCAGCCCGCTCCCGGCGATACCCACGACGTCGATCTTCTCAGCGCTGGAAAGAGTGCGGACGGCCGCCTTGAGCGCGTTGAGGTCCAGCGCGGAGAGCGTCTCTTCGATTGAGTTGGCGTGGGCGTGGGCCACCTTCGAAGCAATATCGGACAAGGAATCGTCCTCGCCGACGATGCCGGCGGTCATGGGCCGGCCGGTGCGGCCGGCCTCAGCGCCGGCAGCCATCGCCAGACCGACACGGAGCTGGGGGTAACCGGCCAGGCCCACGCGCTTGGAGAAGCGGACGACGGTGGGTGCGGACACACCACAGCGTTCGGCGAGGGCGGAGATCGACTCCCGCGCCACGGCGGCCGGATTCGTCAGCACCGCCTCAGCGACACGTCGTTCGGCGGGGCGCAGATTGGGCAACATTGTCTCAATCCGTGCCACCAGCCCAGAGGGGGAGTTCACGTCGGGGGAAGGCATGGCGCAATAGTAACCCTCAAGGGCATATGTCAAGTACATACCGAGCTGGGCGCGCCTGACAGGATTTACCGCCGGCCCACCACATTTCAACGCTCTGCAACGGCCTCCGCGGCCCCTGGGAGGCCTCCGTTCAGGCCAAGTACCTAGTCATCACCACCAGCAAGACTGGCACCCGGATATGAAACTTCTTGTGACGACTCGCGGGCCCGCTGAGAAAGATGAGCCTCCTTACTTAGACGCTCCTGGTATGCCAAACTGAAGTTCGTCAGGGCGAAGATACAAGTTTGTTAACATCGCAGCATGTCCGTGTCGACTCTCTCGACGAGCAATCAGAACTACCTCAAGGCCATCTGGAGCCTGGGCGAATGGTCTGATGACCCCGTCACCACGTCTGCCGTAGCGGCTCGCGTCGGCGTGCGGATGTCCACGGCCTCCGACGCGGTGCGTCGGCTCGGCGAACTCGGGCTGGTCGAGCACACTCCCTACGGGTCGATGTCGCTGACCGACGAGGGTCGCATGCATGCCGTGGCCATGGTCAGGCGACACCGTCTCATAGAGACGTTCCTCGTCGAAGTGCTCGACTACCGGTGGGACCAGGTGCACGAGGAGGCAGACCACCTCGAGCACGCCGTCTCGGATTTCATGGTGGAACGCATGGCGGAGCACCTCGGCCACCCGGACCGTGACCCGCACGGGGACCCCATCCCCAACGCCGACGGCAGCATCCTCCAACTGGACGCCGTGACCCTCACCGACCTCGGCACCGGTCGCCCCGCCCGGGTGGAGCGGATCTCCGACGACGACCCCGCCCTGCTGCAGTTCTTCGCCGAGCACGGCATCGGGGTGGGCTCCGTGCTGGAAGCCAAGCCGGGCCTCCCGTATTCGGGCGGCATCGAGATCATCGTCGACAGCGCCGAAGAGACGCTTACTCTCGGCCGGGCCGCGACGGATTCCGTCTGGGTCAAGCCATAGGTCAACCGACCAGCCCGACCTGCATCGCCAGCAGGGCCACGTTGAGCGCGACGATGGCCCCAGCCACCAACCACCCTGCAGCCGTCAGGGCCGTCGTATTGCGGTACGCGCCCATGAGTTCCCTGCGCGAGGTGAGCCACACCAGCGGCACCACGGCGAAGGGGATCCCGAAGGACAGCACCACCTGGCTCAGCACCAGCGCCGCCGTGGGATCGACACCTGCCGCCAGCACCAGAACCGCCGGGATCATGGTCAGTAGCCGACGGGTGAGGAGGCTGAGCCTGGTGCGGAACAGGCCGCCGAGGATGTCGCTTCCGGCGTACGAGCCCACCGCCGTCGAGGCCAACCCAGAGGCCAGGAGCGCGATGGCGAACATGAAACCGGCAGTGGCCCCCAGCGCGTTCTGGATAGCGAGGTGCGCGCCCTCCAGGCTGTCGGTGCCGGGGACGCCCGGCAGCACGGTCGCGGCCACCAGGAGCATCACCAGATTGACCGAACCGGCGATGCTCAGCGCGATGGTGACGTCGAGGCGGGTGGCGCGGATCAGGCGGCGTGCGGGGATCTCGGTGTGGGCGAACCGGTCACGCGCCAGCGACGAGTGCGCGTAGATCGCGTGCGGCATGACGGTGGCGCCCATGATGCTGGCGGCCAGCAGGACCGACTCCGTACCGTCGAACCTCGGCAACAGCCCACCGGCGACATCCGCAGGCTCGGGAGGTGCGATCACCAACCCGTAGCAGAAGCCGATCACGATGATGGCCATCAGAGAGATGATGCTGAACTCGAAGGCCTTCGCCCCGCGTTCCGACTGGACGAGGAGGAGCACCGTCGAGACCGCTCCGGTGATGATGGCTCCGGCCACCAGTGGGATGTCGAAGAGGATCCAGAGCGCCACTGCCCCACCGATGATCTCCGCGATGTCGGTGGCCACGGCGACGAACTGCGCCTGGGCGCCGTAGAGGAGCCTGCCGGTGCGGGTGCCCATCCGCTCGCCGAGCAGTTCGGCCATGCTGCGGCCTGTCGCGAGCCCGAGTTTCGCCGACATGTACTGCACCAGCCACGCGGCGACATTGGCCACCACCAGGACCCACACGAGCAGGTACCCGAATTGGGCGCCGGCCGACATGTTGACGGCGACGTTGCCGGGGTCGAGGTAGGCCACACCCGCGACGAGCGCCGGGCCGAGCAGCCACGCGCCCTTGGGCGGCCTCGTCGGCGCGACGGTGGCGCCCACCTTCTCATCAACCTCAGCACTCATGCGTTCTCCCGAATGAATAAGTTCGCCTACCCGAAGTTTAGGGCATGGATGCGCTGAATGTGGGGGTCGGCCGCGCGCTCGGCCGAACGGTCCGGCGACGTGGCGCTGCGGAGGGCCGCCGTACCCGGATATCGCACGGCAATGGACCGTGACGGCGACGGGGTAGCCAGCGAGAAGCGACTGCTAAAGCCGTAGTCACCCTGCGAAACCCTAGCCTCGACACGCGTCGATTTGCATCGCTGCCGAGGGGCGGCCGTACTCTTCTCTCATGGTCGCGCTGCCGCCCTCTCCAGAGCCATTGACCGGGCGGTTCGTCCGCCTTGAGCCGTTCACAGAATCCGACGCCGACGAGCTGGCCACCCTCCTGCTCGACCCGGCCCTCTACACAAACGGATACATCATGTATCACACCCCGTCGACCCACGATGAAGCGGTCGAGCGGGTCTGGACGTGGTGGGCCAACCGCACCCGCTCGGGCAGCGCAGACCGCCTCAGCTACGCCGTCCGGCTGACCGGCGACGGCGGGCTGGGCACGCCGGGAACCCTCGTGGGCACCACCTCCCTGGGTCCGTTCGACACCGGCAACCAGGCGACCTTCCTCGGCTTCACCATCTACGGCCGCCGCTGGTGGGGTGCTCCGGTGAACCCCGAGGGCAAGTACCTCTTGCTGCGCCAAGCGTTCGAGGTCCTCGGCTACAGCCGCGTCCAGATCCAAACCGACGTGCGCAACGTCCGTAGCCAGGCCGCGATCGAGAAGCTGGGGGCCGTGCGTGAGGGCGTGCTGCGTCGGCACAAGGTGCGCGCCGATGGCAGCTCCAGGGATTCGGTCTTCTACTCGATCATCACCGAGGACTGGCCGCACGTGAAGGCAGGCCTTGAGGCCCGCCTCGGCGGCTGGACCCCCGTCCTCGATGCCCACGGCACCAGCGACCTCCCGGCCCTCCCGGCCGCAGCGGAAACCGACGAAGTGCGCAATGCGCTGGTCAACCTCACCGCCCAGCTCACCGTGCTCCAGCAGGCCCATGAGTCATTGGGGCTCCAATCCTGATGGCGTCCGGTGTAGCGTTTTTCCATGGTCGCGACACCCCCTGAGCCCAAAACGTTGAGCGGCCGGCTCGTCCGCTTGGAGCCGTTCCGCGCCTCAGACGCAGACGAGTTGGCCGAACTCGTGCTTGATCCGCGCCTGCACGAGCATGGTTTCGTCATGTACCCGCCGCCCAGGAGCTACGCCGAGGCCCTCCGGCGGGTCTGGTCCGCATGGGCCGCGACACCCGCCGCACATGCGTCCCGCGTGACATGGGTGGTGCGCCTCACGGTCGACGGCGACCTCGGCCCGGCGGGAACGCTCGTCGGCGCCTCGTCACTGGGAGAGGCCGAGCCGGAGAATGAGGCGGTGCATCTCGGCTGGACGGTCTACGGCCGCCGCTGGTGGGGCTCCCTGGTCAACGCGGAGACGAAGTACCTGCTCCTCAGGGAGGCGTTCGAGAACCTGGGGTTCGGCCGGGTGCGGCTCCAGACCGACGCCCTCAACCTCCGCAGCCAGGCGGCCATCGAGAAGCTGGGCGCGACGAAGGAGGGAGTGCTGAGGCGACACAAGGTGCGCGCCGACGGCACCTTCCGCGACACCGTCGTCTATTCCATCCTCCGCGACGAGTGGCCGGCGGTGAAGGCCGGGTTGGAGAAGCGACTGAGCGCCTAGCTCGCGGCCCAGATCGGGGTCAAGGGATGACAGGGCTAGAGTCGCAGTCAGCACGATCGCTGAAGGGAATCACCCATGCACACCACGCACCTCGGCCGCTCCGGTCTCCAGGTCTCACGTCTCGTCCTCGGCACCATGAACTTCGGGCCCCACACGTCCGAGGAGGACGCGCACGCCATCATGGACCGCGCTCTCGACGCAGGCGTCAACTTCTTCGACACCGCCAACGGCTACGGCGGCAAGGGTCACCGCGGACGCACCGAGGAGATCGTCGGGCGCTGGTTCAAGAAGTCCGGCCGCCGCGACGAGGTGATCCTCGCCACCAAGTGCTACGGCTCCACCCTGGACGAGGACCGGCCCAACTTCTCCAAGCTCTCGGCGGTGAACGTCCGGCGTTCGGCGATCGCGTCGCTCCAGCGCCTGCAGACGGACCACATCGACCTCTACCAGATGCACCACGTGGACCGCGCCACGTCCTGGGAGGAGATCTGGCAGTCCATGGACCGTCTGGTGGCAGCGGGCGACATCGTCTACGTCGGGTCCTCGAACTTCGCCGGCTGGCACATCGCGGCCGCGGTCGAGGCCGCGAAGGCGCGCCACAGCCTGGGCCTGGTGAGCGAGCAGTCCCTCTACAACCTGGCCGCGCGCACCGTCGAGCTCGAGGTGTTGCCCGCCGCCCGGCACTACGGTCTGGGCGTCATCCCGTGGTCGCCGCTCGGGGGCGGCCTGCTGGGCGGTGTCCTGCAGAAGATCGAATCCGGCCGCCGCGCCGACGAGCAGATGCTGCGGCGCGTCGAGGAGAAGCGAGAGCAGTTGGAGGCGTGGGAGTCGTTCTGCCGCGAGTTGGGCGAGCAGCCGGCCGACGTGGCCCTCGCGTGGCTGCTGCACCAGGACGGCGTCACGGGCCCGATCATCGGCCCCCGCACCATGGAGCAGCTCGACGGCGCACTCCACGCCCTGGACATCAGCCTGGACGAGTCCGCACTGGCACGCCTCGACGAGATCTTCCCCGGGCCCGGCGGACCGGCACCGGAGGCCTACGCCTGGTGACCGGCCGGGAAGAGGAGAGCGCCCGGCTGCAGGACGCCCCGCGGTCTGATGAGGTGTTCCAGGTCCTCGCCGACCGGTATCACGTGGCGCCCATGCCGGTGCTCGAGGCACGCGACCTGGTGGACACCAGCCACCCCCTCGGGGAACCCAAACGGTTCCTGCGGGTCCAGCTGCCGCCGGACATGACCTACCGCACGGGCGACCACCTCGCCCTCCTCCCCCGCAACCCCGAGGCCCTGGTCAGGCGCGTGGCCGCCCGCCTCGGCCTGGAGCTGACGCACACCGTCACGCTGGAGAAGGGGCGACGGGGGCTTCCCGTCGGCGTCCCGCTGACGGTGCATCAACTCCTCACCGAATTTGTCGAGCTGCGCTTCCCGCCCAGCGCCATCAGCGTCGCGAAGCTCGCCGACCACGCGTCAGACGACGGGGAGCGGCACCAGCTCGCTGCTCTCGCGGCCCTGGGCCGCGAGGAGTTCCGCGAGCAGGTCACCGAGCGGAAGCGCGCCGTGCTGGACCTCCTCGAGGAGTTCCCCTCATGCGCCCTCACCCTCGACGGGTACCTGGACCTCGTGCGCCCCATCCGGCTCCGCAGCTACTCGATCTCCAGCTCTCCCCTGGACCGGCCGCACGAGGCTGAACTGCTGGTCTCCTTCCTGGACGAACCGCATCGCGCGGGCCTCGGCACCTACACCGGGGTGGCCTCCGCCTTCCTCTGGGGCGTGGAGGCCGGCGACGTGCTCCACGCCAGGACGGTCTCCTGCCAGGAGGCCTTCCGGCTGCCCGACGACCCGTCGATCCCCGTCATCCTGATCAGCGCCGGCACCGGGCTGGCCCCGTTCCGCGCCGCCATCGCGGATCGCCGGCATGCCCCGGGCGGCACCCTGCTGTGTTACTTCGGCTGCCGGCACCCGGACGTCGATTTCCTCCACCGCGAGGAGTTGGAGGCGGCTGACGCGGCCGGCGTGATCAGCCTGCGTCCCGTCTTCTCCCGCGCGGCCGAGGACGGCGTGCGGTACGTCCAGCACCGGATCGCGCGCGAGGGCGACGAGGTGTGGCGGCTGCTCGAGCAGGGCGCGCACGTGCGGGTCTGCGGCGACGGCCGATACATGGCCCCCGACGTGCGCGCCGGCTTCCGGCAGCTGTTCCGGGACCACACCTGCGGGTCCGAGGAGGACGCCGAGGCGTGGCTGCACGAGGTGATGATCAGCGGCCGCTACGTCGAGGACGTCTGGGCCGGATGAAGAACCCTCTTCCGCGGTCAGCGAAGGGCGGCCACGTCGGCGCCCCGTCGGCGGCTGTGCCAAGGTGGAGGCATGCAGAAGTCAACATTGGGTAAGACCGGCCGCGACATCGGTGTCGTCGGCCAGGGGTGCTGGCAGTTCGGTGGCGACTGGGGCGACGTCGGCGACGACGCGGCCATGGCCGTCCTCCACACGGCGGCCGACGAGGGCGTCACCTTCTTCGATACCGCCGACGTCTACGGCGACGGCCACAGCGAGGAACTCGTCGGCCGGTTCCTGAAGGAGCGCACCGACGACTCGATCATGGTCGCGACGAAGCTCGGCCGCCGCGCCGATCCGCACGTACCCGAGTCGTTCACCCGCGAGAACCTGCGCGCCTGGAACGACCGCTCCCGGGCGCTCCTCGGGCTGGACACCATCGACCTTGCGCAGCTGCACTGCCCCCCGACGCCCGTCTATTCCGACGACCGGGTCTTCGACGTGCTCGACGAGATGGTCGAGGAGGGGCGGATCCGCAATTACGGCGTGTCCGTCGAAACGGTCGACGAGGCGATGACGGCCCTCACCCGCCCAGGCGTGGCGAGCATCCAGATCATCCTCAACGTCTTCCGCCGCAAGCCACTGGAAAAGGTCCTGCCCGCGGCGATGGAGGCCGGCGTCGGCATCATCGCCAGGGTCCCGCTCGCCAGCGGCCTGCTGACCGGCAGGTTCACCGAATCCACCACCTTCGCGCCGCAGGACCACCGGACGTACAACCGGCACGGCGAATCCTTCGACCAGGGCGAGACGTTCAGCGGCGTGCCCTACGACGTCGGGGTCGCGGCCGCCCGCGAGTTCGTGTCGCTCGTGCCGCAGGGCGTCACCCCGGCCCAGCTCGCGCTGCGCTGGATCATCGACCAGCCCGGCGTCTCCGTGGTGATTCCCGGCGCCAGCCGGCCGGACCAGGCGAGGGCCAATGCCGCCGCCGGCTCCCTGCTGCCCCTGACCCGGGAACAGCTCGACGCCTGCGAACGGATCTACGACGAGTACATCAGGAGCCACGTCCACGACCGCTGGTGACGGCGTGCACGCCTCAGTGCTTGAACACCCGCACCGGCCCGACCACCCGCAGGCCAACGCGCGCACCCAGCACCGGGGTCTCGTTCCCGTGCACGCGCGCCCGGACCGACATGGGCCCGCCGGCCCAGCCCTGCACGTCGCCAGCGACATCGAGGTCGACGACCGCGTCGTGGCCGAAGAAGCGCACGGTGGTGACGACGCCGGTGACCGCTCCCTGCTCGGGGGGCGTGAGCCGGATCTGTTCCGGCCGCAGCAGCACGTCGACGGGTCCGCGCGGCACGAACCCGACCACCGAGAGCATTCCCAGGCCTGAACGCACCTCTGGGCCGACGCCCTCACCGCGCACCATGACGGCGTCGCCCATGAATGACGCCACCTGGGGGTCGATCGGCTCGCCGTAGACGATGCGGGGGGCTGCCACCTGGAGCACATGGCCCCCGCGGAGCACCGCCACCTCGTCTGCGAAGGACAGCGCCTCCCCCTGGTCATGGGTGACGAGGATGACCGTGGCGCCGGCGGCACGGAGGGCGCGCGCGGTCGCTTCCCGCGTCGCGTGCCGCAGGGTGGTGTCGAGGGAGGAGAACGGCTCGTCGAGCAGCACGACGCTGGGCTGCGGCGCCAGCGCCCTGGCCAACGCGACGCGTTGCTGCTGTCCACCCGAAAGCTGCGCGGGGTAACGGCCGGCGATTTCCGGCGGCAGTTCCACGAGCTCCAGGAGTTCGGCGACCCTCTCACGGTTGGCCCGCTCGCGGCCCCGGAGGCCGGCACGGGGCAGGCCGAAGGCGACGTTTCCCGCCACGCTGAGGTGCGGGAACAGCGCCCCCTCCTGACGGACGTAGCCGACGCCGCGTCGCTCGGGTGCCACCCAGGTGCGCGGTCCGGCGACGACGCGGCCACCGACTGAGATCTCCCCCGCCGTCGGCCGGAGGAAGCCGGCGATGGCGCGCAGCAGCGTCGTCTTGCCGGAGCCGGAGTCGCCGAGGATCGCGGTGGTCGCGCCTTCCTTGACGCGCAGGCTCACCCCGTGGAGGATCTCGCTGGCCCCGTAGCCGGCGCGCAGTTCGCGCACGAGCACCTCGCTCATTTCGTGGCCCTTCTGTCGTGGGTGATCTGGCGCCGCAGCACGACCGTCAGCGGCACCGACAGCACGATCATCACCGCCGCGTACGGCGCGGCGGCCGCATAGTCGAGTTCGTCGCTGGCCGCCCAGAACGACAGCGCCAGCGTGTCGGCGCCGGTGGGGGCGAGGAGCAGCGTCGCGGTGAGTTCGGTGGAGATCGCCAACGCCACCAGCACGAAACCGGCCAACACCGACGGTGCCGCCAGGGGCAGCACCACCCGCCGGAAAACGCCCGCCCCGCCCTGGCCCAGCGAGCGCGCGGCCTCCGCCAGTTCCGGTGGGGCCGCCGCCAGCCCGGAGCGGAGGGAGACCATCGCGCGGGGCAGGAAGAGCACCGCGTAGGCCACCACCACCAGGGCCACGGTCTGGTAGAGCCCGGGCGCCCAGGTCACGGCGAGACCGACGAGCGCCAGCGCCACGACGACGCCGGGCAGCGCGCTACCGACGAAGGTGGCGCGCTCGAGGAGTGTGGCGACCCAGCCGCCGCCCCTGCTGAGGAGCAGCGCTCCGGGGAGAGCCACCACCACGGCCGTGAGGCCACCCAGGACGGCCAGCCCCAGCGTCGACGCGGTGACGCGGAGGAGGTCGTCGGCCACGGCCCCGGACTGGCTGGTTCCGGTGAAGAGCCACCGCAGCACCAGCACGACCGGTACCGCCGTGGAGAGTGCGGTCAGGAGCGTGAGCCCGGCGAGCGCCGGCCACGTCCACCTGCCCAGCGGCACCCGCGACGGCGGCCGCATGCTGCCCGCCCCGATCCTGGCGACGCGACGCGACCCGCGGCCGACGACCTCGAGCGTCAGGAGGCCGAGACAGAGCAGGAGGAGGACGGAGGCCAGGAGCGAGCCCTGGGCGTCGCTGAAGCCGACGGCGTACTGCTGCAGGATCGCCGTGGTGAAGGTCTGGTAGCGCATCATGGCCAGCACGCCGTATTCGGCGAGGAGGTGGAGGGCCACCAGCAGGGCCCCGCCGCTCAGGGCGGGGCGGAGGCGAGGGAGGACGGCCCGGCGGAAGGCCGCGAAGGGGCCCAACCCGAGGGAGCGCGCAGCCTCCTCCTCTCCCTCGTCGAGCGCCCGCAGCAGCGCGGCCACCGGCAGGAAGACGAACGGGAAGTACGCCAGCGTCGTGACCAGCGCGGCACCGCCCAGGCCGACGAGGGCCGGCTGCCAGGAGATCCAGGCGTAGCTGGCCACGAAGGCGGGCACGGCGAGGGGCGCCAGCATCAGGGCGCGCCAGACGCCAGCGCCGGGGAGGTCGGTGCGCTCCACCAGCCAGGCCGCCCCGGTGCCGATCACGACCGCGAGCGGCAGGGTGATGGCCATGAGAGCGGCCGTGTTGGTCAGCAGCATCCCGATCCGCGGCCGGAAGAGGTAGGCGGCCGCCTCCGACCAGCCCACCCCGAACCCACTGGCCACCGTCACGACGATGGGAAGCAGGACGACCGCCGCGACGAGGGCGGCGGCCACCTGGAGCCAGGGGCGGCTAGAGGATGCCGGCATCAGTCATCAGCTTGGTGACCTCATCCGAGTTCAACGTGAACGGGTCCACGGGCGGATTGTCCAGGCTCTCCAGCGGCGGGAGCGCAGGGTCCGAGGCGACGCCCACGCCCACTGCGTACTCCATCGACTTGGAGTCGACGAGCACCTTCTGGCCCTCGGGTGAGGTGATGTAGGCCAGGAACTGTTGGGCCTGCTCGGCCTTGTCGCTGCTGGCGAGCACGCCGCCGGCCGACAGGGAGACGAAGGCGCCCGGGTCCTGGTTGCCGAAGTAGTGCAGCTGGGTGTTGCCCGAGCCCTCCTTGTTGCCGGCCTGGTCGCGGTACCAGTAGTAGTGGTACATGACGCCCACCGGCACCTCGCCCGCGTTGACGGCCTTCATCGTGGCGATGTTGTTCTGGTAGGCGTTGGCACCCCTCTGCAGGGCGACGAGCCAGGCGGCAGTCTCCTCCTCGCCGCGGTCGGCGAGCATGCCCGCGACGATCGCCTGGAAGTCGGCCCCGCCGGGCGCGCAGCCCCAGCGGCCGTCCCAGGCGGGATCCGCCAGGTCCATCATCGATTTCGGGAGCTCCGCCTCGCTGATCTCGGAGGTGTTCCAGCACAGCACCGTCGAGCGGGCGGCGATCGCGATCCAGTCGGTGCTGGACGGCGCCATGGTGCTCGGCACCTGCTCCAGCGTGGTGGCGACGACGGGCGCGAGGAGACCGGCGCGCTGCACCACCGTCATGGCCGGGGAGTTCTCCGTGAGGAACACGTCGGCGGGGCTGCGGTCCCCCTCCTGCACGATCTGGTGGCCCATGGACGAATCGGAGCCTCGACGCACCTGCGTCTTCACCCCGGTGGCCGCCGTGAAGGCCTCGGCCCACGCGGCCGTCACGTTTTCGTGCTGCGAGGAGTAGATGAGGAGCGCCTCGGGGTCTGCGACGAACTCCTCACCGCCGTCGTCGCGGCTGCACGCTGCAACTGCGATCGGGGTGAGGGCGAACGCGGTGAGGAGGAGGCGTCGGCTGAGATGGGGGGTCACGAGGTGGTCCTCTCGGGGGTGGGGGAAGTACGGCGGAGGGGGACGAGGAGGTCTTGGAGGCGGGCGATGGGCTTGGCGGTGACACGCCAGAGCAGCACGCCCACGACGAGGGCGGCGACGGTGCGCACCAACCCGTGGTCGGTGAGGGTCCGCGAGACCAACGTCAGGACATGGAACTGGATGAGGTAGATGTGCAGGCTGGCGGCGGCCAGCACCGTGACGACGGGGACGACCAGCCGGGGCAGCGGGACGCTGCGCACCAGCGCCAGGGCGATGATGCCGCCCGCGATCACCAGGTTGCGCGCGGTGTCGTCCGGGAAGTAGCCGAGGGTGCCCAGGAGCGCCATCGCCAGCGTCAGTTCCGTGCGACGGCGGGTGCGGGCGACGGCCAGCGCCATCCCGGCGGCGAACAGCCAGAAGACGGTGGGCAGCACGCCACGCATCGGGCCGTCGTGCTCGAAGCTGAGGATGATGAAGCGCGCCACCAGCCCGACGAGGAGCAGCCCCATCGCCACCCGCCACGGGTCGTCGGTCCAGCGCCGGGCGATGGCCGGCCACGACAGCAGTGCGGTCACCACCAGCACCGCCAACACCAGGACGTCGACGAACCACAACTCGTTGCGGCCGCCGGTGGAGATGTTGCCGGTGGCCCAGTTCACCAGGAAGACGTTGCCCCAGCCGTAGCGGCCGTAGGCCATGCCGATGAGGGCGGTGACGACGGTGGGCACTGCCACGCCGATGACCAGCCTGGCGCCGGCGCGCCAGCGGGCGACGGCCCCGGCTGCCGAGAGGCCAAACATGGCGGTGCTGTAACCGGCGACGGCCATGAGGGTGTGGGCACCGCCGAGGAGCCGGAACAGCTCGGCGTGCGAGGCGCAGATGATGATGGCCGCCACGGCCCTGAGGACCACCGACATCTCGACGCGCTGCCAGCGACGGTCCGGAGCGGGCCGGACGTCGTCCGGGGCGGCGGAGTCGACGAGGCTGCGCACGGGGCGGTGGTGCCAGTCCGCAGGCAGGTCGCCGAGCAGCGAACTGAGCCGGGCAGAGGCCTGCACGTGGGTGAGGGAGTCGCCCCCCAGCGCGACGAAGGACCGGTCCAGGTCGACGTCGGGCAGGCCCAGCACATCGCGCAGCACCCCGGCGACACGGACGGCGACACCGGGGGCGTCGATCCGCTGCCGCGAATCCGCGCACTCCTCCGGGTCGGTGGCCCGGACGAGGGCGTCGCAGCCGGCGCGGTCCACCTTGCCGTTGGTCAGGCGGGCCAGCGGGAGGACGCCCACCCGGATGTGGCCCACCCCGACGCCGGCGGCGTGGCCGGCGAGGCGACGGACCCGGCTGGCCGTGTCGCCCGCGACCTCCCCGGGCACGGGTTCGACGGCGACGCGCAGGCCGGTGTCGTCCCCGGTGACGCACACCACCAGGCCGTCGTGCTCGAGGGTGGCCTCGACGCGGGCCAGGTCGATGCGCAGCCCCAGCACCTTCACGAACCCGGAGCGCCGCCCGACGATGCGCAGCAGGCCGCCGTCGAGCACGCCGAGGTCGCCCGTCCGCAGCTCGGTGACCATGCGGCCGAGGGCGAGGTCGTCGGGGTGTTGCGCGTAGCCGAGCATCACGCCCGGCCCGGTCACGACGATCTCGCCGCTGGTGCCGTCAGATTCGGGGACCGCACGGTCGAGCCGCACCTCGGTGCCGGGGACAGGCCGGCCCACGGTGCCCGGCGATTTCGCCGTGGCGTCAGGCGACTGGATGGCGATGCGCGCGGTGGCCTCGCTCTGGCCGTACATGACGGCGACCCCCCAGCCGTGGCGCGCGCCCAGCTGTGCGGTGCGTCGCACCCGGTCCTCCCCCATGCGGCCGCCGGCCTGCGTGATGAGCCGGAGCGACGGGTGCGGGCGCTCGAGGACCGCGGTGGTCTCCATGAGTTCCACCATGTGGGGGACGACGGCCAGCGTAGAGACGCCGGCGTCGACGGCCGCCCAGAAGTCGTCGTCGAGCACGGAGCCGCGGGTCAGGGCGACCGACGCCCCGACGGCGAGGTGGCTGTGCAGGACGGACAGCCCGAAGCAGTAGTGCAGCGGGAGGCTCGTCGCACCGCGGTCGTGCGCCGTGAGGCCGAGCGCCGCCGCGATGGCGTGGGCGTTGGAGGTGAGGTTGGCGTGCGAGAGCCGCACGAGCTTGGGGGAACCGGTGCTGCCGGAGGTGCTCAGCAGCAGCGCGAGATCCGGGTGGAGGAGGTGCCGCGGCTCCGGATCCTCGTGGAGGAAGTCGATGTCGCCGTCAGCCAAGTGCAGGTCGGCCGGCCAGGCCCGGCGCACGGCCTCTGCGGCGTGACCCTCGGGCAGGAGCAGCACCACATGGTTGGCCTCGAGCAGGGCCAGGTAGCCGACGATGTCGTCGACGGTGGGGCGCAGGTGGACGTGGGCGAGACGCCGGTCGCCGGTCCGGAGGCGCGCCGCGAGTTCATCCACCCGCCGACGCAGCGTCGCGTGGTCGACGACTTCCCCGTCGCCGGCGATGAGCGCCGGGGCCGTGCCGGAGACGCGCTCGATCGCCGGGAGAGGGCTCAGGCCCCGACCCTTGGTCAGCGTCCACGCTTCTTGCACGGGGTTAGGGTAACCTCAGCAAAATCTAATTGACAAGACGAGGCTATCGAAATTGGCTGCGGTGGACATCTGGTGGGACGACCTCCGCTCTGCGGACGTGGGTCGGGCAGCGGCCCTCCCGGACGCCGAGCGCGCCCGCCTCGAGGAACTGGACGAGCCCGCGGACAGGGGCCGGCGCCTGCTGGGTGCACTGCTGCTCCAAGAGGCGCTGCGGACCACGCGCGGCCTGCCGCCGGGGGCAACCGTGGAGCTCGACAGGACGTGTGAGACCTGCGGCGGTCCCCATGGGCGGCCGAGAGCCGCCGACGGCATGGGACCCTACCTCTCCGTCAGCCACTCGGGGCTCCTCGTCGCGGTCGCCGCCAGCTACCAGGCTGCTGTCGGCGTCGACGTGCAGCGCACAGCGGCTGCCGGGAAGACGTGGGACTGGGTGGTGGCGGAGGCGCGGTTCAAGGCGGGCCTTCCCGAGGGGGCGGGCGTCGTGCTGCGGCTCGATCCCCCGCTCGCCGGCTACACGGCTGCCCTTGCGGTCGCGGCGGACGAGGCGCAGGTCGTCCAGCACCGGCCCTGGCCGTGAGCACCGCCGCGGAGCCCGCCGCGGGTGGGGCGCAAACGAGAAGGGTTGGCGGCAGGTCACCGGTGACCTGCCGCCAACCCCTCGATTCCAGGGGAGCTACTCCTGGATGTTCCGCATCGTCTCCCCTGCCGCATGGATCAGTTCAGCGGCCTGGGCTTCGGTCAACTTGTTGTTGGTGAGTGCATCGACCTGGTTGATGAAGGCGGTCAACATCTCGCCGGCCTGCTCCGCGTCGCCCTGGGCGATGAACTTCGCAGCGTTGTCCAGCTTCACCGTCAGAGCATGGGCATTGCCCTTGTTGAGATCGGCGTCGGCCACCAGGTCCTTCAGGTCCGCGATGCGGTTCCTGTACTCGACGCTCACAGTGGCCACAGCCTTCTCGACGACGCCGTCGATGGTCCCTTCCACCGTGAAGACACCGGGCCCGTCGTTGCCGTAGCTGGCGGGGTCGATGGCGTCCCAGACGACGGAACGCTCCTCCGCGACGACACCGGTGGCGTTGTAGTTGACGTCCACCGTCACCGTCTCAGGCAGCACCGGCGCGACGCCGGAGACCGTGTCGACCGTCACCGCCTCGATGCCCCGGATCCTGCTGATGCCGAAGAACCAGTCGAACACGGTGCCGCGGTCCTCGTGCGTGAATTCGTTGTAGGCGACCAACCATGAGGAGTGCCCACTGAACGTCCAGCCGTTGTAGGGGTACTCGTGGAGGGTCACCTCGGGCAGGATCGTCAGTTCGTAGTCCGTCAGGAGATGCCCGACGGCGTTGAAGCGGTTGATCACGCCGTTGTAGGCGAAGTCATCCACGTCGACCCATTCCCACAGCGGCATGTGGGAGACCGCGTCGGCGAATTCCGGGGTGCCCGGTCCGGTACCCGCGCCGTACACAGCGGCTGCGACGTACTCGGGGTAGGCCCGCACGAACGCCCAGGTGGACGAGGAACCCATGGAATACCCGGTCATGTAGATACGGTTCGGATCCACCTTCCCCTCGGCGATCCACTCATCAATGACTTCCTTGACGGCTGCGACGTCGGTGCCACCGAAGCCGGCGGTGCGGGGCACGAGGACATGGGCGGGGAATTCCGCGCGGTTCTCGGGATTGGCCCATACCGTTCCACCGTTACTGAATCTGGCAGGCGTGTAGTTGTCATTGCCCTGCCCACCGCCGTGGAAGTAGACGACCAGCGGAAGGGGGCCTTCCGCTTCCTCGTTGAGGAAGTAGGCGTAGTCCAGCCCGTCGTCGCTGGTGGCGTACTGGTACAGGTCCAGCACCGGGCTGACGACACCGACCTGCTCGAACGCCTCGGGGACGAGCGTGGATCCGTCCACGTAGGCGATGGCTTCACCCTGGTACGTGACCGTGTACGACGCGTCGAGCGTGTACCCGTTGTCGATCGTGGTTCCACCGTCACCCCATCCGACGTGGGGGAAATCCAGCACGATGTACTGTCCGGAATCGGACGGCTGGCCCCAGTCGTTGACCTGGCTGGTGTAGACGCCCGCCACCTCGCGGGGGCCGTCGTAGATGACAACCTCCGGGTCCACCTTCCGGGTGGAGACCACATGGACATCGAAGTCATCGGCGGACAACGAGGAACCGTCCACCGGCTTGCCGGCGTCGATGATGACAGCAGCGACGCGCTCCTCGAAAGCGAAGTTCTCATTCCTGAGGATGAAGGGCAGGGCAGAGCCCTCTTCTCCCGCGGCGGAAAGTACGGACAGGTTGACGAACAGTAATGCACCAATCAGGGACAATATGCCCAGTCTTTTCTTTGACATGTTCAAGCAACTCCTTCTCAATGATGTGTTTTTCGGTAACCAATTGGACGAGTACTTTTCACGAGATATCGATAGATCACCTCACTCGGATGGATGGGTCCCAGGTTTTCGGCGGGCCGGTCAGCCCTTGACGGCGCCGGCCATGACGCCCGAGACCAGGTGTCTGCCGGCCAGGGCAAAGACGATGAGCAGTGGTGCAGCGACCAGGAACACGCCGGACATGACCAGACCTGTGTCCGTCGTGAACGCACCACGCAGCTGCGGGATGACGAGCGGCATCGTGAGCTTCGAGCGCATCACGATGGCAGGCCAGAAGAAGCTGTTCCAGGAGCCCACGAACGTGAACAGGCCCAGCGTCGCCGCCGCGGGACGCGCGGCGGGCATGGCGATCGACCAGAACGTGCGGAACATCGACGCGCCGTCGACACGAGCCGCCTCGACGAGTTCGAACGGCAGCGCCTCCTGCAGGTACTGCGTCATCCAGAACACGCCGAATGCGCTGACCAGAACGGGGACCGTCAGTGCGATGAGCGAGTCGATCCACCCGAACTCGTTCATCATGATGAACATGGGCACGGTGCCGATCTGGGAGGGGATCGCCAAGGTGGCGATCACGGTGACGTAGAGCGCCTGCCGGGCCCGGAACGTCAGCTTCGAGAAGGCGAACCCGGCGAGCGTCGAGAAGAACACCGTCGACAACGTCACCGACACCGCGACGAGTACGGAGTTGGCGAAGGCCATCCAGAAGCTGAACTGGGAAGCGCTGAAGACCTCGCCGAAGTTGTCCAGGAGCGTGAGGGTGGGCAGCCACTTCGGGAGCGTGCCGACTGCCCGCGAGATCTCCTGGGTGGTCGACGAGCCGTACATCGCGGAGGCGTACAGCGGGAAGACGGACACGACGAGCACGATCGTCAGCAGCCCGTAGGTGATCCAGCCCGGGCCACGGCCGGACGAGGTGTGCGCCGGGACGGGCCGGCCCTTCGCGGCACGCTTGCGGGCGTACCTGGCGGCGCCGCGCCCCGCGGTGTTCTCAATGAAGGCCGTGCTCATCGGTCCCCTCGTTCCATGGTGTCGATTTCGGCGGGTGCAACCACGCCCATCCCCAGGGCATTGCCCTGCGACGAGGCCGCTTCGGCGCGGAGCCGGGCCACCACTGCCTTGTGCTGGGCCCTCGACGCGCGACCGACCGTCGCCTTCGATGAGGAGATGGAACGGGTGAAGAGGAAGTTGATGAGGGAGACGATGGCGATGATGAAGGCGAAGATCCAGCCGACGGCCGCCGCCTGACCCAGCCGGTCCTGCCAGTCGCCGAAACCCAGGTTGAAGAGGTAGAGCACGATGGTGGTCCACTGGTTGTCGGCACCACCCTGGCCGCCGCCGGTACCGGAACCATCGAACATGCGGGCTTCGTCGAAGATCTGGAGGCCGCCGATGGTCATGGTGAGGATGACGAAGATCATCGTGGGACGGATGCCGGGGATGGTGACGGAGAAGAACTGGCGGAAGCGGCTCGCGCCGTCGACCGTTGCCGCCTCGTACAATTCGCGCGGCACCGCCTGCATGGCGGCCAGGAAGATGAGGGCGTTGTAGCCGGTCCAGCGGAAGACCACCATCGAGCCGATGGCGATGTGCGACAGCAGCCGGTCCTGGAAGAACGGGGAGTTCAGGTCAGTGAACAGCCCCAGGTCCTGCAGGTTGGGCACGAGGAGGCCGAACTGCCCGAAAACCTGTCCGAAGATCATCGCCGTGGCGACCGGCATCACGACGAAGGGCACGAGCACGCTCATGCGCCAGAAGGTCCGGGCGCGCAGGTTCTGATCGAGGACCACCGCGATGAGCAGGGCGAGCACCAGTTGCGGGATCCCGCCCCACAGGAAGATGGAGAACGTGTTCTCCAGCGACCGCCAGAACAGGGGTTGCTGCAGCACCCAGGTGAAGTTGTCGATGCCGACGAAATCACCCATACCGGCGCGACGATGCCAGTCGTGGAGGGCGACGACGATGTTGAAGAAGAGCGGGAACACCCCGAAGATCGCAAAGAGGATGAAGAAGGGGGAAACGTAGAGGTAGGGCGCAACCTTGAAGTCCCAGCGGGACAGTTGCTGTCCCCACCCCACGCGTCTGATGACCCGCGCTGAAGCAGGAGTGGATGCCATTGTTGAGGGCCTTTCCGAGTGATGGTCCAAGGTGCCGCCAGCCGGGCCGGGGCTCGCGCGGAGTCCCGGCCCGATCGCACGGCCCTCGGACCTGAGTCCGCAGGGCCGCGTTGCGGTCGATCAGCCGGCCGTGTCGAAGCCCAGCGCGTCGAAGTTCTTCACCACGGACTCCCAGGCCTGCTCGGCCGTAGTGTCACTGGATTCGACGAGTCGGATCCCGTCGGTGACCAGGGTCTGGATACCGGCGAAGTTCTCGCCGCGGAAACCACCTGCGGCTGCGTCGCCGGCCTTCTCGGCAAGCTCGCCGTAGACCTGGCCGATGCGCTGGCCGCCGAAGAAGGGGTTCTCCGCCTCGGCGATCTCCGGGCTGGACATCGCTTCGAGCTGCGAGGGGAACTGGCCCGTCGTGTTGAACCATGCGACGGCGGCGTCAGCCGAGGTCAGGTAATCAGCGAGTTTCACGCCCCACTCGGTGTTCTCGCCCGTGGCGGGGACGGCGAAGAACGACCCGCCCCAGTTGCCCCCACCGTCGGGGAACGAGCTGGCGATGCGCCAACCTTCGATGCCATCGGCGTTCTCGGCGATGATGCCGGCCATCCAGGCCGGGGTGACGACCGTGGCCCACTGCTCGTTCTGGAAGCCTGCGCCCCAGTCGTTGTGGCCGATGGCGATGCCCGCGGAGATGTCATCCTGGGCCGCTTCGGCGAACATCATGAAGAGGTCCTTGACCTCCTCGTTGTCCGCGAGGTTGTACGGCTTGCCGGATTCCGGGTCCTCGAAGGCGGCCGGCAGCAGGTTGATCGCCGCCTGGAAGGCGTTGGTCAGCGAGTCGATGAAGTAGTTGTCGTTGGTGGCGACGTATTCGCGGCCCGCGTCGAGGTACGACTCCCAGGTGGCGCTGTCTCCGCCGATGAACTCGCCGAACGACTCGGGATCAGTGGCCACGCCGGCGGCTTCGGTCATGTTCTGGTTGAACGCGATCGCCAGCGGGCCGATGTCCGTGCCGTAGCCGGTGATCTTGCCGTCGACCGAGCCCTGCTTGACCTTCCAGTCCACCCAGCGGTCGGGGATCTCGGGCAGTTCCACCCAGTCCTCGGGGACCGACATCATCTCGGTCCACCAGTCGAGTTCGATGAGGTGGACGTCGGAGAGTCCTGCACCATCGGCGGACAGGCCGTTGCGCAGCACTTCCTGCGCCGACGCGCCGTCGGGGAAGGAGTTGACGACGACCTTGATGCCGTTCTCCTCCTCGAAGGAGTCGAGCAGTTCCTGCGGGAAGTCCATCCACGCCGCCACCGTGATTTCCTCCGGCTTGTTGGCATCGTTCGCCTCACCGGCGGATCCGCCGTCGTTCCCACCTCCCCCGCAACTGGTGAGCATGAGGGCAGCGACGGCTGAGAGCGTCACTGCTCCGATGAGCTTCTTCTTGATCCGCATCATTTCGTTCCTTTCGTCTGTGGGAGGGATGGAATCAGTGCGTTCCGGCAGGGGCGATCGAGGCGACCGCCCAGGCCGGGAGTTCTATGTCGATGGCCAGGACACCGTCGGCGTCGGCCTTCAGGCTGCGACGTTCCAAGTCGTCCGCGACCGTCTTCAGGTGGGCGACGTCCTGGCGCGAGAGGTTGAGGGGTTCCCCCATGTGGTGCCACGCCTCGGGGGCGTTGCCGTACTCCCACGCGAGGATCTCCAGCGCGTATTCGCTTCCGGGGGTAAGCCCGGAGACGGTGTGTGAGATCCGCCGCGCGGGGCCCTCCCCGCGGTGTCGACGGGCTTCTGAGTAGCTGTTCGCACCGCCGACCGACTTCGCACCCATGGAGTCCGGGTAGTTGAAGAAGACCGCCGCGACGCCGTCGTCGGTC
Source organism: Tessaracoccus zhenghani (assembly GCF_055326325.1). Classification (NCBI taxonomy): domain Bacteria; kingdom Bacillati; phylum Actinomycetota; class Actinomycetes; order Propionibacteriales; family Propionibacteriaceae; genus Tessaracoccus; species Tessaracoccus zhenghani. The sequence continues at coordinate 87,749 of NZ_JBUZNQ010000005.1, read as the reverse complement.
TGGGTGATGACGCCGTGCTCGGTCTGCAGCAGCAACTCGGAACCCAATCGGTTCAGCATCCGCATGGCATGGAACGTCGGCTTGTGGATGCCCTGTTCGTTGACGAAACCGAAGCCACCGTGGAAGGGCCCGATGCCCCCGCCCCCCTCCTCGAAGACATCGGTGAAGGTCCAGTAGGAGATGGAATCGGCCAGCTCGTGGGACTGCAGGAACGCACGCGTGATGTAGGTCGCCGCGAAAAGAGTGTCGTGCATGAAATCCCGACTGGAAGGCGACGTCGACCATTCGGTGATGTGCACCTCCGCCTCCGGATAGGGGCTGGCGGCGATGAGGTCGCGGAGCATGAGGAGGTCGTCGCGGGTCGCGTCCCGGTTGCGGCTGATCGAGCGGCCTACGCCCTGGGTGTCGAACGCGTAGTCCGTGGGGTACAGGTGGGTGGAGATGAAGTCGATCGGCAGGTCCCGCTCGGCGCAGTAGTCGATCAGCTCATGGATCCACACGGGCTTCCAGGGCAGCACATCCGGGTCCGGGGCCTGCGCGGTGGCGGCCTCGGCGGACTTGTCGTGGTACTCGCCGTCGTAGCGGGCATCGGGGACGAACACCGACGACGACGGGCCCCCCACCTTGAGCCGGGCGTCGATCCCCTTGATCGCCCGGACGGTGGCCTCGTAGAGCTGGAAGTACTCGGTCTTCGTACCGGTCCAGAAGTGCGGTACGAGGTTCGGCTCGTTCCACACCTCGAACGGCCAGGTGCGCACCTCGTCGATGCCGTAGCGCTCGATCCAGTGGTTGACGGTCGTGGTGACCAGTTCCACCCAGGCACTCATGTCCTTCGGCGGGCTGCAGTGCGCCTTCCACCAGAACAGGGTTTCCGTCTGCGTCGCGAGTTCGCGGGGCATGAAGCCCAGCTCCACGAACGGACGGGCACCGGTGTCGAGGATGGCGTCGAAGACCTTGTCGACGTAGGCGAAGGTGTACACCGGCTTCGCAAGAGGGGTGGGCGGGCCGAAGCCACCCCCGTTGGATGCGCGGTAGACGAACATGTCGTCGTGGAAGACGCCGTGGAACCGGACGTAGCGCGCGCCCAGTACCTCAACCGCCTCACGGAAGTGCGCCTGCCAGTCCACCCGCAACGCCTCGTTGGCGCGCCCGGCTCCGACGCACTCATTCCAGATATGGCGAAGGGTCCGAACGTGGGGCGTCTGTCCATCGATCAGGACGGTGGCGGCGGGGGCATCTACCGGCATTGGTACTTCCTCTGTGAATCCGCGGCGCCTCTGCCGCTGGATGGAAACTGTTTCGAAACTTTTTCTGCTTTTGTTTCGTCGCAACCCTATATCGCCAACGGTTCACTGTTCACACTTCCGAGAAATTCGGTCGCTTGGCGTCAACCCGGCAAACGCACTGCGAAACTTTTTCGGATACCATCGGCATATGTCGAGCGAACACACGGGGTCGAGGGACGGCAGCGGCCGAAGGCCCACGCTGGCGGACGTGGCCGTGGCGGCCGGGGTATCGAGGGCGACGGTCTCCAAGGCGCTCAACGGCCGCGGTGACATAGCGGAGGCCACGCGCGAACGCGTGCTGACGGCCGTCGCCGCGCTGGGTTACCGGTCCACGACCGCACCGGCCGTGACCTCGATCCGCCGGGCGTTGGTCGTGGTGTTCGACCTGCCCGCCTCGTCGTACATCATGGGCGTCCTCAACGGCGTCCTGGACGGGACCACCGAGCGGGGAACCGATCTCCTGATGCGCATGGCGCCGCCCCTGGAATCACGGCGCCGACATGCCGTCGCCCGGGAATGGATCGAGGATCAGCGAGCGGTAGGCGTCGCCGGCATCATCGGTCTCACCCTGTCTCAACCCGGCGCCCTCATCGCCGCGGCCGGTGACGCGAACATCCCCTTCGTCATGGTCGACCCGGTGGACACGAGCACCCGCCGGGTGTTGCGGATCGGTTCCAGCAACTGGGCCGGCGCACGGGCGGCCACCGAGTACCTGATCGGCCTGGGCCACCGGCGGATCGCGTGGGTCGGCGGCCCTGAAGCCTCAGACGCGGCACGCGACCGGCTCTACGGTTACCGGGCTGCCCTCGACAGGGCCGGCCTGGACGTGGATCCCGACCTCGAGCGCTCTGGGCAGTTCGACCCTGCGCAGGGCGCCCAGCACGCCCGGGAGTTGCTGACTTCGCCCAATCCGCCCACCGCCATCATGGCCGCCGACGACGAACTCGCCATGGGTGCCCTCGCCACCGCCCGCTCCCTGGGCATCCAGGTTCCCGAACAGCTCAGCGTCATGGGCTTCGACGACACGGCTCAGGCGGCGTGGACCACACCGCCGCTCACCACGGTCCACCAGCACCTCGGCGGCATGGGACGCGTCGCGGTCGAGACTGTGCTCGCCATGGCGGAGGGTCATCGGCCCGCGTCGTCGCACATCGAACTCGCCACGTCGCTGACGGTGCGCGAAAGCACGGGCGCAGCGCCCAGCGGGGCGGGACCGGCCTGAACCGTGGCGTAGGTCGCCACGGCGTCAGGTCTGCGGCCGGCTCACTGGACGAGCCGCACGTCGTCCCCGGTGAGGTTGGCGCGGAAGCCGCCGTCGACCACCTTCACGCTGCGCAGCACCACCCCGTCGGGCAGGCCCTCGATGGCGTACTCGAACGTGATCAGTTCCCGCACCGCCTCTCCAAGGAGCTCGGAAATGAACCGGGGACCTCCGAGGTCGATCGAGGTCGGCACCATCACCAGCTTGCCGCCCACGACATCGACGGTGCCGGTGGCCGCCACGGGGAGGCTGCGCCCCAGGGCTTCCACCCGGGTGTCGACGCGCGCCTCACCCCCGCCGGCGGCACTCACCGTCGTGTTGGGGTTGATCTGAGCGGCGACCACGTGGAACGGCACCGTTGCCGTCAGGTCGAGGTGCCGCGCGACGAGCCCGTCCGGCCCGGAGGTGACGTCGGTGCCGGTGCCGACGACGTCCTGGAGCGGTGTGCCTGCGGCGAAGACCGAACCGGCGTTCAGGGAGATGTCACCCAGCCACACCTCGTTCTCCTCGAGGTCCGCAGGCGGAGTGACTTCCCCGGTTGGTCTGGCCGTCGTCGACGGGTCGTCTCTCGGCGGGGCGCCGGTGTCGACCGGGCGCGATATCGACAACCAGAACAACACGAGTGCGAGCAGCACAATGCCGAGCATGGCGAGGGCGCCGATGACCCAGTCGAGCACGCGTGATCGGAGCCGTCGTCGCGGAGCGGGAACCAGGTGGCTTCCTGCCCCGAACGGCTCATCCGCACCCGCGCCGGGCGAGTGGGCGTGGCTGCCGTGCGACTGTGTCGGCCCGTCAGGAAACTGCACGAGCTTTCCTGACGCGCGGGCGCCTCTCGCGCAGGATGTCCGACGGCCAACTGCTGAAGGTCCCCACCAGCGTGATCAGTGACGGGACGAGCAGCGCCCGGACGATGAACACGTCGATCAGGATCCCCACCCCGAGCAGGAAGCCCAGCTCGTGGAAGGGCCCTAGCGGGACGAGCGCGAGGAGCCCGAAGCTGGCGGCGAGCGCGAGGCCCGCGGAGGTGATCGCACGGGTCGATTCCGGGGTGGCGACGAGGAGGGCGTCCCTCATCGACCGGTTGCGGGCCTCCTGCCAGATGTGGCCCACAGCGAAGATGTTGTAGTCAGACCCCAGCGACAGCAGGAGTACCGACGCGGCGAAGGGGACGTAGAACGTCAGGTCGTCGTGCCCGAGGAAGTCCTGGAAGAACAGCACTGACAGGCCCAGCGTCGCCCCGAGCGCCAGGACGCTGGAGGCGAGGAGGTACAGCGGGGCGATCAGGGCACGCAGGAAGATGACCAGCAGGAGCAGGTTGACGGCGAGCGCGACGATGGCGATCCGGAAGAGGTCGTTGGTGGTGTCCGCGATGACTCCTGAGGCCAGCGCGGTGTCGCCGCCGACGTGCGTGGTGACCTCGCCCAACCCCGCACCAGCGGCGAGCTGCGGAAGGGCGGCTTCCACGCGCCCCAGCGTGTCGATCGCCGTCGCCTCCAGTGGCGTGCTGTCGAGGATGACCAGGAAGCGCACGGCGTCACCCGACTTCGCGGTGAAGGCGCCGACGTCGTCGGCGGCCGGGAGGTCGCCGGGGCCGATCACGCCGGCCACTCCCGGTTGGGCCTTGAGGGCCTCACCGAACTGGGTCACCTCGTCGGGCTTCTCCCCCACCCCCGGTGACTCGACCACGATCTCGGTCGGGGACACGATGCCCGGGGCGAATCCCTTGCCGGCCGCGTCTGCTGCCTGCTGCGCGCTGGTGGTCTCCGGCAGGGATTGGACGAATCCGAGGCCGAGGTCGAGGTTGCGCGCCTGGTAGGCGGCGGCACCCAGGCCGGCCACGCACACCAGCACCAGGACGAACGCGGAGCCGCGGCGCGCGACTGCCCGGGTGAGGAGCGAGGGCCGATCGCGCGTTTTCGTGGGTGTGGCCGCCAGGGTTCGCGGCCAGAACGCGCCGCGACCGAGGATGGCGAGCAGGGCGGGCACGAGGGTGACGGCCACCACGAGCCCGGTCAGGACGGTGAGCGCGAGCGCGGGCCCGAACCCCCGGAAGAGGGGGGACTGGGCGACGAGGAGCGAGGCTGTTCCCGCCGCGACAGTGATGCCGGCCACAGCGACGATGGGCGTGACGGAAGCGGTGGCCAGGCGGGCCGCCTCGAGGCGGCCGTGGCCCTCCCGCAGTCTGCTGCGCAGGCCGGAGAGGTAGAAGATGCAGTAGTCGGTGACGATGCCGAGGAGCAGCGCGACGATCAGCGGCCGCAGGTCTGCCGGGATCGACACATCCATTATGGTCGCAGCCCAGCCCGAGACGCCGAGTGTGACGAACACCGCAGCCCCCACCGAGACGAGCGTCAGGGCGGGCGCTGCCAGCGAGCCGAACGTCAGCGCCACGATCGTCAACACCGCGAGGACGGTCACCGCTTCGACGATGTGGACGTAGGAGTTCAGGACGAGGCCCTGGGCCGCGCGCGCCGGGATGGAACCGGTGACGCCCACATACCCGTCGGATGGGTCCGTCAGCTGCTCGGCCGCGAAGTCCTCGACGATTCGGGTCTGCTCGAAGAAGTTCAGCGTGGGGTCGGCGAACACGTAGGTGAGGACGGTCGTGTTCTTCTCGGCGGCACCGGGGAAGGCTCCCTCGGCATTGGGGACCGGGATCGCGCCCAGCAGCGGGGTGTCGTACTTGCCTTGGTTGATGGCGATGCCGCGCATGACGGCCTCGGCCTGGACCACTGGGGGCAGGCCCTCCGGGTTGCGCTGCACGATCGCCGCCCGGCTCAGGAGGGGGAACTCGAACAGTTCCATGGACCGCTGCTCGGCCGCGAAGCTGTCGTCGTCGGCGCCGAGCGCCTCGATGTCGTTGGCGGTGCCCTGCATCGGGGGAAGGAGCAGTGTCGCCGCGACAGCCGCCGCCACCCAGCCGATGACGATCACCCAGCGCAGGGCGACGATCGCCCGGGCGTAGCCGTACCAGACAGTGGCCATGAAGCCGCGCCGGGGCTCCCCCTCGAGCGGCGCAGGTGCGTGGGTCATGGGGTCTCGCTGGGGGTAGGCGACGGAGAGCCGGACTCGCTGGCCTGCGGCGACTTCCCGGCCTGCTCAAGGCATTCCTCTGACGCCCCGTCGGCCACCTCGCGAGCATCCTGGAGGCGGTCGAGGGCCTCCTGCAGGGCGCGTGCGTCCTGTGATTCGGCGCCCTTGGCGAGATCCTCGACGGCCTTGTCGACCTCGACGTTGTACTCGGCCGCCCGCACGCACGCCTCAGAGACGTCGCCCGACCCAGTGGAGGCATCCGCGGTGGGAGACGCCGACGGGGTGGGGCTTGCGCTGATCACGGACTGTGCCTCCAGTGGGGTGGCCCAACCGATCCCCAGGAGGACGACGCCGGCGGCTGCGGCCAGCGCGATCCCTGCCAGGAGCCCGATCAGGAGCATCACCCAACCGCTCAATGGATTGCCACTCCGGCGCGACGCGCTCCGGTGCTCGCCAACTGTCATCGATCCTCCTGGTGGTGTGATCGTCATCGGCCCGTTGGGGCGTCACAGTACTGCGATGGTACGGGTCAGACGCGCGTTGCATGAGGCTTTTGCGAAGGATGTGGCGACATGCCATCACTACCCATCGCGCGGGTTGTACATCTCGATGTCGACCACACCGGGCACCTCGGCGAGTTGCGCCATCACGTCGCGCAGCGGGGGGCCGGCCCGGAACCTCATCTGCGCGGTGATGAGGCGGCGACCTCCGGATTCCTTGCCCCGCGTGGACACCAGGGTGGTCTCGCAGCCGAGCGCCGCCACCTCGGCCAGCACACTGCGCATCACCCCGCGCCCGTCCTCGTAGGTCAGTTCCATGATCGAGCGTTCCCCCGAGCGGGGCAAAAGCCGCCCCAGGGGCGCCACGACGAGCACGGCCACGAAATGCAACAGGGTGGCGAACGCGGCCAGCGGCAGCAGCCCGGCGCCGCACGCCATCCCGATGGCAGCGGCCAGCCAGATCGACGCCGCGGTGGTGAGACCCCGCACCACGTCGCGGTTCACGAAGATGACGCCGGCGCCCAGAAAGCCGACACCGGAGACGATCTGGGCCGCGATGCGGGAGGGGTCGCGCGTCACCTGGTACTCCGCCATGTAGACGAACCCCTCCACCGAGATGAGGGTGAACACGGAACTGCCGAGGCCCACCAGCGCGTGGGTGCGGATGCCGGCGGCCTTGTGGAAGAACTGCCGTTCCCACCCGATCAGGGTGCAGAGCACGAAGGCGAGCCCGACCAGGCCCATCTGGTGCGGCACCTGCGCCCAGTCGAAGAGCGCCTCAAGCGGCAACATTGCTGCCGCCCACGAGCGTCATCATCAACTCACAGGCCATCGAATTCGACCAGCTGAACCAGGGACGGGTGAACCGGTTCGGGTCGTCGACGTCGAATCCCTCGTGCGTCCATCCCGTGCCGCCGTCGGTCGCGAGGATGGTCTCGAGGCAGGCCCGGGCCTCGTCCGGAGTTCCGGTGAGGCCCTGAACTGCCAGGGCGATGTGCCACACGTGGCGCGGGGGGGTGTGGGGACTGCCGATGCCCGCCGCGTGCCGTCCCGAGTAGTAGAACGGGTTGCTTTCGCTGAGCACCCAGGCCCGAGTCGCCTGGTAACGGGCATCGTCGCGTGCGACGTCCGAGGTCAACGGCAGCGACAGCAGCGACGGCATGTTGGCGTCGTCCATGAACAGCTGCCCGCCCCGCCCGTCGACCTCGTAGGCGAAGCGCCCGTCGACACAGCCATGCTGCTCCACTCCCCCGGCGATCTCAGCCGCGAGCGAGGCGGCATCGATGTCCAGTTGGCCGTCGCCCCACTGGCGCGCGAACTCGCGGATCTGCCGCAACGCCCTCAGGGCCATCAACTGGGCGGGCACGTTGTAGCCGAAGGTGCAGGCATCGTCAGAGGGGCGGAACCCGCTCCAGGTCATGCCGGTCCAGGCGACCGGCGTGCCACGCCCGTCCGGCCCCAGGGTGTCGCCGGGCTCAGAGTCGCGGACGTGGCGGTAGGTGGATTCCTCGAAGTGCCGCTGTTCGGTGCGCCACTGCGCGACGATGGCCCGGCACCCGGCGCCGACGGCCTCGTCCAGGTGACGCGCGTCCCCGGTGGCCCGCCAGAGGCGGGCGGCGAGGTCGACGGCGAAGGCGAGCGAGTCGATCTCGTACTTGCGCTCCCACACCCCCGGGTCGAGCTCCAGGTCCTCGGCGTCGAAGTGCGCGCCCGTCGGCCCGTCGTTGAAAGCGTTGGCGTAGGGGTCGAGCGCGATGCACGCCCACTGACGGGCGACGACCCCCCGCAGGACGGCCGCCACCTCCGGGACGTGCGCCAGGCGCAGGAACGGCAGCACCTGGGCCGAGGAGTCGCGCAGCCACATGGCGGGGATGTCGCCGGTGATCACGAAGACGCCTTGGGGGCCACACGTCATGGTGGTGCCCCAGGTGTCGAGCATCATCGCCTGGAAGCGCTCCGCCGCAACGGCGCCGAGGGAGCCCTCGATGCGGCTGGCCCAGTCGCGGATCTCCGCGACGAGGAGGTCGCCTGGTGGGTTGGTGATGGGACGCATGATCTTCCGTTCAGGGTGAGGTGGTGACGGTGGGTTCGCGGCACCAGTTGACTTCCATGGCGGTCAGCCGCTGGAGATGCCGACCCAGACCCTCGAGGCTCCCGGAATCCCCGGCGGTGCCGGCCCAGAGCTGTTGGGCCAGGGCGCTGCCACGCGGCCACAGCAGGTTCTCGGCCCGACCCCAGGTGCGCACGTACTCCGTCCACAGTTGGAACTGGCCGCCGAGCAGATGCCGCTGGGAGGGTCCGTCGAGCCGGAGTTCCCCGGCGAAGCCCGCCACGTCCCCCAACGTGGTGGGTCCTGCGATGGTCAGCGGCTGGTCCGGGCCCTCGTACTGCCCGTAGTCCAGGTACGTGTACTGACTGGGTGCGGCGATGACGTCGAAGCCTCGGGCGGCGGCCTCGGCGATCGCCTGCCGGTCTCGCCACACCATGACGGTGACTCCCTCGGGCGCGCCGAGCTCCAGCACTTCGTCCCACGCCACCGGCCGCCGTCCGGCAGCCAGCACGTGCCCACAGATCCGGCGCTCGAACCACGCCTGCGCCTCGGCCCCGGTCGTGATGCCCTGCTCGGCCATCAACGACAGGGAGGCGGGGTGCGTGAACCACTCCTCGGAGGGGCACTCGTCCCCACCGATGTGGATGGGCGAGCCCGGGAACAACTCCATCACGGCGTCCAACACGTCGAAGCAGAAGCGCACCGACTCCTCGGTCAGCGCCAGCACGTGGTGCGACACTCCGAAGCATGTCCGCGGGTGGCTCACGTGGTCGCAGGCGCCCAGGGCCGGATAGGCGGCGATGGCCGCCTCCATGTGCCCCGGCATGTCGATCTCCGGCACGATGGTGATGCCGAGTTCGGCGGCCCTGGCCACCAGGCGGCCGATCTCCTCCACGGAGTAGTGGCCCCCGTGCGGGCGACCATCGTGCTGGGGGAAGTCGTCGCGGTCGTCGGCGTCCGGGGGCGGTTGGTGTCCGGGCAACGTGCCGGGGCGCCACGCGCCCTCCTCCGTCAGGCGCGGATACTTCGCCACAGGCACCCGCCAGCCCTGATCGTCGGTGAGGTGCAGGTGGAGGACGTTCAGCTTGTGGGCGGCCATCACCTCCAGATGCTTGAGCAGCCCGTCGAACGGGAGGAAGTGCCGCGCCACGTCGATCATCGAACCGCGCCACGCGAAGGCGGGTTCGTCCGCCACCTCCAGGCAGGGCACCACGAGGTCGCCAGGCTCCATGGGGCCGGGCCCGTGCACCTGGGGCGGGAGCAGCTGCAGCAGGGTCTGCACCGCCCACCCCTCGCCGGCGTCATCGCCGGAATGGATCGTCACCCCGTCGGAGGTGACGACGAGGCGGTACGCCTCGGGGGCGAGTTCCCCGTCGCGGTGGAAGTCGACGCCGATGCCGTCGCCCGTGATGACGGAGACGCCGGCCGCCGTGCCGAGGCGCTCGGCGAGCAGGCGAGCACCCGGTCCGCCGCCCCGCACGGGCAGCGGATCCGGGAGTTGCAGGGCACCGTCGTGCGCGGCCAGGTGGCGGGGAGTAGGCAGCAGGATCATGAGCGGACCTCCGGTTCCCACGCCGTGATCCTGGGGTCGGTGAGGTCCGGCACATTCACGTCGCCGAGGTGCCGGGTCTCGGGGCCGATGGTGACGACGAAGGCGCCCGAGGCGCGCGCGGCCGTGGCACCCATGGGCGAGTCCTCGAACACCACGCAGTCCTCGATCGACACGCCGCAACGGGCGGCCGCCGCCAGGTAGAGGTCCGGGGCGGGTTTGGGCCGCTCGACGTCCTCGGTGCCCAGCGCCGCGGTGAACAGGTCACCCCACCCGAGCGCCGAGACCACGTGCTCGACGATGGCGGTGGGCGAGTTCGACGCGATGGTGATCGGCATCGTCGCGCTCAGGCGCTCGATCAGCGCGAGGGCCCCGGGCGTCGGGCGCACGCCACCCGCGAGGTTGGCCATGATCAAATTCGTCATCCGCTCCGACAGTTCGGTTCGATCGGCGTCGGGGTACTCGCGCAGGAAGTCGTCGACGACATCGCTCACCGAGCCGCCCAGGACCCCCTTGCCCATGGCATCGCCGCCCACCTCCTCCCAGAGTTTCCGGGTCGCGGCGAACCAGGCGTCCTCCGAAGCCACCAGGGTGTTGTCCATGTCGAACAGGACGGCAGCCACGCGCTGGGGCAGCCGTTTTCCGGTGGTCGTCGTGGCGCTCAATGGTCCTCCAGGAGTCGTGGATCCCCCAGCATAGCCAGAGATGATTATGTTTGAACGTTTCGAGCGAGTTTGCTCAATTCGGGCGACCGAAGGGTAGATTCCCTGCCATGCTGGCCTCTCCCACCGTCGACCTGCTCACTGTCGGCCTGTCGTACCGCGACCTCATCTTCACCGGCGTCCAGACCCTGCCCGCCCCGGGCGAGGAGCGCTACGCGGAGGACCTGCACGAGATGTGGGGCGGCATCGCCACCATGGCCCGCGTGGGCGCGGCGCTCGGCATGAAGACCGCACTCGCGACCGCCGTCGGCTCAGACGACGCCAGCGTGCGGCTGCTCAGCGACGCGCAGGCCGCCGGCATCGACACGAGCCTGACGGCCCGGCACGACGGATGGCGGCTGCCTGTGACCGTCGCCATGTCGCTGCCTCACGATCGGGCCATGCTCACCGTCGAGGACGCGCCCCCCGCCGACGTGGCCGCTCATCTGGAGGCGGAGACCTTCCGGGTGCCGGCCATAATCGTCGACCTCCGCGACCCCGCCGCCCCGTGGCTGCAGCGGTCCCGCGCGGCAGGCTCCACGGTGTTCGCGTCCCGCGGCTTCGATCCCACCGAACAATGGGGCGACGACGAACTCGGCGGCCTGGCCGGCACCGACGTGTGGATGCTGAACGACATGGAAGCCACCGCCTTCACCGGGCTGACCGACCCCATGGCGGCAGCGCGCCACCTCTCCCGGCGCGTGCCGCTCGTGGTGGTCACCCGGGGCGCGGCGGGCATGGTGGCCGTCGATGCCCACACCGGCGCCGAGGCATCCGTGCCTGCGTTCCCGGTGTCCCCGCTCAGCACCATCGGCGCCGGGGACACCACGCTGGCGGCCCTCGCCTTCGCGCACACCCTCCCCGGCACCGCCCTGGAGGATCATCTGAACCTCGCGGCCTTCGTCACCAGTTCGGTGCTCGCCTCCCCCCATGGAGCCGCGACCCCGCCCACCCTCCCGCAGTTGCGGGCACGATTGGCCCAGAGCACGGATGCCCGGGCCGGGCTCCTGCGGGAAGTGCTGGACGCGCGATGAGCTCGGCGTTCTCGCTGTTGGTGCTCGGCGACACCCAGTACCTCTTCGACGGGCAGCGCCGTCGGCCTGAGTTCCTGGCCGAGACGTTCCGCCACGTGCGCGCGCTCGTCGACCGGGGCACCGTCGCCCCTGTCCGGCACATCATCCACGTGGGTGACGTGACCGAGCACGGCTGGCCCGAGGAGGTGGACTCCGCGCAGTCCGCCCTCGCGGACGGGGCCGCCCTGTTCGGGCGACCGGGCATGACCATCGCGACGGGCAACCACGACGTGGCCCACCATTCCGACGACACTCGCGGGCCCACGCCCTTCGGAGACACGTTCGGCGCAGGCTCCGCCCTGCTGCCTGGCACCCACGCGCACGCGCTCCACCACGGGCCGGGTGGCTACTCCTCGTGGCGCGTGGTCACGGCCGCAGACGACATCGAGCTGGGCGTCCTGGCCCTGGATTGGCGCCCGTCGGAGGACGGGTGGCGCTGGGCCGACGACGTGCTGGCGGCGCACGCCCACCTCCCGACCGTGGTGGTGAGCCACGAGGCCGCCTCGCGGGGAGCGCTGACCACCCACGGCGACCGGGTCCGGGCACTGCTCGCGCACCATCCCCAGGCGTTCCTCGTGCTCGGCGGCCACGAGTGGCCCAGCACCCGCGTGACCACCCCCGAGCGCGAGTACCACGCCGTCAACTACCAGGAACTGCCGTTCGGCGGGGCGGGGGCGGCGCGGATCTACGAGTTCGACCCGCGCCGCGGCGTGTGCCAAGTGGTCTCGTTGTGCCCCGCGGCCGGCCTGCCCGCCATCGCGCGCTCGGTGGAGGCGCGCCGACGCCTGGCCCTCAGCGGCGCAGATGACCAGTTCTGCTTCGCGCTCCCGGAGGCCCTCGGCGGGCGTGAGACACCGTGGCAGTCCGACGGCCTGCGCCTCGTGGCCGATCTGCGGCCCGACGGCGAGACGGAGTTCGACCTGACCCTGCCCGGACGCTTTGTGCTGCAGGTCGACGCGACGCTCCCTGCCGCGATGCAGGACGGCTGGCAGGTGCTGCTGGCCCGGCTGGGCGAGGCTCCTGGGGGCTCGGTCGAGCCCCTCGCGGCCGTGAGCCTGTCGTCGGAGAACTTCCTGGGGTGGATGGCCTTCACGCGCGGCGGCGAGACCTGGGCGAACTCACACGAGTACGCACCGGGGGCCCAGGTGAGCATCGTCGTGGCCAACGGGCCGGAGCCCGGGATGTGGGTCGACGGTGACGCGGTGGGGCGGGTGGATGCCCACCTCGGAGAACCGCTGGCTCAGGGCACCTGGCGGTGGCGCATCGGCGCCGGAGAATACGGTGGCCAGTGGGCCGACCCGTTCCGCGGCGAGGTGCGCCGCGTGCGAGCGTGGGCCGCCTGAGGCCGCCTCACCACTCGAAGGACAGGTCCCGGCTGGGGCCCAAGGGCTCGATGCCACGCTGAACGCCGACCCCCTCCGCATCCCACGAGCCCTGACGGATGCCCAGTGCCTCGAGCAGCAGCCACATGACGTCCTCGCTCCGCAACATCGACGGGGCCGCCAGGACCCCGGGCAGGCGGCCGCCCACCCGGTGCGTGATGAGGAAACTGCGGCGCACCTCCACCTCGTCTTCTCCGTGGCCGCCCTGCGGCTTGTGGCCGTGGTCGGTGGTGACCGCGATCAGCCAGTCCTCGCCCAACTGTTCATGGCGCTCCGACACCGCCTTCACGAGGTGCCGCGTCCATTCGTCGGCCTGGCGCAGGGCTGCACGGTACTCGTGCGAGTCTGCACCGTGTGCGTGCCCGGCCGCGTCCACGCCCTCGAAGTACACCACCGAGGCGTCCGGACCTTCGTGCAGCAGGCGCCACGCCGCCCAGCTGGCCACCCCGGCGTCGGCTGCGTCGACCCCCTCCTGGGTCCCGGGGTGGAACACCTGGTGCTGCCCGGTGCGCTGCTGGTCTGCGCGGGCCTGGAGGATGGGGCCGGGGGACTTCACGAACGCGTCCCAGGTGGCGGCGGCCATGGTCCGGGCCGCCGGGTTGGCGAAGTAGATCCTGGAGAGGATGTCCGGCCGGCGGGCAAGGTCGTGGCCGACGAACTCGTTCCACCAGACGTTGCACTGTTCGTGGGTGGAGCCCGTGAGGATGGAGGCCCAGCCAGGGCCGGAATCCGTCGGCGGGGTCATCCACATGGGCAGGATCCGCCCGTGCGAGTGGCCCGCGTCCGCCATGAGGCGCGCCAGCGTCGGCATGAGCGGACCCGCGGCGGCGGCCGCGCCGACGTCGGTCGTGTTGTCCTCACCGCCGGTGCTGAAGCGGTCCTCGGCGGGATGGTCGGGAGCGGCGAAGCCCGGGTCCCCCGCGACGGCGCCCGGAAGTGCGAGGTCGACTCGGACGCCGTCGATGCAGATCAGGAGCAGCTTCATGCGCTCGTCCGAACCCGGAGGGTGAGGATCTGGAACGGGTGCAGCCGCAACGTGACGGTGTCGGCCGCCGTACCGGCGGGCAGTTGCTGGGTCGCCTCTTCGACGGGTGCCTCCAGCAGGTCGACTTCGGTGATGGTCGCCGCGGGCAGCGCGAGATCCAGCGTCAGCCTGCTGCGGGCGCCCGCCGCTTCGTGCAGCCGCACGATGATGTCGCCTGAGCCGTCGAAGGCGGGCTTGATCGCGTCGAGCACCGCCCACGACTGGTCGTCGGTGGGCGTCAGCGCCACCAGTGGGGGCAGCTCGACGGACCCGTCGAGCACCCTCAGCGGCTGGTTGAGGCGAGTCCCTGCGTGATGCGACGCCGCAAGATCCGTCCCGACGGTGAGGCTGTAACGCAGCGTGTGCCGGCCCGCGTCCGCCGCCGGGTCAGGCGAGTTGGGCGCCCGCAGGAGACTGAGTCGGGCCTCGACGCCGGCCGTGGGGGCATGCTCCGAGCCGCCGGCGGGGACGACGTCGTGACCGTAGCCGCCGTTGGTGCTGAGGGTGACGCCGTAGCCCGGCTCACGGAGCCACAGCCACCGATGACCCACCGTCTCGAACCTCGCGTGGTCCCAGGAGGTGTTGACGCGGATGGGGCGTTCGATGTGACCGAACTGGATCTCCGCCGCGGAATGGGTGGCGCGCACGTCGAGCGGGAACGCCACCTTGAGCAGCTTCTCCCGCTCGCGCCAGTCCACATCGGCGACGAAGTCGACTGCGGCCGAACCGGCATCCAGCGAGATCGCCTGCGTGACCCGGGACCCGCCGAAGCGACGCGTCACGTGCACCGTGGCACGCAGCGCGGAATCAGCGACGACCTCGATGGTCTCCACCGCGGTGAGGTCCTGCGACGACCGCAGGTACTGCGCCTCCAGTTCCCAGGCGTCGAAGCAACTGGGGTGGTCCGGGTGCAGGCGCAACACGTTGGCCCGCCGGCCGACCGGCAGCACCTCGCGCTCCGCGCCCAGGTCGAGCACGGAACTGAGGGTTCCATCCGGTTCGACGACGACGCGCACCAGCCCGTTGTCCAGCACAATCTGTTCCTGCTCGCGGGTCACGGTCACCGGGGCCACGTGCTCCGGGAGGGCGTCGTCCGGGGACAGCACGCTGGCCGAGAGCGGCGCCACCGAGACCAGCCGGAGCTCGTCGCCCACCGCCACCACTTCGGTACGGCTCACGTCGGAGGGGTTGACGACAGAGCGTCCGCCGTCGCTCCGCAGATGCCCCCACGCAGCGTGGAGAAGTTCGTCGATCTCCGCCAGAACGGCGTCGTATTCGGCGAAGGCTTCGCGGTTGACCCAAGCCGTGCTGCTGCCGGGCAGGATGTCGTGGAACTGGAGCACCAGGACGCGGCGCCACAGCTCCTCGAGCTTCTCGTGCGGGTAGGCGTGCCCCGAGCGTGAGGCCAGGGTCGCCAGCCACTCGGTGGCCTGGAGCGCGGCTTCACTGCGGCGGTTGCCCTGCTTGAGGGCCATCAGCGACGTGAAGATGCCCCGATGGAACTCGAGGTACAGCTCGCCGGACCAGACGGCAGGGTCGTACTCGGCCCGGGCCGCCTGTGCGAACTCGTCCGGGGAGCCGTGGGACACGACGGGGGCTCCCTCGAGGTCGGCGAAGCGGCGGACCCGCTCGACCATCTCGCGCACCGGCCCTCCCCCACCGTCCCCGTAGCCGTACGGGAGCATGGAATGCGTCGCGCGGCCCTTCTCCTTGAAGTTGCGCTCCGCCCCCAGCACCTCCTCAGCGCTGACGATTGAGTCGTAGGAGTCGCACGGCGGGAAATGCGTCCAGATGCGGGTGCCGTCGATACCTTCCCACCAGAAGGTGTGATGGGGCAGCTTGTTCGTGCGGTTCCAGGACAGCTTCTGGGTGAAGAACCACCGCATGCCCGCAAGGCGCGCGATCTGGGGCAGTTGCCCGTTGTAACCGAACGAATCCGGCAGCCAGAGGCAGTCGGTAGTCACGCCGAATTCGTCCTTCATGAACCGCAGACCGGAGGTGAACTGGCGCACCAAAGACTCGCCGCTGGGCATCATGGCGTCGGGCTCGACCCACATCCCACCGACGAAATGCCATTGGCCGCGGTCGATGGCGTCGCGGACGCGCCCGTACACCTCCGGCGAATCCTCCTTCACCCACGCGTGGTGTTGGGGCGCGGAGTTCGCGAAATGGAAGTCCGGGTACTCGTCGGCCAGCGCGACGACGTTGCTGAAGGTGCGCACGATCTTGCGCCGGGTCTCGCGGATGGGCCAGAGCCAGGCGGTGTCGATGTGGGCGTGACCGATGGCGGTCATGTGTTGGGCCGAGCCTGCGGCCCCGCTCGTCAGCAGGGGCTTCAGGATCTCTCGCGCCCGGCTGGCGCCGGCGGCCACCCCGTCCGCGTCGACGACGTCCGCAGCCTCCTCGAGACCCCGCAGGAGCACGGCACGCCAGGTGGAATCCACCGGCAACTGCCGCATCAGGCCGTCGAGCACGTCGAGGTCGAGGTGGAGACCCCACACCTCGTCGTCGCGTTCGACCACCTCGGCGCCGCCGAACCGCCACACGGGTCGGTCAGAGCGGGTCAGGATGTCCCCCTCCTGCGTCGACTGGCCGAGCTTGAGCGTCATGTCCGGGTTCGAGGCAGCCTCGACCATGAGTTCCAGGGTTCCGTCGTCACCGACGAGGTTCCTCTGCTCCGCGAGCGAGCCGAAGGTGAGGGGCACCGTGCGGTTCATGGGGTTGACCGCCTTCAACGGCCAGCCGTCCGTCGTGTAGACCATGCCCTCGGACTGGTTGCCTGCCCAGTCGCCGACGAACCCCAGGTCGATGCGCAGTTCGAGCCGCCCCTTGGCGTCGTCGGCGGGCACAGCGCCGCGGACCTTCAACCACCAGGTGGACCAGGCCGGCCCCCAGAGGGTGTCGACAGGGAACGGCTCGTACTGCGCCCCGGCCGCCTCCTCGAAGGGCACCGGTTCGCCCGGGACCCGCCACGCCGTGACGTCCAGCGGGGCGACGACGCGGTAGACGCCGCCGGCGACCCGCTCGCGCAGGCGCTCCAGGCGTTCCTCGACCAGCTCGCGGTTGTCGTGCATCAGGCGTTCTCCTTGAGGTAGGACAGGTCGTCGAAGTTGGCAACGAGGTCGTCGAGGAGCTCCTCCGCCACGCGGAACGAATCCACCAGGGGGTGGTGGGTGAGCGCCAGCAACGCATCAGGGCGTGACTTGTTGACGGCGGCGTCGATGGTGCGCTGCTCCACGTACTTCGCGTTGACCACCATGCCGCGGCCGTGCTCGGGCACCATCGCGCCCGGCAGCGGCACGACGCCGTTACCGTCCACCCGACAGGGGATCTCGATGACTGACGAGTCGCTCAGGTCAGGGAGGATGCCGTTGTTGGCGACGTTGAGGATCAGCTCGGCCGGCACGTCGTTGGCGATCGCGTGCATGATGGCCAGCGCCACCTTGTCGTACCCCCCGGTCTCGAGATCGGCGTCATCGCGCTCGAAGTTTCCTGCGGCTTCCCGGTTGGTCGCCATGTAGGTGACCTCCCGTTCGAGGCGGGTGCGTTCCCACAGGTCGTAGGCGCTCGACTGCTCGATGCCCAGCGACTCGTAGAACCCTCGCTGCTGCTTCATCAGGAAACGTCCCCGGGTCTGGTCCGTGCCGCTGTCGATGGTGAGGTCTTCCCGGGAGAAGTAGTAGTAGTGCAGGTACTCGTTCGGCACGGCGCGCAGCGCCTGGACGAGTTCCGCGCCGAAGAGGCGGCCCTCCTCGAAGCTCTCGATCAGGTCCGGGCGTTCGAACAGCCGAGGCAGCACATCCACGCCGTCGACCTCGAGACCGGTCAGCCACCCCAGGTGGTTCAGCCCGGCATAACGGATCTTGATCCTGTCGCTCCCGGTATTCATGAGGGCCACGTCGGGCGCCACGAGACCGGCGCGCTTCAGGACGTCGATGATCCTGCGGACCATGCCCACCGGCGAGTCGCAGATCCCGATGACGCGCTCCCCGAGGTGCCGCTGCATGACCTCCGTGATCACGCCGGCCGGATTGGTGAAGTTGATCACCCAGGCCTCCGGCGCGAACTGTTGGATGGCACTGACGATCTCCAGCACCGCAGGGATGCCCCGCAGCGCATAGGAGATGCCGCCGGCACCCACCGTTTCCTGGCCGATCACCCCGTGGCTGAGGGAGATCTGTTCGTCGAGGGCGCGGCCCGCCGTGCCGCCCACCCGGACGGCCGAGAAGATGAAGTCCGTGTCGCTGATGGCCTCGCGCAGGTCCGTCGTGCTGACCACCTCAGGCGCAGCGTCGGACGCCTCGGAAAGCTCGCGGAGCACGCGCGTGATGGCCTGCAGCCGGGCGGCGTCGGTGTCGTAGAGGCGCAGTTCCGTGACGCGCTCCGGCGAATCGTCCGCCAGAAGGGCCTTGTAGACCAGCGGCACGCGGAAACCGCCGCCGCCGAGGATGGTGAGCTTCATACTGTCCTGATCTCGATGTTGTGGGATGAGCACCGTTCCATCAGGGACGGCGCGAGCTGGTGGGCGTCGGTGATGAGCCCGTCGAGCTCATCGATGTCGAAGGGGGAGCTGCCGCCCTTGCCGGGGAACTTGTCCGCATCGGCGAGGAGGTAGGCCTTCGAGGACGCGGCCCTGATGGCACGCTTCACGTCGCTCTGCGCGTACGAGGTGTCGCGGATCCTGCCGGAGTCGGCGATGCCGGAGCACCCGAGGAAGGCGAGGTCGGCGTGCTGGCGCGCGAGGGCGTCGGAGACCTGGACACCGGTCAGGCACTGGTACTGCTCGGACCACCGCCCACCGAGCAGGATGATGTCGGCCTTCTGGGTGGCGCGGAAGTGCTCGAACGTGGGCAGCGAGGCGGTGAGCACCGTCACGTCCTTGGCCTCCATGGCCAGCGCCACGTAGTGCGCCGTCGTGCCGATGTCGAGGATGACGGTCGCCCCGTCCGGGATGAGTGCAGCCGCTGCGGCCCCGATGCGCTGCTTGCTGGCGCCGCGCCTGCCCAGCGCCTCCTGGAACGGATCGTCGATCTCGCGCTGGAGCTGGACCCCTCCCCAGGTGCGCTCCACCAGGCCCTGTTCCTCCATCTCCGCGATGTCTCGCCGGACGGTGGCCGGGCTCGCGCCCAGATGTCCGGCGACCTCTGTCACCGCGACCGGGCCGCGGGCATGGAGGAGGCGGAGCAGGGCGTCATGGCGGGCAGATTTCAGCACAGCGACAACCTACCCCAGAACTCGCCAACTTGCTCGTTTATGAACATTTTGATCAGGATTCTTCACACGCTGCCTTTTTGTTGTACATTGGGGCGCACAACGACGGTCGAGGAAGATCAACGATGTGCAGAATCCCTAGTCAAAACCATATGTCCGTGTACTACTCCGATGAGCAGCCGGCTCACCACGGGTGCGAGGCGACGCTTCGGGACCCACGGGACACGGGCGTCCGCCTTGATCCACCTGCACATATTTGATCGACTTCACCGCACGTGGCTGGGCCACCAGCGATCCCCCATCACGAAGTAGGAGAGACCATGACGGTTTCACGACGATCCATCCTCCAGGGTGGAGCGGCAGGATTCGGATTCCTGGCACTCGGCGGCCTCGTCGGCTGCTCGACGGCCGCGCCGCAGACCGGTTCCACCCCGACCAGCGGCGGATCCGCCGCAGCGGAGACCACCAACCTGATCCTCTGGACCTGGCCCGAGGGCTTCGGCGAGAAGGCCCTGGCGGCAGTGGCTTCAGAGTTCCCCCAGTACAAGCTCCGGCAGGACGTCATCGGCGGCGACTTCAAGCAGAAGCTCACCACCACCTTCACCGCCGGCTCCGGCCTGCCGGACATCACCGGCGTCAAGGGTGAGGACATCGCGTTCTTCAAGAGCCAGGCCAAGTTCTTCGTCGACCTCAACACCGTGGGTGCGGCCGACATCAAGGGCGACTACCTCGAATACAAGTGGAACCAGGCCACCGCCGCGGACGGCAAGCAGCTCGGCATCCCGATCGACGTCGGACCCACCGCCCTGTTCTACCGCTTCGACATCTTCGAGGAGGCCGGCCTGCCGTCGGACCCGGAGGAGCTCGCCGCCTCGATCCGCACCTGGGACGAGTACATCGAACTCGGCAAGAAGCTGCTGGCCGCCAAGCCCGACACCTACCTCATCCGCAACGCGGGCGGCCTCTTCGACGTCGCGTGGGCGCAGACCGGGAAGGGCTTCATCGACGAGGCCGGCGTCTTCATCGGCGACCAGGAGCACATCCGCAACGCCTGGGACACTGCGGTGAAGGCGCTCGACGCCGGCATCGTGGCCACCTTGCAGTCGAACAGCGCCGATACCGCTGCAGCCGTCAACGAGGGCCGCCTGCCCGCCGACTTCGGCGCGTCCTGGCACCTGTCCGACCTCATGGTCGACGCCCCGGAGACCGCTGGCAAGTGGCACGTGTGCGAGCACCCGGGCGAGGCCTACAACAACGGCGGTTCCTTCCTCGCCATTCCCGAGGGGGCGGCTGATCCGGCGAAGTCGTTCGAGGTCATCAAGTTCCTCCTCAACGCGCAGAACCAGGCCTACGAGTTCGAGGACAAGGGCAACTTCCCGGCCACCCCGGCGTCCTTCGAGATGCCCGAGGTCGCCGGCCCCGTCGAGTTCCTCGGTGGCCAGGTTGCCGCGGAGGTCTTCGGCAAGGCGGCAGAGACCATCCTGCCCCGCTTCGAGGATCCCAACGAGGGCACCGTCAACGCCCCGTTCTACGCCGAGATGGACCTCGTCGAGTCCTCCGGCAAGGATCCGAACAAGGCGTGGGACGACGCCGTGACCGCTGCCAAGCGCCTCGCGCAGCAGGTGGGCCTGACGGTGAAATGAGCGTGACTGCGGCTCGGCGGGGAGATGCCCAGGTCTCCCCGCCGGTCGACAGCTATCGCACGTTGTCGACCTGGCAGCGCGTCAAGAAGTCGCTGCCTCAATACGGTGCGGTATCCCCATACTTCATCCTGTTCCTTCTGTTCGGCGCCATGCCCATGGTGTTCACCATGGCCCTGGCCTTCACCAACTGGTCCGGCCTCGGAGACCTCCACTTCATCGGCTTCGAGAACTTCGGATATCTGATCTCGGACCCGCTCTTCTTCAAGGCGCTCGGCAACACCGTCGTGCTCTGGATCATGGGCACGGTGCCCACGCTGACGATCGCCACGATCGTCGCGCTCATGCTGAACTCGACGCTGCGCTTCTCCACGACGTACCGCGTGATCTACCTGATCCCGAACGTGACGTCCATGGTGGCGATGGGCATCCTGTTCAGCTCGCTGTTCTCCAGCCAGTTCGGGCTCGCCAACGCGGTGGTCAACCTGTTCGGCTTCGAGAACGTCGCCTGGCTCCAGAACGAGTGGGGCATCAAGATCGCCATCTCGGCGCTGACCACGTGGTCGTTCGTCGGGTACAACGCGCTGCTGATCCTCGCCGGCCTCCAAGCCATCGACAAGACGCAGTACGAGTCTGCAGCCATCGACGGCGCCAACGGTTGGCGCACGTTCTTCCACATCACGCTGCCGCAACTGAGGTCGATCGTCTTGTTCATCACGCTGATGTCGACGATCGGCTCCCTCCAGAGCTTCACCGAGGCACAGGTCCTGACGTCGTCGCTGTCCTCCGGTGCCGCCTCCGCCGGCGGCGTGGGCAACTCGGGTTTGACCATGGTCCTGTACTTCTACTCGGTCGCGTTCCAGGAGAACCGGTACGGCTACGGCGCCACCATTGCCTGGGGCGTCTTCGTCGTGGTGATGTTCTTCTCCGCCATCAACTGGCTCGTGACCCGCGAGCGCAAAGTGAGGGGTGTGCGGTGAGTTCCATGAACGAACGCGCCGTGCCCGCGGCGCTGGCGGGAGCAGCGATCGAAACCAGCCGACGCCGACGCCGGCCCCTGTCGCGGCGCGGCGCCGTGCTGCGGCACCTCGCGCTCCTCGCGGGCGCCCTGGTCTCACTGTTCCCCTTCTACTGGATGTTCGTCCTGTCGACGAACGAGTCGGCCGTGATCTACCAGTACCCGCCGGTGATGACGCCGGGCGACAAGCTCGCCACGAACTACGGGTCGATCATGGAGCGCATCAACATCTGGGGCGCCATGTCGAACACGCTGGTGGTGGCCGCGAGCGTGACGGTGCTGGTGCTGCTGGTCTCTTCGCTGGCCGCGTTCGCCTTCGCCAAGTTCAGCTTCCCAGGGAGGAACGCGCTGTTCGCCATCGTGCTGGCGACGTTCCTGCTGCCCTCCCAGCTGGCGACCATCCCCCAGTTCCTCTTCATGAGCAAGCTGGGCTGGGTCGGCGACCTCAAGGCCCTGATCTTCCCTTCTCTTGCTAGCGCGTTCGGCGTCTTCTGGTTGCGGCAGTACACCGTCAATGCGCTGCCGTCGGAACTGCTCGAGGCCGCCACGCTCGACGGGACGGGGTTCCTGCGGCAGTACTGGCACGTGTGCCTCCCCACCATCCGTCCCGCACTGGCCTTCCTGGGCATGTTCACCTTCATCGGTTCCTGGAACGACTTCATGTGGCCGCTGATCGTGCTGAACGACCCCAGCAAGTTGACGCTCCAAGTGGCCCTCAGCCAACTGAAGACCGCCCACGGCACCGATTACGGCATGCTCATGGCCTCGTCGCTGATCGCGGTGGTACCCCTGCTGCTGATCTTCGCGCTGGGCGCCAAGCAGTTCATGGCCGGCATCACCGAGGGCGCAGTCAAGGGCTGACCCTCTCCACAGACGCGACGGCGTGTCCACCCTGGGCGGTGGGCGCGCCGTCGTCCCGTCTCAGGGACGGCCCGGGATCCGTCTGCGGACGTCGGGCACCGTAGCCGGCCCCGGCTCCCATGCCGCGACCCATGGAAGGTCGTCGGCCACGTGCACGACGCCGTCCTCCAGACCCGTGTGGTGCCCGTCGAGCACACGGCGGGCGAGGTGACGGTCGCTGCGGTCGGAGTTGTGCCACAGCGCGCCGAACAACGCGTCCACCCGCACCCGCGCCTGCTCACAGAATGCCCCGGCGAGTTCGACACCCTCGGGGTTGTTCTCCTTCTCGGCCGTGGCGCGCACGCAGGAGGCGGACATGGCGAACAGTTCTGCACCGATGTCGACGATCCGGCCCAGGTAGGCCTGCCGATGCTCCAACCTTCCCTGCCAGCGCGCCATCCCGGCGAAGACCCCCCGGGCGAGGCGCCTGGCGGCTCGCTCCACATAGCGCAGGTGTTCGGCCAACGGCCCGTGCTCACGGAAGGAGCCGGGAACGGTGCCCGCACCGACGACAAGCATCGGCAGCCACTTGGCATAGAACGCCGACGCTCGCGCCAGCGCCTCCGCGCGGACACGCGTCGAAGCCTCGGGGTCGATGATCTCGCCAGCCACCTCGAGGTGGACGTCGACGGCCTCGCGGGCGATGAGGAGGTGCATGATCTCGGTGGAACCCTCGAAGATCCGGTTGATGCGGATGTCGCGCATGAGCTGCTCCACCGCGGCGGGGCGCTCGCCGCGAGCCGCCAACGAGTCGGCCGTCTCGTAGCCGCGGCCGCCGCGGATCTGGACGAGGTCGTCGATGATGCGCCAGGCCATCTCGGAGGCGTAGAGCTTGACCAGCGCGGCCTCGATCCTGATGTCGTTGGAGTCGTCGTCGGCCATCATGCTGGCAAGGTCCAGCATCGACTCCATGCCATAGGTGCTGGCGGCGATGAACGCGATCTTGGTGGCGACGGCCTCGTGGTCGCCCACCCGGCTGCCCCACTGCACACGCTCCCCGGCCCAACCGCGTGCCACGTGGAGCGACCACTTCGCCGCGCCCACGCACATTGCCGGCAGCGACAAGCGGCCGGTGTTGAGCGTGGCCAGGGCGATCTTCAGGCCCTTGCCCACCTGGCCCACGACGTTGGCGGCAGGCACCCGCACCTGGTGGAACCGGATGAGCGCGTTCTCTATGCCGCGGAGCCCGACGAAGGCGTTGCGGCGCTCGACGGTGATCCCCGGTGAGTCCGCCTCTACGACGAAGGCCGTGATGCCGCCCCTGCTACCGGGGGTTGCCGGGACGCGGGCCAGCACGATGAACAGGCTGGCGATCGTGCCGTTGGTGGCCCACAGCTTCAGCCCGTCGAGGACGTAGAAGTCGCCGTCGGGCGTGGCCGTTGTGGCAAGCCGCGCGGGATCCGATCCGACGTCGGGCTCGGTCAGGAGGAATGCGGAAACCTCACCCGCCGCCACCCGCGGCAGGTACGCCTCCTGTTGGGAGGCGGTGCCGAACATCTTGACCGGCTGCGGTACCCCGATGGATTGGTGGGCTGAGAGCATCGCGGACACTGCGGGGCTGGCCGAGCCGATGAGCGTCAGCGCCTTGTTGAAGTAGTACTGCGTGAGACCCTGACCGCCGTGCGACTCCGGGACCTTCATCCCGAAGGCACCGATCTCGGCCAGCTCGGCGAAGGTCTCGTCTGGGACGCGTGCCTCGCGCTCGATCCGGGCTCCGTCGATGCGGCGGCACACCTCATCGACTCGGGTGAGGTAGCTCTCGCCCTTCGCGCGGGCCGCCGCGCTGGGCGTGGGCCAGGGCTCGATGAGGTCGAGCCGCAGCCTTCCGAGGAAGAGCTCCTTGCCGAAGCTGGGTTTGGTCCACTCGGTCTGTCGTGCCGCCTCCGCGACGGTGCGGGCCTCGCGTGCGCTGGGGCCTTGGGCGGGCGCGGTTGTGGGGTGAGTCGTGGTGCTCATGATGCCCTCCAGGAACGTCCTCCCACGATACGCCCGGGCGGTCATTCCCGTGGGTAGTCGAACTGATGCGTGCGCGAGCCGGCGGAGCCGCGCAGGGAGGTGGAAGCCTGGACATTCGCCGGAGGCTGGAAGATGGGACCACCGGGAGCCAGACCCGCATCGTCGCCGGCCCCCGGTTTCCCCCGCGCTCCGCTCAGGCTTCTAGTGTGGACTCCAGTCCAGCGTCGTTCGCGCGCTCCGCCAGTCTCTCGGCGACGTAGTCGATGTCCTTGTCGCCACGCCCGGACAGGTTCACCAGGATGATCTGGTCAGCACCCATCGACGGGGCGATGCGGATGGCGTGCGCGAGCGCGTGGCTCGACTCCAGCGCGGGGATGATGCCCTCCGTGCGGCACAGGAGCTTGAAGGCCTCCAACGTCTCGTCGTCGGAGGCATGCACGTAGTCGACCCGGCCGGTCTGCCGGAGGTGGGCGTGCTCCGGTCCGACGCCCGGGTAGTCGAGGCCGGAGGCGATCGAGTGCACCGCCGTCGGTTCGCCGGCCTCATCCTGCAGGATCACGGTCTTCATGCCGTGCAGCATGCCGTCTGACCCCAGGGTCATGGTGGCGGCGTGCTCTCCCACAGTACCCAGATCGCGGCCCGCGGGCTCGACGCCGTAGATGCGCACGTCCGTGTCGTCGAGGAAGCCGCTGAAGATCCCGATGGCATTGGACCCGCCGCCCACGCACGCGATCACGGCGTCGGGCAGGCGGCCCTCCTTCGCCAGGATCTGCTCCCGGGCCTCGCGCCCGACGATCGACTGGAAGTCGCGCACCATGGTCGGGTACGGGTGGGGGCCCACGACGGATCCGATGGCGAAGAAGGTGTCGTGGTAGTCCGCGGCGAAGACTCCGAAGGCCGAGTCGACGGCGTCCTTCAGGCACGCCCCGCCGCTCGTGACGGGAACCACCTTGGCGCCGAGCAGCTCCATCCGCACGACGTTGGGGTGCTGCTTGGCGATGTCGATGGACCCCATGTGGATCTCACACTCAAGCCCGACCAGCGCCGCGGCGGTCGCCAGGGCAACCCCATGCTGGCCTGCGCCCGTTTCGGCGAGGAGCTTCTTCTTACCCATCCGCTTGGCGAGGAGCGCCTCGCCGAGGCAATGGTTGATCTTGTGGGCGCCGGTGTGGTTGAGGTCCTCGCGCTTGAGGTAGATGGCGGCCCCACCCAGTTCCTCGCTGAGGCGCTGCGCCTTGAACAACGGGGACGGCCGGCCGACGTAGTCCGTCAATAGGGCCTCGTATTCGGCGAGGAAGGCCGGGTCCTTGATGGCCTCCTGGTACGCCTCGGCCACCTCGGCGAGGGGGGTTTCGAGCTGGGGTGGCACGAACCGTCCACCGTACTGACCAAAGAATCCATCTGAGCTACTCACACGGTCGACCTTAGTGCCGTGCTCCCAACGAGAACCGCCCGGCACGCCAGCGAAGGGGCGTGCCGGGCGGCTCACGAGGTCAGGCCTGCTGCTTCGCCTTCGCGTTTGCTTCCGTCTCGGTGATCTTGTTCAGGAGCTCGTCGGTACGGGACTCCTCTTCCAGCTACTGGGTGAGCAGGTCCCAGCCACCGTTGAGCCCGAGAATCTTCGCGCGCGCCAGAACCGATGCAGGTCGTCTGCCCCAGCTGCACGGCGCCGTCCTCGACGAGCCGCATCACCGCCAGAGCAGTGAAGCTCTTGCTCCCGCTGGCGATGGCTATCCGCGCTCGGGGTGTCATCGGCACGTCGAGAGCCCGGTTGAGGAAACCCTCGCAGCGCTCGAAGACCCGTTGGTCGCCGACGTCGACCGTCACGACGCCGGTGAACGACTGGCGGGTGACGGCGGCGTCGAATGCGGTGGGATCAATCACCATGCTTGATCCTTTCAGAGTCGGACCCTCGGTGGAAACCCTCGGACCCGCCTGCCATGTCCGGGTGCGTCGTTACGAATGCCACCTGCCACGAGGTGGTCAAGCCGATGCCGGACGCACGGATCTCGAGGTACCGCGACCTCGACGTGTCGGGCCACTGGCGGGCCCGGCCGGCCTTCGGCGACTGGGATTCTTACGGCGAGACACCGGAGCCGGGGGCTCCGGCTCTACACCACCAGGACGCTGAAGGCCGAGACGGTCACGAGCGCCAAGAGCGTCGAGACCGCCACGACGGCGGCGACCAGGTGCCCGTCGCCGTCGAACTCCTGCGACAGGGTGAACGTGGTCGCGCCGGTGGGCATGGCGGCGAGCAGCACCAAGACCGCGGTGAGCAGGCCCGTGGGGTCTGGAACGAACAGCTTGGCCGCCGCCCACGTCAGGAGCGGCAGGACCAGGAGCTTCGCCATGGCAACCGACACGATCGCCACCAGGGACGAACCACGGGTCCACACCTGCTTGACGGCCCGGCCGAGCGACAGGCCGATGGCGAAGAGTGCGACCGGGATCACGGCCTGCGCCAGCAGCGTGACCGGGACGGCCACCATCTCGGGCAGTTCCAGCCCGAGGCCGCGCACGATGAGCGCGGCCACCACGGAGATGACCGCGGGGTTGAGCGGGCCCGCCTTCAGCAGCGCCCGCCGCAGCCGCCCCGGCTGGGGTTTCCCCGCCGTCGCCAACGCCGGGTAACCCACCATGAAGATCAGGTTGTGCACCATGGACGTCAACGCCATCGGCAGCGCGGCCCGCGGCCCGAGGACGCTCAGGATGAGTGGGAATGCGAAGTAGCCCACGTTGCCGTAGCCCGCCGCCAGCGACAGCCTGCCCGCGATCGGCCGGAGCCCGGCCAAACGCGAGGCGAGGTAGACCAGGGCCGAGAAGCCGAGGGTGACGACGAACGCCACCAGGAACAGGGAAACGGGAAGCCCGGCGCCCGACGGGGCCTTCACGATCGCGTCGAACAGGAACGCCGGCAGCGCGAACCAGTACACGAAGGAGTTCAGGCCGACGTCGGCCTTCCCGAACGCCTTGGCCCTGCTGGCCAGCAGCCCCAGCAGGATCAGCACGTACAGCGGCATGACAACCGCCAGCACCTCCGCCATGCTCCTCCCTTCGCCCCCCGCAAACCGCGACTGCCCGGCTCGTGTGGACCTTACCCTTCCCCATCCTGGCGGCTCGTCTCGGCGGCGGGCAGAATGGCCGGCGTGACGAAGCGTGAACTGCTGGGTGTGGTGCTGGCCGCCGGCGAGGGGCGCCGGCTCCGACCGCTCACCGACCTGCGGCCCAAGC
The DNA here is from genome assembly GCF_055326325.1 of Tessaracoccus zhenghani. Lineage (NCBI taxonomy): Bacteria > Bacillati > Actinomycetota > Actinomycetes > Propionibacteriales > Propionibacteriaceae > Tessaracoccus > Tessaracoccus zhenghani. The sequence goes on along the minus strand of NZ_JBUZNQ010000005.1, from coordinate 59,934 downwards.
CGCTGTGCCCGGTGGGGAACCGGCCCCTGCTCGACTGGGCGCTCGACCGGGTGCGCCCCCATGTCTCCCGGACGGCCGTCAACGCCTACCACCTCGCCGGCCAGATCGACTCCTACCTGCAAGGCACGGGGGTCACCGTGTCGCACGAGGCGGAGTTGCTCGGCAGCGCCGGCGCGCTGGGCCACCTGGCCGGCTGGGTCGGGGACGCCGACGTACTGCTGCACAACTCCGACAGCTGGCTGACCGACGACCTGTCCGAGCTCGTTGCCGGCTGGTCGGGCGAGTACCCGAGGCTCCTGGTGACGGAGGCCGGCGACGGCCCGGCGGACTTCGGGCCGTGGCGCTTCGTCGGAGTCAGCCTGCTGCCCCACCGCTACGTGGCGGCCCTGCCGGATCGCTTCGCGGCCCTGTACCCCCTGGTGTGGGGGCCAGCGTTCGAGCGCGGCGAACTCGAGTTCGTGCGCGTGCGCGGCGACGTCGTCGACTGCGGCACGCCGGCGGACTACCTCCGGGCGAACCTGCTGGCCAACGGCGGCCGCAGCGTGGTGGGCGACGGGGCCGTCGTTGAGGGCACGCTGATCGACAGCGTCGTCTGGCCGGGTTGCACCGTGGGGGCCGACGAGGTGCTGCGGCAGGCCGTCCGCGCCGACGGTGGGCTCACGGTGGACTGCCGGCCGGGGAGCCCAGCCGCGCAACCGCCGCGCGAGAGCCGCGGGAGCATCGGCTAGGGCTGAGCGCTTCTGCGCCCTTGGTCCGAGTGCGTGGCCGCTCGACGCCGTCACTCCTTCGAATCAGGCAGGGAGGACGAAGACGTACATCAAGAGGAAATGCAGGAGCGCCGCTAAGCCTACGAGCACGTGCCAGATCTCATGGAAGCCGAACCGGCCGGGCCACGGGTTGGGCCGTTCGATCACGTAGATCACGAAGCCCGCGCTGTACACAAGCCCGCCCGCCGCTAGGAGGAAGAGTGCCAGCCACGGGAGCGAGACGTCAGCTCCCAGCAGCGCGACGGTCATCCAGCCCAGCGTGATGTAGAGGGTGTTGGTGATGTACTTCGGAAGCCGGCGCCAGACGGAGCGAAGGACGACGCCCATGATCGCGACGCCCCACACCGCGCCGAACACGGCCCACCCGAACGCGTTGCGCGCGAGCACCAGCACCAAGGGGGTGACCGTGCCAGCGATGAGGACGAAGACGGATGCGTAGTCGAGCGTCCGCAACGCCTCATTCATCCGGGGCCCACGATCAATCCCGTGGTGGAGTGTGCTCGCCGCGAAAAGCGTCATGAGGGACAGGCCGTAGATGCTGAAACCGCCGATCTTCCAAGGTTCGGCCTGAGCGACGGCCTGGGAGACGAGCAGCACCGTTCCCATCACTGAGAAGCAGAAGGCCACGAGGTGCGAGAGGGTGTTGAACCGCTCGTCCGTCACATGGACGCTGCCGTCCCGGCTTCTGCTGATGCTTTCCACAAGCCGCCTTCCGACGCGCGGCCATGCCTGCGGCAGGTCCGTCTCGGATGGGAGTTTACCTTCGACCGTTAGCCTGAGCCGGACATTGGCTCACGCCACAGCGACGTGACACAGGGCGGGGTCGGGGTGCTGCTGTCGCGGCGGCTCTTGGGCGAGCGCCTGAAACGGATCCATGATGTGGACCTGGGTACTGCCCCTCTCAGGATGAGGGGACTGCAGGACAACGAGCCCGTCGGGGGTCGTCACGTAGCGTCGGAAATGAACGAAAGGCGCTACATGATTGAAGTGCACAACCTGACCAAACGGTACGGCCAGAAGGTGGCGGTCGACCGGATCGACTTCACCGTCCGGCCGGGCCGGGTGACCGGCTTCCTGGGCCCCAACGGTGCAGGGAAGTCGACGACGATGAGGATGATCGTTGGGCTCGACCGACCGTCCGGGGGAACGGCCACGATCAACGAAACTGCCTACCGGAATCTGCAGTCACCGCTCCACGAGGTGGGCTCGCTCCTGGACGCCCGGGCGGCGCACCCCAGCCGCACCGCCTACAAGCACCTGCTCGGTCTCGCCGCCACCCACCGCATCGGGAAACACCGGGTCTGGGAGGTCATCAAACTCGCCGGTCTGGAATCGGTGGCCGACAAGCGCGTGGGGAGTTTCTCGCTGGGCATGGGCCAGCGTCTGGGTATCGCTGCGGCGCTGCTTGGCGACCCTGGGACCGTCATCCTTGACGAGCCTGTCAACGGCCTCGACCCTGAGGGAATCCTCTGGATCCGGGCGCTCCTGCGTCGTTTGGCAGCCGAGGGCCGAACGGTGCTGCTCTCCTCGCATCTGATGGGAGAGATGACGCAGACCGCCGATCACCTCATTGTGATCGGCCGCGGCAAGATCTTGGCCGACGCCCCGATACGCGAGGTCATCTCCGGTGCAACCCGCACAGTCGTCAGGGCCCGCACACGCGACGTAGAGCGGTTGAGTGCCGCCGTCGCGGCCCAGGCGGTGACCGTCACGCCCACCTCAGACGGTGCGGTCGAGATCTCAGGGCTGACCGCCGAAGAGGTGGCCGAGGCCGCCTCGGCCGCGGGGGTGGTCCTTCACGAACTCACCTCCACCGAAGGCTCCCTCGAGGACGCATACTTGACCCTCACGGCGGAGGCCGCCGAGTACCGTGCGGTCTCCGCCGCAGGAGAAGGAGCCCGATCATGACCACCGCGCCGACGACCCGACGTGCCGATCCCGCTGTCCGCCGCCCGGCCTTCCGCGACGCCCTGCGCTCGGAGTGGATCAAGTTGCTGAGCCTGCCGTCGACGTTCCTCGCCCTCGGCGGCATCCTGGCCGTGGGGCTGGGAGGCAGCCTCTTCCTCGGCCTCACCCTCGAGTCTTCCGGGGTGCCGTCGGTCGCGTCGGTCGAACGCACCATCTGTGACGTCACCCTCCCGATGGTCATTCTCGGCCAGATCATCGCAGGCATCGCCGGGGTCTCGTCCGTGGGCGCCGAGTATTCATCCGGGTCGATCCAGACCACGCTCATGGCCGTGCCCACAAGGGTGCGGGTGTTGTGGGCCAAGGCGATTGTCGCGTTCCTCGCGGTGACCGGAGTCGCCCTGACGACCGTCTTCGGGGCCTGGCTGGCGACCTACCCCCTGTATGCAGAGCACGGACTCCACGCCCCTCTGACCGCGCCCGGCGTCCTCCTCGCGCTGCTGGGCTCCGCGGTGTACCTCGGGCTCTGCGCGGTGTTCGGTGTAGGCATCGGAATGCTCGTGCGGTCCACGACGATCGGTGCCGTAGTCGTGTTCACGGCCACCCTTCTGGGGCCGATCCTGGCCTCGGCGCTGCCGTTCAACTTGTTTTCCCGTGTTGCACGCGTGGCACTGCTCGGCAATGCCGGCGACGCGATGGCGCGGGTCGGCACCCCGGGAGGCCCCTTCCTCGACGTCTGGGGTGGCCACATCAGTACTGCAGCCGGCTGGCTACTGGTGGCAGCCTGGGCGGCTCTGGCCCTGGCCGGGGGGGCGGTTGCCCTGCAGAGGCGCGACGCATGAATGACCGCGCCGAGCGCTACCGGCCTGACTGCAGCGATCTGGCCATACTGACCGGTTACGCCGTGCTCGCCCTCTTCCTCGCGTACCTGTCTCTCGAGTCGCCGTTGAGGACGCCGCTCGCGCCGATCCTGCTCCTCGGCGCGGGTGGCATCGCGACCGTCCTGACCCGGCGTCGCCGCCCTGCGGTCGCCTTCGCGGCGACGCTGGCCGCCCTGCCACTGACGGCGGGCTGGGGCAGTGGCGCGGAGGCCGTGCTGGTCCTTCCCGCCCTGTACGAAGTCGGCGCCACGCGGACCACTCGACGGGCGTGGGGAGCATTCGGCCTCGCGGCGACGGCCGGCGCGCTGGGCGCGCTCATCCTGTCGTTCCGGGTGCGGTTCGGCCCCCCTCTGCTGGGCCTGGCCCCACGCGTCGACCTGCAGGATTGGCCCACGGACTGGCTCAGCGCAACTACCGTCTTCGTCGCAGCCGCCCTGATCACCGTCCTCATCGGCATCAACGTCGGCCATCGACGTCGCCACATCGCTGCCCTTGTGGAGCACGCGGAGCAGATGAGGCGGGAACGCGACCAGCAGGCCAGCATTGCGCGTGCTCAGGAGCGCGAGCGCATCGCGCGGGAGATGCACGACGTCATCGCCCACAGTCTGTCGGTGATGATTGCGCTGGCCGACGGCGCCCACGCCGCGGCGTCGGCGCGGCCAGAGGAGTCGCTCCGCGCGATCGGGCGGGTCGCCGAGACCGGACGGCGCACCCTCGGGGAGGTCCGTCGGCTGCTGGGGGCGGTGCGTGATGACGACGGCTCACCCCAGGCGACGCTACCGTCCTCGCTGAGCGTTGAGCACCTGCCCGCCCTGGTGGACGAGTTCAGGGCCGCCGGCCTTCCGGTCCGCCTGGAACTTCAGGGAGACCCTGACGCTGGGGCCGTCGTCGGCCTCACCGTTTACCGGGTCGCGCAGGAGTCGCTCACCAACGTGCTCCGACATGCACGCGAGGTACGCGACGTACTGGTGCGGGTGGTGCACGACGATGACGCGGTGACGGTCCTCATCGAGGACACATCGGCCCCCGTCCAGGCAGACACGGAACCAGGGCGCGGGCTAGTGGGTATTCGGGAGCGGGCGGCCTTCTACGATGGTCGCGTGAACGCGGGTCCCCGCGCCGGTGGGGGCTGGCGGGTGGATGTCCGACTGCCGATGGAGGAACGATGACCGAGGGCTCCGCCACAGCGGCGACCATCCGTGTTCTGCTGGTCGACGATCAGGAACTGGTCCGGTACGGACTGAGGCTCGTGCTCGAGGCGCAACCCGACATCGAGGTCGTCGGCGAAGCCTCCGATGGCGAGGAGGCCCTGCGCACGGCCCGGCGGCTCTCCCCCGACGTGGTACTCATGGACGTCCGCATGCCCGGCATGGGCGGCATCGAGGCCACCACCTACCTGACCGCGACACTGCCAAGCACCCGTGTGCTGGTGCTGACAACCTATGATCGCGACGACTTCGCCTTCGGCGCGCTGCAGGCCGGTGCCGCCGGGTTCCTGCTGAAAAACACCCGGCCGGCCGAACTCGTAGCGGCGGTGCGCACGGTTATGGCCGGCGACGCGGTGGTCTCTCCGCGGATCACCGCGAAGCTGATCGAGGTCGCGGTGCCGCACCTGTCCGGCGCTGACCGAAGCGAGGCCGAGCAGGAACTCGCTGTGCTGACCGACCGCGAGCGCGAAGTGTTCGTCCTTGTGGGGCAGGGCCTCACCAACGCGGACATCGCGCACAGCCTGTATCTCAGTGAGTCCACCGTCAAGGCGCACTTCGGTCGCATCCTTGCCAAGTTGGAGCTGGCCAACCGCGTCCAAGCCGTCATCCGCGCCTACGAGTTGGGCGTCGTCAACGTCGGGGGCTGAGGCCGCTGCCCGCATCGCCCGAGGGTCGTGGACGGCACCCCGCTTCAGCAGGTGTCTCTCGCGTTTGCCCCTAGGGGAAAGCGCCAGCCGAGACGAAGTAACCTCGTGTGAGTGACACAGCTCTCCGATCCCCTCGTCTTTCCACACGGGCCCGCTTGGCGCAACCGACTTGCGCTGGCCCCCTTGACGAACAAGCAGTCCCATCCCGACGGCACCCTCTCGGACGACGAGATCCGGTGGCTGCTCGCGCGCGGGAGGCACGGCTTCGGCATGACGATGACCGCCGCGGCCTACGTCGCGCTCGCCGGGAAGGCGTGGCAGGGGCAGTTGGGGATCAGCGACGACGCGCACCTCCCCGGCCTCTCCCGGCTGGCTGATGGCCTCCGCGACGCGGGGACCGCCGCGATTGTCCAGCTCCATCACGGCGGTACACAGGCCAACCCCTCAGTCTCCGGTGAGGAGCGCGTCGGACCCTACGCGGACGCCGACCACGGCGCGCGTGCACTGACCACCGACGAGGTGCGACGAGCCGTCGACGACTTCGTCGCCGCCGCCGTCCGCGCCGAACGCGCCGGCTTCCACGGGGTGCAACTCCACGGCGCCCATGGCTACCTGCTCTGCGAGTTCCTGAGTTCACGCAACGTCCGCGACGACGGGTACGGCGGTGACCTGGAGGGAAAGGCGCGCATCATCCGCGAGGCCATCGCCGCGATCCGGGCGGCCACGTCGTCAGACTTCCACCTGGGGCTGCGGATCTCCACCGAACGACTAGGTCTCGACACCGCCGAGATGGCGGAGCTCAGCACCCAACTCATGTCCGAGGGCAACCTCGACCACCTGGAACTGTCCCTGTGGGACGTCACGAAGCTCCCCGAGGATGCCGAGCCAGGGGCGGCGCCCTTGCTCAGCCACTTCATCGATCTCCCCCGCGGCTCCACCCGCCTGGGGGTCGCCGGCAAAGTGGGCAGCGGACCGGCCGCCGTGGCGGCGCTGGCCACGGGCGCCGATTTCGTCACCATCGGCCGGGCGGCTGTCGCCGACCAGCGGATCGCGGAGCGGATCCTGGCGGACCCCGACTACCCTGGGCCCGCCTTCCCGGTGACGAAGGACGTCCTGCGCGACAACTGCGTGGGCGAGGCGTTCGTCGACTACTTCTCGACCGGGTGGCCGCACCTGGTCGCGGGCTGAATCAGGGCATAGCGGAGGCCACCCTGGCCGAGCTGAGGCGCTGAACCTCACCCCGTCACCCCGGCCGACACGCCGCACGGGTTACCATCGATGGAAGGCCTCCGAAGGGGGACGCGGTGATAACTGAACATGGCAGTGCGACGGCGCTTGGCCGCGCCCACGCGGAGGTCCTGATCACCACGCGCAGGGGCAGTCCTGTCAACCTGCCGGCCCGTTTCCCCGAACTCCTTCGGACGCTACGCGCGGCCCGATCGGCGCTCTCCAGCGATGGGGCGAAGACGCCCTCGTCGGGGTCGGAGTGGTTCCTCGACAACTACTACCTGATCGAACAGGCCCTCGGCCAGGTGCGGCAGGACCTGCCTGCGGCGTACTACCGGGAGCTGCCGTGGCTGGCCAGGGGAGGTGGCGCAACGTGCCCCCCGAGGACCCTCGCACTGGCCGAGGCCGTCCTCGGCGCCGACGAACTCCAGCTCGATCCGGAGCAGCTGTTCGGCTTCGTGGATCTCTATCAGCAGCACAGCGTCCTGACCCAGGGGGACGTGTGGGCGTTGCCCACCATGCTGCGGGTGGTGCTGCTGCAGGCGATCATCGGGGCCGCATCGCGACTCGCAGGGCTCCCCGCGGCGAGGAACGCGCCACCCGTCGCAGATCCGCCCGGAGGCGAGGACGACGACGACATCATGGCCACCGCGGTGGTCAGCCTGCGCAAGCTCGACAGGTGGGACTGGAAGCCCGCCGCCGAACGGCTGAGCGTCGTGCACCGGATGCTCGTCGACGGCGACCCCACCGGCCATTACCCCGTCATGGACTACGACACCCGGAACCGCTACCGGACCGTGATCGAGAAGGCGGCGCGCACGGCAAGCCGCTCCGAGGTTGAGGTGGCCCAGGCTGCCCTTGCCCTGGCCGCGAACTCCACCACTCCCCGCGAGCGCCACGTGGGCTACTTCCTCATCGACGCCGGCCGGCGGCGGCTGGAGACGACCGTCGGCGGCCGGCCCAGGCTCGGTGAGCGGATCCGCCGGGCGCTCCTCGGCAGGCCCACCGCCACCTACCTCGTCCTGATCCTGGTGATCACCACCGCCCTCGTACTGGCCGCCGCCTTCTACTCGGGCACCCGGGCCGCGTGGGCCGCGGTCCCCGCCGCGATCCTGTCGCTCGTGCCCGCCTTGACGGTCGCGGTCCACCTCGTCAACTGGACGCTCGGGCGCACCCTGCGTCCGCGGGTGCTGCCGAAGCTCGACTTCCGCGACGGCATCCCGACGGAGCACCGAACCCTGGTGGTGGTGCCCGGCCTCGTGTCCCGCCCGGCGGACGTCGACTCCCTCCTGGCCAACATCCGCGCCCACTACCTACGCAACCCGGATCCGGGTCTCGCCTTCGCCGCGGTCACCGATTTCCCGGACGCCAAGGGCCCCACCGCTCCAGGCGACGACGAGGTCCTCGCGCACGCTCAGCGCGCGCTCGCCGAACTGAACGCCGCAACCGCCGGCGCCCCCTTCCTCATCCTCCATCGGCGCCGGATGTGGAACGAGACCCAGAGGTCCTGGATGGGATGGGAACGCAAGCGCGGGAAGCTGCAGGAGCTGGACAGGCTGCTGCGCGGCGCCACCGACACGTCGTTCGAGCTGGTGGCCGGAGACCGCACCCTGCTGGACGGTGTGCGCTACGTCATCACGCTCGACGCCGACACCGTGCTCCCCCCTGACGCCGCCGGGCGGCTCGCGGGCACGCTGGCACATCCGCTGAACCAGGCCACGTTCGACGACCGGGGACGGGTGGTGGCCGGCTACACCGTCCTGCAGCCGCGCGCCGAGACCGATCCCGTGAGCGCCAGCCGCTCCGCCTTCACCCGGGCGCTTGCCGGGGACTCCACCGTCGACCTCTACAACATGGCCGTCTCCGACGTCTACCAGGACCTCTTCGGCGAGGGCAACTACATGGGCAAGGGAATCTACGACGTGGATTCCTTCGAACGCAGCCTCGAGGACCTCGTTCCCGAGAACGCCCTGCTCAGCCACGACCTGTTCGAGGGTGCGCAGGGGCGGGCGGGGCTGGTCAGCGACGTCACCGTCTACGAGGACTACCCCCCCAACTATCTGGTGGCCGCGTTGCGACTCAGCCGCTGGGTCCGGGGCGACTGGCAGCTGCTGCCCTGGCTGGGTTCGCGGGTGCCGACGGAGCAGGGTCACGCTCCCAACACCCTGCCGGTGGTCGCGCGCTGGAAGATGGCGGACAATCTGCGCCGCAGCCTCGTCCCGGCGTCCATCGTCGCGCTGCTGGCCTCCGGATGGCTGTGGCTGCCCGGGTCACCCTGGGCATGGACGCTCCTGGCACTGCTCGGCCCGGTCGTGGGCCTCGCGGCCGGCGTGGTGGGTGCACTGGCGACTGCCGCGTCCGCCCTGGTCCGTGGGGATCGGACGAGGCTGTGGAGGACGAGCGTTGCCCCACTGAGGCGGCAGTTCAGCAGGGCAGGGCTGCAGCTGGCGGGGCTGGCAGGCGACGCGGTCATCAGCCTCGAGGCGATCGTGCGCACCTTGTGGCGGATGAAGGTCTCGCGGCGCAACCTCCTCGAGTGGACGACGGCGGCCGGGGCCGTCGGCCTCGTGGGCAAGGACGTCCGGCTCACCACGGCGGTCCGCGCCGCTCTCCCCGCCACCCTGCTGACCCTCGCTCTCGGCGTCGCCGTCGTGCTCCTGCGCCCATCGGCACTACCGGCAGCGGCTCCATTCCTCGTTGCCTGGCTCGCGGCCCCGTTCATCCACTACCTGGTGGGCCGCCCGGACCGCTGGGTCAAGCCCAGCCTGACCGCCGCCGACGACCGGAAGCTACGCACCCTGACGCGCAGGACCTGGCTCTTCTACGAGCAGTTCGTGGGGCCCGAGGACAACTGGCTCCCGCCGGACAACTACCAGGAGGCGCCCCTCGGGATCGTCGCCCACCGCACCTCCCCCACCAACGCCGGCCTGTACTTCATCGCCGCGCTGGCCGCGCACGACCGCGGCTACCTCGGCACACAGAGTTTCGTGTCGGGCCTCCAATCGGGCTTCGACTCCCTGGACCGCATCGAGCACTATCGAGGCCATCCGGTGAACTGGGTGGACACCCGGAGCCTGGGCTCACTGCCCCCCAGCTACGTCTCGACGGTGGACAGCGGCAACCTCGCGGCCTGCCTCATCGTCGTGGCCCAGGGGTGCGACGAACTGCCCGACGGCCCCGTCTGGCCCATCGCGGCCTGGGAGGGTCTGCGCGATGCCATCGCGCTGGTGAGCGACGGTGCCGCGGCCCTGGGCTCCGGCCAGCCGGCCCTCGTCGAGTACCTCGCGGGCCTGGACCGGCGGGTAGCCACGGTGGAGGCCGACCCGACGAGCTGGCTCGACGCCCTCCCTGCCCTCCTGGCCGACGTGCGGGCCAACGTCTCGCTGCTCCTGGCGGACCTGGTGGAGCATGGGCGCGGGTTGGATCCCGGAGCCGTCGCGGCCCTCCGCCTCCACGCCGGTCTACTCCAGCGTCACCTCGAAGCGCTCGAACGGGAGGCCGGTCTGGCGCTTCCGTGGCTGTCGTCGCGACCGGATCCGGCCTGGGAGGACGCGCTCGGCCGCGGCCCGGCGGCCGTGGCCTGGCGCCGTGTCCGCGAGGCTCTGCCTCTCGAGCTGACTTGGGCCGACCTGCCTCGGGCGAGCCGCGAGGCCGCCGCCGGTGCCCGCGACCTCGTCGCGGCGCTCGCCGACGCGCCTCCCCCGGCACGCGAGTGGGCGCTGGCGCTGACGGTGTCGCTCGATGAGGCGGCAGAGGCCGCCGACCGGACCCTGGACTCGCTGCAGGCCCTCGCCACCCGCGCCCGGGCGATGGTGGCCGACATGGACTTCGGCTTCCTCTACGACCGGGGGCGCGGGGTGTTCCACATCGGCTTCAACATCAACTCCGGCCTCCTCGACGACAGCTACTACGACCTGCTGGCCTCCGAGTCGCGGATCGCCAGCCTGATCGCCATCGCCAAGCGCGACGTCCCACAGGACCACTGGCTCCACCTGGGCCGCCCGATGACTCGGACGCTGGCGGGCGACTACTCGATCACGTCCTGGAGCGGGACGATGTTCGAGTACCTCATGCCCACCCTCCTGGTGCCCACGCCGCGCGCGAGCCTGCTGGGCCACAGCTGCGCCGCGATCGTGGCCCACCACATCGCCTACGGCCGGAGGCGCGGTGTCCCGTGGGGCATCTCAGAGTCCGGCTTCTACGCCTTCGACGCGGCCTCCGGCTATCAGTACCGGGCGTTCGGGGTGCCGGGTGCAGGGCTCACCCGCGGGCTCGCCGATGACCTGGTGGTGGCCCCCTACGCCAGCGTTCTGGGCCTGCCCTACGACCCGTCGGCCGTCGTCGAGAACCTGGACCGGCTGGAGGCACTGGGTGCCCTCGGTCGCTACGGGATGTACGAGGCGGTGGACTTCACCCCGTCCAGGGTGCCGCTGGGCCACGACTTCGGCATCGTCCGGTCCCACATGGCTCATCACCAGGGCATGATCATGCTCGCCCTGGCCGCCCACCTCGACGGCCCGCGGATGGTGAGGCGGTTCGCGCGCGAGCCGTTCACTGCGGCCATCAGCCTGCTCCTGGCCGAGCAGGTGCCGGAGGGCGGCAGCATCCGACTGCCCACGCCGGAGCCCGCGGACGACGGAGGCTCCGACGGTGGTGCCGGGAACGACGCGGCGGGAGGCGTGCCCACCGCGCCGTGGACCGTCGGCCCGCCGCAGGGGCAGACGGTGGCCGTCCACTGCCTCTCCAACGGCCGCTACACGGTGCTGCTGACCGACAGCGGCGCCGGTCACAGCACCCACGAGGGTGTCGCGCTGACCCGCTGGCGCGCCGACGAGGCGCTGGACGACAGCGGATCCTGGCTCTATCTGCAGGACCTGACCAGCGGGACGCTGTGGTCCGCGGCGGCCCGCCCCTGCGGGCCCATTCCGGCGGAGACCGTCTTCAGCGCCTCACGGGCGGAGTACCGGCAGGGACACGCCGGCATCCACAGCCACCTCGACATCACGGTCGCCGCCCGCGACGACGTCGAGATCCGGATGCTCGACGTGCGCAACGAGTCCGCCGAGTCCCGCCGGCTCGGGCTGACCAGCTTCGCGGAGGTCGCGCTGGCCCCGGCGGGCGACGACCAGCGACATCCCGCATTCAGCCGGCTCTTCGTCGAGGCGGAGGACCTGCCCGACCTGCCCGGGCTGCTGCTGCGGCGCAGGCCGCGCTCGGCCGAGGAGACGGAGCGGTTCGTCGTCCACTTCCTGGTCCGCGGGCCCGAGCCTGAGGGCGCCGAGTGGGGCCGGGTGCGCTCCACCAGCGAACGGGCCAGGTTCCTCGGCCGGCACCGGACCGCCACACGCCCCCGGGCCCTCGACCACCGCACTGGGTGGTGGCGGAGCGTGGAGGAGTTCCCCGAGGCGCCCCTGGACCCCGCGCTGGCGCTGGGGCAGGAGGTCTTTCTGGAAGCCCACGGACGCGTCCGATTGGCCATGGTGACCGCCTTCGCGGCGAGTCGCGAGGAGGCCCTCCAGCTTGCCGACCGTTACCGGGTGTGGGCGCACCTCGAGCACGCCGCCGGCGTCGCGGCGGCCCACGCCCAGCGCGAGCTGCGCGAACTCGGCTTCGCCGGCGGTGATCTGGCGCACACCCAGCGGCTGCTGGGCCTGCTCCTCTTCCCACCGTCGGGCCTGAGGGTCGCCGCCCCCGAGGCGGCCGGACCTGGTGAGGCCCTGGGCGCGCTGTGGGGGTTGGGTATCTCCGGTGATCTGCCCATCGTCTACCTCGGCATCGCGGACGACGGCGACCTGGCCCTCCTGGAACAGCTGCTGCGCGCCCAGTCCTACTGGCGACGCCGCGGCATCGAGGTGGATCTCGCTGTCGTCGACGAGGAACCCACCGGTTATGCGGCCGACGTGCGCGACTCGGCGCTCGCTCTGGTCGGCCGGCTGGGCGCCGACCGCTGGCTGGGCCGTCGCGGCGGCGTGTTCATGCTCAACCGCGACCACGCCGGCGGCCACGCGCTCGGGTGGCTTCGCCATGCAGCACGTGTGGTGTTCGACGCGGGCCAAGGCGACCTTCCCGCCCGGCTTGGACGCCTGATGGGCCCCGCGCCCGCCGCACTGCCACCGTTCGATCCTCGACCCGGCGACCAGACGAGCAGCATGTTGTCCGCCGCCGCCGGCCCATCGGTGGTCCGCCCCACCGGGCTCTCGTTCGACAACGGTCTGGGCGGCTTCGACGTCGACGCGCGGGAGTACCAGATCTTCCTCCCGCCTGGCGTGACCACACCCGCGCCCTGGTCCAACGTGATCGCCACGCCCGACGTCGGATGCCTGGCCACAGAGGCGGGCCTGGGTGCCGCCTGGTCGGTCAACAGCGGTGAGAACCGGCTGGTCGCCTGGCGCAACGACCCGCTGGCTGACCAGGCGTCCCACGCGCTGTACGTACGCGACGAGGAGACGGGGGCCTTCTGGTCGACGACCCCGCAACCAGCGGGCGGCGAGCGACCCACCCTGGTGCGCCACGGCCTCGGGTACACCGCTTACGAGTACTCCAGCCATGCGCTGCGGCTGACCACCACAGTCTTCGCCAGCCCGGATCCGGCGGCCGTGGTGGTGCGGGTGCACGTGGCCAACGTGGCGGATCGCCCCCGCCGCATCACGCTCACCTACTTCGCCGACCTGGTGCTGGGTGGCACCCACGAAACGACGCGGCATCACGTGACGGCCCGCTACGACGAGGCCACCGGCGCCATCACGGCCCGGAACCCGTTCCACACCGACCTGGCGGACCGGGTGGCGTGGGTGGCCACCACGCACCCGCTGCACGGGTGGACGGCCGATCGTAGGGGGTTCATCGGCCGCATGGGCAGCCTGGCGAGTCCGGCCGGTCTGTCCCTGATCGGGCTGTCGCGGCGCGACGGACCCGGGGTGGACCCGTGCGCGGTGCTGCAGGTGCACCTCAGCCTCGCGCCCGGCGGATCGGACGAGGTGGCGTTCCTGCTCGGGCAGGCCGACTCGTCGGAGGCTGCGGCCGAGGCCATCGCACGGCTACGCGAGCCAGGGGCGATCGACGCGACGCACGCCGAGGTCGACCGGCTGTGGGCCGGGGCGCTCGGTGGCGTGAGGGTCGAGACGCCGGACCCGGCCATGGATCTGCTCCTCAACACCTGGCTGCCGTACCAGACCCTGTCCGCACGGCTCTGGGGGCGCACCGGGTTCTACCAGTCCAGCGGCGCCTACGGCTTCCGCGACCAGCTGCAGGACGTCATGGCGGTGCTGTGGTCCAGGCCGGATCTCGCCCGGGAGCACCTGCTGCGGGCCGCTGCCCATCAGTTCGAGGACGGCGACGTCCTGCACTGGTGGCACCCTCCCACCGGCCGCGGTGTCCGCACACGCATCTCGGACGACCTGCTGTGGCTGCCGTACGTGACCGCGAACTACGTCCGCGCCACGGGCGACGTCGACGTCCTCCGGGAGAGCGTGCCCTTCCTCCTGGGCGACCCCCTCGCCGCCCACGAAGCCGAGCGGTACGACTCGTTCCGGGCGTCCCACCTCGAGGGCGACCTGCTCGAGCACTGCCGCAGGGCGGTGCGGCGCGGGATCACCTCCGGCGCCCACGGCCTGCCCCTCATGGGCACCGGGGACTGGAACGACGGCATGAACCGGGTGGGAGCCGAGGGTCGCGGCGAGAGCGTCTGGTTGGGTTGGTTCGGCGGCGCGGCCAGCCGCGAGTTCGCGTATCTCTGCGAGCGCGCGGGGCACGCGGACGAGGCCACCGCCCACCGGGCCCGGGCGGACGAGCTGTTCGCCGCCGTCGAGGCCCACGGGTGGGACGGCCGGTGGTACCTGCGAGCGTTCTACGACGACGGGCACCCGCTCGGCTCGGCAGGCGAGGCAGAAGCGCGGATCGACTCGATCGCGCAGAGCTGGGCGCTGCTCTCGGGCGCGCCCAGAAGCGACCGGACGACGACGGCCCTGGCGTCCGCCGTCGAGAACCTGGTCCGGTGGGAGGACCGGTTGGCATTGCTGCTGACCCCTCCGTTCGAGCACACCCCCGACGACCCCGGCTACATCAAGGGCTACCTGCCTGGAATCAGGGAGAACGGCGGCCAGTACACGCACGCGGCCGCCTGGCTGGCGTGGGCTGCAGCCGAGGCGGGCGACGGCGACGCCGCGCACCGGTTGTTCGACCTCATCAGCCCCGTCCGCCGCACGGCCGACGCCGACGGGGTGGCCAGATACCTGGCAGAGCCCTACGTGCTGGCCGCCGACGTGTACAGCCGTGAGCCGCACGTGGGCAGGGCCGGCTGGACCTGGTACACGGGATCCAGCTCCTGGCTCTACCGGGTGGGCGTGGAGGCCATCCTGGGCCTCTCCTGGGACGGCAACACGCTCCGTGTCGCCCCTCAGTTGCCGCGCGACTGGGACGGGTACCGCGCCACGGTGCGTCGCAGTGGGCGGCGCATCGACGTGACGGTCCGACGCGACGGCGACGGGTGGAAGGTGGAGCAGGATGAGCAGACCGATGACTAACAGGGAACGGCCCCGGACCGACGACGGCGCCAGGCGTACGATGGCAAACACTCCACGACAGGGGGCACTATGTTCGAGCGCGTGCTAGCTCCGCTGGACGGTTCCGCCCTGGCCGCCAGCGTCCTTCCGCATGTGGCCAGGATCGCTCCCGCCGGTTCGCAGACGCTGCTGCTTCGAGTTCTCGAACAGAACGTCGAGGCCACCCTGAACGATCCCCTCGAGTGGCGCATGCGCCGCGACGTCGCAGAGGTCTACCTCGACGACGTCGCGCGGCGGATCAGCCTGGACACCGAGCTGCACCCCGTCTCCCGCGTGGAGGAGGGCTGCGCGGCGGACCGCATCCTGGCGGTGGCGCGCGAGTGGGACGCCCAGTTGATCGCCCTGTGCAGCCACGGGGCGGGGGGGCTGAACGCCTGGAACCTCAACTCTGTGGCGTTCAAGGTGGCGCAGCGGACCGGCACTTCCCTGCTGCTCGTGCGCGGCTACCAGTTCAGCCCAGACTCACCGGATGAGACGCTGGCCTCCGAGTCGTACCGACGCATCCTGGTGCCCATGGACGGGTCTCTGCGGGCGGAGCACGTGCTGGGCGCGGCAGATGCCATCGCCACCAGGACAGGCGCGACCATCGTGCTGGCCCATGTGGTGCAGCCGCCCAGGTACATCCATCGACGCAGCGAGAGCGAGATCGAGTCGATCGTCGACGGGGCCATCAACCAGTTCGTCTCCGAAGCGCAGGCCTATCTGGATGAGGTGGCCTCAGGGCTGCAGTCGCCCACCGAGGTGCGGGTGCTCCAGGACCGTGACCCCGCGGCCGCACTGCACGCGTTGACCGCCGACGAGGGAGTGGACCTGGTTCTGGTCAGCGCGCACGGACAGTCCGGGCAGCGCTACTGGCCCCACGGGGGACTCGCCACCAGCTTCATCCTCCACGGCACGACCACCTTGCTGGTGTTGCAGGACGTGCCATGGGACGCCCTCCTGCCCAGCCAGGCGGAGATGTCCGCCAGCCGGCCCCCCGCCCCGGGCCAGCGCGCCACGGGAACCCTCCCCGGTCAGACCGGACCCGTCCCGGTCGCCTGAGCATCGGGCGCGGGATCAAGGAACCGTTGCCCGCCATCACGGGCTCATGGCGTTCCATCGCCGCCGCGCTACGAACGTGCTACCAACGTCGTCCTGAATCGAGATGCCCAGCCACACCCCGCAGCTTCGCTGCTGGATTCCACTCCACTGCGGCACGTTGACACATATCATCCCGAATGGGACGATATGTGCATGCGAGTGACGGTCTCAGATGCTGCCGACGAGGCGGGGGTGACCACCCATCAGGTCCGCGTCGCGCTGCGCGACGGCACGCTCCAGGCCCAGCACACCTTTGGCCGCGAACCGGTCCTCGACGACATCGCCGTCATCGCCTGGAAACGCTCACGCTCCCGGGGCCGGCGCTGGAGTCCTCGCGCCACTCAGGCAGCCCTCGACCTGCTCAGCACCGGCACCACCACCAAGTTCACAGGTTCAGAACTGAGCCGACTTCGGCGCGTCTTGCGCACCGCCACACCCAACCACCTCGCGTACCTCGCCGCCGGTCTGGGCGGCACTTGGGCCAGATACCGCGCCCTCGAGACAGTGAAGGGACTCGACCCGATCGGCCCATCAGCAGCCAGCGACATCATCCGGTTCGACATCGCCGGTCGTAGGAAGATGTCCTTCGCAGAGGTCGAGGACCTCAACGAGTTCGAAACCCGCACCCTCGTCGCCACCGATGGGGACGGAGACCTCGGCGTCGTCGAGCGGCGACCCGACCGGCGAATCGCCCGCGTCCTGCTCGACACCTACCTGCTCGGCGACAGCCGCGAATCGTCCGCTGCCGCACAAGCACTCATCGAGCGCGCACGTGACCTCTGACCCGTTCGACCTGCTCGACGAGGTCGCCAGCGTCCTGCCGCCAGCTCACTGGATGCTGGTCGGCGGGCTGATGGTCCACGCCCACGCCACCCTGGCCGGCGTTGAGAACAACCGCCCCACCATCGACGCCGACATCGTCGTGGAGGTCATGACCTCCGGCAGCTACCAGGCAGCGGCACGAGCCATCCAACAACTGGGGTTCGAACCGCACGACCCCGTCAATCCCGACGCCCCGAGCTACCGTTTCGACCGCGAAGCCGACCGGATCGACCTGATGATCCAGGACAGGAGAAGGGCCGTGCGGTTCCAGAGGAGAACCGTGCTGCAGGTGCCTGCCTCGGACTCGGCGTTAAAGAACACCAATATCTTCGTCCTGCCTTCCGGTTCAGCCATCCGCATCCCCACCCTGGCCGGTGCGCTGGCGCTCAAGGGGGCGGCCTGCGCCACCGCTTCGCCCAATCCGATCCGCCACGCACAAGACGGGATTGTCCTGCTCGCCTGCGCCGACGCCCTCGGGGTGCCCACCTTCTCCAAGTCGCAGACCAAACACGTCAACCGGCTGCTCCAGGATCTCAACAAGATTGAGGCATGGAGCCTCGCTGGACCGGTCGAGGTCCGTCGGGCGATGCGGGCGGTGAGAGTGATCAAGTCCGACTGGGAGACTCCCGCATTCCTGGCGTCCGGCTAGACGTCCTGATGCACCGCTTGGGCTCCGGGAGTCCGTCACGGGCGCGCAAAGTCTCATGTGACGTGTCCTCGCGCTCCGCGGACTCGAACCCGCGAGCGAAGGCCTCCAGCTCGCCTGGAGATCGCTCTCGGGGTTGTGCTGGATCGATGGGCCAGGTCGCCTCCTGCCGGAGACAACGCCGCCATGGAATCGTTCTTCGCCCTCCTACAGAAGAACGTCCTGGACCGGCGACGCTGGGCCACCCGACAAGACCTCCGGCTAGCGATCCTCTGCTGGATCGAACGCACCTACACCGCCGACGACGACAGGCCCGACTCGGCCGCTTGACCCCCATCGAATACGAGACCATCATGACCACACCGGCCCCTCCAGGCCGCCTAACCCAACCTGAGGCGTGCAACGAACGTGCAACGAGAAAGCTCTCTGGTGTCCCTCTGAGGGCACTTGGGTCCAAGGTGAAACAAGTAAACTCCCTAGTCAAAGGCGTTTGACTAGGGAGTTCTGCTGTGGAGCATAGGGGACTCGAACCCTTATCCAAATGGTGTCTGGCAAGGCGGTTCGCGGTCGTCCAAGTGGTGCGGGGCCAATCTGGGGCCAATCGTGATTCGACCTGGATGTTGAACGCCAACTAGATTCCCTGTGCGCTCACCGACGACTAGGGCTGGCGTCTGCCGGTACCCGGGTTTGAAGCCATCAGGGCGTCTTGCTGATGAAGGCACGGCGGATTGCTCCTGAGCCCCCAGGCGGCTTCGCGCTCATGCCGAAGCGGGAGATCAGGTCTCGATCCGCTGCAGGGGTTGTGCTGTCACTTCAGCTATGAGGTCGAAGTCTTTGTCGAGGTGAAGAACGGTTCGTCCCGTGAGTTCGGCAGTCGCGGCGATCAACAGGTCGGGGATGGATGGCGCCCTGTGCTGGCCGCGGGCGGCGAGGATCGCTTGGACCTCCACGGCACGGTCCTCGATGGCGGGTGTGAGGTATTCCACTGGCATCGCGGCGACCGGAGGCAGCCGAAGCGCTCGGGCGTGGTCTTCGGCCGAGCGCGCCGAGAAGCCCAGTTCGAGGCGGGTGAGGGTCGAGATGGCGACCAAGCCGCGTTCGATGCGGGTGGCCCATTCCGCGGCGTTGGGGCTATGTCCCAGCCTGACCAGTGCTGACTTGTCGACCAACCAAGCGGTCACGACCACGCCTGGTCCATGACCGTCGGGTCCTCAAGGTCGCTCAGCAGATCCGACATGGCGTTCAGGTCGGAGACCGTGACGCTGTCGGCTGAGCGATGGGCTTGCTGGTGCAGTTGCCGTCGAAGGAAGTCCGCGCGAGAGAGTCCATAGCGCCGCGCCTGCTCGTCCAGTCGTTCCAAGTCTTCGGCGGGGATGTTGCGGATCAGTACATCGGGCATGTCAGCACTCCTTCAGGTCGATATCTAATGATATCAAGTTCAGCAAGAAGCCTGCCCAACGAGCAAGCAGCCCAGTCTCTTCAAGGCCGTGCGGAGTGCAGAAGAGCTTCCGATACCGGTCATGCCGCAGAGTGTGTTGACGCCTCCGGACCGGTGCTCGAAGGTGTGGAAGGATGCAGCTCGTGGACCCCCAACTGTTGTCTCCCAAAGCGGTGGCGGCTCTGCGCGACGCAGCCTTCACGTACGGCAACGTTGGCGGCACAGGCACGTTCGACTCCGGGCCTCCGAGCGGTTACGCGCATCTCCTACGGCAGACCGAATTGGGGAGCGGGGCCTCGCGATTCGATGAGGTCGTCCAGACTCTGCTGGGTTGGGACATGCATCGGCGCGCGGGCCTCAACGTGCAGGCATCTGACCCGACGGTGGTCGATGGGGCGGTCGCGATTTTGCGGCTCGGGAT
The DNA here is from genome assembly GCF_055326325.1 of Tessaracoccus zhenghani. Classification (NCBI taxonomy): domain Bacteria; kingdom Bacillati; phylum Actinomycetota; class Actinomycetes; order Propionibacteriales; family Propionibacteriaceae; genus Tessaracoccus; species Tessaracoccus zhenghani. The sequence continues at coordinate 40,331 of NZ_JBUZNQ010000005.1, read as the reverse complement.
CGGAAGGCTGAGCGTCCCAGCTCCTGTCCGGGTCGTGGACGTCGTCGATGAGCCGCTTCGGAAGGGATTCGCCTAGGGCACCCTTCCCGGGCACCCTGAGAGCCAGCGAGGAGTCGTTCGTCCTGGAGCTCCACGACGGGGGTGAAGTCACCTTCACCATCAGCGCGTTCTCCCGCCCGAACTCCCTCCTCGCCCGCATCGGAGGCCCCCCTAACCCGCGCCGTTCAGTCGTCAATCACGAGCCGCTACTTGCGCTCGGTCCGACGGAGAGACGCACTGCAGAAAACACGGACTCGCCATCTCGAACATCCTGTCATGCCGCGTCTGGAGCGGATGGCTGTCCGCGGTGGCGCGTGCTCATTCCAGACCGAAGTAGCCGGGGTCGGCGAGGAACCGCCGGTACAGCGCCACGGTCATCAGGTCCTTCCAGGCACGGGTGCGGAGTCCGTCGTCGTCCAGTTCGATGATTCGGGCGCCTGGGGTGGCGGTGAGGATCGGGGAGTGGGTGGCCATCAGCACCTGGATGCCGTCGTCGCGTAGGTCCGCCAGGAGGTTGGCCAGTTTGATCTGGGTGATGAACGAGAGCCCGGCCTCGGGTTCGTCGAGTACCAGGAACCCGCCTCCGCGGGACAGGTGTACCAGCTTGGTGTCGAGGAGCTCGGTGAAGGCCTGGCCGTGCGAGCGTTCGTGGTAGGGACCGTCGGCTCCCGGGTTCTGCTCGAGGAAAGTGAGCAGTCCGTGCATGGTCTCGGCGCGCAGGAAGTATCCCCAGCGGGAACGGGACAGGCCGCGCACCAGCCGGATCCGTTCGTGCAGCGGCGACTCGGTGGGGCGCTCCGAGGGCCTTAGGTGTGTGCTGCCGCCCTCGGGGCTCAGGCCGTATGCCATGGCGATTGCTTCGATGATGGTTGATTTCCCGACTCCGTTCTCTCCGACCAGGATCGTCAGTTCGGAGAGCTCCAGTCCGTCGCGCAGCAGTTGCCTGACTGCGCCCATGGTGAATGGCCAGCCGTGATCATCCTTGCTGGGGTCACCGACCACCTCGCGGACGGGCAACGAACTGAAAGCGGTCACAGGCTCAGGCTAGAGCGCGGCGGTGACACCTCTGCGAAGTGGTGATACCGAACGCGCGGATCTGCCGCGCTCGGGATCATTCGAGTAGCTGGGCGAAGTGCGACCGAGCTTTCATCGCGTGGATGACAAGACGGTTGCCCGGAGTCGAAGGTCAGGATGGCGAGTTCGAGGAGCCGGCCGTGGGTGTCGAAGCCGAGGGCGAACTGTTTTGCCGGCATGTCATCGTCCGGCTCGCTGAGGTAGGAGGGGTGCCGGGCGGCATGCATGATGTCCTCTTCGCTGATGCCGTGCCTGAGGGCCGAAGGGTTGACCTTCACGCGACGTAAGCCCGGATCGCGGCACGGATCACGTCAGAGCGGGAGGTGTGCTCGCGCTCGGCCTGCGCATCAAGGGCTTCGAGAAGGCTGTCGTCGAGCCGGACGGGCACGACTCGCGCGGGGCCGTCGCCCTTGGGCTTGCGGCCTTTCTTGCGCAGGGCGTCCACGTCGTAGCCGCGCTCGGCCTCGTCGGCCAGCGCTTGAATCATCTCGTCCGTGACAGGGACTCCACCGATCGTCTCCACAAATGAAGTGTAATACGAATCAGTGGGGTGGCCATGAGGTCTTATCGGCTTATGCCGCGATGATTAGGGTCCGGGTGACGGAGTCGGCATACGTCAGTCGGCGCCTTTCAGGGTCTCGCGAACTTGGGTGGACTCTCTCGTGCATGAGACGGCGTGGGAGCTCTTCTGGGATGATGTCCACGTGTGGGAGGCCATCGTTGCTGGGGGGATTGTGCTGGCGCTCGCCGCAGGCTGGGTTTGGATCCTCCTGCCAGGGGTGGCGCGCCGACTGCGGCGCGATCCACGGCCGGTGATGCCTCCGGTGCCGCTGCGTGCCGCGCTCGGATTCGACCGCGCGGCCAACGTCTCCGCAGTTCGAGAGGCGATGGAAGCGGTATGCGGGAGACCCACCGTCGTGTCCGATGCGAAGCCGTACGAAGTGCTACTGCGCAGTCGAGAAGCGTTCTGGATTGCGGTCGGTCTCCTTCGAGGGCGGAATATCCCGCGTGGGCCTCGAGCATGGGTGTACGTGCAGGAAGCCGGCAACTGGAGAGCATTCCGCGAAGGATCGACAGGCTGGCTGGAACCGGACTGGGTTACGGAAGTCCCTGAACACCGATGACAAGTCTGGCCCGGAACGCGCGGTCATGCCGCGCCGAGGACGCTAGACGGCTTGGAGCGGCTGGATCCGGTCGAGTGCGTTGCCGAGGTTGTCCTTCTCGACCTCAAGGTCGAAGCGGGTCTGGAGGTTGAGCCAGAACCTGTCGGTGGTGCCGAAGTAGCGAGCCAGCCGGAGCGCGGTGTCGGCAGTGATCCGACGTTTGCCGTGCACGATCTCGTTGATCCGACGTGGGGGGACGCTGATCGCGACGGCGAGCCGGTTCTGGCTGATCTGCAGCGGCTCCAGGAATTCCTCCATGAGGATCTCGCCCGGGTGGATCGGTGGGATCGTTGTTGTTGTCATGGCTGGTACCTCCTCAGTGGTAGTCGACGATCTCGACGTCGGTGGGTCCGCCATTGCTGGTTGATCCGGATGCTGTGCTGTCCGGCCCTGTCTCCGCGGAGTGCCTCGAGGCGGTTCCCGGGAGGCACCCGGAGGTCGTCCAGGATCTCGGCGGCATCCAGCATCACCAGCTTCCGCAGGGCGGCCCGTTCGATGCGTGGGTCGATGCTCTTGACTCGTTGTCGCGACCAGAGCCGTTTCGGTTGCCGGGTCCCTGAAGGATCCGATCACTCACCCACTATAACGCGTCACGTCATAGCCGCACGCGCCGGCGATGGGTTGCGACATGAACGACTAACGCCAGGGATTCGCCACCACGCCGCTTCGAGCAAACCCGTAGCGGGAAGTGGTTGTCCGTTGCCGCGGTGGCATCCCGTGGCCCTGCTGCTGTCGGTGTGTAGTGAAGGTGCAGTCAAGGCTTTGCGGCCCTATACCCGTCTGGTGTGGTGGCTCCGCAGTAGGGCGTCGATTTCGTTGAGGTCGACGACTACTCGGAAGCCGTTCTTGTAGCGGGTCAGCTTCCCCTCAGCGATACGTCGTTCGAGGGATCGTCTGGAGCTACGGCAGTACTCGGCTGCTTCGAGGAGGGTGGCGTAACGAGGGTGCGATGTGGCGGAAGCCTGCGTGCGGTTCATGGTGGATGGCTCCTCCCGGGCTTGGGTCGTTCTACGTCTCAGCGTGCTCTGCGGACATCCGCGAACTCGTACCCCCTCGTTGCTCCAGGGCTACGTACCCCCACCGCCTAATGCGATCTGACAAGCGCTTACAAACGTACCCCTGGCAATGCCGGAGCCGTCTTCCTAGGCCACGTGCATGCGTCTCCGCGGGCTCGCCACGCTTGGCTCATCGGTGCGCGAAGACTTGTTTGGAGCTGACTGGCACCTCGCGTGGGTAATGCGGAACCGGATAGCCCACGGCTACCTCTTGGTCGACATCGTTCGTCGGACCGTGGAGCGCGACGTTCCTCTTGTCGTCGCGCGTATCCAGAACCGGACAGCTTGAGCCTTCCTCTCGACGGTGGGATCGGTCCATGCACTCTCCTGGAGGACAGCCTCGGAAACGTACCCCTGGTCAAAGAATCCACAGGGGAACCTTTGCTGCAACGTGCTCTGGTTAGGCCATTCGAAGGTACCGCCAAAGAGTTAGTGCGGGCTTCGGGCGTACGTCCCAAGGCATGCACAACGCCTACCGTGACGGCTGGTCCTGGTATCGGTTCAGATGGAAGGCCCGAGTCGATGGTGGCTGGGGCCAGTCGTGTGACGAATGCGGCTGGCCGAGAGGCCACCGATGACCCTAGGCCGGTTCTTGGTGGCGGAGAGCCGCATCAGTGCGGCCCGGATGTCACCTACAGATCTGTCCTGCAGGTGGGGGATCAGGTTGCCTGTGTCGGTTCCTTGTCGCTGAAGGCTTCGCAGGAGTCCGCGGATGGCGGGCCACTGCGGTGTGCCGGTCAACGTGGGATTGACTTGCTCGGCCCAGTGCCGCCAACGCCGCTCGTCGGCGGCGTCCCGGTCGCGATTGATGGCACTCTTGGCGAGCTCGGCGATACGCCAAGTGAGCGCGGCGGCGGGACGTTCGGAAGGCAGCGGGCCCTGACGGAGTGCTTCGGAGGTGAGTTCTGTCACGGGGAAGCCACGTGCTTCGAGGCGGGCCAGCAGGAGGGCGAGGTCGGCGGTGGTGGGATCGTCGGCGACGCCTTGTCCGAGCAGTCGCAGTTGCGCAACACCGAAAGTGGGGACGGATGGGACCAGTTGCTGGTCGAGCTGTATCTGGTGGCGTCGCGCGGCACCGGCCTGGAGGGGTTCCCCGGTGGGTCGGCGGTCGGTGTCGGGGATGGCCTCGGCGGCGCGCCAGACGTGGACATCGGCGATGGTCTTGGCGGGGATGTGGTCCTTGGCCGGCAGCCAAGGCGGTAGCGGGGCTTGCAGCGCGTCGGCGCGCACTTGGGCAGCAATCGTCGCGACGCGGTCGGCACGCGCTTGGAGGTACGGACCCCAGCACTCGTCGTCGCGAAGTATCTGGGGAATGGGTGGAAGCCAGGGCAGCGGCCCTCCGGAGTGTTCTGGTAACAACGAGGCAAGCAGCGCAGCCGGGTCGCGGATGCCGTCGTTCCAGCGGTAGCCGGTGGCGATGCGGTGGAGCGTACCGATAGGCGTGTCGCCGGTATCGGTGCTGGTGAGGAGCCGTTGGCGCAGGGTGGGCCAGGCATCGCAGTCGGTCAGGCCCGGGAGGAGGGTGTTGGCGTCGCGGTCGAGGCTGTCGAGCGCTCCGGCGTGGTGGTGTTCGAGGGCGACGGTGATGGCGTCGCGGTAGCGGTTGACGGCGTCGGGCAGCAGCACGGCGGGGGCGGTGGCGTCCCGGAGCTGCGTGGTGACGGAGCGGGCGGTGCCGTCGCGGGCGAGGATGGCGTCGAGCATGTCGATCGCCGTCGGGGGGCGGAGGGTCTCTGGCCGGAAGGCGGTGTGTTCGTCGCCGGTGCCGACGACGGGGACGTAGACGTGGTTGTGGGAGCGGCCGCGGGTCATGGCGACGTAGAGCTGCTGGCGGGACTCGGTGCCGGTGAGGAGGTGTGGGTGGCGTCGACGGTGATGCCCTGCGCGGAATGGACGGTGCTGGCGTAGCCGAGCTCGACATGCGCCGCGACATACCAAGCGGGCAGCAGGGCACGGCCCCCGGTGCGGCGGTGCCGGACCTCGAGGCTTCCGTCGACGTGCACGCGTTCGACACTCCAGCGGTCACCGTTCTTGACCCAGCCAGCGTGGGAGGTGCCGAGGCGGCGGTCGTTGCGGCGGGCGAGGATGACATCATCGACGGTGGCGACGTTGCCGTCCGAAAGCTCCACTGTCGGTCCCAGAAGGATGCCGACCCTGCGTGTTTGGGCGCGCCGGTTGAGTTCGGCCACCTCCTGGCGGGTGGTGGCCAGCATGATCGTCTCCAACGCTCGCCTGCTGTCCTCGTGCCAACTCCGGACCGTGGCCTCCAGCGCCGTCTCCGGGCTTCCGGCATGGATCCGATCGTGATCGAGGTACCAGCCCAGCGCAGCCGGGTCACCATCGCGCAGCGCGAGCGAGGCGGCCTTCTCGCCGTCGTCGGTGAAGCGCAGCACCGCGTCGAGTTCGATCGCGCCGTAGGAGCGTTGGAGGTCCCGCAGGACGCCGCCGGCGCCGATCGCAGCCAGCTGCTGGTCGTCCCCAATCAGGCGGATGGAGGCGCCGCGTGAGAGGGCACAGCTGATGAACTCCGCGAGGGTGAGCGTGTCGGTCATGCCGGCCTCGTCCACGATCACCAACGTCGACGGACCAATGGCGGCGTCGGTGATGGCGGGTTGGGCGCGCTCGTCATGGAGCAGCTTCGCGATGGTCGTCGTCTTGCGCATCGGAGCGTCAGCGGTCCCGATTCTGGCATCCCCGTAGCGGTCGCCCTAGCCCGTGTTGCTTCAGGCTGTTGCGCCTATTCGGGGCCGGATCAGGCGCAGCAGGACAGTTTGGTGGGGTCGGTGGTGAAGGACTGGCAGGCGAGCTTGATGCCTTCGGCCATGGTGAGATAGGGCGCCCACATGGTTGCGACGTCGTGGTAGGTCCGCTGCCCGTCGAGGAGGAATACGCTGGCGGCGGCGAGTTCGCCGGCGTCCTTGGTGACGGCGGTGATGCCGAGGATGCGGCCGGTGTCGTCGTCGATGACGACCTTGATGAATCCGCGGGTGTCCCGGTTGACCATGGCGCGGGGCACGTGGTCCAGCTGTAGCACGCGGCAGTTGCACCGGTAACCGGCCGCCATGGCTTGCTTCTCGGTCATCCCGACGGCGCCGATGGCGGGGCTGGTGAACGTCACCCGGGGCAGGTGGCTGTAGTCGACCGTGCGTGCCGCGCCGGTGAAGGCGTTGTCGACGACCATTGCGCCGTGGTGGGCGGCGACGTAGACGAACTCCGGGTGCCCGGTGACGTCTCCGGCTGCCCAAATGCGCGGGTTGGTGGTAGCGAGTGAGTCGTCGACGACGATCTCGCCGCCGCTACCGGTCTGGACCTGGACGGTCTCGACGTTGAGCGCGTCGGTGACCGGGCGGCGGCCCAGTGCCACCAGTACACGTTGGGCGCGGAACTGGTTGGCGCGGCCTTCGACGGACGCGGTGGCGGTCACCTCGCCGGTCGCCTGGTCCTGCGTGATCGTGGCCAGCTGGGCGCGGCGAACGACAGTGATGCTCTCGTCGGCGAAGACCGACTCCAGCACCTGGTTGACCTCGGGCTCCTCGGCGGAGGCCAGCCGGGAGCGGACCAGCATGGTCACCGTCGAACCGAGCCGGGCGAAGAGCTGGGCCAGTTCCAGGGCCACGTACCCACCCCCCAGGATCAGCAGGGACTCGGGAACCTCGGTGAGCTCCATCGCAGTAGTCGAGGTCAGGAAATCAACCTGGTCCAGCCCTGGAACGGAGGGAATCCTGGGCTCGGCGCCGGTGGCGACCAGATAGTGAGCGGCCTCGAGCACCTCCGATGTCCCGTCCGGGCCGATGATCCGCAGCGCCGGGGCGTCGGGGGTGCCGACAAAGGAGGCCACGCCGTGTCGGATCGGCCAGTCGTAGGATTCGGCGAGTTCGACGTACTTCGCTGACCGCAGGCCCTCCACCAGGGACTGCTTGCCGCGGATCAAGCCCGGCATGTCCACCGGGCCGGCAGCGGTGGCGATGCCGGGGAAGCGAGCCGGGGCGTCGGCGGCGACGTGCCGGGACTCGGCGGCCGCGATCAGCGCCTTCGACGGCACGCAGCCGATGTTCACGCAGGTCCCGCCGACCGTGCTCCGCTCGATCATCACCACCGACTTGCCCAGGTTCCGGGCCCGGATCGCGGCGGAGAACGCCGCACCGCCGGAGCCGATCACCGCGAGGTCTACCCTCTGGCCCATTTGGGTACCTCCATCACTTGGCGAAATGCTCGGATAAGGCCAGACTGGACCTTCCAGTGCAGGGGAAGGTCAAATCCGGCCTGTCAGGGAATTAGGGAAGGCGGGTGGCCATGAGGATCGGTGAACTCGCCTCCGTAGCGGGCACCAGCACCAAGACACTGCGGTTCTACGAAGAGCGGGGCCTGCTGCCAGCACCGGGCCGGACTCCGGCCGGTTACCGGGACTACGACCCGACCGTGCTCGACCGGCTGAACTTCATTAGCCGCGGTCAGGCCGCCGGACTCACGCTGGCCCAGATCCAGCAGGTGCTCGAGATCCGCGACGACGGAGAGGCGCCCTGCGAACACGTCCGCGCCCTGCTTCGCCAACGCCTGGTCGACATCGAGCATCAGTTGAGTAGGCTGACTGCTCTCCGCGATGCCCTCACTGCACTCAGCGAGGAGGCCAGCGCCATCCACCCCGATACCTGCGGACCCGACCAGGTCTGCCGCTACGTCTGAACCGTGCTGCGATGCCCTGTAGGGCCGGTCACTTCGGCCACAGCGAGCAGGCAGCCCAGCTGCGTTCTCGACACGGTCGGGTTTCCGGCGACGGCGCTTCGCCGTCATGCAACTCGCAGGTCAGTGGCGGTGACCGGCGCCGGCCATGCGGTGCATGAACAGCATCATGCCCATGCAGAGGAGGCCCACCATCAGTGTGCCCGCACCCGCACCGCGAGTCAGCGACCACAGACCCAGCGCCACCAAGGGAACGCACATCAGGAGCATGTGCCAGTGGCGTCCCCGGTGCCGCGACGGCGGTCGACCCGCCTCGTCGCTGCCGCTCGGATGAGAGTGGTGGGGTGTGGTGTCGGTGTGCGGGTGGTGCGTCATGGGGACGGTCCTTTCATCGGCGGTCAGGGGTGGGAGGGCCGAGGCGCTTGTTGCTCGCTCGGGGGCTTGATCAGGTCGGAGGGCAGCTGTTCGTGGCGCCGGAGCGTGAGTTCGAAGCCCACGCTCCCGAGAAGCGCGCGAAGCTCGGAACCGGTCGCCACGTCCGACGGGGTGACGGTGAGAAGTGACTCGCCGGATGGAACGAGACTCATCGCGACCCGGCGGAGGCCGGGCAGCGCCCGGACGGCCTCGAGCGCGCTCACGAGGCAACGGTTGCAGGTGAGTCCCCGCACGCCGTACCTGGTCTGGCTGAGCTTCGTCATGGTCTGATCTCCTCTTCGATCGCAAGCCCATCATCTCCGGGCCGTGTGGGGCGCGGGTATGGTCGCGGTCAAGTTTCCGACAAGCTTTGACAAGCCCCCTAGCACCTAGACGACGGGACGCTCTCCGAGAGCTACGACGTTTGCGACAAGGGGCATGCATTCGGAGTGCCGCGCCACGGCTTCGTCCTGATCCGACGCCGACGGCATCCAGCGCTGCACTGAGTAGAGCCCCCTAGAGTGGTGTAGCCCCCACAGTGGCCGTGGCCGTCGATGACGGCAGGGCGGTCACCGTGGGATCCTTCGAGTTCACCTACCAAAGCTCTCTCAAAGGAAATCAACCACGATGACCGCTCCTCATATTGTCGACCCCGCCCGCGTGCTGGGCAACCTGCTGACCGAAGCATCCCCGGACATGATGCGCCAGCTCCTGCAGAACATGATCAACGCCCTCCTCTCGGCTGACGCCGATCTGGTGTGCGGCGCCGAGTGGGGACAGCCTTCCGCGGGGCGGGTTGCGCAGCGCAACGGCTACCGCCACCGCCCTCTGGATACCCGTGTCGGCACCATCGATGTCGCCGTCCCCAAACTGCGCTCCGGAACCTACTTCCCCGAGTGGCTCTTGGAGCGCCGCAAACGTGCCGAAGCGGCGCTGATCACGGTGATCGCCGACTGCTACCTCGCCGGAGTGTCGACCCGCCGGATGGACAAACTCGTCAAGACCCTCGGGATCGACGGCCTGTCGAAATCACAGGTGTCCCGCATGGCCACCGACCTCGACGAACACGTTGCGCAGTTCCGACACCGCCCCTTGGGCGATGCCGGCCCGTTCACCTTCGTCGCCGCCGACGCTTTGACGATGAAGGTCCGCGAAGGCGGCAGGGTGATCAACGCCATGGTCCTCGTCGCGACCGGTGTCAACGGCGATGGTCACCGCGAAGTCCTCGGTCTGCAAGTGGCAACCTCGGAGACCAAACCGGCGTGGAACACGTTCTTCGCTGACCTGGTGGCCCGCGGCCTGGCCGGAGTACGGCTGGTGACCTCTGATGCCCACGCCGGGCTGGTCGAGGCCATCGCGGCGAACCTACCCGGCGCGTCCTGGCAGCGCTGCCGAACCCACTACGCCGCCAACCTCATGGCCGTCACGCCGAAGAGCATGTGGCCAGCGGTCAAAGCGATGCTCCACTCCGTCTACGACCAGCCCGACGCGGCCTCCGTCGAGGCGCAGTTCGACCGGCTGCTGGGACTACACCGCAGAGAAGCTGCCGGCCGTCGCGGAGCACCTCGAGCAGGCCAGAGCCGACGTGCTCGCCTTCACCACATTTCCCAAGGACGTGTGGAGCCAGATCTGGTCGAACAACCCCGCCGAACGCCTCAACCGGGAAATCCGCCGCCGCACCGACGCGGTCGGGATCTTCCCGAACAGGGAAGCCATCATCCGCCTCGTCGGCGCAGTCCTAGCCGAACAAACCGACGAATGGGCAGAAGGCCGCCGCTACCTCGGCCTCGACATCCTCGCACGCTGCCGACTCACCACCATCCCCAACACCACCGAAAAGGAGCTCCCCGACCACCCGCCGGCGCTCAGCGCCTGACCCCAACGACCTACGAAGGAAAAACCGCTACACCACTCCACGGGGCTTGACGGGTCTGTCAGGCAAACGGTGTAAGTGGCTCCAGTGCCCGTGAGGGCAGGAGGAAGTCATCATGACCGAGAACCACGTCATTTCCCTCGAGGAGATCGAGGCGTCAGCCAGACTGGACGACGTGACCGAACCACATCCATCGATGCCGGAGGAGCCGGCTGATCTGGGTCCAGATCAGCGGGAAGCGATCGCGCACATGGTGCGCCAGGCCAAGGACGCCGGGATCGCGTTGACCGGCCCCGATGGTCTGCTCAAAGCGTTGACCGCGCAGATCGTCGAGGCCGCCCTTGACGAAGAGCTCAACGAGCACCTGGGCTACGACAAGCACAACCCGATCGGCCGCGGCAGCGGGAACTCCCGCAACGGGACCCGGACCAAGACCGTGCTCACCGACAACGTGGGTGCCATTGACATCCAAGTCCCGCGGGACCGCAACGGCACCTTCGAACCCCAGCTGGTCAAGAAACGTCAACGGCGCTGGTCGGACATGGACGCGATGGTCCTGAGCCTGTTCGCAAGGGATTGACCACCGGGGAGATCGCCGCCCACTTAGCCGAGGTCTTGGCACCAGCGTGAGCAAGGACACCATCAGTCGCATCACCGACCGGGTCGTCGACGAGATGACCACCTGGATGGCGCGGCCGCTGGACCGCATCTATGCGGCGATCTTCATCGACGCGATCGTGGTCCGTGACGGGCAGGTCCGCAACCAGCCCTACTACGCCGCGATCGGGGTCGACCTGGACGGGCACAAGGACATCCTGGGCATCTGGCCCGGCAACGGCGACGGGGAGTCGGCGAAGTTCTGGTTCGCGTGCCTGACCGAGCAGAAGTACTGCGGCGTCCGGGATGTTCTTCATCGTGCGTGACGGGACAGGAGCCTGCCCGACAGCATCGGCAACGTGTTCCTTCAGGCGAAGGTTCAGACCTGTCTGATCCATCTGCTGCGCAACAGCTTCTCGTATGCGTCGAAGCAGCACTGGCCCGAAATCGCAGTCAACCTGAAACCCATCTACCAAGCCCCCACCGAAGTCGATGCGCAGCGGGGCGTTCGAGGATTTCGCCGAGAAGTGGGGCAAGGCCTACCCGGCCATGATCCGGCTCTGGCGAAGCGCCTGGGCCGAGTTCGTACCGTTCCTGGACTACGACCTCGAGATCCGCAAGGTCCTCTGCTCCACCAACGCGATCAAGAGCCTCAGCGCCCGCTTCCGCAGGGCGGTCGGGGGACACGAGGACACTTCCCCAACGAGCAAGCCGCCCTGAAGACCCTGTACCTGACCGTGAGATCCTTGGACCCCAAAGGCACCGGCCAGACCCGCTGGGGCATGCGCTGGAAGCCCGCCCTCAACGCCTTCGCCATCACCTTCGCAGACCGCATGCCCACAACCCAGAACCAATAAAATGAAAACCGCCACTTACACCGAAAACCGGACAGTCGAGAGTTGTGCAGCGTTTCTGCTTTCGGCGCTGGAGGCCTCGTGCGGGCTGCGGTCGGCACGTTCTCGGCAGGCCTTATCGGGGAAGATTCATGGCGAGATCCGCTGACGCATTGCCGTCAAGGATGGCCGCTTGGTGAGGTTCTGGACGGAGTGCTGCACGGGAGCCCGCACCGGGGGTGGGGGGTGGGCCGGGCTGATCAAACCTTCAACGCTGCGGTGCAGACGTGCATACGCGACCACAGCCGCCGAGGTTGTTCCTTCGGGGTTTCGGTGGGTGAGGTAGTCGACGATGGCGCGGCGGACTCGTTCAGCTGTTTCGAGGACTACATCCTCGGGTGTGCACTGGCGCTGCTGTGCCGCGGATGCCGCCCACCCGGCGAGGTAGCCAAACGATGCGCTGGAGGCGTCGAGGCCGTAGTCGGCGGCCACCACATGGGCAAAACTCTCTGCTTCTACCTCGACCACCCCGCGGCACTGTTGGCCGTTGCCGGCGGCAGGCTGATGCATCACGACATGGCCTGCCTCGTGCGCAAGGACGGCTGCGGCGTGCGCGGGCGGGAAACTATCCAAGACCAGCACTTGAAGCGTGTCGAACCGGGTGAGGCCCTCCGGTCCGCCAAGGTCTGGCGTGCTTGCCACGGTGAAACCGTGGGATTCGATGTAGCGGGCGAGGTCGTGCCACATACCCTCCGGCGCCGCGCCCTGCAGCACGGTCGATTCCTGGTGTGGGGATTGCGGGACGTCGGGGCCGTCTGTCTGGGTGACGTCGAAGACCGGCATCGGTCTGAAGCCGTAGATCCCGAGGCGGGGGTTGCCCGCGTCGTCGAGGACAGGGTTACCAGCATCGTCGAGGAGTTTCCGGGTCAAGGGCCCGAGGACGGAGATCGCTTTCTCGCCGCGGCGGACCTGACGGCCTGCCGCTTGCCACGCACGGTAGCCGGCGACCTGGGTCGCGTCGGGCTTCTGCGCCATGATTAGGATCTGGTTGCGCACCGAGTACTGGCGAAACCTCGAGATGAATGACAGCCACGTCTGCCACCCGTCACTGGTCATCAACGCCGCAACACCGTGCTGGAGTTGCTCCTGGAGTTCCTTGACCCGCTCCTCCCGCTGGTGGGCCACCCGGGCCTGCTGCGCAGCGGTGAGCTTCCGGCCATTCATCGGTCATCTCCGGCGAGGAGTTCGGCGTCGTTAAGTAGCTCGTCGGCCTCCGTCAGTTGGCCGGCTGCCAGGTGCTCTTCTGCCTGCAGTAGCAGCTGTTCGACGATCAGCGGCAGATCAGTGTTGAAGTCTTCGCCCGATGAGTTGTCCATGCCTCTATGAACCCCGCCTCGGTGACCTCACCGCGTTGACCCGAGCATCACCGGCCACAGCCTCGCTGATAGACACTCAACTGGCCGTACCCCCCACTAGTGGAGTGGCACACACCTCTTGCATTCCCGGACCGTTGATCGCGCTACCTGGATCGGGGGCGGGTTCTTATATGTGTGACGGCGTCTCTGCACAAGCTGACCGCGGGGTCGGGGTATGACTACCTGACCCGGCAGGTTGCTGCGCAGGATTCCACCGAGAAGGGGCACGCGTCGCTGACGAGTTACTACACGGAGAAGGGCGAGATCCCCGGCCGCTGGGTGGGCTCGGGTCTGGCCGGGTTGGGCGACGTAGCAACGGGGAGTTTCGTTGACGAGACGCAGATGAGGGCACTCTTCGGCGCCGGCTATCACCCGAACATGGCCGCTCGGCTGGCGGCTCTCCCGGTGGGTGCCTCTCGCGAACAGATCCGCGACGCGGCCAGGTTGGGGACACCGTTCAAGGTCTACGAGGCGGCCTCCACCTTCCAGAAGGATGTGGCGGTCCGCTGCAGCCAATGGTCCAGTGCCAATGGGTTGCCGCATGATGCGGTGGTGCCGGTGGACGTGCGGGCTGGGATCCGTAACGAGCTCGCCACCACGATATTTACGGCGCGCGCCGGTCGCGCACCCACACCGTTGGAGTTGTCGACGGAGGTCGCGCGGCTGTCGCGGAACCCTACGACGGCGTGTGCCGGGTACGACGTGACGTTCACCCCGGTGAAGTCGGTCTCGGCGCTGTGGGCTGTGGCGCCGCGGTCGATGGCGGCTGCGATCGAGGCCGCCCACAATGCCGCCGTCACCGATGCCCTGACCTATTTGGAGCAGCGCGTTCTGTACTCACGGCGCGGTGCCGGCGGGGTCCGGCAGGTCGACGTCCGAGGGCTGATTGCGGCGTCGTTTACGCACCGGGACTCGCGGGCCGGGGACCCGAATCTGCACACACATGTGGCGATCGCGAACAAGGTTCAGGCCCTGGATGGGACGTGGTTGGCGATCGACGGAAGGCCGCTGTTCGCCGGGTTGGTCAGCGTCAGCGAGGTGTACAACACCCACCTCGAAGCCCATCTGACCCACACCCTCGGCCTCCAGTTCGCCGCCGGCGGTGAGGCAGTAGAGGGGAAGCGTTCGGTTAGGGAGATCATCGGTGTACCGAGCGGGTTGTGTGAGGCGTGGTCGAGTCGGCGGGCAGCGATCGAAGCCCGCCAGGGCGAACTCGCCGTCGAGTTCCAACACCGCCATCTGCGCCCGCCGACCCCGGCTGAGGCCATCGCGCTGGCGCAGCAGGCGACCCTGGAGACCCGGCAGGCCAAGCACGAACCCCGGACCCTGGCAGAGCAACGCGACACCTGGATGCGGGAAGCTACCGCGGTCCTCGGCACCGGCGGAGTCGAACGGATGCTCGCGAACGTGCAGCAGGCAACCAGTCCTGAGATCCCCCTAGATCCTCGGTGGATTGCGCAGGCTGCGGCGGGGATTGTGGAGACGATGGGGCGCTCTCGTGCGTCGTGGAACGTGTGGCACCTCCACGCGGAAGCATCGCGTCAGGCACGACGCCACGTCGGCACTCCGCAGCAGGCCGCAGCCCTCACCGAGCAGCTGTTGGCCGCCGCCACCAGTCGGTGTGTGGCGCTCGACGGATGGGCCGATCCGATCAGTGACCCCGCCGTGTTGCGACGTTCTGATGGTGAGTCGATGTACGCGCAAGTGGGCAACAGACGCTTCACCTCCCAGGCCGTCATCGACGCCGAACAACGCATCACCGACACCGCCTGGCGCACCGACGGCCGCGCCGCTACCGAGGCCGACGTGGCCCTTGCGCTGCTCCTTTCCACCGCCGAGGGTGTCGCTCTCAACGCTGGCCAGACCGCGCTCGTTCGTGAGATGACCACCAGCAAGCGCCGGGTCCAGGTCGCCCTGGCCGCTGCCGGGTCGGGGAAGACCACCGCCATGGCAGCACTCGCGCGGGCGTGGCGAGAGAGTGGCGGCAACGTCGTGGGATTGGCTCCCTCCGCGGTCGCCGCCAGCGTCCTGAAGGATCAGCTCGGTGACGCCACCACACTGGCCAAACTCGCCTTCGACCTCCACAACAACAGCGGCCCTGGGGACATCGGTCCTGTCGGGCCGGACACGCTGGTGATCATCGACGAAGCGGGCATGGCCGACACCCCCACCCTCGCCACGATCATCGACCACGCCATCGAACGCGGCGCCTCCGTCCGGCTGATCGGTGACGATCAACAGCTGGCTGCGGTGGGTGCCGGTGGGGTGCTCCGAGACCTCGTCACCACGCACGGGGCCGTGCACTTGACCACCATCATGCGGTTCACCGACCCCGCCGAAGCCGCAGCCTCCCTCGCGCTGCGCGAGGGCCGGCCCGAAGCCGTGGGCTACTACCTCGACCACGACCGCATCCACGCCGGCACCGACGAGACCGTCCTCCGCGACACCCTCAACAACTGGCTGATCGACCGCGCCAACGGTTTCGACTCCCTCATGCTCGCCGGCACCCGCCACAGCGTGGCCACCCTCAACCAGTGGGCCCGCGCCCACCGCCTCACCAGCAGCGGCCAGAACACCGCCGACCAGCCAAGCGTCCTCCTTTCGGACGACAACCAGGCATCGATCGGCGACCTCATCGTCACCCGCCTCAACGACCGACGCCTCACCACCAGCAGCACCGACTGGGTCAAGAACGGTGACCGCTGGACCATCACCGCCATCACCCCCGCCGGCGCCATCCACGCCAAGCACCGCGACAACGGACTCACCGTCGAACTGCCCCCGGCCTACGTCGCCAACCATGTCGAACTCGGCTACGCCGTGACCGTCCACGGCGCCCAAGGCATCACCGTCGACACCACCCACACCGTCATCACCGGGACCGAGACCAGGCAGCAGCTCTACGTCGCGATGAGCCGTGGCCGTCACAGCAACCACTCCTACATCCAAATCGTCGACGCCACCGACGAGAACGCACCCATCCATCCCGCCACGCTGCGGCCCACAACCGCCACCGACATCATTGAGGCCGTGCTGGCCCGCGACGGATCCGCTCGTTCCGCAGCCACCGAACAACGTCAGGCAACCGATCCCACCGCCCGCCTCCGACATGCCGTCGCCCGCTACACCGACGCCCTTCACCTCGCTGCAGAACTCCACAACCCCACCTCCGCAGCCGAGCTGGACCGAGACGCCGACCACATCGTCGACGGGCTCACCGCAAGCCCGGCCTGGCCCACGCTCCGCGCACACCTGCTGCTTGCCGCCGACGACACCACCACGCCCGTGCAACTCCTTCGCAACGCGGTCGATCTCCGCGAAGTCGCCAGTGCCACAGACGCGGCAGCCGTCCTCACCTGGCGTCTCCCCACACAACCACCAGGACCACTCCCCTGGCTCCCGGCCATCCCAGACGTCCTCACGCAGAAGGACCGCTGGGGTGCCTACCTGACGGCGCGCGCGGACCAGGTCGCCAGCTTCACCGACGAGGTCCGCATCACGTCCGCGGCGATGTCGCAGCCATCATGGGCGCTGCCAGGACAACCGCTCAACCCGCACACCATCGCAGATATCGAAGTGTGGCGCGCCGCCGTCGGGGTCGAACCCGACGACCGCCGCCCCACCGGCCCACCCCAACTCGGCACCGCCGCCCGAGGCCACCAACTCGCCCTCCAGGAACGCCTCGCCACACCGACGGCCGTGTGGACCGACCTGCTGCGCGACATCCGCGACGACATCCCCGGCGACCCCTACGCCACCGCCTTGGCCCACCGCCTCTCAGCCCTCCACACCACAGGCGTTCCCATCACCGCCCTCCTCGCCGAAGCCGTCGCCGAAGCACCCCTCCCAGGCGAACACCCCGCCGCCGCCCTATGGTGGCGACTCACCCGACACCTCACCAACACACCAGCAGCAGTCGGCATACCCGCCTGGGAAGCAGAACTCCCCGGACTCATCGGAATCGAGGCAACAATCGACCTCGAAGCCAGCCCCTGGTGGCCACACCTCGCCACCGAGGTCACCACCGCACTCACCCACGACATTCCCCTCAACCAAATCATCACGGTCACGGACCCGTCCGGGTTCGATGACTCCTGCCAGGCCCTCCTCTGGCGGACCCACCAACTCACCGCAACACCGCCCAGCGAGGACGAGGAGCCGCCGCACCCTGACCAGATCCCACCAGAGGGAATCGAACTAATCGACTGGTCCACCCGCAACCAGGAACTCGCCAAAGCCGCCCGCCTCCGACTCGCCACCAAACCCGACTTCACCGCCCTCGAACTATCCATCGGCTTCGCCGAAATGGACCGCTGGGCCGACGAACCACACACCCAGCAACGCCTCGAAGAACTCCTCGAAGCAGCCACCACCTACTACCAACACCAGCTGCCCGGCAGCTGGAGCGCCAACTACCTCACCGAACGGTTCCGCACCGACCTCTCCGACGACCACCGTTTCCGAATCGGACACGCACCCGCCGGCTGGACGAACCTGGTCAGCGCACTGCGCAAACAGGGCTTCACAACGGGCGAGATGACCGCCGCCGGCGTCGCCACCACCACCCGCACCGGCAACACCATCGACCGTTTCCGCAACCGCGCCATCATCCCCATCCACAACCAACACGGCATCGTCACCGGGTTCATCGGCCGACGCCACCCAGAGGCAACGGATCAGCAGGGGCCGAAATACCTCAACAGCCCCGCGACAGCGGTGTTTCAGAAGCGACATCTTCTCTACGGTGCCGAGCTCCTCACCCCCACTGCCATACCTGTGCTCGTTGAAGGCCCCATGGACGCCATCGCCGTCACCCTCGCCGGCGAAGGCACCTACATCGGCGTCGCACCCCTCGGCACCGCCCTCACCCCAGAACAAACACTCCTACTACGCAACCATCCAGCAACCCTCCTCGCCACCGACGCCGACCCGGCCGGCGACCACGCGGCTGAAAACGCGTTCTGGCTCCTCGCCCGACACCGCTTCGACCCCAACCGCGTCAACCTCCCCAACGGCACCGACCCGGCCCAACTCCTCCACGACCACGGACCACAACACCTGCGCCGGGTGCTTGCGAACACCGTGCCGCAGGCACACGCCATGATTCAGGACCGCATCGCGCTGCGGGCCGAAACCTGCGATGAGCAGCTCATCGAAATCACCGCGGCCCGAACCCCCAACCACTGGTCAGAGACTCTGCACCTAGTCGGCTCAGAGAACAGCGAGCGCCTCATCAGCCGAATCAACGCCTGGACCGCCGACCCAGTCGCCGCCAGTCAGACAGGGCGAGAACTCACCCGCACCCTGCGATCTCAACTCGCGGCCCACTCCTCAGCCGACGAGCCTAACCAGGTGGCTCCCACCGAACCCATCACCAGAGTTGCTAGAAGCGCGCGTTCGGCCGAGAATCCATTTCCGGTACCCGGCCCCGCCAGGTCCAAGAAAAGCCCCACGCAGTGCTACCCGGGATAGCCCGGTTGGCGCGACGTGGCCCCGTCGACCTCCAGCGGCCTTTAGGAGCGCGAGCTGCAGCAGACGAGGTCGCTGTGGATCCCCGGACACTGTCCTCCGCAGCGCGGCAGATGTAAGCGTTCCCACAGTTCGGCGCCCCAATCATCTCAGGACAGAAGGCGCTGCCGATAGGACGCGCCCGACGGAGCCTGCGCGGGATCGACGAGCGCGTCCGCAAAGCCGCCGACGCGGTCGCCGGCCGCACCACGGTCAAACGCAACCGGTTCGGTCAAGTCCCGCGGAGTGGTGTAGCGGTTCCTTCGTCTAGGCAGTGAGGGCGAGGGGGTCGGTCACCTCCTCTTCGGGGTTGGTGATCGTGGTGAGCCGGCAGCGGGCGAGGATGTCGAGGCCGAGGTAGCGGCGGCCTTCTGCCCATTCGTCGGTTTGTTCGGCCAGGACGGCGCCGACGAGCCGGATGATCGCTTCCCGGTTCGGGAAGATCCCGACCGCGTCGGTGCGGCGCCGGATCTCCCGGTTCAGCCGTTCGGCGGGGTTGTTCGACCAGATCTGGGTCAAGACGTCCTTGGGGAACGTCGCGAACGCGAGCACGTCGGCCCGGGCCTGCTCGAGGTGCTCCGCGACTTCGGGGAGCTTCTCGCTCGTGTAGTCCAGCAGCCGGTCGAACTGGGCCTCCACGGATGCTTGGTCGGGCTGGTCGTAGACGGAGTGCAGCATCGCCTTGACCGCCGGCCAGAGGCTCTTCGGCGTGACGGCCATCAGGTTGGCGGCGTAGTGGGTCCTGCAGCGTTGCCAGCTCGCTCCTGGGAGGTTCGCCGCGACGGCTTCGACCAGCCCGGCGTGGGCGTCGGAGGTGACCAGGCGGACGCCTGCCAGGCCGCGGGCGACCAGGTCGGCGAAGAACGTGTTCCACGCGCTGCGGGTTTCGGAGGTGGCGACCTGCAAACCGAGGACTTCGCGGTGGCCGTCGCCGTTGACCCCGGTCGCGACGAGGACCACGGCGTTGATCACCCTGCCCCCTTCACGCACTTTCATGGTGAGCGCGTCGGCTGCGACGAACGTGAACGGACCCGCCTCGCCCAGAGGGCGGTGTCGGAACTGCGCGACGTGCTCATCGAGGTCAGCAGCCATCCGGGACACCTGTGACTTCGACAGGCCGTCGATGCCGAGGGTCTTGACGAGTTTGTCCATCCGGCGGGTCGACACTCCGGCGAGGTAGCAGTCGGCGATCACCGTGATCAGCGCCGCCTCGGCACGTTTGCGGCGCTCCAGCAGCCATTCGGGGAAGTAGGTCCCGGTGCGGAGCTTGGGGACGGCGACATCAACGGTGCCGACACGGGTATCGAGGGGCCGGTGGCGGTAGCCGTTGCGCTGCGCCACCCGCCCTGCCGAAGGCTGTCCCCATTCGGCGCCGCACACCAGATCGGCATCGGCGGACAGGAGCTGGTTGATCATCGTCTGCAGCACGCTGCGCATCATGTCCGGCGAAGCCTCGGTGAGAAGGTTGCTGAGCACGTGAGCAGGGTCGACAATGTGAGGAGCGGTCATCGTGGTTGATTTCCTTTGAGAGAGTTGTGAGAGATGAACTCGAAGGATCCCACGGTGACCGCCCTGCCGTCATCGACGGTCACGGCCACTGCGGGACTACACCACTATGAGGGACTTAACTAGGT
Source organism: Tessaracoccus zhenghani (assembly GCF_055326325.1). NCBI lineage: Bacteria > Bacillati > Actinomycetota > Actinomycetes > Propionibacteriales > Propionibacteriaceae > Tessaracoccus > Tessaracoccus zhenghani. The sequence goes on along the minus strand of NZ_JBUZNQ010000005.1, from coordinate 20,046 downwards.
CGCCCCACCCGTCACCCACGGTCAGGGTCGGGGGCCACTGCTGCTGCTGTCGGTAGACGAACAGCCGCTGACACGTCGAAGCGATCTGTCTCAAGTCGAGCTCCTCTCCGGCATCCAACAGCTGGAGATCGACCAGGTCGCGGGCGCGGTCGCTGCCCGGGGAGGAGACTGCGTGCAGCTTCTGGGCGACCTGATGATCGGCGCGCATCACCGGGACCGGGCGGGGGACCGGCAGTCCGACCTCAGTGAACAGCACGACCAGATCGTCGGCGAGCCTGTACTCGGGCTCGTCACTATCCCCGATCTCGTTGTGGCCCAGTTCGAACCTCGCTGTACACCAGGACTGTCCCCGGTAGGCGAGCCTCACATCGAAGGGCTGCATCACATACCCCGCCGGCACCCCGACCGGACTCGGTGCGGCACGCTCAACCAGACGCCCCGTGAAGCCAGCCCACCCCGCAGCCAGTGACTCCTCGAAGTCGGCGCGGAACTGATCCAGCGACGCGACCCTGGCGGCGTCCAGGTCGCGGGTGAACCGAGAGGCCAGACCGAAACGCAGCGCCATCGCACTGCCGCCCTTGATCGCACCCTCAGGGAGCATCTGACCCACCACCACCAGCGACATCGTGACACGACGCCGCTGGACCGCCGCCTCAGCTCCCTGCAGGTTCCGCAGCCGCTGATCCAACGACTGCCTGTTACTTGGCGGGGTCGCCCACCTCACGAGGTCAACCCCTCCCGGACACGGGTCCACTCGGCGGTCGTCAACAGCCCCTCCGCGCGCGCCTGCTCGGCTCCTGCCAGGAGCCGGCCCGGTTCGATCCTCCCGCGGCACGCGAGGATCGCAGCAGCGACGCTCTGCGACGCGATCCCCTCATACCAAGTCCTCGGCTCACCCTCCGCCACCCTAACGACGCGCATGAACGGCGGGAACCTGGTCCGGGTGCGCTTGGTGACCGCGACCATCACGTGTGTGGGGTTCACGTCCGCAAGCCCCCCATGAAGGGCCAGCACCGACTCGCCCCACAGAAAGGCGTCCTCGCCGGCTCGGAGCACCGCCTCCGCGTACTGGTCCAGGTCACCTGGGGGCATGTCGGTCACCCGATACAGCCCGTAAGCCACCGATTCGAGTCCGCTGTGCTCGGCCAGCTTCGGCAACTCACCCGGCGGAACGCCAGCCTCGGCGGCTTGCCGTGTCGTGACGAAGCCATGATTGCCAAACGCGATCTCACGCACCACATCCCTGTACCTCACATCACGCGTCACGCCACAACCATACCCTTTTAGGTAGAGTTACGCCACGCTCACGCGGTCGGGATCGCGCATGGCGATCGTCGGGAGAGCGCCCGACACCGAAGCGCTGGGGTCCGACGTACTCGACTCCGGTCGGGCAGCCGGAGTTCCCGGCCACACCGAGGGGCCGTCCCGCTCGGTGGCCATCCGGCCGAGTCTCTCCCGGTCGCGATCACCCAGACGTGCGTGCATGCGGAGACGGTGCTGGCCGTACTTCGGCGCGCTTGGCGGGCATGCAGGAGCGTTCTGTCAGTGTGGCGGCCTACCGTGGGGGGTGACACAGGGAGGGATCTCGATGAGCGCTCATATGTACCGCAGGCAACTCGACCAGAAGCGAAAGCAGCGGCTCGAGGCTGAGAGAAAGGCCGGCGATTACCGCTCCAAGGAGTCGGCCAAACGGGCCGACGCGGCAAAGTCACGCCTCGCAGCTGGGAAGACGAGCAGCGTCAGCACCGCTCGCATGAAGAACAGCGAGGCTGAGCGCCGCGAGAAAGAGGCCGAGACGGCCGGGAAGGAAGCGGCGAGGTGGCAGACAAAGGCCGCGAATCTCGCACGCGACGAGGTGGCACTGCAAGCACAATTGCGTCGAGCCGAGGAGTCCGAGGCCAAGGCAGCTGAACGTAAGCGTCAGCAGGCACAGCAGCAGGCTGATCGGCAGGCAGTGGCTGAGAGGCGCGCTCTGGAGTCACGCGTGGCTCGAGCAGAAGTTGCAGTCGAAGCCCTACGCGAACTCCCTGCACCCAAGCCTGAAAGGCTGCGAGTTCTCATGCTCGGCGCCTCCTCCGAAGGCGACTTGCGAGTCGGCCGCGAGCAGAAACGGATCCGAGCCGCTGTCGAGTCAGCCCTTCACCGAGACCGGATAGAGCTCGACGTTCGGCCAGCAGCGACCAGCGCCGACCTCCTGGACGGCATCACGAAGTTCCGACCCCACGTTGTCCACTTCTCTGGACACAGCAACGAAGACCTCATCGTCCTCGAAGAAGAGAAGGACGAACCGCACAAGGGCGTGATCGTGACGGCGGCGGCATTTGCACGAGCCGTCCAGGCAACGGACGATCCACCCCTGCTCGTCCTACTGAACTCTTGCCGCTCCGCGGCCCAGATTGACGATCTTGTGCGCACGGTGGCGCCCTTCGCCATAGGGATGGCAGACGCCATCGATGACGGCGACGCCATCAACTACGCTGCCCAGTTCTACGCTGCGGTAGCCAACGGTCAATCCATCTACTCCGCGCATGCTTCCGGCCAAGCCGCCCTTGAATTGGCCGGGTTGTCGGGTTCTGATCTGCCAACACTCGCATGGAGCCCGGACGTGGATCCAACGTCGACCATCCTGGTTACGCCGAACTAAGCAGGACGGCGTAGACGAACCGATCGTAGAAGTCGACCTGGTTCTCCACCGCCCCGGAGACGATGACGTGAACGCTTCAACAGTGTTGCCATGCGAGCGAGGTGCCACACCTCGCTGGGGAGGGCCCAGCCTGCGTGGTCGGTGGAGGCCACGCCGGCACAGTTCCGCCAGGGGCGTGCTCTTCCCGGTTCGCGACATGCCGGTGATCAGGACGCGCGCCATCGAAACGGGCTATCCCAGGCGCCCATGATGCGACCCTCGGGTGACGACGAGCTACCGGCAGGCCCGGATGGTGAGGCGCTCACTCCGTAGGCGGGATCGGGGGTTCGCCTCCACCAACCGACCACGGCTGGCCATCAGCGTCCCACCCAAACACGACAACACTCGAGGGAAGCCGACCGTCCTCCAGCAGCGGCCGCGGATCGACTCCATGTCGGACTGCGTCGCCGGCCAAGCGGCCGCGGGCCTGCTCAGCGTGATACCCCGGGTGCCAGATGACGCCACCCACATGTTCACGCGGGTCACGGTCGCCACCATCGATCCCGGCACTAATCAGTTGAATGTAGGCCGTCAACGCGGCGTCGAACTCGGCCTCATTGTCATAGGCAGCCACCACCACACGGCGGCGCTGGTTCCGCTCAGGGTCGAAGCGATAATGCTGCACCACCCACCGCCACACCGAGTCATCATTGGGATCCACCGCAGGCACCACGATCACCTCCCGAGCAACCTAATCCCCAGCCAACACCACAGAACCTCATAGCCGCCACTGGGCATCATTCTGTCCGCCGACAACGGTGTCGTCTGACGCGCGCCTGCGGATGTTCACGGAGTCGGCTCCGCGAGTCGGCCCCTCCCCCTGAGGCATCGAGCCCTTGACGGCAGGACACGGGACTTCGACCGTCGGCGTGAACCGGCACCCGTGGGACAGTTGTGCTCGACACGAACACAAGCACCGCTGACCGGGGGGAAGCACCGTTGAGACACCAGCTGCCGCACGTCCGCCCGTCTGAGGGTCCCTCTCGCGATCGGTTCGATGGTGACCCGCAGGCGCCGCACGCGTCCGCGTCCTCTGGTCGATGGCTGGTGAAGCAGCTGGCCTGGGTGGGTGCGGTGAGCGTGCTGGTGTTGAGCGCCTGCACAGTGGACGAGCCTGGGGGCGCCACGTCATCGGCCTCAGTCGCAGCGAGCTCACAGCAGTCGGCCACCCCGGCCGAGACAAGCCCCGAGGACACGCCCATCGTTGTTGTCCCGGTGGAGCCCGCGGAGTCATCCGGAGCGACCGCTGAACCCGGTCGGTCCGAGCCTGTTCCCGACGCGGCGCTGGCTGCTCAGATGGTATGCGAGCCGATCAGCCGCGCGACGCGTCTGAGCCATGAATCACGGTGGGGGCCAGTGGACTGGGACGAGGCCGTGCAGATCGCGGTGGGTGAAGGCCTGACCGCGGGAATCAACTGGTGGGTCGTCGTGGCAACCCCCGACGGCACGACGGGCCGCGCCCGGCTCACCAACGCCGACAGCCTCGACAACCCCGCCGACGCGGAATGGCTGATCGCATCGGGCTGGCAGGCCTACACCGGCGAAGGCATGGCCTCCAACGACTCCTTCTACTGGCAGTACTTCCCCCACGTGAAGTGGGACGCTGCCGGCCATCAGCGCCTCCACGCCGCCGTCGCGAAGGGCTTCGAATGTCTCGACCTCGAATACCCTGAACCCGACCCGTTGAACCGTTGACCACCGGGCAGAGCGACCATCTACCGTTCGTCGTGGGGGCAGGGAGGAGATGCGCTGCAGGACGGTGATCGCGGCTGCACGCAGCTCCGGGGGCGCGGTCTCGGTGAGGAGGATCTCGTGGACACCTGACCACCCGCGCCGAGCATCCGCTCAAGCCCACCCAGGCCCAGACCGCCGTCGCGGCCGCCCTGCTCTGCCAGCTGCACGCGATCGTCACCACCGGCCGGGTATGGAATCCCTCCATCGCCACCCACGGCACCCACCGCACTCTCGTGGAGGTGCCAGAAGCTGCCTGACCCTCGTCGACGCGTGAGGCGTCAGCCAACCCCAAGAGCAGGGTCGGGGCGAGCCCTCTGCGGCATTGAGAACCCTCCGGTATCTCGTCGCTCATCATGGGCAGCCCCGACCCGTCGTCGAACCAACCCGATCACACGCTGCCGGGCCACCCAGCCCCGTACCGCTATGCAGGGACCGACGACAAGCCAGGACACCCGACCCCCAGCTCTTGACACCAAACGCCTCACGCTGATGAGCGTGCATGACTTACTGGCCTCAAATGAGCCGTGGTCCCATCAGCTGCCGTGGGGTGGGCCAAGCCCTCAGTGCCCAGTGTGTGATCGGGGTCTCGGCCCGTGACGGCAGCACTGTCCTGACGGACTCAAGCAAAGGCCAGCGTGTGGCGCCGGCTGGCGCATGGCAACCCAGCCAGCCCGACCTCCTGAGGCAAAACTGACATGGATGACCGTCGGCACTAGATTGCGGCCATGGCATTGAACAAAGACGAGATTGAAGCCCTTGACGAGAGGGCGAGACATGTGGGAGAGGCGATAGGCCGAGACTTGCGGTTCGTGGTAGCTCCCAACCCGGAATTCGTCGGCATCACGTCCCAGAACATCTTCGTGCTGGGCCCTGACCGACTGGCTGACATGGCCGCGCACGACGTCGACCTCACCCTGGACGCCCTCATAAGAGGCGACCGACGCATTATAGACGATGAGGACGGCGATCCGCGGCTGCTCTGAATACCGGCACGTGCCCTCAGCACGGCAGTGCTCATAGCGACTCGAGCCGGACACGTGGGTCCGCAGAGAAAGTCCCCTTGCCCCCTGGTCATGGGGTCAAGGACCACACAAGCTCGAGTAGCAGTCGGAGGTCCCCGTCAGGTGGAGTAGCGCACTGGCTGGCAGCGAGGGCGTAGGTTGAACTGTTCTTGCCCTCGACTCCCTGACCTTGCTCGACGAGTCTCTCTCTTGTCTCCTCCCAAGCTGGCCAATCCCGCTCGAGCATCTTCTCGAGGCGATCGTCGATGAACATGAGTCGCTGGTTCACGGGACCTTTCGGGAAGTCCTGTTCGGCCTCTCCGAAGTAGCGGAGGATTTTGCGATTCATCGAAGTGGTTGAAAGCACGGCACTTTCGATGTCGAGCGGGTCGCTCGACTTCCGCCGCGCCCGTTCCTCGCAGCCTTCGTCGTTGTCAACGATGGTCAGCACCGGGATGTCGAGCTCCTCCAGGATCGCGAGAGGCAGGAGTATCTTGGGCTTTCCCTGCGAGGCCGCAACAGATATGCCTGCGAGCGCGAGATTGCCCCCCTGCCGCGCCAAGCCCTCCAAGATGGCCCTGTCATTGTCACCCTCAACGAGCAGGACTGCATTGGCGAATACCGCTTCTCCGAGCCCCTGCAGGCACACCTGTTCCCATCTGCCGCGTACGGCCCGATCCTGTTCGAAGCCGTCCAGACGCGCGGAGACTTTTTCTAGGGATGCCTGACGAATTTTGACCGCGGATCGTGGCCCGTCGGCGATTCGAGTGACACGCCGAACCTGATCGAAGAAGCGCGGCTCGATGAAGTATGGGCTATGAGTGGCGTACATCACCTGAACTTGGTTGGTCTGCTCATCAGCCAGGGCCCGCAGTACTGTGGCGAACGCGCGCGCCTGTGTGGGGTGCTGATAGAGCTCCGGCTCCTCAATTGCGAGGCAAAGAGTGCCGCGTTCCGCGTCTCCGGGGCCCCGATCCGCAAGTAGCTTCAATGCTGCAATCAGTACCGTCCGTTGAAACCCGTGACCCTGCCGAGAAACGTCTGTCTCCGCCATGCTGTCCGCAACCTTCACCTCAACACGGGCAGCGGCGGGCTTGACCTCCGTCGGCGCAGCTCGAAGGTGAATCACCTTGTCTGGCGTGAGGCTCGCCACCTCCCGCGTCAGGGCCTCAGCTAGTGCGTCAAGTTGCGGGCGGAGGTGCTTGTCCTGAAGTTCACGTTCTTGCCGGCCGAAGGCCTCAAGAAGCAGGCCCAGGTCCCTGGTGGCCTCGGTTCGATCGATGGCTCTCGCCAGGATTCGACCGACCAAGGCGCTCTTTGCGTCGGCCGCCTCCTCGGACGCACGAAGGTCGGCTCGGACCAGGGCGAAATCGAACAGGCCGGAGAGCTTTGCCTGGCCGTTGAATCCGAAGAAGTGCGTGTCCGAAACCCAGGCCGGCTTCAAATCCTCTGGATGGGCGCGCTCCCAGTCACTCATAGCCATCTCGGTTGCGGCAATGGAAGTGCCCCACTTCGGAATTCCGAGATCAGGATACTGCGAGCCAGCATTCTGGAGCGCCTCCTTCTTAGCGCTCACGCCAGTGGCTTCACGGACCCTTTCGAACGGTTCGAAAGCGAGCGCCTTGCCGGTTATCTTCTCGGTTCCTGAGCGCCAAGTCCGCCATGCCGAGAAGCTGGTAGTGGCCGGATCGGCGTATCTCGCTCCCAGAGCCTCCCGGTCGCGATCGGTCAGTCGATCGAACTCGACCTGAACAGATATCTCAGCATCGTCGGCTTGGCCGCCGGTGATGTCGTCTATAGTCAGGGTGCCGCCGTTGAAGAACCAGTCGAGCGCGTACAAGATTGAGGACTTACCTGAGCCGTTAGGGCCCAGCAGCGTTGTGACGTCGTCGAAGTCAATCTCCACGTTGACAAGCGCTCGGAAGTTCTTGATGTGGGCGGCCTTGATGTGCAACGGAGCTCCTGGCTAGTGGTTGGTCTCCCCATCGTTGCAGCAAGCCACGTCAGGCAGTCGTGGAAGACGCCCAACTCTCGCCTACGAACCCAGCGGAACCCCGCCCGTGTCTGCGAGGTCCCAAGGCTCACACCCCACGCCGACTTCGACCCGGAGCGGTCATGGCTCCACTCGTACGGTGGCAGCGGCACGTCGTCGCGGGTGACGAGTTGCTGTCGGCGTCGGGTGGCCATGCCTCGATCCTACCGGTTATTACATCGGATTCTCTGGATGATCCGATGTAATAACCGGTAACGCCGGCGGGTGTGCTTCGCGTCAAACGAACTACCGAGCGCGCGCCGGTGAGTATGCAAAGTGTGTCCACCATGAGGGTGCGGAGGCTAGGTGTCCATTGCCGCTGGCGTACATGCCGATGAATACTCCGGTGAAACTTCCTGCGACCTCGGAGCTGAGGTACCGCGTACTTAGGTCGCCGAGCATGAGTGTGCCGCCGGGGTGTGCCACGCTCAGCGTGTAGCTGTGTGCGGTCGCGTTGATCTGGAAGTCCAGTTCGCCGGGGTCGACGGGACCTGATGCGAGCATGGAGGCGACTGGCCCGATGCGCTGCCGTAGTTCCACCGTTCGGTGTTCGCCGTTGCCCCGCCTCACTGCGATGTCGATGTGGTGATGCTCGTCAGCGCGGATGGTGATGCCGGCTTCGTCGTGCTCTCCGGGTGTGTAGTCGAGGCGCGCTGTTACGGATATTGCATGGTGCTGTTGTCTCCGTGCGACGGTCACTAGGAGGGGATCATCTGTGGTGGCGGCACCTCCCGTGAGGCGCAGGGCGTCTGGACGGTCGGTGAGCGAGAACTCGTCGCGAGTCAGAGGGCGGCGCAATGTGTTCCAGTATGGAGCCAGAGTCGTGCCCCTGAAGTCGTCGATTGTGCGCTCAGGGTCACTCGGTGAATCGGGCAGGCGCGGTTTCTGCCCACTTTCTGGAAGGCGACCGTTGTCTCCGATGAGTGGCCAACCGTCGGGTGTCCATGTCACCGGAGCGAGGAATGTCTCCCGGCCGAGATGATGGAAGGTTCCGACTGGTCTGGTCCCGAGTGCTACAGCCCACCATGAGCCATCTGGCAGTTCCAGGAGATCGGCGTGGCCGGCAGCTTGCACGGGCAACGGAAGTGACCTATGGGTGAGGATGGGGTTGTGGGGGCAGTTGTCCCAAGGGCCCCAGGGCGTGGATGAGCGCGCGACTGTGACCATGTGTCCTTGTTCCGTGCCTCCCTCCGCAAGCAGGAGGTAGTAGTAGTCACCACGCCGATACATGTGGGGCGCCTCCGGGAACCATCACCTCCGGCGTCCGTGACTCGACCTCGACACGCAGCCCCGCGTCGTCGCGCTGGACGCCGACCACGTGGAGCCCAGGCAGACCGACCAGAAGGTCGCAGCGCTGACAGTAGCCGCCGCCGGCACGGCAGCAGGAAGTAGAATCGGGCACGTCGAGGTCCTTGAAGATCAGGTGGTGTGGTAACCCCGATTCTTGAGGGCCTCGACCCCCTTCACCCCGCCGACACGCCCGCCATCGGATCCCCGCTCACCCCACGCTCAGGTACGAAGAGCCGTTTTGGTCCACATGAATGGGTGTTTGCGTCGGTTCCATCCGTTGATGAAGGCGCGGATCTTGCCCGTGAGGTCGCGGACCGAGGTGAAGGTCCCGCGCCGGATGGCTTGGCGTTCGATGATCCCGAACCAGACCTCGACCAGGTTCAGCCACGAGCCGGAGGTCGGGGTGAAGTGCACCGTGATCCGCGGGTTCGCGGCGAGCCAGTCACGGACCTCGGCCTTCTTGTGAGTGGCGCAGTTGTCCATCACCAAATGCAGCTCCTGGGTCGGGTAGGCACGCGCCACATGCTTGAGGAACCCAAGGAACTCCTGATGCCGGTGCCGGTCCTTACACAGGCCGGTAACCTTCCCGGTGGCGATCTCCGACGCCGCGAACAGGGTGGTGGTGCCGTGCCGCACGTAGTCATGGGTGCGCTGCTCCGCATGGCCAGGTGCCATGGGCAGCACCTTCTGGGTCCGGTTCAACGCCTGGATCTGCGACTTCTCATCCACGCACAACACGATCGCGTTGTCCGGCGGGGCCAGGTACAGGCCAACCACGTCGGTGACCTTGGCCACCAGCTCCGGATCGGTGGAGAACTTGAACGTCTCCGCCTTCCACGGCCTGACCCCGAACTCCTTCCACACCGCCGCGACGGTGGCATGGTCGACCCCCCAGCCGAGGCGCCAGCAGCCGCGACGACCAGTGCGTCACCCCCAGGCTGGCCGGCGGCGGGTCCAAAGTGGCGGCGAGGATCGCAACCCGATCCACCTGCCTGGGCCGACCCGGGCGGGGCTCATCAGCCAAACCCCGCACACCCCGCTCGACGTAGCGGTCCCGCCACAGATTCACCGTCGGCCTCGACACCCCCACCGTGTCCGCGATCACCTGGTTCCCGACCCCGTCAGCGGCCAGCAACACGATCCGCGCCCGTTGCGCGGTCGAGGCCATCACCGTCGCCGCCCGGGTCAACCGCTCCAACTCGCCCCTATCGCCTTCACGTAACACCAGTGCCGGGGCTGTCCTATTCGCCATGCCCGATTGTCCCATGCAACCGTAAAGTTACATCACCGACACGCCACTAGCGCCCCTGTTCGCCGTCGTCCAGCGGGTCGCCGCCGCTGTCACGACCGCGTACGGTGCCCAGGGATCTTTCACCGCCATCAACACGGTGGTCAGCCAGTCCGTCCCCCACCTGCATGTGCACGTGGTGCCGCGGACGAGGGGTGACGGCCTGCGCGGGTTCTTCTGGCCCCGGACCCGATACACCGAAGGCGAGCAGGCGGCCTACGCCGCCCGGCTGCGCGAGGCCCTCGCGGCCCCTCCGGAGGCGTCGGGCGGGTAGCCTCGCGGGCGTGAGGATCGCCACCTGGAACGTCAACTCCGCCAAGCAGAGGATGCCCCGACTGCTGCCCTGGCTGGAGGAACGCAAGCCGGACGTCGTCTGCCTCCAGGAGACCAAACTCACCGACGCCACCTTCGGTGAGCTCTTGGCGGGCCCCCTCGCGGAGCTGGGCTACGAGGCCGCGCACCACGGGTACGGCGGGTTCAACGGCGTTGCGTTGCTGTCCCGCGCCGGGCTGTCCGCCGTCGAGCGGGACTTTCCCGGCCAGCCCCGGTACGGGGGCGTCACTGAGGCCCGGGCCATCAGCGCCACCTGCGGCGGCGTGCGCATCCACAGCCTGTACGTGCCCAACGGCCGCGAGGTGGGCTCGGACCACTACGCCTACAAACTCGACTGGTTCGACGCCCTGGCGGCCGCGGTTGCCGCGGGACCGCCGGACGTGGCGCTGTGCGGGGACATGAACGTCGCGCCCGCCGACGCCGACGTGTTCGATCCCGCCGCCTACCTCGGCCACACCCACGTGACCGGACCCGAGCGGCAGCGGCTGGAGGCCTTCGGGCTGGTCGACGTCGTGCGGGCCCGCTGGCCGGAGCGCGAACGCGTGTTCTCCTACTGGGACTACCGCGCCGGAATGTTCCACCAGGATCTGGGAATGCGGATCGACCTGGTGCTGGCGTCGCAGCCGGTGGCGGACCGGGTCACGGCCGCCTGGGTGGACCGGGCTGCCCGGAAGGGCAAGCTGCCCAGCGACCACGCGCCGGTCATCGTCGACCTCGATGAGGCCCCCGACGGCGGCATCGGCCCCGTCGTGCCCCCGCCGTCGAACCCGAAACGGGGTGGCCGGACGAGGCTGCCTCAATCGAAGGACTGACGCGACGACGGCGCCGGTTCGGGGCTCATCCCTCCGAGGCTGCGGGCCGGCCGAGGCCGGTCCCGAGCCGCGCGATCCCCCGGTGCACGGCTCCCCGGAGGTTGCCGGCCCCCGACCGGTCGCCCGAGCCGATCAGGCTGGCGCTGACAATCCCGAACAGGGCGCCGACGGCCAACCGGACCGTCTCCACGTCGTCGTCGCCCGCCCCGGGCAGCACGTCGAGGACCCTGTCCCCCACCGCCACCCAGAGCTGCCACTGAGCCTCCCGGACGAAGGGCACCAGCTGGGGATGCCCGACAGCGAGCGCCGCGACCTCGGTCAGCGACCCGAAGGCACCCACCCGGATCTGGTGGTCAACCAGGTCGCTGACCAACGTGAGGGGATCGGCCGCGGTGGGCGGCTGCCACTCGCGCAGCGCCGCCTCCACCCGGTGCACGACCACCGCCGCGACCGCCGCCTCCTTGCACGAGTAGTAGTTGGAGAACGTCCGCCGCGACACCTCCGCCTCGGCCACCACGTCGTCCACCGTCACCTCGCCGAACCCGCGCTCGCGCACCTGGTCGAAGGCGGTGGCGGCGAGCCGCTGCGCCACGGCGGTGCGCTTCGCGTCGCGTAGTCCGGGTGCCATGGGTTCAGTGTCCCACCCCGGCCCCGACGGGCGCCTCCTCGCTTGGGGCGTCCTCCACCACCGCGTCGGCCACCTCTAGAAGCGTGCCCTCGACGTCAACCTCGGGGAGGATCCGGTCCAGCCAACCCGGCAGCCACCAGGCGTGGTCCCCGGCCAGGTGCAGCACCGCCGGGATGAGCGCCATACGGATGACGAAGGCGTCGATGAGGATGCCGACGGCGAGCGCGAAGCCGAACTGCCGGATCATGGAATCCTCGCTGAGGACGAAGCCACCGAAGACGGAGACCATGATGATGGCCGCCGCGACGACAACCCGGCTCGCGTGATGGAAGCCGTCCACCACGGCCAGCCGCGCGGTCTCGCCGTGCACGTAGGCCTCGCGGATCGACGTGCCGAGGAACACCTGGTAGTCCATCGCCAGGCCGTAGAGGATGCCGGTGGCCATGATCGGCAGGAAGCTCAGTACCGGACCGGCCCGATCCACCCCCACGAGCCAGGTGAAGCTGGGATTGCCGAAGGCCGTCACGACGAGCCCCATGGTGGCGCCGATGGACAGGAGGAAGCCGGCGGTGGCGGCCAGCGGCACCACCACGGACCGGAACACCACGAGCAGCACGATCAGCGACAAAGCGGCCACGAGGGAGAGGTAGACGGGAATGGCCTCTGCGAGCGACTCGGACAGGTCGATGTTGATGGCGGTGAGCCCCGTGACGCCGATCCGCTCAACCCCGTCGAGTTCGGCGGCGCGCACTGCGGTGACCAGATCGGCCGTGCTCTCATCGGTGGGCCCGGCGTCCGGGACGACGGTGTAGAGCACGAGCGAGCGGTCCTCGGAGGTCCCCATCAGCTGGACGTTGGCAGCCGTCTCGTGCGTGGCGAGCTCGGACTGCCAGGCCTCCAGGCGGTCCTGATCCACAGCGGCCGCATCCGACGGCGTCAGCGCGACGATGAGCGGCGCGTTCGCCCCCTCCCCGAGGGCGTGGGTCACCGAGTCGTAGGCGACCCGCTGATCCGAGCCGGGCGCGGCCACCGCCCCCGACGGCATGCCGAGCTGCATCTGCGCGGCCGGCAGCGACAGGGCGCCCAGGCCCAGGACGATGAGCACGATCGTGAGGATCGGGCGCGCGGTGACGGCCTCTACCCAGCGCTTGGCCATCCGGCCGAACCGGGAGTGCTCGTGGCCGCGGTGGGCGCGCACCGGCTGGGTGCGTGCCCGACGCCCGCGCCCGAGCAGTCCCAGCAGGGCCGGTAGCGCGGTCAGCGACAGGGCGATGGCCAGGATGACGGTGACGGCTGCCGTGACCGCCATCGTGGAGACGAACCCCATGCCGAGCGTCAGCAGCCCGAGGAGCGCGATGACGACAGTGAGCCCGGCGAACAGGACGGCGCCTCCGGCGGTGGCGACGGCGCGGGCGGTGGCCTCGACGGCGTCGAGCCCCAGCCTGGCCCGCAGGGAGCTGTGCTTGTGGATGATGAAGAGGGCGTAGTCGATCCCCACGGCCAGGCCCAGCATCAGCCCGAGCGCCGGCGTGGAGGTGGTCATCTCGAAGTTCGCGGACAGCGCGTAGGCGCCGCCCACCCCGATGAACACGCCGACCAGGGCGAGCAGGATGGGCAGGCCGGCCAGCGTGAGCGAGCCGAGGGTCAGAAGCAGCACGACGGCGGCGATGGCGAGGCCGATGGCCTCGCTCCCGCCGATGGGTGGCTCCATCGGCTGAAGGGCGCTGCTCGCGGCCACCGCGAGGCCCTTCCCCGCGACCTCTCCGTCGACGGCGGAAAGCAGGTCGTCGAGGCTGCCCTCGGGGAGATCGGAGATCTGCTCGGTGAGCTGGATGGAGGCGATGGCGACGGTGCCGTCGTCCGAGACGACGACCGTCCGACGCTCCCCGTCGGAGGCCACCAGTGAGGTTCCGCTCGGCGACGTGCCGTCCAGGAGTCCGTCCAGGCGGCCAAGGGCCTCGTCAGTGGCGGCCATGGCCGCGTCATCGACGGCCGCGGCAGGGTCGGTCATGCCCGGCTCGGGAGCCGGGAACCCGTCGACGGGGACGCCCATGGCCTGCAGCTCGGCCCGCAGCTGCCCGACCTCGGCGAAGAACGCGCCGGACTCGGCGATGAGCTGCTGGTCAGGGGTGGCGACGAGGGCGCGGGCGGTCGTCGTGACCTCGTTCAGCCGCGCGCCGAGCGCCGCCATTGATTCCTGTTGCGCCGGCGACGCGGCGGGTGCCCCGCTGGGGACTGCCCCTTCGAGGGCGGTGATCAACGACTCGAGCTGGGCACGGACCTCGTCGGCCACCTTGCCCTCGACGGTCGCGCGGACGGTGGTCTCCACCTCGGCGCGCTGCTCCTCCAGCCGGGCATCCCGGTCAAGGACGATGCCGGTGCCGACGGCCGCGTCGAGCGATCGGGAGATCGCGTCGGCGCGGTCAGGGCTGTCCACGCGCCCGCCGTCGTCGGCGGAGAAGACGAGGGTTCCCTGCGTGCCACCCGCCTCGGGGAGCGCCGCGGTGACCTCGTCCAGCACCAGCTGCGCGGGGGCGTCGTCGAGGGTGAGGCGCGAGGAGATGGACGGGGTCTGCGTGAGGAGCAGGCCGACCACGGCAGCGATGACGAGCAGCCAGGCCGCGAGGAAAGCCAACGGCCGGGTGGCCGCCGTCCTGCCGAGGCGGTAGAGGAAGGCGGACATGCGGGGCCCTTCGGTCGATGACGGAGACGTCCCCACAGTAGGTGCCTTATTGCCCATTAGGCAAATTTGCCCATTGAGCATTCGGTTGCCGTTCTGCGTGCCCTGAGCCCGCTGACAGCTACACGCGGATCACCTCGAGAGCGCCCAGCTCAGCGAGCACGTCGAACCCCGAGTCCTGAGTGACCACCGGCAGTCCGTTGGCCAGCGCCACGGCCGCGATCCACAGATCATTGATCCCCATTGATCGACCGGCCTCGTGCAGCTGCACCCGCAGCGACGCCCACTGCCTGGCCACCGCCCCGTCTACCGCCAGCGGCTCCAGGCCGGCGAGTCTCTCGACGGTGGCCAGCCTGGCCACGCGCGTCCGCGTGTCGGGCGCCGCCAACACGCCCGCCTGAAGCTCGGCGAGCGTCACGACGCAGACGTACCCCTCATCGGGAAGCGCGGCGGTGTCGAGTAGCCGACCCACTTCCCCAGCGATCCACACGCTGGTGTCCAGCAGACCGGCGCTCACCTGATGGGCCCGAGGTCTTCCGTGGAACCCGCGGAGATCCACCCGAGGTCCGCCTCAAGGGTGACGTCTACCCGCTGGGCGTGCACCAGGTCGATCAGGTCGGAGCGCTTCATTGCGACCGGCCTGCGCCTCGTGGGGCTCCGGATCTCGGCAACCGGCTCCCCATTCACCGTCACGGTGACGACGTCCCCAGCAGCGACGCGGTCCAGGACTGAGCGGGTGTGGTTGCGGAGGTCCCGGGAGGCGACGGTCGACATGTGCGTAACTGTAGCACTATCGCCACAGTCGCCCGGATCAGCGCAGCGGGCGCCCCTCCACGGAGGGACGCCCGTGCGTTCCGATGACCTGACCACGCGCCGGTCGCGGGGTCAGAGCCGGGAGCGGAACTCCTCGTGCTGCCGCCTCACGGCCGATGGCACCTTGGTGCCCATGCGGGCGAGGAAGACGTCGGTGTCGTCGGCCTCGGCGCTCAAGGCGGCGGCGTCGATCGCGAAGAGCGTGTCCCAGTCCTCGTCGCTCACGCCCGCAGCCTGGTAGTCGATCGCTGCATGGACAGGCACCAGACCGTACGGCGACTCCATCGCCGAGGTCTTCCCCTCGATGCGCTCGGTGATCCACGCGAGGGCGCGGGAGTTCTCGGAGAACCCGGGCCACAGGAAGCGGCCGTCCTCGCCCCGGCGGAACCAGTTGACCTGGAAGATCTGCGGCGCGTTGCCCGTCTCGCCGAGCCTCTCGCCGACGTTGAGCCAGTGCTGCCAGTGGTCCGCCATGTGGGTGCCGGAGAAGGGCAGCATCGCGAACGGGTCGCGGCGCAGCTCGCCGAGGGTTCCCTCGGCGGCGGCCGTGCGCTCCGAGGCGAGCGTCGCACCCATGTAGACGCCGTGCTCCCAGTCCCTGGCCTGCGCCACGAGCGGGACGTTGGTGGCGCGTCGCCCGCCGAAGATGATGGCGTCGATCGGCACGCCTGCCGGGTCATCCCACGTGTCCGCGATCGACGGGCACAAGTGGGCGGCGACGGTGAAGCGCGAGTTGGGATGCGCCGCCGGGGTTTCGGAGTCGGGGGTCCAGTCGCGGCCCTGCCAGTCGGTCAGGTGCGACGGCGCCTCGTCCGTGAGGCCCTCCCACCAGACGTCGCCGTCGTCGGTGAGGGCGACGTTGGTGAAGACGGTGTCGCTCTCGATCGTCGCGATCGCGGTGGGGTTGGTGGAGTGACCGGTGCCGGGAGCCACCCCGAAGAAGCCGGCCTCAGGGTTGATGGCCCGCAATCGGCCGTCGGGGCCCTGCGCCATCCAGGCGATGTCGTCGCCGATGCTCTCGACCGTCCAGCCGGGGATGGAGGGACGCAGCATCGCGAAGTTCGTCTTGCCGCAGGCGCTGGGGAACCCGGCGGCCACATGGAACGTGCGGCCCTCGGGGTTCGTCGCCTTGAGCAGGAGCATGTGGGCGGCCAACCACCCCTCCTCCTCGCCGATCTTCGAGGCGATACGCAGCGCGAACCCCTTCTTGGCGAGGATGGCGTTGCCCCCGTAGGCCGAGCCGAAGGACCAGATCTCGCGGCTCTCCGGGTAGTGAACGATGTACTTGGTCTCGTTGCACGGCCAGACCACGTCCTCCTCGCCGGGCAGCAGAGGCGCGCCGACGGAGTGCACCGCCGGGACCCACTCCGTGCGCGGGCCGATCTGCGCAAGCGCGGCGGCGCCCATCCGGGTCATGATGCCGGTGCTGATCACGACGTAGGGCGAGTCGGTGACCTGGACCCCGAGGCGGGCGAGAGGGCTCCCCACCGGCCCCATGGAGAACGGGACGACGTACATGGTGCGCCCACGCATCGCCCCCCGGAACAGGCCGCTCAAGGTCTCGCGCATCTCCGACGGCGGGGCCCAGTTGTTGGTGGGGCCGGCGTCATCCTCGCGCTCTGAGCAGATGAAGGTCCGGGACTCCACCCGGGCCACGTCGCTCGGGTTGGAGCGGGCCAGGTAGCTGTTGGGGCGCTTGGCGGGGTTGAGCTTGATGAGGGTGCCTGCCGCCACGGACTCGTCGAGCATCCGCTGGCGCTCCTCGGCGGAGCCGTCGCACCAGAGGATGCGCTCCGGCTGGGTCAGCTCGGCGATCGAATCCACCCACTCGACGATGCGGGAGTCGGCGTTATCGGGTGCGTGGCGGGTGAACGTGGCGGTGGCGGTCATGAGATTCTCCAACCTTGTGGGTGTCGCTTCGGTGCGGGATGAGCTTGTGGCTTCACCATACGGAAGGGGACCCGGGGTTCTACTGGTCAGATTGCTGTGAACTTCGGCAGTTCTTCGCGTATGGTGAACTGCATGGCAGATCTCTCCACGCTGGGGCGGCGCATCCGGCATTTCCGCACCAAGGCCGGCCTGACGCTGGAAGAACTGGGAGAGATCACGGGGACGGCTCCCAGCCAGCTGTCCATGGTGGAGAACGGCCACCGCGAACCCCGCCTGTCGCTGCTGGAGGCCATCGCAGCAGCCCTGAGCGTGACCGCCTCGGATCTGCTGGCCGCCGAGCCCCCGTCGCCGCGGGCCGCGCTTGAGATCGAACTCGAGAAGGCCCAGGCCGCCCCTGCGTACCGGGAGCTCGGCCTGCCCCTCCTGCGCCCTTCGCGGGCGATGTCCGACGCGACGCTGAAGACGATCGTCGGCCTGCACCGCGAACTCGACAGGCGCGCCCGGATGGCCATCTCAACGCCTGCGGAGGCGCGGCGAGCCAACACCCAGCACCGGACGACGATGCGGGAGCGGAACAACCACCTGCCTGAGATCGAGCTGATCGCGGAGCAGGCAACCAAGGCAGTGCGGCACACGTCTGGCGCCCTGACCCACCGCACGGTCGCGGAGATGGCCAAGCGGGTGGGGCTGACCATCGTGCACACCGACGACCTCCCCCACTCGGCGCGTGCCGTCGTGGACCTCGAGCACGGCCGCATCTACATCCCGCCGGCCTCCATCCCCGGCGGACACGGGCTGCGATCGCTGGCGCTGCAGGCCATGGCCAACACCGTGCTCGAGCATGAGGCGCCGGCCGACTACGCCGACTTCCTCCGCCAGCGCCTCGAGGCCAGCTACTTCGCCGCGGCGTGCCTGATGCCCCGCGCCGCCTCCGTCGACTTCCTGGAGCGCGCGAAGCGGGAGCGCAACATCGCGATCGAGGACTTCCGCGACACCTTCGGGGTCACCCACGAGGGCGCGGCGCTGCGGTTCACCAACCTGGCCACCCACTACCTGGGGATCACGCTTCACTACCTGCGGGTCAACGGCGACGGCACCGTCGTGGGTGCCTATGAGAACGACGGTCTTCCGCTGCCCCAGGACGCGACCGGTTCGACGGAGGGCGAGGTGGTCTGCCGCCACTGGAGCGCGCGAAAGGCGTTCGCGCGTGCCACCCGCACCAGCGAGCACTACCAGTACACGGACACGCCTGCCGGCACCTTCTTCGAGTCGACGCAGACCGGGACCGGCGCAACGGCGGAGTTCTCCATCACACTGGGCGTGCCCTATGCCGAGTCGAAGTGGTTCCGGGGGCGCGAATCACAGCAGCGCGAGGTATCGACGTGCCCAGACGCGCGGTGCTGCCGCAGGCCGGAGGATGGGCTCTCGGAGCGCTGGAGGGGGCAGGGGTGGGCGTCGCCCAGGGTGCGGACCCACCTGTTCGCTCCCCTGCCGCAGGGGACCTATCCGGGTGTGGACGATCGCGAACTCTACGAGTTCCTGGAGGCGCACGCGCACGACTGAGCCGTCGGCGTGGCCCACCGACGGCACCTCACGTCTGGGCGTTGGCCAGATCCTCCGGGTACACGACGTCGATCTCGTCGATCGTGGTGGCAAAGTCCCTGCGATTGTTGGTGAGGAACCGGTCAGCACCTGACGCGACGGCAGTGGCCAGATGTACCGCGTCCGCCGCCCGTAGTCTGTAGGTGACGGCCAGCGCGACGGCGAGTCGCGCCGTCGCCTCGTCCACCGGGCGAAGCTCCAGCCGACCGAGGAGGCCGGCCAGCGCCTTGACCTCGGCGGAGTCGGGGTCTTCCCTCAGTGGCTTGGTCAGCACCTCTGGCAGGAGCAGGACTGAGCCGATGCCGACGGGCCCCTCACCTTCGACGGCGAACAACGAGGCCACAGGCACCCCAAGAGGGTGACCATCGGCTGCCGCGTAGATGAGCACATCAGCGTCGAAAGCAGTGAGGAGTGTCATCGGCCGGACCGTGCGTCACGGACCGCATCAACGAGCTCCTCCGCCCGCTCGGGCGAGATGACGGGGCGCTGCATCGGCTCGCTGCGGGTCGAGTCCAGGAGGCCCGCGATCCGCTCAGCCTCATCCCATACCTTCGACGCACGGCGCGCTTTGAGCACGTCCGGACGAACCAGGACGGCGACCACCCGGCCGTGCCTGGTGATCGACACCTCCTCGCCGGCCTCGACACGGTCGAGCTGCTCCGGAAGGGTCTGGCGTGCAGTGCTCACGCTGATTCTCGACATGGCGCAATCGTACATGCTTGTACATATCTGGCTCTTCGTACCTGAGCGTGGGGTGAGCGGGGATCCGATGGCGGGCGTGTCGGCGGGGTGAAGGGGGTCGAGGCCCTCAAGAATCGGGGTTACCACACCACCTGATCTTCAAGGACCTCGACGTGCCCGATTCTACTTCCTGCTGCCGTGCCGGCGGCGGCTACTGTCAGCGCTGCGACCTTCTGGTCGGTCTGCCTGGGCTCCACGTGGTCGGCGTCCAGCGCGACGACGCGGGACTGCGTGTCGAGGTCGAGTCACGGACGCCGGAGGTGATGGGCTGCCCCGCCTGCGGCGTGATCGCGCATGCGCATGGCCGGCAGAGGGTTGAGTTGATCGACGCGCCGTGCTTCACGGCGCCGGTGAAGCTGTGGTGGCGGAAACGTCGCTGGCTGTGTCCCGAACCGATGTGCCCGGTGAACTCGTTCATGGAGCAAGACCCCGATGTGGCGCGACCCAGAGCGCTGCTCACCAGTCGCGCGACGTCGTGGGCGATCGGGCAGATGCGACGGGAGAACGCCTCCGTTCAGG
>NZ_JBUZNQ010000004.1:0-329253 GCF_055326325.1 Tessaracoccus zhenghani | reverse complement strand
ACGGTGACGTAGTTGTCGCCGCGGCGGGTGTGGCGCCACACGTGCTCGTCCACGCCGATGGCCTTCACGCCGTCGAACCTGGTCGGGTCGTCGATCAGGACCCGCTTGCCTTCGGCCAGGACCGCCGTGTTGGCGGTGTTCCACGACACCCCGAGCCCTTCGGCGACCCGGGCGACGGTGAGGTGCTGAACTACCAGGCCCTCCAACGCCCATCGCAGCCCGCGGCGTGACAGCTTCGCCCGCGGTTCCGCGGCGAGGCTGGTGTCTTGTCGCCACACATGCCCGCAGCCGGTGCAGCGGTAGCGGCGGATCGTGACCAGCAAGGTCGTCGGCCGCCAGCCGAACGGCTCATGCGCCAACGGCCGCGTCACGGTGTCACGCGCGAGGCCTTCGCAGCCGCAGCGTCGGCACCACTGATCCGGCTCCACGACCCGGCAGGCGAGGACCGCGCGGCCAGGCTCCAGCAGTTGGCCGGTGACCTCCAGGCCGAGCTCGTCGAGCCGACAGAACGAGGTCAGGTCAGGGCAGGCGAACCCCGCCACAGGGGTAGCATCAGACACGTCGAGGTCTTCCAGATGGGCAGTGTGAGAACTTCCATCATCGGGAGACCTCGACCCCTACCCGGCCCGACGCGCCGAAAAGCCCCCTACACCCTCATCTGTGATGAGCCCGTTTGCTGTGATCGGACAGCGCCTCTAGCCGGATTTTTGCGAGTTGTGGACAAGCCCCTGGAGAAAGAGGGGCGTTTCCAACACGCGTCCAGAGCAGTGGGATGCCGACCGCGAGGAAACCAGTGAGGGCGTTCCGTCAGGACTCGGATCGCTCGGCATCATCGACGCAGATGAGCTTGAAGCGGCGTACCTCGAGTGTGATGCCCGCGAAGCGGGGCGATCGTGGGCCGAGAACTCGCCCGGCATTCGGAGCGCCGCCGCGCCCTCAAGGAACGGGCGTGAGGCCGGTGTGGTGGGCGGCGAACGCGAGGAGGTCGGCCCACTCGCTGGCCACCATCTCCAACGACTTGCCCGCCCCATGACCCGCTGAGGACTCCACGCGGAGCCAGGCGTCGGACGACGATGTCGTGTCGGCTTGGCGGTTTCGACACCGCTCGTAGAACTCGCGGCCTCAACCAGCGCATGTTGCAGCGCCGCGGCGAACGTGAAGCTGTGCAGCGGCACCAAGCGGTCGTCGTGGTCACCGGTCAGGATCAGCGTGGGCGTGTACGGTGAGCGTGGCGTCGGTCTCGGCGACGATCTCCTCCCTGCGCCAATCCACGTTTCCAAGGACCAGTGCGACCTCAGCAAACGACGGGGGCTGCGCGCCCTGGCGGCTACAGACGATAGCGGCGGCCGCAACACCGCGATCAAGGGCTCCTTGGACATCGACGAAGTTCTGAGACAGGGATGACAAGAACCCAGCCATGAAGGTATCCCCCGCTCCGACTGTGTCCACCACTGGCACTCGCCTACCAGGAGAAGTGATCTGTCGGCCGTCGGGTGTCACAGCCACCGCGCCCTCGGCGCCGAGTGTGACTACGAACATGGAGAGGCCGAAGTCTCTCGCCCAGCGCTGCGCGTAGTGGAGGGGCCTTGAAGAGTCGTCGACCAACCACGCGATGTCTTCGTCACTGGCTTTGACGATCCCCGACTTGCTCCCGACCGCGCTCATGAGGTTGGAGACCCGCTCGACGTATCGCGCCCTGTTGGGCATCGTTGATGGCCGTACGTTGATGTCGTAGCTCAAGGACGCGGCAGTCTGGCTGACGAAGTCCAGAATCGCCGACGCACCAGCCCCCACCACCGTCCCGATGGAACCAAAGTGCAGCCAGTCGACGGTTTGCAGCGTTGGGAAATCCTTAGCCTGCCAACTGAAGTTTGAGGTCTTGTCGAAATGGAAGCAGTAGTCCGCCTTTCCGGCTCCATCGAGCGACACGATTGCAAGCGACGTTGCTTCCTCAGTGCTGGCGGAGAGGCCCACATCCACACCGGCGCGCGCCAAGTGCATCCGCAACTGTTGTCCGAAGGCGTCGGTGCTGAGCCTTCCTAGGAAGTGAACGTCCTCGCCCAACTTCGCCAGGGCTGTCGCGGTGTTGAAAGGGCCACCACCCGAATAGGCAGTCCATTTGCCGGCGGTTGCCCCAGGTGCATGATCGGGGATCAGGTCGATAAGCGCTTCGCCACAGACTACAAACCTCATCATTGACTCCTTGTCATACTGTCGTGATTCGCTCTAGGAGAGGACTCGCCAACGCTGCGGCTCCTTGGGATTCAGTGCGGTGATTCCGGCCCCGAAAGGGGGTGGGCACGGCAAGCGCCGCGCCCACCGCACTAGACCTGCGAGGCTTCGATCCAGCCCTGCATCATGCTGCGGGCGTGGGTTGCCAGCGCTTCTCCGCTATCCCAGAGATTGCGCCAGATCGCCAGGTCACTGCTCAGGCTCTCCATCACCACCGCGCTGGAGAAACTCTCGAAGGTGATGGCACCTTCGTACCGGATATCGGCAAGCGCACTGAAGAACGATCCGAAGTCGATGTGCCCGGATCCCAGATAGCCGCGGTGGTTTTCGCCAATGTGGACGTACCCCAACCTGTCGCCCACCATCCGCACGGGTCGCGAGAAGTCCGACTCCTCAATGTTCATGTGATACACGTCCAAGTGGATGAACATGTTCTCGGCACCAATGTCGTCGAGGAGGCTCAGGGCATCCGCTGCTGTGTTGATTACGTTCGTCTCGTAGCGATTGCAGACCTCCAGCCCGAGATCAACCCCCCCTTCAGCAGCCATCTGGGCTGCATCCTTGAGGCTTGCGACGATGTTGGCGCGCCCCTTCGCAGATAAGGGAGCGGTGGCCTTTCCGAAGGCGCCATAGAGAGCGCCTGTCAGAACCTTGCCACCCAGGTCACGGGTGATCTTGATCGATTCCTCGATCAGGTCGAGCCCAAGCTTCACCACAGCGGGGTCATCGCTGGAGACATCCGCATCCGGAGCCAAGCCCCTGGAGCACGCGACGGACAGTCCTGCCTCCTTCAGGAGGCTGGACGCCTGGAAGGGGTCAGAATCGAAACCAGCGTGGAGCGAGAACTCCAGCAGATCGAAGCCAGCTGCTTTGGTGCTGGCGACGGCCTGCTGCACGGATGCTGCACTTGTGTCGCCCGCCCAGACCAGAGCGTGAATTCCTAGCGGGTTCATGAGGCTTCCTCTCAAACGTTCTCAACGAGTTCGACGGGCGTGCCGTCAGGGTCATTCAGGTAAACGACCTTGTTGCCGGCCCAGGGGCCCATCGCAACCACTTGCGGTTCAGAGTTGAATTCGATGGTGTCCTTGAGTTCGCCGTAGAGCTTCTCGACATCCTCCACGTTGAGGGCGACGTGCATAGCTCCGGCATCGCGGTTAGGGCGATCGTTTGTCGGGCGTCCCTGCGGCGTCTGGTACTCAAGCAACTCAAGCACCGAACCCTCATCCATTGGAAGGAAGGCGACGCGGATGACCGCGTCCTCTTCCTGCACCAGCTTGCTGAGCCACTCGCCTTCAATCGTGAAGACCCACTCCGCCGGCGGCTTGCCGAAACCGAGTCGCGTGTAGAACTCGATGGAGCGCTCAAGGTTCGAGACGGTGATTCCAACGTGATTCAAAATGCCCATGACATCTTCCTTTCATAATTGGGCTGCTATGCAGCCACAGATGGAACTGATTGCTTGGTCAACTGTCGGCGTTTCCAAGGGAACTTGAACGGGGAGTTGAGTAATGACGCCCCCAAGAGCAGGACACCGAGTGCCAGCAACTGCATCTGAGACCCGGCATTGCCAGGAACCAGCAGCAGGATTCCGGCGTTCAGCCACACGACCACGAGCGTCGCCAGCAGCACACCTGCGACTCTTCCGATACCGCCGGTAATGGCGACACCGCCCAAGACCGCGATGGTGATTGCCGGAAGCGCCATGCCATTACCCGAGACCCCGGCGTCCGGCCTCGCTGATGCGAACTGCGCGACGACGAAGACTCCCGCGAGCGCCGAGATGCCACCAGACAGGGCGTAGCTCAAGGCTCGGTAGAGTCGGTTGGGGAGCGCGGCCCACCGTGCCGCTTCATCGTTGGTGCCGGCGGCGTACAGGACCCTGCCGAAGGTGGTCCGGTTGAGAAGGACCCAGACCAACACCGCCACCGGAACCAGGAATGTCAGCAGTCCCAGCGGGACGAGAGGTAGGAACCTGCCGATCAGCGGGATCTCAACTGACTGCGCAGCCGAGTAGAAGTCTTGGATGGGCTGCGTGTTGATTGGTGACTGGTTGCTCACCAGGATCGCAATGGACTTCAGTGCGTAGAAGCTCGCCAAGGTCGCGATGATGGGGGGAAAGTCAATGTAGGCGACGAGGATGCCATTGACTGCCCCGCACGCTGCTCCGACAAGCGCTGCCAAGAGAATTGCAAGAAACAGCGGCCAGCCCCACACACCGTAGGCGAAACCAAAGACGATCCCACTGAGTGAAACCACCGCTCCCACCGACAGATCGATGCCGGCCCGTCCCGAGAGGATCACAAGGAGCTGCGCAAGCCCCAACATGGCGAGCGGAATCGCATTGATCAAGGCCATAGCCATGTAGTCGGGCGTATAGCGGGCGGAGGTGAATCCTGCGGCACTGAGGGACATCATTCCCACCACCACGACCACAAGCAGCACAGCAAGCAGCAGCACCCGATTCGTGGTCAGATTGGCAAGAACTCGCTGGATTGGGTTTTGCTTCATACTTCTCTCCTATGGCGGCGCTCACGGATGATGTCGACGCCAACAGCCAGGACGATGGCGATACCTACGAAGAGGTCAGCCGACTGTGACGGCCATCCGAGCTGGGTCACACCCGAACGGACCGTCTGCACAAGCACGGCGCCCAGGAGCGTCCCGAGCACTGAACCTCGGCCTCCGAGGACGGACGTGCCACCGATGACGACTGACGCAATCACCAACAACTCCATGCCGATCCCGACCGACTGCTCAACGGTGCTCGTGCCCGAAGCAATCACGAAGGTGGCGGCGAATCCGGCAAGCAGCCCTGTGACGGCGTACGCCATGATGGCCAGGCCAGACACGCGAACGCCCGCTCTCACGGCTGCCGTCTGGTTGCCGCCCACCGCATAGAGATGGCGCCCAGCGCGGTATTGACGAAGAAACACCCAGGCGAGCGCCACCAAGATGCATGTCAACACGAAGCTATGGGGAATGCCGAACGTACGTCCGTTGACGCCCCGTCCGAACACATCCAGGACCGGCGGGATGCCGCTGACCGTGGACGAATCGAAAATCCTGAAGGCCACGAACTGGAACAGGTTGGCAGTGCCGAACGTGACGATGATCGGGTGAATCTTGCCGAGGGCGACGACCGTGCCGTTGAACAGGCCCAAGACCGCACCCAAGGCGACGGCGACAACGATCGCCAGCACCGCCGGGGTACCGTTCACGAGGAGCTTCGCCGTGACGACAGCGGCCAGCATGACCATGCCGCCGACTGAGACGTCGATTCCTCCTGTGATCATGACGAACGTCATGCCAACGCCTATGAGGGCGATGGGAGCAACACTCACCAGCAGGGGAACGATCGAACCCTGGGTGAGGAAGGCTGGCGTGGTGAGCGCCAAGAACCCCCACAGCGCCGCGATGAGAACGATGAGGACCCATTCTTGGCCGGTCACCAGGTTCGGTAACACCCGTGGCGCTTTGCCCTTCGACTGAGCGGGGCTGAGCAGCGTCATACTCATGCTGAAGCTCCTTCTTCTTCGGTCACTCCTGAAGCAGCTGCAAGGAGTTGAGACTGTGTGAACCCAGAGCGGAACTCACGCACGATCTCGCCTTCTCGGAAGACGAGGACCCGGTCACACATGCGCGTCAGTTCAGTGAGATCAGTCGTGGCCATGAGGACTGCCGAACCTTCTTCGGCCATCTTCTCGATCAGCTGATGGATCTCCTCCTTCGCGCCGACGTCGACGCCCTGGGTCGGTTCGGCGAGAAGGAGGAGCCTTGGCGAACCAACCATCTGACGAGCCATGACAACCTTCTGCGCGTTACCGCCCGACATCGCTGAAACGTGCTGATGAGGAGAGGGAGTCTTGATGCGCAGCGCAGAGATGAGCTCCTTCGACCGCTTCAGCTCCTTTTGCAGAGCGAGGAACCCTGCTGAACTGAAGCGCTGCAGTTCGCGAATGGTGATGTTGAACTTGATGCTCTGGAAGGAAAACAACGCTTGGCGGGCTCGATTCGCAGGGACAACGCTGATACCGGCAGCCTTGGCCGAACGGGGATCGGACATTTGGCTCCTCTTGCCATCCAGGTGAACCTGGCCGCCGTGGGTCGACCGCATGCCATATAGGGACTCGACGAGTTCGAAGGTTCCAGATCCGAGCAGGCCGTAGAGTCCTACAACCTCTCCGCTGTAGACGGTGACGTCATTGAAAGGGCCCGCTTCCGAGAAGCCAATCTCCTTGGCCTCGAGAACCGGTTCACCGCTCGTCGGACGCGTCGCCTTCTCCCGGGTCTGGATGTCGCCCACCATCCATTCGATGACATCCCGCATTCGCGCCTCCTTGGTTTCCACGGAAGTCACGAGTTGGCCATCACGAAGCACCGTGATCGCGTCGCTGATCTTAAAGACCTCGTCCAGACGGTGGGTGATATAGATGACGGCCACCCCGCTTGAGGCGAGTCGCCGGACTATGTCGAAGAGGCGGCTGATCTCCGCGTCGGTCAGAATGGCCGAAGGCTCATCCAGGATGAGAATCCTTGCATCGTCCGCGACAGCCTTCGCGATGGCCACTTGCTGCTGTTCCGCTATGGAGAGTCTGCGCACAGGCATCGCAGCGCGCCCCTTGGGGAAGTCGATCAAATCCAGTATCTGCTCGGTTCGCCCTGCCTGTTCCTTCCAGGAGATTCGTCCGCCTCGCGTCATCTCGCGCCCCAAGAAGATGTTCTCGGTAACCGTCAGTTCGGGGACCAACTCCGGTTCTTGGTAAACAGTTCTCACGCCCAAGCGCATCGCCTCAGCAGTGCTCGCAATTGTGACGTGTTCTCCATCCATGAGGATCTCGCCCGAATCAGGCGATTCAAGACCGGCAATCATCTTGATCATGGTGGACTTGCCCGCACCGTTTTCACCGATGAGTGCGTGGATCGAGCCTGGCGCCACCACAAGGGATGCACCGCGAAGGGCATGGACGCCGCCGAATCTCTTCTGGATATTTCTGAGTTCGATGCGCGGAGGGACGGAAGTCATATCTATCTCCGGGGTTAAGAGTGCACGCCAGGCCCAGCCGCCCGGCTCGAGGCCCGGCGTGCAACCTATGATCGCTGGATGGCTTAGTAGTCGAACTGATCGACGTTCTCTGCAGTGAAGACGAAGGGACCTCCGAGGAGCATCATCTTGGACTCGGGGTCGTACTCGACACCCTCAAGCTCGCCGACGCTGATGGACTCATCGAATTCCTCGCCCTGGGCCAGCTGCCATCCGGCCCAACCAGTCAGATAGCCAAGATCCGACACGTTCCAGAGCACGGAGCCGCTCGACGAGCCATCCTTGAGGTACGGCTTCAGGTCATTGGGGGTGCCGCCGCCGACGGTGAAGACCTCCCCGATTCTCCCTGCGTCCTGTACCGCCTGCGCAACCGCCGGCGCTGCCGAGGCACAGATGCCAATGAGGCCGTTGATCTCCGGGTCAGCGTTCATGAGATCCGTTGCCATCTGTGCAGCCTTGGCTTGGTCTTCACCGGCGTAAACGGTCTGGGTGAACTCGATGTCGGGATAGTCGGATGCCATCTTCTCCTTGGCGGCATCGATGTATGCGTTGAGGTTGGTCGCCGTCTCACCACAGGAGACGATTGCGAACTTTCCGCTACCCCCCATGGCGTCGGCGAGGGTCTGAGCGAGGGTAGACCCGTGGTTCTGCGTGGTGGTCTGATTGACGAACAGTTCCCGGATCGAATTGGGAGCGTCCGTATCTGACGTGGCCACGCGGATTCCTGCGGTCTGGGCCTCCTTCAAGAGAGGTGCAAGGGAATCAGGATCGTTCGGTGCCACGATGAGCGTGTCGACGCCCTGCTGGATGAAGGAGCGAACGATATCGGACTGCGCGGCAGCATCGGACGTGGTGGGGCCCTGGTAAAGCCACTCGAAACCGAACTCTGCGGCGGCCTTCTCTCCTCCACGGTTCATTTCCTCAAAGTAGGGAATGCCCTGAAGCTTCGGGACGAAAGCAACCGTGATGTCACCGTCACCCTGAGCTGTGGCGCTGCTGGCCGTGGTTCCTGCCGCAGTGGCAGTCTGGTCATCACTCGTGCTGCGCTCAGTGCAGCCGGCTGCCAGGAGAAGAGAGGCGGTTGCGGCGAACGCAACCAGGGAACGCGTCTTCATGATCAACTCCGATCTGTGTGGGGTGGAGGGCCACCCCGTGCCATGCCGCCTTGGAATGGCAATCGATTTCCTGTTTGGAGCATATTCCAGAACGCTCGGAGCCGTCAAGCGCCTACTATGGAGCAATGGAACAGGGTGATTCTGCAGTGACGCAGGAAACGGTACGCATCTCGGACGTGGCCCAGGCAGCGGGCGTCTCGCCGGCCACCGTCTCACGCGTGTTGGGCGGCAGCAAGCATCGCGTGAGTGCGCAGACCCGGGCGAAGGTGGAGTCAGTCGCGCGCGCACTTGGCTACCGTGTTAATCCCATTGCACGCGCTCTAAGACTCTCCACCACCGGCTCCGTTGGCATGGTGGTTCCAAGCATTGGCAACCCCTTCTTCACCGAACTGGTCGAGGCGGTCGAACACCAGCTCGCTGCGGCGCGGGTCAACCTCTATCTATGTGATGCCCGCGGGGACATCGAGATAGAGGCGACCCGGTTGAAATCGTTATCCAACGGCGCAGTCGATGGCATCCTGTCCGTGCCGCTCCACGAGACGCTCAGCGAGCCCGCCGTAGCAGCGGCTGCAGCGCGAGTACCCCTTGTGCAGCTGGACCGTCAGGTAAGAGGGCTGGCGGCACCTTGGGTGGGCGTCGAGGACCACAAGGGGATCCAAGAGCTCATGGCTCACCTAAATGCGATCGGTGTCCGCACCATCGGTATGGTGACCAGTACCTCGGCCAGTATCTCTGCAGGCGCCAGAACTCAAGAGGTGATACGTGAGGCTCAGCGCCTCAACATGGATCTCTCGTCGGAGCACCTCATTGACACGCACCTCTCACTCGAAGACGGTGTTGCGGCCGCCGGAGTCCTTCTAAATGCAGGCCCGCTCCCAGACGCAATTGTCTGTGTGAACGATCTTCTGGGCGTCGGACTCCTCAACGGCTTACGGCGTCATGAGATCAGCTGCCCCAGAGACGTGCTGGTCACCGGCTTTGACGGGATGAGGTTCTCGTCAATCATGGCTCCAAGCCTTACGACGGTGGTGCAACCGCTGGCCGGGATCGCGGCGGAGGGGATCCGCCTGCTCTCCGATCCATTCAACGCCCGTACTGGCATCACGGTGGCGTTGCCGGGAATGCTTCGACTCGGGGAGAGCACAGGGGGGCCCCTATCGGGCCAGTAGGAACTCAAGCGTCAGCATGTGGCCCCAAGTCGAGCACGTGGCACGCGCACCCCGCTCAGAATCAGATTCTTGGCGCATCACCAGCAGCGCCGCACCCGAAGCCCGGCGGGTCTAGCTCGGCCCGAGCCCGGTGTGGTGAGCGGCGAAGGCGAGGAGGTCGGCCCACTCGCTGGCCACCATCTCCAACGACTTGCCCGCCCCGTGACCCGCTGAGGACTCCACGCGGAGCCAGGCATCCGACGGCGACGCGGCCTGCAGTGCCGCGGCGAACTTGAAGCTGTGCAGCGGCACCACCCGGTCGTCGTGGTCAGCGGTCAGGATCAACGTCGGCGGGTACTGGGTGCCCTCCTGGAGGAGGTGCAGCGGCGAGTAGGCGTAGGCCGCGTCGAAGCCCTCGGGGGTGTCGGGGTCGCCGAAGTCGCTGATCCACGCCGAGCCGATCGTGAACTTGTGGAACCTCAACACGTCCAGCACGCCGACGGTGGGCATCGCTGCCGCGAACAGGTCGGGGCGCTGCGTGAGCGCAGCGCCGACGAGGAGGCCCCCGTTGGAGCGGCCGTAGATCGCCAACTGCCGCGAGGTGGTGACGCCCGTGGAGATGAGGTGTTCGGCCACCCCGATGAAGTCGTCGAACACCCGCTGCTTGTTGGCCAGGCGGCCGTCGTCGTACCAGCGGGTGCCGAACTCTCCCCCGCCGCGGAGGTTGGCGATCGCGAGCGCGCCCCCGGCCGCGAGCCACGCGGACCAGCCGGGGCGATAGTCGGCCAGGACGGGGATCTTGAAGCCGCCGTAGCCGTAGAGGAGCGTGGGGCGAGGGCCCGAGTGGTCGTCGTCGGGGGTGATGAGGAAGTACGGGACAGGCGTGCCGTCGGCGCTGGGCGCGCGGTGTCGCTCCACGGTGAAGGACGGCGCGAACCGTTCGGAGGCCGCCGAGAGGGCGATGGGCTGGGCGGGGAGGGTGTGGCCCTTCGACCTGCCCGACTCCTCCGTCGCACGGGCAGCCTCGGTGACCGGCAGCGGGACGTGGAAGGAGGCGGTGGGGGTGACGATGGTGCTGAGGCCCACGAAGGCCTCGTCGCGGAGCGGCGAGGAGTCGAGGGCCACCAGGGCGCCGGCCGGGAGGTCGACGGGACGCGGATCTGAGCCGTCGAGGTTGCGGTACTCCACGCGGTGCTGGGCGTCGTCGAGGTAGGCCAGGAGCATGCCGTCGCCCGCCGCTTCGACGGCAGCGAGCGTCGCGTCGGATTCCGGGACCACCTCGGTCAGTTCACAGCCAGCCACGTTCAAGCGGATGACCCGGCCCAGCGGGGCGTCGAGATCGGTGTGCAGGTAGAGGTGGCCGCCGTCGGTGCGGATGAAGGTGTACTCGGCGTCGGCGGTGTCGAGGAGCTTGACGGGCTCGCCGAGGGTGGAGCGGCCGTCCGCCGTGGTGATCGGGTAGACCCACAGGCGGTTGACGTTCTCCGTGCCGCGGAAGATGCTCACGACGAGCCAGTTGTCGTCGTGGCTCACCTCGCCGCTGGCCATGGTGTGCGGCTCATCGGGGAAGGTCAGCAGCAGCTCGTCGTCGCCGCAGGGGCGGTGGATCATGAGGCGGGCCACCCCGAGGCCGGCCGTCGCGGTGCCGCGGGCGTCGTCGGCCTCGTCGAACGTGGTGTACAGGAACGAGCTGTTGTCCGGCAGCCACGCGGGGCTGGAGAACTTCGCGGTGACCTCGCCGTCGAGGTCCTCGCCGGTGCGCAGGTCGCGGGTGCGGATGTGCTGCCAGTCCGAGCCGCCGTCGCTGCGGGCGTAGGCCATCAGCGAGCCGTCGCGGGCGACGGTGAAGGTGGACAGCGAGGACGTGCCGTCGTCGCTCCAGGTGTTGGGGTCCAGGACCACCTCTCCCCCGTCGACCAGCTCCTCGAGCGTGGGCGCGGTGTACCAGAGGTCCTGCGCGCTGGTGCCGTCGTTGCGGCTGACGAACCAGCGGCCGCCGCGCTTCAGCGGCACGCCCGCCCGGGGTCGCGCGACGATGCGGCCCATCAGCTCCGTGAACCAGCCGCGGGCGGGGAGGTGCTGGAGTTGGGCCTCGGTGAAGTCGCGCTGCGCCGCCACCCACTCCTGCACCTCCGGGTTGTCGGCGTCCTCGAGCCAGCGGTACGGATCAGGGACAGGGGTGCCATGGAGGTTGTCGACGGTGTCGTCGCGGCGGGTGTGGGGGTAGGTCATGGAACCAGCCTATGGGGCCAGTTGTTGCCGGGCCCCCCGGAGGTCGCCCTCCCATTCTTGGCAGAGCCTGCGGGCGTCGTCGAGGGCCGCCTGGCGCTCGTCGAGGTGACGGGTGAGTTCCCCGAGGGCGGTGAGCCCGGCGTCGATCCTCTGCAGCGGCGGATCGTCGTGGCGCTTCACGGCCATGAGGTCGCCGATCTCCCGGATGCCGAAGCCCACCTTCCGCAGCGCGGTGATGACGCGCAGTGCGTCGACATCAACCTCGCGGTAGCGGCGGCGTCCGGAGCCGTCTCTGGGTGGGGCGATCAGGCCCTCCGCCTCGTAGTAGCGGACGGCCTCGACGCTCACACCGACGGTGCGGGCGACGGCGCCGATGGACGAGAGAGTAGCCATGCGCCAAGAATGCCCGCCAGGACGAGGATGCGGACGACGTGGTGCCAGATGTCGAATGGCTCGACGCCGGAGAGGCCCACAGCCAGCGGCGCGATGACGGCGAGGGCCGAACCGAGGATGAGGTTACGGCGGCAGCCTCGGAGCGCGCCGCGGCCGAGGAGGGCGGCGGCTGCCAGGAAGAGGAGGGAGATCCACCAAGCGCGGGGAAGGACGGCGACGGCGAGGACGAGCTGGAGGGCCGCAGCGGCAGCGAAGACGATGCGGAGGGCGATGTTGAGCTGCTTCATGGAGCTGACGCTAAGAGCTGAAGTGCACTTCAGGTCAAGGCGCGAGGGCCGGCGTGTGTGTCGGCGGTTTAGCCACGCTCGCGGAGCTCGCGGCTCAACCAGCGTTGGCGGCGGGATCGGCGATGCTGGCCAGGAACAACGGCCAGCCGGTGCGGGTGTCGAGCACGCGGAAGACGTAGGGGCGGTCCACCTCGAACACGCCGTCGAGCATCGGGGCGCTCTCCGCCACCGCCAACTCGGTGACCGCCGCGCCCACGGTGCCCTTCGCGCTGACCTGGAGGATCACCTGCTGCACCCACTGCTCGCCGTAGCCGCCGGGGAAGATGCCGCTGAGGTCGCTGAGGTCGATCTCCGGGAGGGCCTGCATGAGGTCCGTCTTGGATTTGAGGTCGAACGACGGCATGACCACCATCACCTGCTGCTCCTGGGCGTCGTTGAGTGCGGCGGTCGCGGCCTCGAGGTCGTCCGCGGCCAGCTCGTCCGGGCCCGTCCCCTCGTCAGGGAGCACGACATCGGCGGCGAGGTTGTCGTCGTAGGGCAGCCGCACGGCGGTCCAGCCGTCGCCCTCGGCGAGACGGGCCGTCACGATGCCACTCACGCCGTCGACCTGACCCGCGCCGGCCGGGCCGGTGAACGGGACCTTGCGCTCCTGCTCAAACGGCGTGCGCCACGCCGCGGCGAACAGGACCGCGTCCTGCAGCACGGCGACCGTGTTGGGCTTGACCTTGACGCCGGACTTCTCGATGAGCCCGGCGGTGTGGAGCTTGACCCACTCGTCGAGGCTGGCCTGCGCCTCCGCGCGCGGGGACTGCGCCGCGGCCGCGTCGTAGAACTCGGCCAGGCGGTCGAGGAAGGGCTGCTCCACCGTCGCGTCCACCGCCAGGACGCGGCTGGCCTGATGGACGACGGGGGTTTCCGGCGGGTCGTTGACGTCCACCTCGTCGGGGAGGGAGTCGTACGGGGCCAGGGCTTGCCGGAGGGCGCCGAACGCCTTGGCGCGGTCGTCGCCGGTGAGGCCGAGGATGTCGTCGAAGCTCTGCAGCGAGACGGTCTGCGCGCCCTCGGCGGCCTGGGCCATGGACATGCTGAGGGAGCTCGGGGAGGTGAGGCGGTTGTCGCCTTCGGTGTTCTGGATGACGCGCCAGGCGACCTCCTGGGAGACGCGGGCGGCCTCGTCGACGTTGGGGGTGGTGTCGTAGGGAAGGTCGAGGACGGCTGCGGCGCCCTTGACTTCTGTCGCGGGTTCGGCGGCGACGGAGCAGGCGGTGAGGGCGAGGGCCGTGATGAGGCTCAGCCAGCGGATGTTCATGATTCCTCGCTCGGGTTGGAGATGGCCGCCAGGAACAGGGGCCAGCCGGTGCGGGTGTCCAGCACGCGGAAGACGTACGGGCGGTCCACCGTGAACGTGCGGACCTCTACCGACGATCCGGCGCTCGTCGCGATAACCATCTCGGTCACGGCGGCGCCGACGGTGCCCTTGGCTGTCACGATCAGCTTGGCCTGCTGCACCCACTGGGCCGCGAAGCCGTCCTCGACGATGCCGCCGAGGTCGCTGAGGTCGATGTCTGGGAGGGTCTTGAGGAGGTCGGTCTTGGCTGCGAGGTCGAAGGCCGGCATGGTGACGTCCACCGGCTCCGGTTCGGCCTGCGCCAGCACGAAGCGGGCCTCGGCGAGCTCACGCTCGGTCAGCTCCAAGGGGTCGACGCCGGGGCGGGGCAGAATCACGTCGGCCGCCAGGGCGTCGTCGTACGGGAGCCGCACGGCCGTCCAGCGCTCACCCCCGGCGAAGGGGAGGGAGAAGGTGCCCGCGAGCCCGTCCACGGGCGTCACTCCGTCGGGGGTGTCGAACGGGATGGCCGGCTCGCCCGTGAACTCCTGCGCCCAGGCGGCGGCGAACAGAAGCGCGTCCTGGAGGACGGCCACGGTGGAGCCGTCGGGCGTCACGGCGGATTGCGGGATCAGGCCGGCGGTGTGCTTCTTGACCCAGGCGTCCAGGTTGGGTTTGGCGTCGGCGAGGGTCACCTGTTGGGCAGGGGCGTCGTAGAACTCGGAGAGGCGGTCGAGGAACGGCTGCTGGAGCTCGGAGTCGACGGCCAGCACCCGGCTGGCCTGGTGCACGACGGGGGTCTCGGGCGGGTCGTCGGCATCCACCGTGGCGGGGAGGTCGTCGTATGGGGTCAGCGACTGGCGGAGGGAGCCGAAGGCGCGGGCCCGGTGGTCGCCGGTGAGGCCGAGGGCGTCGTCGATGCTCTCGAGCGACCGGCCCCTGGCGCCCTCGGCGGCCTGGACCAGCGACATGCTCAGCGACGACGGCGAGACCACCCGGTTGAGGCCCTCACCGTTCTGGACGGCGAGCCAGCCGAGCTCCTCAGATACGTCGGCCGCCTCGTCGACGGAGGGCGTCGACTCGTACGGGAGGTCGAGGACTGCGACGACGCCCTTCGCCTCGCCTGCGTCGATCGCCGGAGCGGGTGGCGAGCAGGCGGTGAGGGCGAGGGCCGTGATGAGGCTCAGCCAGCGGATGTTCATGATTCCTCGGTCGGGTCTGAGACTGCGGCCACGAACAGCGGCCAGCCGGTGCGGGTGTCGGAGACGCGGAAGACGTACGGGCGGTCGACGATGAACTCGCGCTCCGCGGAGCCCCCGCTGCTCGTGAAGACGGCCATCTCGGTCAGCGCCGCGCCGACCGTGCCCTGGGCCGTGACGATCAGCTTGGCCTGCTGCACCCACTGCCCCGCGAAGCCGCCGTCGAAGATGCCGTTGAGGTTGGACAGGTCTAGCTGGGGCAGCGCGTTCAGGAGGTCGGTCTTGGCGGTCAGGTCGAAGGTGGGCATGGTCACGTTGATGGGCGCGGGCTCGGCGGCATCCAGGGCCCCGCGGGCGGCCTCGAGATCCGCGACGGTGAGGCTTTCGGGGGCCACCCCCGCCGTCGGGAGGATGACGTCGGCGGCGAGGTTGTCGTCGTACGGGAGCCGCACGGCCGTCCAGCGCTCCCCCTCGGCGTAGGCGACCGGCAGGATGTCGGAGACCCCCTCCACCGTCTTGGGCCCCGCCGGGGTGGTGAAGCTGATGGGCTGCTCGTAGCGGAACTCGTCGCGCCAGGCGGCGGCGAACAGCAGGGCGTCCTGGAGGACCGCCACGAAATCGGGTTTCGGCTCGATGGCGGACTGCTCGATGAGTCCGGCGGTGTGCTTGGTGGCCCAGGCGTCGAGGTTGGCCTTGGCGTCGTCGAAGGTGGTGGACTCGGCCTGGGCGTCGTAGAAGAGGGCGATGCGCTCGAGGAACGGCTGCTTCAGCTCAGAGTCGATGGCCAGCACGCGGCTGGCCTGATGCACGACGGGGGTCTCGGGCGGGTCGTCGGCGTCGACGCTTGCGGGGAGGGAGTCATAGGGCAGCAACTGCTCCCTGAGGGCGGCGAACGAGGCGGCCCGAGAGTCGCCGGTGAGGCCGAGGGTGTCGTCGATGCTGGCCAGCGATGCGCCCTCGGCGCCCTCGGCCGCCTGCACCAGGGACATGACCAGGGATGAGGGCGACACGACGCGGTTGGGGCCATCGGCTGCCTGGATGACGTCCCAGCCCAGTTCCAGGGAGCGCGTGGCGGCGAACTCCGGGGAGACCGTGACGGACTCCTCGCCGGAGGCGGCCTCGGGTGTCCCCTCTGCTTCGGGAGCGGCCTCTTCGACGGGGGGCTGGGTGGATTCGGCGACCTCGGCCACCGCGTCGGTCACCGGCGCTGAGGCGGGCTCGGCCACCGGGCCGGCACCGTTGCCCAGGTTGAGCGCCAGCGGCACGATCAGCGCCCCGGCCAGCGCGAGGGCACCGGCGGCGACCAGCCCACGGGTGCGCCGACGGCGGCGGAGCGCCCCCCGGAGCAGACCTGCGGGGACAGTGGGGTGGGGAGCGGCGCGGTTGAGGGCGTCCCTGATGTCGTCGTCGTTCATCTCAAGCCTCCTGGGGCGTGAGGTGCGTCGACTCCCGGAGGGCGGCGCACGCTCGATGGGCGTACTTCTTCACCGCGCCCTGGCTGATGCCCAGCGCCTCGGCCACCTCCGCGATGGGCCGGTCCTCGACGTAGCGCATGGTCACCACCGCCCGCTGCATGCGGGGAAGGGTGGCCAGGGCGCGCAGCACGTCGAGCCGGAGCTCGGCGGTGGCGTCCGCGGCGGGTTGGTCGTCGTCGGGGACCTCGCTGGGGATCTCGGATCGCCAACTGAGCCTTCGCCACCAGGAGATGTAGGTGCGGTACATGGTGGTGCGGAGATAGGCCTCGAACTTGTGGTCGTTGGCCAGGGTGTCGTAGGCACCCAACGACTTCGCCAACGCGGTTTGGAGGAGGTCTTCCGCGTGCTGGGAGTCGCCGGTGAGCACCCACGCGGCGCGGAGGAGGTCGCCACCACGGTGGGCGATGAACGCTTCGATGCCCTGCATGGCCACCTCCTCACCCTAACGACGCGGTGGGGGTCGCGGGAGGTTGTCACGGAGAAGCGGTCGGTTGGGATGGAGCGGGGCGGGTGGGTGATGCGGCGCCTCGGGTTGGGCAGGGCTGGGCTGGGCAGAGTGAAGTTGTGCAGCAAGTCCGCCGCACAACTCAACAACGCCCGGCTGGGGCGCCG
Source organism: Tessaracoccus zhenghani (assembly GCF_055326325.1). Taxonomy (NCBI): domain Bacteria; kingdom Bacillati; phylum Actinomycetota; class Actinomycetes; order Propionibacteriales; family Propionibacteriaceae; genus Tessaracoccus; species Tessaracoccus zhenghani. The sequence goes on along the minus strand of NZ_JBUZNQ010000004.1, from coordinate 312,192 downwards.
GTCCCGGGCTGGGCAGAGTGAAGTTGTGCAGCAAGTCCGCTGCACAACTTCACTCTGCCTCCACCCCCGACGGCGGGCCGAGCGTCGACGGCGGGCCGGGCGTCGCCGGCGCCTCGGCGGCCTACCCGGCGAAGAGGGCGTCGAGCTCGGCGGCGAACTCCGGCGCGGGGGTCCAGCGCATCAGGCTGTCGTCGCCGCGGAACTCGTAGCCGTCGCCGCGCTGCTCGAGCCGCAGCTCGTCGCCCCACACGTTGCGCAGCACCAGGGTGCGCTGCCCGGCGTCGTCGCTGCCTGCGGCCTCGGTGGGGACGGAGTTGGCCAGGGCCTCCGCCCCGATCTGAGCAGCCACGGATTCACGCAACTCCACGTTCTTCGTCGGCTCGCCGGCCTCCAAGGCGCAGGCGTACCCGCCCACCACCTCGTCCAGCTCGACCGGGAACAGCGCCTGGTTGAACGTCACTGGGCACGCCTGCACCGGCGCGTACTCGCCCACGGGGCGTCCGAGCTGCACGCGCTGCGCCAACCAGCGGGCCTCGATCTCGTCGCGGAAGAACGCCTCGCTCCCCTGCAGCTGGTTCTCGCCGTCGGTCAGTTCAGTGGAGTCCTGGATGTCGCCGGTGAAGGAGGCCTTGCGGCCGTCGTCGTACTCGAAGATCACCGTGTAGAACTGCGCGGTCTCCGGGGCGTCAGCCTCGGTCAGCGGCGGCTGGGCGTAGAGGGCCTCGACGAGCCCGTCGACGTCCACGACGAGCGGCTCCAGCGGGCCGACCGTGCCGTAATCGGATGTGCAGAGCCAGGCGCGGGCCGCGCCGGTGTCGATGGTGCCGATGTTGATCCAGCTGCCCACCGGCTCGTCGACCTCGTTGTAGCAGACCTCGGCTCCGGGCTGGCCGTCGCGTCGGGTCGAGAGCGACACCTCCGGCGACGGCGCGGTCACGCTGGGCGCGGGCTGAGGCGTCTCCTCCGGGGAGGTGGTGGGCGCCGCTGAGCTCACCGTCGGCTCCGGGGAGGCGACGAGGTTGGGCGTCCCCTCCGACGACAGATTCAGCGCCAGCGGGACCGCCAACGCAATCACCACCCCGGCCGAGAGGCTGCCCGCAACCATTTGGCGACTGCGGCGCTTGCGGCGGGCGGCGGCCGCCCAGCCGTTGGTGCCCGGCGCCCGGGGTACGGACTGTTTGAAAAGATCGTGGAGGTTGTCGGCCATGTCACTCACCCCTTCCTGCGAGGTGCTTGGAGGCGCGCAATGCGGCGCGGCCGCGGTACGAATGGGTCTTGACGGTGCCGGGTGAGATACCCAGGCGCTGGGCGATGTCGTCGGTGGCGAGGTCCTCGAAGTACTGCAGCACGAGCACGGCGCGCTGCATGCGGGGCAGTTCCTCGAGGGCGCGGACGAGGTCGAGGTTGACGCCGTGCGGTGTCTCGGGCGCGGCCGAATCCGCCACGAACTCGGCCGCCTTCTCGTTGCGCCAACTGAGCTTGCGCCACCACGACACGAACGTGCGGTAGATGGTGGTGCGGACGTAGGCCTCGAACTGGGCGTCGTTGCCGAAGTCGCCGTAGCGCGTGAAGGTCTTGGAAAGCGCGGTCTGGACGAGGTCTTCGGCGTGGTGGGAGTCGCCCGTCAGCAACCACGCGGCGCGCCAGAGGCCCCGGCCCCGCTGCGTCACGAACCCCTCGAAGCCGAGGGTCGCCTCGCTGACGTCGTCGTTCACAAGGCTCACCCTAACTGCGGCGGGAGCCGGTATGGCGAGTGTTTCGGCATGCACGGTGCCTCCTTGGTTGAGCGATCTGTCACCCCCAACACGCGTCGAGGGTGCCGTTCGGTGCACAGGCCCGGCGACATGCCTGAGTCGGGGCGCCGCGGCCGCCCCCGCGTCGCCCCCCGCGTCGAACCTGCCCGGCAGAGTGAAGTTGTGCAGCGGACTTGGTGCACAACTTCACTCAGCCCACCGTCGTGGCCGCTGCCCCCACCAGGCGTTGTTGAGTTGTGCAGCGGACTTGGTGCACAACTTCACTCAGCCCACCGTCCCCCACGGGCCCCAACCCCGGGTGGGTAAGCTCATCGACATGCGTGGCGAATACAAGGTTCCTGGCGGCAAACTCGTGGCGGTCGACGTCGAACAGGAGGGCGACAGGCTCAGCCGCGTGGCCATCTCCGGCGACTTCTTCCTCGAACCCGACGAGGCCCTGGACGACATCAACGGCGCGCTGCTCGGCATGCCCACCACGTCGTCGGTGGTGGAGATGGCCGAAGCCATCACCGCGCGGCTGCACTCCGAGACGCAGATGATCGGCTTCACGCCGGAGGCCGTGGGCATCGCGGTGCGCCGCGCCCTCGGCCACGCCACCGACTGGTCAGACCACACGTTCGACGTCATCGGCCCCGTCTCCATGGACCCGCGGATGCACGTGGCGCTCGACGAGGTGCTCGCCGCGGAGCTCGCGAAGGGCGAGATCCGCCCCAGCCTCCGCATCTGGGACTGGGACCAGCCCCTCGTCGTGATCGGCTCCTTCCAGAGCTACAAGAACGAGATCGACGACGAGGGCCGCGCCCGGCACGGCATCAACGTGGTGCGGCGCATCACCGGTGGTGGCGCCATGTTCATGGAGCCCGGCAACTGCGTCACGTACTCGCTGGTGGTGCCGGTGTCGCTGGTGGAGGGCCTCAGCTTCGAGCGCTCCTACGAGTTCCTGGACCAGTGGGTGATGGGCGCCCTGAAGGAGTTGGGCGTCAACGCGCGCTACGTGCCGCTCAACGACATCGCCTCGGACAAGGGCAAGATCGCCGGCGCCGCGCAGCGACGGGTGACCGGCGGCGTCGTCGTGCACCACGTGACCATGGCCTACGACATCGACGCCGACAAGATGCTCGAAGTGCTGCGCATCGGGCGCGAAAAGATGTCCGACAAGGGCACGAAGTCGGCCAACAAGCGCGTCGACCCCCTGCGGTCGCAGACCCAGCTGCCCCGCGACGAGATCCTGGCGTCGTTCCTGAAGCACTTCGAGTCGCTCTACTCCACCCAGCGCCGCGACTACTCCGAGGAGGAGCTGGCGAAGGCCAAGCACCTCGTGGAGACGAAGTTCAGCTCCGAGGAGTGGACCAAGCGGATCCCGTGATGGCCTCTGGGGCCGTGGGCTCCGGCGAACGTCCGGCGACGGATCCCGCCCGGCCGATGAGGTAGCCCAGCGCCCACACGATCCCCGACGCCAGCGCGGTGTACAGCACCGCGAGCGTGGCGTTGATGCCGTTGGTCTGGGTGAGCGCCAACCCCTGGGTGCGGATCAGCAGCCCCAACGCCAACTCGAGGACCGTCAGCGCGGCCAGCACGACGGCGGGCGTGCGCAGCTTGGGGCTGCGGGCGGCCTTCGCCACCGTCGCCGCGATCAGCACGAGCGCCGCGGCGGCCATCACGATGCGCGCCACCTGCAGCGCCGGGTACTTGTCGATGTCGAGCACCAGCCACAGCGGCCAGCTGATGCAGCGCGTGAACGAGCCCGTGCCCGCCGACGTCACGCCCGCCACGACGATGCCCAGCAGGTGCATCGAGATCAGCACGACCAGGGCGCCGAGGCCCAGGCGTCGCACCGACGGCGACCCGGCGTCGTCGCCCCGGGAAGTCACCGCAGCCGACGCGACGGTCATCAGCGTCATCGCGACCATCGCGCCACCCACGTCGATGAGGGCCAGGCCGAGCGGCAGGGTGAACAGGATGATCATCATCCCGAACATCGCGGAGCCGACGGCCAGGCCGAGCGCCAGCCAGGGGACGAGGCGGACCCGCACGTCGGCCGAGCGGCGGCCGAGCCAGCCGGCCCAGCCCGTGAAGACGAGCGCCAGGAACGCGATGAACCGGTGCACGAACTCGATGGCGGGGTTGTTCAGCCACTCGAACTGCGGCGCGGGCGCCACCTGGTCGGCGTAGCAGACCGGCCAGGCGGGGCAGGCCGAGCTGGAGTCCGTGGCGCACACCACCGAACCCAGCACGATCGTCGTGAAGAGCAGCGCCGCGGCCACCCGGAACACCGTCGTCGAACCCATCTGTTGGCCTCCTTGCCGTCGGACGCGGAAAGCCTATCCAGCCGGTTCCGGGCGGCCCGGGCGGGCCGGGCTAGAGCCCGAAGATGCGGTCCAGCTGGGCCTGCACGTCCGGCGACGGGGTCCACACGCGCGGGCCGTCGGCGATCCACCCGAACGAGCCGTCCTCGCCGCGGAGCAGCGTCATGGGCTCGCCGTACTTGTTGACCCACACCAAGGTGCCCTCGCCGGCTGCCCAGTCGTCGGGCTGCGGGGCACTCTCGAACGTGGCGGAGATGGCCTTGACCAGCTCCTGCGGCAGGTCCACCGGCAGCGCGCCGTCGGGGCCGAGGCAGGCCACGATCTGGGTGGCGCCCTCCGCCTCGGGGCTGAACGGGACCAGCGAATCGGCCCGCGGGCACAGCTCCTGCGCGCCGTAATACATCCCGGCGCCCTCATCCCCGGTCTGTTCGTGGAACAGGTCCACCAGCACGCCCACGAGGTCGCCGTCCTTCTGGACCGCGCCCGTCGCCGGGCCGCAGCCGTCCGCCCGCACGGCCGCCACGTCGCCCTCCATGCCGGCATACACCACATAGACCTCGGGCCTGGTGCCGTCGGAAGGAAGGGCGCACTCCCCCTCGAGCACCGGGAGGCCGTTGAACGCCGCCACCGCGCGCTCCACGAACGCCGGCTCGTACAGGCCTGCGGGCGCGATCAGCCGGGGCCCACCCTCGGGGCTCTCGAAGCAGAAGTAGACGCCGGTGATCTCGCCCTCGATGACCGCAGGGGTTTCTGCAGCGGTGTTGCGGGCCGCGGTGCAGTCCGGCCGCTCCGGCACGGACGGCTGCTGGGTGACGGGGTTCCCGAGCTGGCCGACGAGGGCGTCGAGCTCCACGGCGAGGTCGCCCTTCGGGCGCCAGACCTGGTTGGGGCCCACCACGTAGCTCCCGCTAACGAAGCGGGTCAGCGTGACGGACTCGCCCCACGCGTTGGCGAGCACCATCCGTGCGGTGGGTTCCCATTCGCCCAGGGCGCCGTCGACGGCGTTGGCGGCGACGTCGTCCTTGACGCGCTGGAGCACGTCGGTCGGCAGCTCAACACCCTCGCTCTTGGCATCGGTGCCGTCGTCCGGGCTGCACAGGGCACCCTGCGTGGCGCCGTCGACCGTGGCCGGCAGGATGGCACCGATGGACGAGCAGACCTGCTCCGACGAGAGGCTGGACGTGGGCGCGGAGCCCTCGGCGCGCTGCGCCTGCCACAGGCCCGCGAGCGTGTCGAGGAACGCGTCACCGCCGGAGCGGTTGCCGACGCTGCGGCAGCCGTGCAGCTCGCCACGCACGGGCGTCATCGTGCCGTCTGCGGCCTCGGCGACCACGACGTAGGTGAGCGTGTACTCCATCGTGCAGGCCTGGTTCGGGTCGGCCTTCGGGAGCTCCTGGAATGCGGCCAGGGCCTCATCGACCCCCTGCGTCAGCGGGTCCTGCGGCCCGGTGCGGGAGAAGCCGATCTCACCCGGCTCGTCACACAGCCACAGCCGGACGGCCTCCTCCGGCAACTCGTCGGCTGTGGACTGGTCCGCCCCGGAACACGCGGCCTCGCGGTCCCCGGCTGCGGTCGCGACCGGCTCGGTGCCGACGGGCGCAGGCACCGCGGTGTCGCTGGACCTGTTCACCAACTGCAACGCGAATGGGCTGACGACAGCGAGCGCGGCCACCATGGCCAGCGTGCCCACGGTCACCCGACGGCGACCCGCGCGACGGCGGGCATCCTCGGACCAGGCACCGTCGCCGGGGCGGGGCAGGTCGCGCTTGAACATCTCGGACAGCTGGTCGTCGCTCATGACCGTTCCTCCTCGGACAGGTGAAGCGAGGCGCGCAGGGCCGCGCGCCCCTGGGAGGTGTGTGCCTTGACGGTGCCCTCGGCGATGCCGAGCAGCTCCGCGACCTCGGTGACCGTGCGGTCCTCCAGGAACCGCAGCACCATCACCGCGCGCTGCATCTTCGGCAGCGCGGCCAAGGCCCGGACGACGTCCATGCTGACCGCCTGGTCCGCGCTCGTCGTTGGGCTGTCGGGCAGGTCGTCCGACGGCAGCTCGGCGTTCCACTTCCGCCGCCACCACGACACATAGGTGCGGTAGATGGTGGTGCGGACGTAGGCCTCGAACTTGGCGTCGTTGGCGAGCACCGTGTAGCGGCCGTAGGTGCGCCCGAGGGCGGTCTGGACCAGGTCGTCGGCCTTGTCGCGGTCGCCGGTGAGCAGCCACGCGGCCCGCCAGAGATCAGCGCGGCGGGCGCGGACGAACGAGTCGAAACCCACTGCCGTCTCGTCGACGGTGGGCTGGGCTTCGAACACGAGTACCTCCATACCTGTTACGACGCGTTGGCCCAAGTATGGGGTTTAGTCGCTGGGGCCGGCGATGGAAACCTCCAACTATGTAGATGTACGGACCTCCATATGTGAGGAGGCCAGCACGACTACATAGCTGGAGCCTTAACGCTCTGAGGGTCTGGCCTTTCATCGGGGCGTCGCAGGGGGACTCACAGGGCTGATGACCTTCGAAAGCGGCGTATCGCGTGGACTCCGCCCTTCGCGCGTCGTACCACCGCAGGCCCGACTTGTTCACGCCCATGCCAAGTCGAGAACGTCCACAACTGCCGAGAGTCGCGTTCGTTCTGGGGACTGGAGCCGCTGAGTTGTACGATTCGGCTGTTCCAGCGGCTATCCTGGATGTCATGACTGAGATGACTGTGAGCGATGCCCGGGCCCGCCTCGCCGATGTCGTGGACGCGGCCCGGGTCGGGCACGACCCGGTCTATCTGACCCGTCGCGGGCAGCGGGTGGCCGCGGTCATCGACGCCGACGACCTGGATCGGCTCATCGCGGCCGCGGAAGACCTGGCCGACCTCGAGGCCGCCCGTGCGGCACGTACCGAGATGGTCGATGACGAGTCGGCGATCCCCTGGGAGCAGGTCAAGGCAGACCTCGGCCTGGCATGAGCTATCGGATCGAGGTCGCGCCCGCTGCGGTTCGACAGCTGCGCAAGTTGGACAGGGTCGCCCAGCGGCGGGTCCAGGCGGCGATCGAACTGCTTGCCAGCGGACCGCGCCCCAGCGGGGCCAAGAAGCTGGTTGGCGGTGACGGTGAGTGGCGTGTCCGGACCGGTGACTACCGGATCGTCTACGAGATCCATGACAACGTGCTACTCGTCCTCGTCGTTGCCATCGGCCACCGCCGTGACATCTACGAACGCCGGTAACCAACTCGCGCGGTCGACGCTTGGCTTCTGGAGCAGGTTGCTCCAGCCTATGACAGGCTGCTGGCGGACCCGGATGGTGCGCTGTCTGTAGGCGAGGTCCGTGCGCGGCTCGTGTCCCTGCGCGGCCAGTGACCTACACGGTCCGGTTCGCGCCGGAGGCGGCAAATCAACTCGAGGTGCTGTACCGGAAGATTGCTTCGTCAGCGTCGCCGACGGTTGCTGCCGATGAGCACCTCCTGCTCCGGCCCTCGTGACACTTTCCCAGCAGTGGCACACTCGCAAACATGAGGGTAGTGCGCATCATTCCGGACGTGCTGGTCAAGGACATCACCGCAGCCGACGACTTCTACGGCGATTACCTGGGTCTGCGTCGCGAAGACCTGGGACTGGATTGGGTGACCCGCTACGTTGCTCCCTCGGGCGCCAACCTACAGTTGCTCACTCGAGACGGCGCTGCGTCCGATGCGCCGGCCATCTCGATCGCCGTTGACGATGTCGATGAGGCCTACGCCGAAGCCGTTCGTCGCGGGTACGAGATCGTTCACCCGCTCACAACCGAGCCGTGGGGCGTCCGCCGCTTCTTGGTACGAACACAAGACGGTCATGTCGTGAACATCCTGCGTCACCGCGAGTAGGCACGGATCTGCAGCGGTGCGCGAGGGAGACCTCTGCGGCTTGCCTGGCACCCCGGCACGACCGCCCGCACCGCCGCCGTCGGCGAGTGCTCACTCACCTGGTGGTGCCTGCTTCTGGCGCGGGAAGGCTTCGTGGAGTTGCCACTGGAGGTCCGCGATCTGCGCTTCCTCCAGCGGTCCGCGTTCGGTCAGTAGCGACTTGAGCTTCTTGGGCCACATCACTGCCACTTCGTTGACGGTGAACGCGCCGCCGAGCAGCGGCCAGTCCGCGTCAACGAAACACAGCACACCCCGCACTGGTACTTCTGGCCGCTCGGCCAGGGCCGCGCGGACCAGGTCTACCTGCTTCTGCATCCCCGTCACCAGCGCTGTCCGGTCTCGCCCCCCGACGGTCAACGACTCGGTCCGTGGCCTCAGCAAGCCTCCCTCGACTCGTAGCGCTGGCCGGGCGTTGCGGTAGCGCTTGGCGTCCACCACGAACACCCCGCTGGGGCACACGACCAGATGATCGATGTTCGCCCTGGTCCGGGGAATGCGGCGATCGTGCAGCACACGCAGCGAGTCCGCAGCCATGGACGCCAGCATGCCACCGAGCATCCGCTCGCCCTCAGCGCCCACCGACCACGCCCGCGTCGACTGAGGGTCGTCGAAGACCGCCAGCAGGAACCGCCCCATACGCGGGTGGTTGCCCAATACCCGCTCGGCCCGGGCCGCATGGCGCCGCTGGTACTCGGCAGCCGCAGATGCGCCGCCCTGCCCATCAACCACCCCCAACGAGGGCACCTTCTCCACGTCAGGCCCTGGACGAACCGCAGCAGCTGCGACGGCTGCGATGGTCTCGTCGACAAGCACTCCCGGAGCAGTGGGATCTGTTTGGCGCAGTGGAGCCTGGGGTGGGCACGTCACGCAGGCCACCGTCTTGGTAGACCGGTCGTAGTCCGCGGTCGTGCCCGCACTCAATGCCGAGCCGCAGCTTGAGCAGGTGCCCGCATAGCGCAGCCGCATCCGCTTGACGTCCACCCGGGCCGCATCCTCAACCATGAGGAACAAAGTAGTGGTCCATCGACGGCGAATGTCGACGACGTCTCCGCTCGGCCACCAAACCACGGGACCCCGAAAGCGGCTAAGACGCCGATCAAGACAACCCCGATTACGCGGCGCCTCGTAAACTCGTGATGTGAACGGCCTCCCAGCAGGCACCCCCGGCGGGGTGCCCACGCCGACCCTTCGAGACTCGGCAATCGCGGGCGCCGCGGCCACCGCCGTCGCGCTCGGCGCCTCCGAACTCGTGGGCGCGCTCCTGCCCGGCGGCAGGTCGCTGGTGGAGGCCGTCGGCGACACTGTGATCGATCTGGTCCCGGGCTGGCTGGAACGATCGGCCATCGCGATCCTCGGCACCGCGGACAAGCCCGTTCTCATCCTCGGGATCTTGGCCCTTTCGCTCGTCGTGGGCACCGGGCTCGGGGTGGTTGCCCGCCGCAGCCTGCCGTTGGCCTCTGCCGGGCTGACGCTCTTCGCCTTGCTGGGCGTCGTCGCTGCCATCGGGGACGAGCGCTCCACCGTCTGGGCCGTCATGGCGGCGGGCCTGGCCGGCGCGGCCAGCGGGATCATCGCCCTGGTGATCCTCACCCGCGCCTCGTCAGCGCGGTCTGCCGCCCCGCCGGGCCCCGTCGGCCGCGGCGAGGCACGGCCGGGACGCCGAGCGTTCCTGCAGGCGGTCGGAATCGCGGTGGCCATCGCCGGCACCGCAGCAGCGGCCGGCCGGTGGCTCACGTCGTCGCGCCGCGTAGAGGAGATCCGCGCGCTGCTGCGGCTGCCCGCACCGGCGACGCCCGCCCCGCCGGCCCCGCCTGATGCGGACCTGGCGCTCCCCGGGCTGACTCCGCTGTACATCGCCAACGACGACTTCTACAGGATCGACACCGCCCTCTCCATTCCCCAGGTCGATCCGGAGCAATGGTCGCTGGAGGTCCGCGGCCTGGTGGATCGCCCGTTCACCCTGACCTACGACGATCTGTTGGCGATGCCGCACGTCGAAACCGACATCACGCTGACCTGCGTCTCCAACGAGGTGGGCGGAGGCTTGGTCGGAAACGCCCGGTGGCAGGGCGTGCCCCTCCGGGCCCTGCTGGAGCGCGCCGGGGTGCAGGACGGCGCCACCCAACTGCTGAGCAGATCGGTGGACGGGTTCACCGCAGGCTTCCCCACCGAGACCGCGATGGAGGGTGGCGCGCTGGTGGCCCTGGGGATGAACGGCGAGCCGCTCCCGGCCCTCCACGGCTTCCCGGCCCGCCTCGTGGTGCCCGGCCTCTACGGGTACGTCTCGGCCACCAAGTGGCTGTCCGTCATCGAACTGACCACCTTCGAGGCCGAGGCCGGGTACTGGATCCCCCGCGGATGGGCGCGCGAGGGCCCCATCAAGACGCAGTCCCGCGTCGACGTCCCCCGCGCGGGGTCCAGCGTGGCTGCGGGGCGCCAGCCGATCGCGGGCGTGGCATGGGCACCAACGCGCGGCATCGAGATGGTGGAGGTCAGCATCGACGGCGGCCCGTGGAAGGAGGCGCGCCTCGCCGCGAGCCTCAGCCTCGACACGTGGCGCCAGTGGGTCTACGAATGGGACGCGACGCCCGGGTCCCACACCATCGCGGTGCGGGCCAGCGACGGGTTGGGGGACACGCAGACCGACGTGCGCACACCGGTCGCGCCCGACGGTGCATCGGGGCACCACACCATCGAGGTGAGGGTGGAGCAGTGAGCGTGGGTAGAAGCCTGTTCACGCGCAATCCGCGCGGGTAAAGTTGCTGGCCACGCGGGCCGACGCCGTCTCGTCGGCTCGAATCCCAATGAGGGGAAGATCATGACTGAAGCCCACCCGGCCCCGTACTACACGGGCCCTGCCCGCACCGATGTGGAGTTCCTGGAGGTGGCGGAGATCCCCACCGTGGTGCAGAAGTTCACCGACTATCCGCTGTCCGCCATGTCCCAGGCGATGGACGGCGCCGTGTCCGCGCTGTTCCCCGCGCTGGAGGCTCAGGGGCTCCATCCGGTCGGCCCGGTGTTCACGCTGTACGAGCGCATGCCCGGAGTGAATGCGACCTTCGAGGTGGGGGTGCCGGTCGACCGCCCCCTGACCACCGCTGTCACAACCCCATCCGGGGCCTCGCTCCACGGCTCGGTCCTTCCGGGCGGCAACATCGCGACGGTCTCGCACGTCGGCTCCTACAGCCGGCTGGGCGAGGCCTGGGGCGTCTTCCTCGAGAAGGTCGAGTCTGCCCACAGGAAGGCAGGGCTTCCCTTCTGGGAGATCTACCTGACCGAGCCCACCCCCGAGGCTGACCCGGAGTCGATGCGCACGGAACTCGTCATCGTGCTGGCCGACTGACGCCATGGATTCGGGCGCGCAGCTCATGCTCGTCCACCGACACCACATGGAGGGTGAAGGCGCGGCCGTCTTCGAGCTCGACGCTCACCCCGTCCCCGGCGGGCCGCCAGTGTCCTGGGACTTCGACGGGGCCATCACCGGGGGCGTCGTCCACGGCGACGAAGGAGCCGCTGCCGTCCACCGCGAATCCCGCCACCGAGCGTGACAGCGGAGCCTCCTCCCGTGGGACGTAGACACCGACCCCGTCGTCGTCGGTGCGGATGGGGCCACGCCAGTCGCGGAACAGGCCCGCTGGGACGTCGGCGGGCCCGACGGGGTGGAAGAACGCGTGACCGAAGGTAGTAGACCGGACGGCGTGGAAGGGGTAGGTGACCGTGGCGTCGTCAACCTCGCCGGCCACCTCGCGGAAGTACACATCCACCGTGCCGCCGCGGATCCCCAGGGTGTGCAGCTGAATCTCCGCAATGGCGACACCGGCTCCGTGACCGCGTGGGCCCAGCGCGACAACCGTCACCACCTCCGTGTCCCAGTCGACCGGGTGCTCCATGGGCGGCTCACCATCGAAGAACTCAACGAAGGCAGCGTGGTCACGCAGCACCGTCGAAACGGGGTCGCGGGGGCCGTCGTCGGCCTGGGCCAGGGTCGTGAAATCTAGAGGCTCGGTGTCCGGAGTGGGGATGGGCATGGCGGGTCCTCCTTCTCCCTTGGCGAGGGTGTTCCCACCCTAACCGGGAGCATGCGCACATGAGGCAGATGCGAACCCTCTTCCTTTGCCGGGGGCCGGTGGCTTAGGCTCGCTTGACCGCCTGGAAGCGTCAACCCCGCCCAGCTAGGAGCGCACCATGACCGCCGCTGATCACCCCGCCGTCGTCGCACTGTCTGCCGCCATCGAGAATGCCGCCAACCTCCTGCGGATCCCCACGGAGGGCATCGCCCTGGAGGGCATGGAGGCGCGGGACTGGCCCGATTCCTGCCTGGGTCTTGCCGAGGACGACGACGCGTGCGCGGACGTGGTCACGCCGGGCTACCTCATCCGGTTGGGCGACGGTTTCACCTACCACGCCGATCAGCAGGGCAATGTGCGCCGGGCCCGGGGGGACAACCCGCGTCCCGACACCGAGATCAGGCTGCGCTACTCCGTCTCCGGCGGTCTCGCCGGTCGCTCCACCTCCTACGAGACCGACAGCTACCAGCTGACCAAGGCTGAGGATGATGAGCTCCGCCACCTCATCACGGAGGCGGACTTCTTCACCATCCCCAACTCCCTGCCTGAGTCACCGGTGGCGGATGGCATCACGTCGCGCCTCTGGATCGCGGTCGGCCGGCGCTCCCACGAAGTGGTCCGGGGCGACGGCATCGACGCGGAGGACACCGAGGCCTTCCACGCGCTGGTGGCATGGGTGGATGCGCGGACGCCTCCGTTGTTCCCGGAGGTTTCCGGCAACCTGGCCTGACCCCGCTCTGCGCGTCAACCAGCGACTACTGGCGCACGCCGATGGTGAGCAGCAGGTTCGCGTAGATGCGCTGCTCGCCCGAGGCGATCACGATGCCGACGTCGTCCTTCTTCGCCTCGTCGTAGAAGTCCCAACGGGAGATCTCCACGAACTCGACGCCGGGCAGGGCCGCCTTGTACTCGTCGTGGGCGTCGATCTTCTCGGGGCGCAGCTCCGGCGGGGCGTCAGCGGCGGGCACCATGATGCCGGCCTGCTCAATGGGGACGGCCTGCTTCAGCACGTCCAGGATCTGCGTCACGTTCAGCAGCCCGGGCGCGAGGTTGAGGTAGATGCGGCGGGCGCGCGGGTTGGCGCCCGTCTCGTGGGGGTAGTTGCCGTCGGTGATGAGGATCTTGCTGCCGTGACCGGCGCGGCCGAGCGCGTTCAGCAGTTCGGGGTGGATCATGGGGCCGTTGAGCATGGGGCTTCCTTTCGGGTGGTTACGTGCTGCCGCGGACGATCAGCGTGGGCGTGATCAACGACGACTCCGCAGGCTCGCCGTTCAACAACAGGTTCAACGCCTTCACGGCCTGCTCCCCCATCGTGAAGAAGTCCTGCCGCACGGTGGTGAGGCCGGGCAGGAACCACTCGGAACCCGGCACGTCGTCGTAGCCGACGACCCGCACGTCGCCGGGCACCCGGCGGCCAGCCAGCTGCAGCGCCGACATCGTGCCGAGCGCCAACTGGTCGTTGGCCGCGAAGATCGCGTCGACGTCCGGCGGCAGGTCCGGCACCAGGGCAGCCGCGGCGGAGGCGTCCCAGGAGTTGGCGAACAGCACGGTGGGCTCGAGGCCGGCCTTGTCCATGGCCAACTTGTAGCCCTCCAGGCGCTCCTGCGCGTCGATCCAGTCCTGCGGACCGGCCACGTGCAGGATCCGCTGCGCACCGCGGCTGATGAGGTGGTCCACAGCGGCCACCGCCCCCGCCCGGTGGTCCACAGCCACGCCGACGGCCGGCGACGGGAGGTCCTTCGTCTCGCCCACGCACACCGTCGGGAGGCGGCTGGCGATGGTGTCGATCCACGGCCGCGACTCCGCCCGCCCGCCGAGCACGATCACGCCGTCGGCGCTCACCGGCACCAGGTGGTGCAGCTCCCGATGGTCGATGTCCGGCGACCCGAACACGGAGGTGGACGTGTGCAACTCGAGGTTGGACAGCGCCTGGCAGATGGCGACGAACGACGTGGCGTGTCCGTGGAACAGCGGCACGGCGTCGATGATGTGCACGGAGCCGGTGCGCGCCGCCGACAGGGAGCGGGCGGCGAGGTTGGGCTGGTAGTTGAGCCGCTCGATGGCCTCCAGCACCCGCGCGCGGGTGGCCTCGGCCACCACGTCGACGCCCCGCACCACGCGGGAGGCGGTCTGGATGGAGACGCCGGAGGCTTCGGCGATGTCTCGCAGGTTGGCGCGTTGCTGCCCGGCCCTCATGACCGCGGCCCGAAGGTCTCGGTACGGGCGGTGCTGGCGATGACGTCGTTGCGGTTGGCCGGGTCCAGGTGGCCCATGATCTCCAACTGCGCCAGCAGCGAGCCGAGCACGGAGGCCTCCACTGGCCCCGCGATCACCGGCACCCCCAGCGCATCGGCGGTCAGTTGGCACAACAACCTGTTGCGCGACCCGCCCCCCACCAGGTTCAACTGCGTGGCGGGAGTTCCGGTGAGGGCGGCGAGGTCGGCGATGCCGCGGGCGTAGCGCGCCGCGAACGACTCCAACACCACCCGCGTGACCGCCCCCTCGTCGAGGTCGTCGACGGCGACACCCTGGGCAGCGAGCGCGTCCAGCACCCGCCTCTCCATCTCGCCCTTCAGCACGAACTGCGGCTCGTCGGGGTTGATGGTGGCACCCAGCGACGGCGAGGCCTCGGCCCGCCGGATGAGCTCGACGATGTCGTGGGTGCGGCCCTGCTGTTCCCAGTCTCGCTGGAGTTCCTGCAGGATCCACAGGCCGGTGATGTTGAACAGGGGGCGCAGGCCGTCGTCGGCGCGGGCCTCGTTGGTGAGGCCCAGCGCGCGGGCCTCGTCGGAGAGCAGCGGTTCGTCGCGCAGCACGCCCAGCACGGACCATGAGCCGCAGCTCAGGAAGTACGAGTCCTGGCTCACGTCGCGCTGCAGCGCGTGCACGGCGCAGGCTGTGTCGTGGGCCCCGGCGCGCACCACGGTGAGCTGCTCGAGCCCCTCGACGATGCACCGGCCCACCACGTTGAGCTCGCTCGTCACGTCGCCCACCCACGAGCGCGGGATGCCCAGCGCCTCGAACACCTCGTCGGAGAACTCGTGGGCGCCTGGGCGGATCAGCGCCGACGACGACGCGTGGGAACGCGACCAGCCGCGGGCGCCGGACAGCAGATAGGTGAAGTAGTCAGGCAGCAGGAGGATCTGCGACGTCCTGGCCGCCACCTCCGGCTCCTCCTGAAGGAGCGCGAACAGCTGGTTCGCGGTGTTGATGGTGGCCGGCGCGATACCGGTGGCGGCCCACAGGGCCTCGTCGGACAGGCGCTCGCGGAAGGCCTCATGGGTGCGGATCGTGCGCTCGTCGCGGTACGCGCGGCCGGGAGTCAGCGCCGCGCCGTCGTCGCCGAGTGCCACGTAGTCGACTCCCCAGGTGTCGACGGAGACGCTCACCGCGTCGGGGAAGCGGGCGACGGCGTCGCGGAGCCCCTCGACCACCTCGCCCCAGATGACATCGAGATCCCAGGAGAGGTACCCGTCGCGCATCCGCGCCTCGTGGGGAAAGCGGCGGACTTCGACTTCCTCGATGCGGCCGTCGCGGAACGTGCCGGCGATCACTCGCCCGGTCGACGACCCGAGATCAACCGCAAGGGCGGTGACGGTGGACACTTCTCTCCTCCTGGATGGTGGTGCGCGTTCCCTGGGCCAGCCGCGCACGGCCGGCCCAGGGAACCAACAGCGCTACTAGTTGTACATCGGGCCGAACTGGGCGCAGGCGCGGAAGTCTGCTCCCTCGAGGTCAGCCGTGCCGAAGCCCAGCCAGTTCTTCGGGCGGAAGATCCGCTCGCGCTCCACGTTGTGCATGTTCACCGGGATGCGGAGCATCGACGCCAGCGTGATCAGCTGGTGGCCGATGTGACCGTACGAGATGGCGCCGTGGTTGGCGCCCCAGGCGTTCATGACCTCGTAGACGCTGGTGAAGGCACCCTCGCCCGTCAGGTTCGGCACGAACCAGGTGGTGGGCCACCCGGGATCCGTGCGCAGTTCGATGGTCTTGGCCACCTCGTCGGGCAGTTCGACGGTGTAGCCCTCGGCGATCTGCATGACCGGGCCGAGGCCGTCGACCCAGTTGATGCGCGTCATCGTGACGGGCACCTCACCGGCGGAGCGGAAGTGCGTCGAGAAGCCACCGCCGCGGAAGTAGCCGGTGTTGGCAGGATGGAACGTCGTCTCGTCGATCATCGCCTGGATGTCGTCGTCGCTGAGTTCCCACCAGGGCTTGATGCAGGGGTTGCCGTCGGCGTCCTTGGCGGCGAACGTGCCGTCGAGGGTGGTGGCGCCGGAGTTGCGCAGGTCGATGACACCCGCCGCTGCGCGACCCTCGGGACGGTGGCCCGTGACGCGCTCGATGGCGTCCGCGCTCCAGTAGGTGCGCACGTCGGAGAAGATCTGCGCCGTGTTGGTCAACAGGTAGTTGAACATCATCGACGCGCCGTTGAGGTTGTCGTTCTCCGTGGCCTGGATGAGGGGCTGCCTCTTGCCGTTCCAGTCGAACTGCGTGTTGAGCAGCGTCTCCATCAGGTCGCCGTTGGGCAGGTAGTCGGTCCACTGACGCTGGCCCTGGAAGCCGGAGACGAGCGCGCCGTGACCGACGGCCTCCTCCTCGAAGCCCATCTCGGCGAGCTTCGGGTTGCCGATCATCAGGTCGCGGCCGATGAGCACCATCTTGGTGCTCCACTCCCACCACTTCTCGTGGTCCTCGGCGGAGCGCTGCCACTCCTCGGGGTTGAAGTCCTCACCCTGCTTGAGGTTCTCGCGCACCCACGTGTACGCAACCTCGTATTCGTCCTTGTCGTAGATGCCCAGGTTGATGCGACGCTCGATCTCGACCATGTCGATGTACTCGTTGCGCATGCCCAGCCAGTAGTTCCAGAACTCCTCCTTCACCACGCAGCCGGCGATGCCCATGGACACGCCACCGATGGAGAGGAACGACTGGCCGCGCATCAGGGCGACGGCGAGGCCGGCCTGTGCGTAGTCCAGCAGGCGCTGACGCACGTCGGCCGGGATGGACTCGTCGTCGGCGTCCTGCACCTCTTCGCCGTAGATACCGAAGGCGGGGATGCCCAGTTGTGCGTGGCCGGCCAGCGCGGCGGCCAGGTAGACGGCACCCGGACGCTCGGAGCCGTTGAAGCCCCAGATCGCGTGCGGCATGGTGCGGTCCATGTCGATGGTCTCGGAGCCGTAGCACCAGCACGGCGTGACCGAGAGGGTGAGGCCGACGTTCTCGGCCTTGAACTTCGCGGCGGCGGCCTGGGCCTCCGGCACGCGGCCGATCGTCGAGTCGGCGATGACCACCTGGACGGGGGTGCCGTCGGGGTACTTCAGCTCAGACTCGTAGAGTTCCTTGACGCGCAGCGCCATACCCATCGTCTGGTCCTCGAGCGCCTCGCGCACGCCGTTACGCCGGCCGTCGATGATGGGACGGATACCGATCTTCGGGTAGTTGGTCACGAATCACACCTTCTTTGTTCGTTACTAGTGGTTCAGGTTTCCGGCACGGTGTGCTCCGCGCAGGCGGCCGGGTGGCTGCGTCGGATGAAAAGGGGCCCCTGTCTGCGTGTCCCACGCGAGGCAGGCAAACGCGGACAGGCGCCCCTAGGGATTGTTCATGAGGTGGGGTGGGCCCGGGCGGGCCCACCCTCACGCATCACTCGTAGAGGTTGGCGGCGATCTCGGGATCCTCGATGTTCGAGGCGTCGTACCAGGCGAAGCCGGAGTCGATGACCTTCGGCAGCTCCTGTCCGTTGATGGCCTTGATGGCGGCGACGACGGTCTCGTAGCCCATCTTGACGGGGGCCTGGGTCACGGCGCCGGCCTGGTCGCCGGACTTGATGGCCTCGATCTGGGTCTTGCCGGAGTCGAAGCCCACGACGACGACGTCAGCGCCGGATTCCTTGGCGCCCTGGATGGCGCCGGTGGCGGCGGCCTCGTTGGTGCCGTAGATGCCCTTGAGCTCGGTGTTGGCCTGGATCATGGACTTGGCGGTGTTGGCGGCGAGGTCGACCGCGCCGGCAACCTGGGGCTCGAGAACGGTGACGTCAGGAGCGTTGTCCTTGATCCAGTTCTGGAAGCCGTCGCAACGCTGCTTGCCGGTGGCGGAGGTCTGGTCGTGGCAGATCAGGCCAACCTGGCCGGAGCCACCGATGAGTTCGACCATGTGCTCAGCGGCGTTCTCAGCGGCTGCGGTGTTGTCGGTCGAGACGGTGGTCAGCGGGATGTCGGAGTCGACACCGGAGTCGAAGGCGATGATCGGGATGTTCGCAGCCTCGATCTCGTTGAGGAGATCCGAAGCGGCGCCCGAGTCGAGGGCGGCGAAGCCGATGGCGGCGGGCTTGGAGTCCAGGGCCGTCTTCAGCTGGTTGAGCTGCTCGGTGACCTGGGTCTCGTCCTGCGGGCCGACGAACTGAACCTTGTAGCCCAGCTCTTCGCCGGCCTGCTCAGCGCCTTCCTTCACGGCCTGCCAGAAGCGGTGCTGGAAGCCCTTGGAGACGAGGTAGATGGTCTGCGTGCCGTCGCCCTTGGGGACATCGCCGTCCGCAGGGGCTTCTTCAGAAGCGGATTCGGAGGGGGACTCTTCCTCAGCCGGGGCCGAGGTCTCTTCCGCGGGTGCCGAAGCGCTGGTCTCCTCTGCCGGGGCGGGAGCTTCGGTCTCGGTGGAGGTGGACGTGCCGCAGGCGGTGAGGCCCAGGCTGAGCACGGCTCCGAGAGCCAGTGCGGAGCGCAACATGCGCATAGCGGTTCCTTTCGGTTGTTGGGAGGACCGCCCTCCCGGTACAGGGTGTTGTTGTGCGTGAGTGGTGGACGGGGGGCGGGTCAGACCGCAGCAGCTCTGGCGCGGCGGACGTTGTCGATGAACACGGCCAGCAGGACGACGACGCCAGTGGCGACGAGCTGCCATTCCTGTGCGATGCCCATCATCTGGAGGCCCTTGCGGAGGGTCTCCATGATGAGTGCGCCGACGACGGTGCCGATGATGTTGGCACGGCCACCGACGAGTGAGGTGCCACCGATGACGACGGCGGCGATGACGTTGAGCTCGAAGCCCACGCCTTCAGCGGGTTGGACGAAGCCGAACCGCGACGAGTAGAGGATGGCGCCGAAGGCCATGAAGACGCCGGCGGTGACGTAGACCATCGTCTTCCAGAACCGCACGTTGACGCCGGAGAGGCGGGTGGCCTCCTCGTTGGAGCCGATGGCGATGGCGTAGCGGCCCAGCAGCGTCTTGTTGAGCATGACGCCGGCGATGATCGCGAAGAGGATGAACCACAAGATGGCGTTCTTGAGGCCGGGGATGAGTTCGCCGTTGAACAGCCAGGTGTACTGCGGGTTCTTGATGCTGATGGTCTGCTTGTCCGACACGACGAGCGCCAGGCCGCGGGCCGCCATCATCATCGCCAGCGTGGCGATGAACGGTGGTAGGCCGAGGAAGGCGATGTTGAAGCCGTTGATCAGGCCGATGAACGCGCCCACGAGGATGGTCAACGCGAGGCCCGCACCCAGCGGCAGGTTCAGCCACGGGTCGGCCGCGAGGAACGCGCCCGCCGCGACGGCGACCAGGCTCATGCCCGTGCCGACCGAGAGGTCGATGCCGGCCGTCGCGATCACGAAGGTCGCGCCCAACGCCATCACACCGACGTAGGCCGACTGGGAGACGATGTCCAGCGCGACGCCGAGCGTGGCGAAGTTGGGCGCCACGAGCATGAAGACGATGTAGATCAGGACCAGCGCGAGGAAGACGAAAATCTGCTGAAGCGACGACTTCAGGTAGCCCTGGACGGGGCTCGTCGTCTGCTTGGTGGTGGCTTGAGTGC
The DNA here is from genome assembly GCF_055326325.1 of Tessaracoccus zhenghani. Classification (NCBI taxonomy): domain Bacteria; kingdom Bacillati; phylum Actinomycetota; class Actinomycetes; order Propionibacteriales; family Propionibacteriaceae; genus Tessaracoccus; species Tessaracoccus zhenghani. The sequence goes on along the minus strand of NZ_JBUZNQ010000004.1, from coordinate 292,367 downwards.
TCACGCTGCGGTTCCTTTCAACTGAGCCTTGCCGAGGGTGGCGAGCTCCATGATGCTTTCCTGGGTGGCGTCCTCGTTGTCGAGGATGCCGGTGATGTGTCCGTGCGCCATCACGACGATGCGGTGCGAGACGCGCAGCACCTCCGGCAGTTCGGAGGAGATGACGATGATGGCCTTGCCCGCGGCGCTCAACTGTTCGATGAGGTCGTAGATCTCCTCCTTGGCACCCACGTCGATGCCTCGGGTGGGCTCGTCGAAGATGAGGATGTCGGAGTTACGCACGAGCCACTTCGCGATGACGACCTTCTGCTGGTTGCCACCGGAGAGCTTGCCGAGGAGCTGGTTGACCGACGGCGTCTTGACCCTGAGCTTGTCGGAGAACTCCTTGCCGACGGTGCGGATCTTGCCGTCGAGGACGAACCCGCCGATGCTGAAGTCGTTCATGGCGGCGAGCACGGCGTTGTACTTGATGTCCTGCTCGAGCAGCAGGCCGTAGGTCTTGCGGTCCTCGGAGAGGTAGCCGATGCCTGCGCGCACCGCGTCGGCGGCGGAGCGGATGTTGATCTTCTTGCCGTGCACGTGGATGTCGCCGGAGGTGCGGGGGTCTGCGCCGAACACGGCCCGGGCCACCTCGGTGCGGCCGGCGCCGACGAGGCCGGCGAAGCCGAGCACCTCGCCCTTGCGCACGTCGAAGTTGATGTCGTGGAGGAGCTTCCTGGTGTTGAGGTTCTCCACCTTGAGCAGCACCTCGTCGCTGTCGACGGTGGTGCGGGGTCGCGCGTCGCCCGAGACCTCGCGGCCCACCATCATCGAGATGATTTCGCGCATCTCCACCTCGTCGGTGGTGACGGTGCCGATGTACTGGCCGTCGCGCAGCACCGAGACCCGGTCGGTGATCTCCTCGATCTCCGGCATGCGGTGCGAGATGTAGATCAGGCCGGTCTCCGGGGTGACGAAGTCGCGGATCATGCCGAACAGGGCGTCGGTCTCCGAGATGGTCAGCGCCGCGGTGGGCTCGTCCATGATCAGGATCTTGGTGGACTCGAACGACAGGGCGCGCGCGATCTCCACCATCTGCTGCCGGGCCACCGAGAGGTCGCCGACGCGGGAGGTGGGGCGGATGCTCATCCCGAGGCGTTCGAAGAGCTCGCTCGCCTCGCGGTTGAGTGCCTTGTCGTCGACGAAGCCGCCCTTGCTGCTGCCGGGGCGCCCGAGGTACAGGTTCTGGGCGACGGTGAGGTCCGGCACCATGTTGAGTTCCTGGTGGATGATGCTCAGGCCCAGATCACGGGCGTGGTTCACGTCGCGGACGGTGACCTTCTGGCCCTGCAGCCAGATCTCCGCGCCCGGATCCGGCGTGTAGATGCCCGTCAGGATCTTCATCAGCGTGGACTTGCCGGCACCGTTCTCGCCGCACAGGCCCAGCACCTCGCCGGCGTTGAGGTCCAAATGGACGTTCTGCAACGCTTTGACGCCTGGAAACGTCTTGCTGACGTTCTTCAGCTCAAGAAGTTTGCTCACGTGTACTCCTTCGTACTTTCGCCGGAAATCCCGCAACTATGCGGCTCTCTGAACGACGATGTTAACGCTAGCACTCCTCCACGATTGATGCAGGGTTTGTTATCAAACCGTGACTCATCGCTCTTCGGATACGACACCGCCGCCGATTCAGCCGTCCCCCGGGCCATGCCTTCGATGACACCACCTGCCCGGAAGCCGCGTGGCTGGCCCGACGAACCGCTAGGTTGCCAGCCAGACCACCATTGCGAGGAGAAACCCATGCCCCTGCCCTCCGCCTGGAGGCGCGCAGCGACGGTTGCCATTGCGGCCATCGTCGGGCTCGCACCCCTGACCGCCTCAGCAGACCCCGGAGACCCGGACCTGCGTGTGCCGCGCGACAGCGCCGCCGCCGAAGATCGCACCGCCCGCTGGCTGAACGCCACCAAGTGGTTCGTCGAGTTCGAGAGCGAGCCCACCGCCAGCGGCGGCAGCCGTACGACGATCCAGCGTCAACACCGCTCGTTCGCCGAGGAGGCGCGCCGCGCGGGCCGCCCCGCGAACGTCATCAGGAACTACGAGCGCCTCTTCAACGGCGTGGCCGTCACCGCTGACACCGCCACCGCCGAGCAGTACGCAGAGCTCCCAGGAGTCAAGGCCGTCCACCCGGTGCGCATATTCTCCGTGCCGGAACCGCAGGACGTCACCCCACGGCTGATCACCGCCATCGCGCAGACCGGCGCGGACATCGCCCAGACCGAGCTCGGCCTCACCGGTGAGGGCGTCAAGGTGGGCATCATCGACACCGGCATCGACATCGACCATCCGGATTTCGGCGGCAGCGGCACCAACGGCTCCACCGCCTTCCCCAGCGCGCGGGTGGCCTACGGTTACGACTTCGTCGGTGACGACTACAACGCCGACCCGACGTCGACCTCCTACCAGCCCGTCCCGAAGCCCGACGGCCGCCCGGACGACTGCCAGGGCCACGGCACCCACGTGGCCGGCATCGTCGGCGCCGACGGTGAGGTCACCGGTGTCGCCCCTGGCGTCACCCTCGGCGCCTACCGCGTGTTCGGCTGCAACGGCTCCGTGGACGACCAGGTGATCCTCGACGCGCTGGAGCGCGCGGAGGCCGACGGCATGGACGTGGTCAACATGAGCCTCGGCGCCGACTACGACTCCTGGCCGGAGGCCCCCACCTCCAAGGCCTCGGACCGCCTCGTGCGCAACGGCGTCGTGGTGGTCAACGCCGCCGGCAACGCCGGCGACAGGTACACCATGACGATCGGCTCTCCCGGCACGGCCGGCCTCGCCATCAACGTGGCGTCCTTCGACAACTCGCACGTGACCATGGACGAAGTGCTGTTCACCACGGCCAACGGCCCCGTCTCCGCAGGTTTCCTGGGCGCGACGGGCTCGCCCGACGCGACGTCGGCGCTGAACAACCTGCCGGTCGCGCGCACCACGGACCCGCTGAACTGCGAGGCGGAGGCCGCTGATCTCACCGGCAAGGTGGCCATCGCCCAGCGCGGCACCTGCACCTTCCACCAGAAGGCCGCCAACGCCCAGGCCGCCGGCGCCGAGGCGCTGGTCATCTACAACAACGAGCCCGGCTTCATCAACGCTACCGTCGAGGGCGAGGTGACCATCACCATCCCGGTGGTCACCGTCACCCAGGCCGTGGGCACCTCCGTGGTGGGCGCGCTCCCCGCCACCATCCAGTTCACCGGCGGGGAGAGCCAGCAGCCCAACCCCACCGGCGGGCTGATCTCGGACTTCTCCTCCTGGGGTCTGGCCGCAGACCTGACCCTGCAGCCGGATCTCGGCGCGCCGGGCGGGTCCATCCGCTCTACCTACCCGCTGGAGAAGGCCGACGGTTACGCCACCCTGTCCGGCACCTCCATGGCGGCGCCGCACGTGGCCGGCGCCGTGGCGCTCATGCTGGAGAACGCGCCGTCGATGACCCCGGCGGAGATCCGCAGCCGGCTGCAGAACAGCGCCGTGCCCGCCGCGATCGCCGAACTTCCCGATGCGGGCATCCTCGACGCGGCCCACCGTCAGGGCGCCGGCCTGATCCGCGTCGACCGGGCACTGCAGGACGGCTTCGTCGTCTCGCCGGGCAAGATCTCCGCCGGCGAATCCGCCGACGGCGCCCACACCGAGACGCTGACCATCACCAACGTCACCGACGCCCCCGTCACCTGGGCGCTGTCCTACGAGGACGCGCTCAGCACCTACCTGGAGACCGATCCGGACTGGGGCGACGGCACGCAGAACACCGTCGGCTACAACCTGTTCGCCTCGCAGGTGTCCTTCTCCGCGCCGAGCGTCACCGTGCCCGCCGGCGGCGCGGCCACCGTCGACGTCACGATCAACGCGGACCCGGAGGCCCCGGAGGGCGCCCAGTACTCGGGCTTCGTCCACCTGACCTCCGACGAGGGAGCCACCGCCGTGTCCGTGCCGTTCGCCGGCATGGCGGGCGACTACGGCAACCTCGAGATCTTCCCGGAGATCTGGGACCTCCCGGCAGTGGTCGAGATCACCGCCTGCTCCTTCTGGGACGAGGGCCAGTGCGTGGACCCGGACGTCGACTACGAGATCGTCGACGCCGGACGCATCTTCACCGGCGGCGAGGACCTGCCGACGGTGGCCTTCCACCAGGCCGTGCCGGTGCAGAAGCTGACCATCGACGTGCTGCGCGCAGACGCCAAGGGCAACCCCATCGACGCCAGCCGCGCCACGGTGCTCAGCTTCGACCACCTGGGACGCTCCGAATTCGAGTCGCTGTACACGTGGAACGGCCAGCTGCCCAACGACGCCGGCCTGCTCGTCCCGGCCACGCCCGGCAACTACGTGATCCAGGTCACGGGCGTCGCGGCGGACGGCGACGGCGGCAGCCAGAGCTGGACGTCGGCGGCCTTCGGCTGGAAGAACACGCCGGTGGCGTCGCCCACGCCCACGCCGTCGAAGTCGCCCACGGTGCCGGTGGCGAAGCCGACGGTGACCGTCACGAAGTCGCCTGCGCCCGAGCTGCCGGCCGACGTGTACAACACGCCCGGCATGCACGAGGTCAACGGCCGCAAGTGGTTCACCGCATGTGAGGACTACTCGCAGACGGTGCGATGCCGCACGATGATCTGGGCCACCACCGTGATCCAGGCCGACGACGGCTCGTTCGTGCCGCGCAGCGGGTGGGCGTTCAACAACCTCACCTACCTCCCGCACATGACGCGGGCGCAGTGGGGCACCAACCCGCTGGCCGTCAACGGCACCTGGAAGGGCACCGACGGCCGCACGTGGCGCACCGAATGCGACACTGCGACGACGGGGCGCGGCGGCTGCCGCTCCTACATCACCGCCAGCGTCATCGAGGCCTACCCGGCGGCTGACGGTGGCTACGCCTACCGCTGGGCCACCAAGGAGATCCTCAACAACATGGTCCGCTTCAAGAACTGACCAGCGGCACCTGAAGCACCCAGAGGGGGCCCGGCGACACGGTCGCCGGGCCCCCTTTTCGCGTCATCCCGTGGGCGCCGGGCCCTTTAGACCTGGGGCGGAGACGAGGGGGGCCGCGGACCAGTAGGTTGTGCTCATCTCTTGGCAACGGAAGGACGCCATGTTCCAGCAACGTTGGTGGCGCACGGCGATGACTTCGCTCGTCGTCGCTGCTCTCGCACTCTCCCCCGCGGTGTCGCGCGCCGACGACGAGGCCCCCGCGCCCGTCAACCTCGGCAACCTCGCCGACTACGTGACCAACCCGGCCGCAGACCTGGGGAGGACCAGGCCCACCGGCGAATGGTTCGTCGAGTTCCGCTCCCAGCCCACCGCCTCCGGCGGCCGGCAGACCCAGCTCCAACGCAACCGCTCGGATTTCACCGCCGAGGCGCGTGCCGCGAGCCTGCCCGCGGAGGTGGGCCGCATCTACACGCGGCTGTTCAACGGCGTGACCGTGAAGGCCGACGACGCCCAGGCCCGGAAGTTGGCCGGGCTGCGTTCGGTGAAATCCGTGCACCCGGTGCTGGCGATGCGGGTGCCGGCCGCCCCTCCGTCGGCCGAGGGTTCCGCCACCAGGCCGACGCTCGCCATGATCGGCGCGGACCGCGCCCAGAGCGAGCTCGGCGCCACCGGCAGGGGCGTCAAGGTGGGCATCATCGACTCCGGCATCGACTACGCGCACCCCGACCTGGGCGGCACCGGTTCGGAGACCACCACGTTCCCCACCGAGCGCGTGGCCTACGGCTGGGACTTCATCGGCGACGACTGGACGTCCTTCCCCGATGAGTTCGGCGAGGTGGGCGAGATCACGCCCGACGGCGACCCCATGGACTGCCTGGGCCACGGCACGCACGTGGCGGGCACCGTCGGCGGCGCCGGCGACGTGGTGGGCGTCGCCCCCGAAGCCACCCTCGGCGCCTACAAGGTGCTGACCTGCAGCGGCGACACCACCATGGCCATCGTGCTCGACGCCATGGAGCGCGCCACCGCCGACGGCATGGACGTGGTCAACATGAGCCTGGGCTGGCCGCTGCAGAGCTCAGCGAACCACCCGCTCTCGCAGGCCGGTGACCGCATGGTCGACGCCGGCGTGGTGCTGGTGGTCGCCGCCGGCAACGAGGGCGAGTTCGGCACCCAGACGCTGCGCGCCCCGTCTGTGGCCGCCAAGGCGATCTCCGTGGCCTCGTTCGACGCCACCAGCATCTCCACCCCCGAGGTGGTCTTCACTCCCGCCGCGGGCGAGGCCATCCGCTCCGGCTACACCGTGGTGTCCGAGGCCCCGGTGCCGACGGGCTTCACCGGCGAACTGGCCACCTTCAGCGACCCCCTGCAGTGCAAGCCGGACCCGACGCTGGCCGGGAAGGTGGCGTTCTTCTCCGGCGACGGCGGCTGCGACATCGAACGACGCACCCAGCTCGCGCTCCAGTCCGGCGCGATCGGCGTCGTGCTGCACAAGCAGTACTTCTGGGACTGGGTGTGGAGCGACGGCGCGCCCGTCATCGGCATCCTCTCCGACGCGGGACGCCAGGTGCAGGCGGCGCTTGAGCAGGGTCCGGTCACGGTCACGGTGCCGGGTACCTTCATCGACGACCCCAACCCCTACACCCCAGGCCTGGCCTCGGTGTTCACCTCGTGGGGCCTCGATGCCGAACTCGGCCTCAAGCCGGATCTCGGGGCGCCGGGCGGCAACGTCTACTCGACGATGCCGTTGGCGATGGGCGGCCACGCCCTGATGTCCGGCACGTCGATGGCGTCGCCGCACGTGGCGGGCGCTGCCGCGCTGCTACTGCAGGGCGACCCCGCCGCCACTCCCGCCGAGGTCCGCACGAGGCTGCAGAACACCGCGACCCCTGCCGCCTTCTCCTTCATGCCGGAATCCGGCGTGCTCGACGGCGCGCACCGGCAGGGGGCGGGCCTGATCCATGTGGACCGGGCGATCACGCAGCAACACCTGGTCACGCCGTCGAAGCTCGCCACCGGTCAGTCGGCCGACGGCCCGTTCCGCCAGACGCTCACCCTGACCAACGCCACGGACGCCGCGGTGACGTGGACCGCCACGCATCAGGACGCCGTGACCACGTCTGTCGCCTGGGGGGAATCCAGGTTGCAGAACCGGCCGGACTTCACGCAGGAACAGGCCCAGGTGACCTTCTCGTCGCCGACGATCACCGTGCCGGCGGGCGGCAGCGCCACCGTGGACGTGACCATCGACGCCCCGGAGGCCGCGGCCGAGACCGCCATCTACAGCGGCTACCTCCGGTTCACGACGGAGGGCCACTCCATCCAGGTCCCCTTCGCCGGCATGAAGGGCGACTACAGCGCCGCGCCGCTGGTGCTGGGCGACGACAGCCAGTCCCCGCCCTTCCTGGGCGTGCTGTGGGACTGCCTCCAGCGGGAGGGGCGACTGTGCGTCGACATGACGCCGTCGTTCAGCCCGGTGGAGGAACCCATGCCCTACAACGAATGGGCGCTGCCCGCGGTCGGTTTCCTGCTGGCCACCCCGGCGTCGTCGGTGACACTGTCGGTGCTCGAGGCGGATGCTACCGGAGCGCCGATCGAGGCCAGCGCCCAGGAGGTGTACACCGAGCTCACGCCGTGGCGCTCCCCCGACGGCAACTCCGCGGCGTGGGACGGCCTGCTGATCGATGCCGACGGCGAACTCGTGCCGGCCCCGCAGGGCCAGTACGTGCTGCGGATCCGGGTGACCAACTCGGACCTCCCGGCCAGGACCGAGGTGTGGACCTCGCCCGCGTTCCAGTGGCTCGACGAGCCCACCGAGGAGCCGGAGCCCAGCCCCACGCCCACGAAGAAGCCCACCACCGCGGCCCCGAAGCCCGAGGTGCGGGACGTGTACAACACGCCCGGGCTGCACATGGTCAACGGGCGCCAATGGTTCACGGCCTGCGAGCCGTACTCGCAGACGGTGCGCTGCCGCACGATGATCATGGCCACCACCGTCACCGCCAAGGCGGGTGTGTTCACCCAGACGAACGGCTGGGTGTTCAACAACCTCACCTACCTGCCGCGGATGACGCGCGCCCAGTGGGGCACGAACCCGTTGGCCCGCAACGGCGCCTGGACATCGGCCGACGGCCGCAGGTGGCGCACCGAGTGCGACACCGCCGCCACGGGCCGCGGCGGCTGCCGCACCTACCTGAGCGCCAGCGTGATCGCGGCACTGCCCACGGCGGCCGGCGGCACCCAGTACACCTGGGTGACGAAGGAGATCCTCAACAACATCGTCCGGTTCCGCTGATCTGACGGAAAACAACTGCGGCCGGCCCCCGAGGGGACCGGCCGCAGTTCTGTTCAGTGCGTCAGCGAGGCGTCACTTGGACGACTGGCCGGCGGAGCGGAGCTGCTGGCAGGCCTCGAGCACGCGGGCGGCCATGCCGGCCTCGGCTGCCTTGCCCCAGGCGCGGGGGTCGTACAGCTTCTTGTTGCCGACCTCACCGTCGATCTTCAGCACACCGTCGTAGTTCTTGAACATGTGCGTGACGACCGGGCGGGTGAAGGCGTACTGGGTGTCGGTGTCGATGTTCATCTTGATGACACCGTGGTCAACCGCGTCGGAAATCTCCTGCGCGGTGGAGCCGGAACCGCCGTGGAACACGAGGTCGAACGGCTTCTCCTTGCCGTACTTGGCGCCGACGGCGTCCTGGATCTCCTTGAGGAGCTCCGGGCGCAGCTTGACGGCACCCGGCTTGTACACGCCGTGCACGTTGCCGAAGGTGAGGGCCGTCATGTAGCGGCCCTTCTCGCCGAGGCCGAGGACCTCGATGGTGCGCAGGCCGTCTTCAACGGTGGTGTAGAGCTTCTCGTTGATGGCGGCTTCGACGCCGTCCTCTTCGCCGCCGACGACGCCGACCTCGATCTCGAGGACGATGTTGGCCTTGGCGCAACGCTCGAGGAGCTCAGCAGCGATCTGCAGGTTCTCCTCCATGGGAACAGCGGAACCGTCCCACATGTGCGACTGGAACAGCGGCAGTTCGCCGCGGGCGACGCGCTCTTCCGAGATGGCGAGCAGCGGACGCACGAAGCTGTCCAGCTTGTCCTTCGGGCAGTGGTCCGTGTGGAGAGCCACGTTGACAGGGTAGTTCTTGGCGACTTCCTGGGCGTAGGCCGCGAAAGCGGCTGCGCCGGCGATCTTGTCCTTGATGGTGGGGCCGGAGAAGTACTCGGCGCCGCCGGTGGAGACCTGCAGAATGCCGTCCGAGCCTGCTTCGGCGAAGCCCTGGAGAGCGGCGTTGAGGGTCTGCGAAGAGGAGACGTTGATGGCCGGGTAGGCGAACTTGCCCGCCTTGGCCCGGTCGAGCATCTCCGTGTAGACCTCAGGAGTTGCAACTGGCATGGGAGCCCCTTTTTTCTCGATGAAAGCTGGTTCCCGCCCAGCCTATCGCGTCGGCTGAATACCACACCGTCTGGGTCCGGGTTGTAGCCCCGGACATTCCCGGGGCGCTGGGATCGTGTCGGAGGGTCAGAGCAGGTTGTCGAGCGCCGTGGTGTCGAGGCGCACCCGGCCCAGCGAGTACGCCTGGGCGGCGGAGTCGATGACCGCCGGGGCGGCGTCGAGGAACGCCACGGGCACCTTGGCCGCCAGTTGGCCGTTGGCCTCGACGACGAGGTTGGGCCCGGCGCCGAAGTTGTGGCCTGCGAGCTTCAGCGCCGTCACCTCGGCCCACGGCACCGTCACTGCGGTGGGGTGGACGAATTCGACGCCCTTGGGGTCCAGATAGAAGGCCACTCCGTCGGTGATGGCGGCCAGATCCTTCTTGGCGTTGCTCAGCCCGACGGCCGACAGCACGAGCCAGAACACCGTCGACACAAGCCACAGGGCGGCGATGCCGATGGTCCAGCCCAGCGACCAGTCGCGGCCGAAGAAGAACCAGAACACCACCAGCAGAACGAGCGAAACCACCGTCGAGATCACGCGCCACCGCATGGTGCTCCGCGCTCTCGTGACGCGTGCCGCCGTGGGCAGTGGCGTCAGCCCGGCCGCGAATCGCTGTCCCTGCTGCTGCATGGAGGTCATGCTAGCGCCACCCCGGTTGAGGCCGGCCCGTGCTGCAACTGCCAGTGGTACATCGCGATCGCCGCGGCCGCCCCGGCGTTCATCGAGCGGGTGGAGCCGTGCTGCGTGATGGCCACCAACTGCTCGCAGCCCGCCACCATCGCGTCGGTCAGGCCGGGGCCCTCGGAGCCGAAGACGAGGCAGCAGTCGGCGGGGAGTTCCGCCGTCTCCAGGGGCACGGAACCGGGCAGGTTGTCGACGCCCACAGCCGTGACGCCGCGCTCCGCGAGGAAGGCCAGCAGCGACGCCTCGTCCTCGTGGTGGTGGACGTGGAGGTAGCGGTCCGTGACCATCGCGCCGCGTCGGTTCCACCGTCGCTTCCCGACGATGTGGACGGCCGCCACGTTGAACGCGTTGGCGGTGCGCACGATTGAGCCGATATTGAAGTCGTGCTCCCAGTTCTGAATGGCCACGTGCAGCCGGGAGCGGGTGCGGTCAAGATCGGCGACGATGGCCTCGAGCTTCCAGTACCGGTACCGGTCGATGACGTTGCGGCGGTCGCCGTCGCGCAGCAGTTCCGCGTCGAGGCGCTCGTCGTCCGGCCACGGCTCCGGGTGCGGCCCCACTCCCACGGTTGGCGCAGTGGGGTCGTGGGGCTCGTCGGTCATGCCCGGCAGGATAGCGGCTCAGCCCGCATCGACGGATTGGACGATGCCCGTGGGCATCAGCCCGGGCAGCACGTCGCTGAGGGTGACGATGCCGATCTCGAGGTCGCCGTCGGTCACCACGGCGATCTGGGTGCGGGCCAGGCGCAGCTGGTTGAGCGCGGTGGCGACACCGGTGTCCGCGGGCAGCCGTACGGGCGGGCGGGCCAGGTCCATCGCGGGGCGCGACAGGTCCGGCTCGTCCAGGGTGTCGCGGACGTGCACGATGCCGACGGTGGTTCCACCGTCGCGGACGAGCACCCGCATGTGGCCGTGGTTGCGCGTCACCATCTGCACGTCCGCCAGGGTGCCGGTCACCGGGATGGCGGCCAGTTCCTGCCCCTCCGGCACCAGTTCGCGCACCTGGCGCTCGCGCAGGGTCAGCACGGACGTGATCGACGACTGGAAGCTGGCCTCCAGGGCGCCGACGTTGGCGGAATGCTCCACCAGGTGACGCAGGCCGGCGACGTCCTGCGTGGCCGACAGCCCGTCGACGGGCTCCGCGCCGGCCTTGCGGACCAGCCAGTTGGCCATCGCGTTCATCGCCTTGAGGATGGGGCGGACCACGAACATGAAGGCCCGCATCGGCACCGCCAGCAGCACCGAGGATTCCTCGGGGTGCGCGATGGCCCAGGACTTGGGGGCCATCTCCCCGACCACCAGGTGGAGGAACGTGACGATGATCAGCGCCAGCACGAACGACGCGACGTCGGCGACGGCGGCGGGCAGCCCGGTGACCTCCAACAGCGGGGTCAGCGCGTGGTGCACGGCGGGCTTGGTGATGGCGCCGAGCGCCAGCGTGCACACCGTGATGCCCAGTTGGGAGCCGGCCAGCACCAGGGTGAGTTCATGCGAACTCTTGATGGCGGCGCGGCCGGCGAATGTGCCCGCCCGCTCCTCCAGCCGGTGCGGCTTGGCGGCCATCAGCGCAAATTCGACGGCGACGAAGAACGCGCTCAGCACGATGATCAGCACGGTCCAGAGGGTGACGGTCCAGCCGCTCATGCCTGTCTCGAGCAACGTCATTTCTGCTCCCCCAGTTCAGGCAGCGAGATCCGCACGCGGGAGGCCACGTGGCGCTCCACGGCCAGCACCTCGATGCGCACGAGGTGCGCCGGGGAGTGGGAGTCGATGGCACGCTGCGCCGCCGTCGGCTCCAGCACGAGGTTCACGACGGCGCCCTCCTCCGGCAGGTCCCCCAGGGAGTGGATGATGAGGCCGGAGATGGTCTCGAAGTCGCCGCCGGGGAGCTTGAGTCCGATGGCGCGCTCCACCTCGTCCACGTGGACGTCGCCGGGCATGACCCAGACGCCGTCGTCGGACTGCGGGAGGTAATCGGGGTTGTCGGGGTCGTGCTCGTCGGTCAGCTCGCCGATGACCTCCTCGGCCAGGTCCTCGAGGGTCACGACGCCCACGAAGACGCCGAACTCGTCGATGATGCAGGCCATCTGCTCGCCGGCGGCGCGCAGCTGGTTCTCGGCGTCCGGCAGCTTGGTGAGGTCCGGCAGCCGGAAGGGCTCGCGGGCGATGCGCAGCACGGGCTCGTCGAGGGCGCGGCCGGTGCGCAGCACATCTGCCAACTGGACCACCCCGATCACCGAATCATGCTCGTCCACCACGGGGTAGCGGGTGTGGCCGGTGGCCATGAGGTTGCGCACCTCGCCGATGGTGGCGTCGGCGCGCACCACGTCGACGTGCACGCGGGGGTTCATGGCGTGGTCGAGGTCGCGGCGGGGGAAGTCGAGGATCCGGTCCAGGATGTGCGCCAGCTGAGGCGACAGCGTCCCGGATTCGCGCGAGGCGGCGACGACGCGCTCGAGATCTGTGGCCGAGGCGGCCGACTCGACGTCGTGCACCGGCTCGATCCGCAGCGCGCGGAGCAGCAGTTCGGCCGCCTTATCGAAGACCCAGATGATAGGGCCGAACACGGCCAGGTAGATGCGCGTCGACGGCGTCAGCGCGTCCGCCACCACCGTCGAGCGGGCGATGGCGTAGTTCTTGGGGAACAGCTCGCCGATCAGCATCTGCACGAACGTGGAGAACCCGATGGCCACGAATCCGCCGATGGCCACGCTGACCGCGGTGAGCGCCCCGCCGTCGAGCAGGGAGCCGATGGCCTGGCCGATCAGCGGCTCCGCGACGTACCCGACGAGCAGTCCCGTGACGGTGATGCCCAGCTGGGCGCCGGAGAGCATGAACGAGGTGCGGCGGGTGATCTCGAGGGTGCGGGCCGCGCGGTCGTCGCCGGCCTTGGCGCGGCTGCCCAACTTGGACCGGTCAACGGCGACGTAGGCGAACTCCTGCGCCACGAAATAGCCGGTGGCGACCGTGATCAGGAGCACGACCAGGACGCCTACGAGCAGGGATACAACAGGGGTCATCTCGGTTTACCTCTGAGAGGCAGACGTTGGGACCCCTCCGATGTGTCACAGCATGGCATGCACTCCAGTATGTCAGGTGGACGTATCGTCGACACATGACCGAAAAAGCCACCGTCACCAACAATCCCGAGCAGAACCGCTACGAGATCCGGCTGGGCGACGACCTCGCCGGTTTCGCCGACTACATTCTGAGCAACGAGCTCATCACGTTCACCCACACGGAGATCGACCCCGCCTTCGAGGGCAAGGGCTTGGGCTCCACCCTCGTCCGCGGCGCCCTCGACGACGTGCGCGGGGCCGGCGACCGCAAGGTGTTGCCGATCTGCCCGTTCGTCAAGAGTTGGATGGCCAAGCACCCCGAATACGAGTCGCTCGGCTACGGTTCCTGACCCGCTCCCCTGAGCAGAGACAGAAGAACGCCCCGGTGTGGTCACCGGGGCGTTCCTGTGGTGATCTGGGGAGATCAGGCCTGCTTGATGGCCGAGATCTCGAACTCGAGGACGACCTTGTCGGAGACGAGGAAGCCACCGGTCTCGAGGGCTGCGTTCCAGGTCAGGCCGAAGTCGGAGCGCTGGATCTGCTTGGAGCCTTCGAAGCCCACGCGGGTGTTGCCGAAGGGGTCGAGGGCCGAGCCCTGGTACTCCAGCGGGATGGTGATGGACTTGGTGACGTCCTTGATGGTGAGGTCGCCGGTCACGTTGACGGTGTCGCCTTCGATGGAGAAGTCGGTGCCCTTGAAGGTCCAGGTGGGGTAGTTCTCGACATCGAAGAAGTCGGCGGAGCGGACGTGGCCGTCGCGGTCCGCGTTGCGGGTGTTGATCGACGCGGCGTCGATGGTGACCTCGAGGGTGCTGGCCTTCACATCGTCGGCGTTGATGACGGCCTGGCCCTCGAACTTCTCGAAGGAGCCGCGGACCTTGGTGACCATCGCGTGGCGGGTCACGAAGGAGAAGGTGGTGTGGGCGGGGTCGAGGACGAAGGTGCCGTGGAGTTCGTTGAGGGACATAGTGTTTCCTTTCCGGGGTGGTAGTTGAAACTCTAACAGTCTTTGATTGAGGTTTCAACTATGTCTGACGGTTTTCACCAAAGTCCCTTGTGGGAGCGGCGTGTCGCCTGGGGTGCGAGGGGGTCTGGTTTGGGGCGATGGCGCCAAATCAAGATCTGGGGTGGTTGACGACGCTGAATCCAGATTTGGGGTGGGGTGGCGTGGGGGCCGAATCTAGATCTGAGGTCGCGCACGACGCTGAATCCAGATTCGGGGCCGACGGCCGGGCGCGACGTGGGTCGGGGCCGACGGCGGGAGAGCCGAAAGCGGAAGACGCCCCTCCGTCGCTACGACGAAGGGGCGTCTGCCTGCTCACGGGCGGCTCAGTTCTCGAACGGGGGCCGATCCGCGGGCTGCTGCTGCGGCTGCTGGATCTGCTGCTGCGGCGGCTGGACCGGCTGCTGGTACTGCTGCTGCGGCGCGATCTGCTGCTGCTGCTGCTCGGGGGCGGCAGCGGGGCGCTGGGAGATCTCGCCGAAGTTCACGTCGGGGGCCTGGCGGACCATCGGGTCGTTGACCTCGAAGTACGTGGCCTTCTCGAACTTCGCGAACCCGGCGATGATGTTGCTGGGCACCGATTCGATGCGCGTGTTGTAGTCACGCACGTTGGCGTTGTAGAAGCGACGCGAGGCGGCGATGCGATCCTCCGTGTCCGTCAGTTCGCGCTGGAGCTGCATGAAGTTCTGGTTGGACTTCAGATCCGGGTAGGCCTCCACCGACACCAGCAGGTTGTGCACCGCCTGGGTCAGTTCGGATTCGACGGCGGCGCGCTCTTGGCTGGGCTGGCCGCCGCTCTGGCCGGCGAGCGCACGGGCCTGGTTGCGCAGCGCGGTGATCTGCTCGAGCGTGTTGCGCTCGTGCGCCGCGTAGCCGCGGACCGTCTCCACCAGGTTGGGGATCAGCTCGTAGCGCCGGTTGAGTTCGACGTCGATCTGGCGCCAGGATTCCTGGATGAGGTTGCGGCTCTTGACGAAACCGTTGTAGGCCGCAACGCCCCAGAGGACCACGCCGAGGGCGAGGACGACCAGCACGGCCAGGATGATCAGCAGTGTGTCCACGAAGTTCTCCTATCTTCGGGAATCACGCTACCGCAGGCGCGAAGCCACGGGCAGGGTCTCACCGGAGCAATTGGATGGGGTCCCGAAAAGGGGGTCAGAGGCCGAGGTCGGCCAGGTTGAGGGCGTAGCGGTACTCGAGCCCGGCTTCGGCGACAGCCTCGGCCGCACCGGTGCCGCGGTCGACGACCACCGCCACGGCCACCACCTCGGCGCCCGCCTCCCGCACGGCCTCGACGGCGGTGAGGGCCGAGCCGCCCGTCGTGGAGGTGTCCTCGACGACCAGCACCCGGCGGCCCGAGACCTCGGTGCCCTCGATCCGGCGCTGCATGCCATGCGACTTGCTCTCCTTGCGCACCACGAACACGTCCAGGCGTCCGCCGGCTGCGGCCTTCGAGTGCAGCATGGCGGTGGCGACAGGGTCGGCGCCCAGCGTGAGGCCGCCCACGGCGTCGAAGTCGAGGTCCGCCACCAGGTCGTTCATCACGCGGCCGACGACGGGGGCGGCCGCGCCGTCGAGCGTCACGCGTCGCATGTCGACGTAGTAGTCGGCCTCCTTGCCGGAGGCGAGGGTGACCTTGCCGTGCACGACGGCGAGGTTCTGGACGTGCTCGATGAGTTCGGTGCGGTCGGTCATGATGTCTTCTTCTCCGTGTCGCTGAGGGTGCCGAAGCCGACGGCCCGGTCCGGGGTGGGGAACAGATCCTCGCAGGTGGTGAGGGTGATGAGCGCCTGGTGGGGCACGACGTCGGGGTGGCCGGGGACCGGCTCCAGGACCCAGTTGTCGTCAGCCCCGACGGTGAGCTCGGCGGGGGCCGAGACGATCTCGTAGGTGAAGGTGGCGGTGCGGGTCTCGACGACGATCTCGTCGCCCTGCCGCAACTCGAGAAGGCGGCGGAAGGGCTCCCCCTCCGTCACGCAGTTGCCCGCCAGTGCGAAGTTGCCCAACTGGCCGGGCAACGCGCTGCCGGGGTACCAGCCGACCCCCCGGTTGAGATCCGTGGGCTCGACCCCGGCGATGATCGGCCACTCCGCGCTGAACGCCGGAATGCGCAGCAGCCAGTTGGCTTCATGCATGCCGGGCTCCGCGATGAGCGGCGGGGCGGCGGGATCCTCCTGCTGCAATTCGGGAGGGAGCGGCGCGTCCCATTCCGTGCGGAGCCGGGTGATCTCGTCGACGGCACGGTCACGGGCGAACGCAGTGGTCCCCCAGACCTGCCAGCCGACGTACCCGCCCACCGCGAGGATCACGACGAGCAGGGTCACGAGGAGCAGCAGGAACGGGGAGATGCCCCGCTTCTCCCTGATCACCCGAGTCGCCACGGACCCATTCTTGCAGGATGCCCCCGCCTCGCGGTCCCTGAGCCCGTCCCAGCGGACACCACTGGGCGGCGAGCCTCCGCGGTCAACGGCGGCGTGGGCTCCGTCGACCCTTCGGCTGCGGAGGCTTCGCCGCGCGCGGCTGCTCCTTCGGGGGCTTCTCCCCCTTGGCCTGGGCCGTCCGCGTGCTGTTGACCGTGCGGCCGCGCACCACGCCGATGAAGTCCTCGATCCGGGGGTGCTCGTTGTCCACCCGCCAGGCCAGCCCGACCGTGGTCGGCTCCGCATCGACGACCGGGAGATAGACCATGTCCTTCCGGCTACCGGAGCGCGCGATCGACATCGGCACCCGGAGCACGGCGGCGGAGTAGGCGGCGAGGTCGACGCTCTCCGGCTCCGCGTCGTGAATCACCCGCGTGCCGTCCTCCGCCAGGTCCTCGGCGGTGACCTCGTCCAGCCCCGCCAGGAGGTGGTCCTTGCTCAACCACAGCACGGGCTGTTCCTCGTAGAGCGGGATGACGTGCAGCCCGTTCTTGTCGATGGGCAGCCGCACGAAACACAGGTCGACGTCGCCGGCGACCACGGCGCGCCGCTGCTCCGCCTCGGTGATCTCCGTCACCTCCAGCGGTTCGCGGAACCGCTCGCCCCAGATGCGGCGCCATTTGGTGAGCGTGACGCCCGGCACGAAGCCGATGCGCAGGCCGCCGTCGTCTGCTGCTGTCATGCGTTGAGGCTACTGCAGGGCTACGCTTCGGGCATGAGCCAGACGATGAAGCCGATCACCGCAGCGGCCAAACTGGGCATCTACCTGCCCGCCGCGCCCGAGGACTTCCGCACCACCCCCATCACCCGCGAAGAGGTCGACGCGCTGCGCGACGACCCCCCGGAGTGGTTGGTGGAGCTGCGCCGCAACGGCCCGTTCCCCCGCGACGTCGTCGCGCAGAAGCTGGGGGTCTCGAAGTCGGGCCTAGCCCGCTCCGGCGTGAAGGAGGCGCTGACCAGCGATGAGATCGGCGAGCTGCTGGCCAACCCGCCGGGCTGGCTCGTCGACGAGCGCGAGACGCACCAGAAGGTGCTGAAGGAACAGGCCCGTCAGCGCGACCAGCACTGAGAGGACTGACCCATGGCCACGATTGAACCCACAGATCCCCCGGTCGCCGACGAGGAGGTCGTCGTCGACGAGGAATTCCTGCGCTCCCTGGAGGACGACGAAGAGGCGCAGAAGATCCTGCAGCTGATGTCGGAGAAGGTCTGCGACTACTGCGAGGCACCGGTCACCTGGATGGACCCGACGGACCTTCGGGCGGTGGACCCCCAGTCGTTCGATGATCTGGTGAATCGCTACGACATCGACCCGGAAACCATCCTCATGTGCTGGGACTGCCCGGAATGCGGCAACTTCAGCCTCATGGGAGACGACTTCGAGGTGCAGTGGCTCGACGCCACGCCCCAATGCCCGGAGTGCGACAGCTACCAGGTGGAGGTCATCGACCCCGCCCAGGTGGCGCACCTGGACCGCGCGCGGTACCTGGAGTGGAAGAAGCAGGTGGGCGTGCAGGCGCTGCTCGACGGCGACGCCGTCCAGTGCCACGACTGCGGCGTGCTCAGCTTCGTGCCGAGGCAGGACGCCGAGGGCGACTGACGCCGCCCCGTTCGCGCCGCGACGACGACGGGTCAGGCCGCCACCTCTTCGGGCGGCCGGAACCGGGCGAGCGCGGCGTGCTCGACGGCGCGGCTCCGCAGGAACCAGCTCCACGCGAAGGCCACCAGCGCGATCGTCTCCAACATCAGGATGGGCTTGTAGCGGCCCAGCATGAAGTAGATCTCCACGGGCAGGAACGTCCACAGCACCATCAGGAGCACCGAGATCACGATGGTGGCGCCGCTGATGCCGTAGGCCACCAGGCGGGGCCCCAGGTCATGCTCCGGGATGGCGCTCAGGGGGAACAGGATCAGGCAGAAGGTCGCCAGCGCCAGCAGGAACACCGAAGCGGCGACATTGTGCAGCCAGTAGGTGGTGCTCACCCCGATCACGCATTGCAGCACCGTGCAGTCCCACTCCGCCTGCCGCGGCTGGAGCGGGGCCAGCGCGACGAGGGCCGCGGCGATCGAGGCCACCTTGGCCACGATCCGATCGGCCCGCAGCTCCGGGTTGGTGGGGTGGTAGCCGCGGTAGGACCAGAGGAACAGCGCCAGCGCGCACAGCGTGCCGACGAACACGTCGCGCATGGGCGTGTAGTAGTACTCCGAGATGCTGCCGCGGAGGCCTTCACCGCTGATCAGGCTCCAGCCGATGAGCGACACCGGCAGGAAGAAGCTCAGCAGGGCGATCACGCGTTGCTGCGTGATGAAGGTTCGCCCCAACTGCTGATGGCTACTCGGCCGGTCTTCGCGCACGACGCGCACCTCCTATGCCCTCAACGGCGGTCGGAGCACAGGATAGTCGCCTACGACGCGACGGCGGCCCGACGGGGCAGCCACATGCCGCGCGTGTTGCGCACGACCTCACCGACGGCGTCGCGTGCGGCGCCGGCCACCTCGCGCAGGCGGCTGGAGCCCTCGCGCTTGTCCGGCAGCGAGTGGCGCAGCACCGTGCGCCAGGCGGAGAACACCTGCTTGTACAGGGGGCCGGAGACGTAGCGCAGGTTGTGGCGCTCCATCAGTTCCTGGATCCGCGGCGCGATCTGCGGGTACCGGTTGCTGGGCATGTCCGGGAACAGGTGGTGCTCGATCTGGTGCGAGAGGTGCCCGGTCATCAGGTGCATCACCCTCGAGCCTGTGATGTTGGCGGAGCCGAGCATCTGCCGCAGGTACCACTCGCCCCGGGTCTCGCCCTCGATGGATTCCGTCTCGAACGTCTCGACGCCCTCAGGCAGGTGCCCGCACAGGATCACCGAGTGGGTCCAGATGTTGCGCAGGGTGTTGGCGATCACGTTGGCGGCCAGCGTGGGCAACGCCGACGGGCCCGACAGCAGCGGGTGCACGACGTAGTCCTTGCTGAACTGCTTGCCGATCTTCTTCAGCGTGGCGGTCAGGTCTGCCTTGAACTCGGCCGTGGACCGCTTGCCGTCCTTCCACTCCTTGATCTGCATGTCGTAGGCGGCGATGCCGTACTCGAAGAACAGCATGGTGAAGAAGTTCGTCACGGACTGGAACAGGTGCTTGAGCTCCCATTCCTGGCCGGAGTCCACGCGCATGATGTTGTAGCCCAGGTCGTTGTCCATGCCGACGACGTTGGTGTAGGTGTGGTGCTCGACGTTGTGCGAGCGCTTCCACTGCTCCGCCGGCGACGCGAAATCCCATTCCCACGTGCTGGAGTGGATCTTCTTGTCGCGCATCCAGTCCCACTGGCCGTGGAGGATGTTGTGGCCGATCTCGGTGTTCTCGATGATCTTGGCGAACGTCAGCCCCGCGGTGCCCGCGATGAACGCCGGCGGGAACTTCGAGAACAGCAGCATGACGCGGCTGCCCGCCTCCAGCATGCGCTGGAGGCGGATGACGCCGCGGATGTAGTCGGCGTCGTTGGCGCCGCGGCTGTTGAGCACCTCGTCGCGGAGCTCGTCGAGCTCGCGGCCGATGGCCTCGATGTCTGCCGGGCTGAGGTGGGCGATGGGGTTGCGCCGCCCCGTCGACGAGGTCTCGGCGCGCTGTTGCGGTGTGCTGGCGGTGATGCGGTTGGAGCGAACTTCCGTGGTGGCAGTCATGGCATGTCCTAAACGGTGAGGTGACAGGGCCCGGCAGCAGCCGATACGCAGGTCTGGACGAGTACAGGGTCTTGGGGATCAGCCGTGGTGACTTCCCCGGTGCGTAGGTCGCGGATGCTGCCCCCGGTGAGCGGCAACACACAGTTGAAGCAGATGCCCATCCGGCATCCGGAGGGCATCAGGACACCGGCATCCTCGCCGGCGTCGAGCAGGGTGGTGGCGGCGTCGGCGTCCACCGTCACGCCGGAGGTGTCGAAGGTCACCGCGCCACCGTCGCCGACGGCGATGATGGCCGCGCGGAAGCGTTCGGTGTGCAACCGCTCCCCCAAGCCCGCGGCGGCCCAATGGGCCTCCGCGTCGTCGAGCATGGCGGCCGGGCCGCAGGCCCAGGTGTCGCGGCTGCGCCAGTCAGGGACCACCGAGTCGAGTTGGTCGGGCGTGAGGATGCCGTCGACGGCGGTGAAGCGGGTGACCAGCCGCAGGCGGCCAGCCGCCTCGAGGCGACGCAACTCAGGGAGGAACAGCGCCTCGGCCTCGCTGGGGGCGGAGTGGACGATGACCACATCCGCCGGCAGGGGGTCGTTGCGCAGCATGCCCATGATGGGCGTGATGCCGGAGCCCGCCGTCAGGAACAGCGCGGCGGGCGGGGTGGGCGTGGGCAGCGTGAAGAGGCCTTCGGCCTGGTCCAGGTGGAGCAACGTGCCCGGGGCGAGGCTGCGGACGAAGTTGCTGACCTTGCCGTCCGGGATGGCGCGTGCCGTGATGGTGAAGGTGTCCGCATTCACCGGGCTGGTCAGGGAGTACGCGCGCCACAGGCGCACGCCGTCCACGTCGAAGCCGATGCGGACGTACTGGCCGGGCGTGTGGGGGCGCCAACCCCTGCCGGGACGGATGGTGACGGTGGTGGCGTTGGGGCCTTCGGCGCGCACGCCCAGCACCCGGCCGCGGAGTTCGGCACCGGAGCCCAGTGGGCTGATGAGGTCGAGGAAGTCTTCGGGGAGAAGCGGGGTGGCGATGGCCTCCGCAACCCTGCGGGCGCCCTTCCGGACACCGCCGAGAACGCGCTTCGCGACCGACGTGGTCTGGGGCTGAGGGGCGATGACCCCCGTTGTGGTCATGCATACAAGCCTACGGCACCGTAGGTAAGGGGCGGGGAAAACGGTATACCGGTGGACAGGAACCGGCTCCCCGGGCCCCGCCCGAGGCGCTCCCCGAGCGCCGCCGCTGAGGTTTGGCTAGGCTCTCCAGGTGGCTGACCGACTCTTTCCCGACCCCGAAACGATGGGGGCGTACTACGTCCGGTTCGGCCCCACGTCGCAGTCCTACGTGGATCCGTACCAGCCGGATCTGCTCCTGTTCGAGTACGTGGCGCACATCTCCCTGCTGCTGGAACACTCGGCCTTTCGGGCACCTGCGGACCAGCGGCTCCGCGTCGTCCACATCGGCGGCGCCGGCATGACCATCCCGCGTTGGGTGGCCCACCGCCGGCCGGAGACTGCCCAGGTGGTGTGCGAGCCCGACGTCGAGCTCACCGAGGAGGTGCGGCGCAAGATCCCGCTGCCCAGCCGTTCCGGGATCAAGGTCCGCGACGTCGACGGCCGCACGGGGTTGGCCGCGATGCCCTCGCAGTGGGCCGACGTCATCATCGTCGATGCCTTCAAGGAACTCGTGGTGCCGGGAGACCTGGTGACCCAACAGGCGCTGGACGACCTGCGGCGCATCGGCAGGGGCGACGCCGTCGTCATCTTCAACATCACCGACAAGGCGCCCTTCGAGTGGGCCCGGAAGCTCGCCGGCGGGCTCAACCAACGGTGGAAGCATTCGATGATCGGGATGGAGAACGACGTCTACAAGGGCCGACGCTTCGGGAACCTGCTGATGTGGGCGTCCGACACCAAGCCCGACACCGGGCCGATCGAGCGTGAATCCGGGCGCCGGCTCTTCGGCTACCGCTGGGTCACGGGGCACGCGGCGCAGCGCTGGCCCGGCGGGGCGCTGCCCTTCACCGACGACACCATGGAGGACTCGCCCGGCCCCCGGGGCCGGGGATGGTGAGCGTTCCGTGGGGCGCGGGGATTTTGTCGCCCTACGCAGCTAGCCTGAGGTCATGGACAACCTGCAGCTCCGCATCGGAGACCTGGAACGCAACGAGGCCGTCGGGTTCCTCCAGACCCATGCCGAGCAGGGCAGGCTCAGCTCCGAGGAGTTCAACGAACGGATCGGCAACGCGCTGACGGCCCGCACGCTCGGGGAACTGGCCTCGCTCTTCTCGGATCTGCCCGCACCCAAGCCCGGCCCCGCGTCCAGCCTGCCCGCGGTCCCGTCGCCGGCCCCGCTGCAGACTCCCCCACCGCCTCCCTACGCCGCGCCCCACCTGGCGCCCTCGCCCTACGGCCCGCCGCAGATGCCGCCGCCCTACCCGCCGCCCATGTACGCACACCAACCCATGGCCCCGGTCCAGCAGGTGTTCGTCAACCAGAGCGGGCCCGTCGCGATATACCGCAAGTACAACTCGTTCTGGGTGCACCTGCTCCTGTTCTTCCTCACCGGCGGCATCGGCAACATCATCTACGCCTGGTACATCTGGGACTGGAACACCAAACGCGGGTACTGAACCGCCGGTCCCAACGGGCAGGCGTCGGAGATGAGGCGCCGCGACAGGGGCATAGACTCGCCCCCGCCATGAGTTTGAGCCGACGTGTCCTCGCCCTAGCGGTGCCCGCCTTCGCCGCGCTGGTCGCCCAGCCGTTGATGATGCTGGCGGACACCTGGATCGTGGGCCACCTCGGCACCGTTCCGCTCGCCGGCCTCGGCATCGGTTCCGGCCTGCTCACCACTGCCACCGGCCTGATGATCTTCCTCGCCTACGGCTCGACGTCCGTGGTGGCGCGCCAGATCGGCGCCGGTCACCGCGGCCGGGGCATCGAGCTGGGCGTCCAGGCCATGTGGCTGGCCGGCCTCATCGGGGCGACGGTGGGCGCACTCGTCTGGATCGCCTCGCCGTTGCTGGCCACCGCGCTGGGGGCGACGGGCGACGTGCACACCCAGGCGGTGGAGTACCTGCGCTGGTCCCTCCCCGGGTTGCCGGGCATGCTCGTGATGCTCGCCGCCACCGGCACCTTCCGCGGGCTCGCGGACGCCCGCACCCCGCTGGTGCTGTCCATCAGCAGCGCCGCGCTCAACCTGGTGCTCAACGTGGCGCTCGTCGTCGGCCTCCAGATGGGCATCGGCGGCGCAGGCCTCGGCACCGCGCTGGCAGAAACCGCGCTGGGCGCGACGGCGGCCCTGCTCGTCGCGCGCAAGGCCCGCGCCGCAGGGGCGAGGCTCCGCCCGTCGTGGACGGAGATGATGAGCAGCCTCGCTGTCGGCGTCCCGCTGTTGCTGCGCACCGTCACCCTGCGCATCGCGCTCCTCATCACCACCTACATCGCCGCCCGGCAGGGCACGGCCGGACTGGCCGCGCACCACGTCGTGATGCAGGTGTGGGGTCTGCTCTCCTACGCCCTCGACGCGCTCGCCATCGCCGGGCAGACCATCATCGGCACGGCGCTGGGGGCGGCCAACCCGAAGGAGGCCCGCGACTCCACCCGCCTCATGACCTGGTGGTCCGTGGGCGGCGGCGCAGTGATCGGCGTGCTCGTGGTGCTCGTCCGGGAACCGGTGGCGGCGTTCTTCGCACCCGACAACGCGGTCCGCACGCTCGTCGCCTGGCTGCTGGTCCTGATCGCCGTCACGCTCCCGCTGGCCGGTTACGTGTTCCTCCTCGACGGCGTGCTGATCGGCGCCGGGGACGGCCGCTACCTGGCCATCGCCGGGGTGATCACGCTGCTGGGCTACGCTCCCCTGGCGTTCGGTGCGCTCACCGTCGACGCCGGAGTGCCGGGTCTCACGTGGTTGTGGCTCGCGTTCGCCGTCGGGTTCATGGGGTTGCGGGCTCTCACGCTGGGTCTGCGCGCCCGCGGCGACCACTGGATGCGGCTGGGCGCAAGCTGACCCAGCGGGTGTGACGCGCCCGCCGGACCGGCTGGTAGCGTCGTGACATGCGAGTACTTGCACCGCTTGTCCTCACTGCCGCACTGACGCTGGCCGCCTGCACCGGCCCGGGTGAGCAGCCCAGGCCGGGAGACCCGGCGCCCACTCCCGCCACCTCCCCCAACTTCACCACCTCCGCACCGTCCGCGCCGTCACCGGCCGCCCCCGAGGCGTCGTCCACGGCGGCGGAGCCCACCGTCGCGGAATCGCCCACCGCGGAGTCGACGGAGCCGGTGCCCGAGACCCACGAGTTCGCCGTCACGGAGCATGAGGCCTACACCAACCCGTGGGCGTTGGAGTTCCTGCCGGGCACGGATCTCCTGGCCATCACCGAGCGCACCGGGGCGCTGAAGCTGCGCTCGCCGGACGGCACCGTGCGCGAGGTGAGCGGCGTTCCTGAGGTCGCCGTCGCGGGCCAGGGCGGCTTCGGCGACATCGTCGCCGGGCCGACGTTCGAGACCGACGGCACCGTCTACCTCTCCTGGGTGGAGCGTGGTGACGGCGGGTCGGGCGCGGTGATCGGCACGGCCACGCTCGACGTCGACGCCGCCACGCTGAGCAACGTGACCAAGATCTGGGCCCAGACCCCGAAGGTGGACGGCGACGGCCACTTCTCCCACCGCATGGCCATCCAGGGCGACCACCTCTTCGTCAGCTCCGGCGACCGCCAGAAGATGGACCCGGCGCAGGAGATGGACAACACGCTCGGCAAGATCCTGCGCCTCACCCTCGACGGACAACCGGCCCCCGACAACCCCTTCCAGGAGGATGCGCCCGCAGCGCAGCAGTTCTGGTCCATGGGGCACCGCAACCCCCTGGGCCTGGCGTTCGACGCCGACGGCCGCCTGTGGGCGTCGGAGATGGGGCCCGAGGGCGGCGACGAACTCAACCTGATCATGCCTGGCCTCAACTACGGCTGGCCGGCCGCCTCCAACGGTTCCCACTACGGCGGCGGGCCCATCCCGGACCACGCTTCCGGCGACGGTTTCGAGCCGCCGAAGGTGTTCTGGACCCCGTCGATCTCGCCCGGTTCGCTGATGATCTACCAGGGCAGCCTGTTCCCCGGCTGGACGGGGGACGCCTTCCTCGGCGCCCTCTCCGGCGAGGCGTTGGTGCGGGTGAAGCTGGACGGCGAGACCGCCACCGAACAGGAGACCTGGCCGATGGGCGCCCGCATCCGGGCCGTCGAGGAGGGCCCCGAGGGCGCTATCTGGCTGCTGCAGGACGGCGAGAGCGCGCTGCTGTTGGAGTTGCGCCCGGCCTGATGCCCTGGCGGCTGCGGCCGGTCACGCCCCGAGTGCTATCTGGGAGAACGAGCCCCCTGCGGTGGGGACTAGTGTGGCGGGCATGACCCGACGCATCAGTCGCTCCGCTCTCGCCACTGCAGTTCTGAAGTCCGCCGCGTGGGCGGGCATCACCCTGATCGACCCCAACCGCCTCAGCGGCTGGAAGAAGCACGCC
Source organism: Tessaracoccus zhenghani (assembly GCF_055326325.1). Taxonomy (NCBI): domain Bacteria; kingdom Bacillati; phylum Actinomycetota; class Actinomycetes; order Propionibacteriales; family Propionibacteriaceae; genus Tessaracoccus; species Tessaracoccus zhenghani. Next base: position 266,659 of record NZ_JBUZNQ010000004.1, on the reverse strand, counting down.
TACTGGCTGGCCATGGCCGGGGGCACCGCCGCCGAGGTGGCGCTGCCCGACGACGGCACCTACCGCCCCGCCGGCCTGAGCACCGGCCTGGCGCTCGGCACGGCCGGCGTGACCTACGGTGCGCAGGATCTCCTGGCCCGCAGCGACGCCTGGTCCATCAAGCAGCTGCAGCGACTGGGCATCAAGCGCCCCCGCATCTGGGCCGCTGCCGGTGTCTTCGCCTCGATGATGGCGGTCTCCCTGGCGCAGGGTTCCGAGCCCGCGGAGGAGGATGCTGACGGGTTCGACGAGTTCGGCCAGCCCCTCCCGGAAACGCTGGAGCCGCTCCCGGCCGAGGCGCGGGCGGTCATCACCGCGCTGCTCGACGCCGTCGACGATTACGGCAGCGAGGAGCTGCGCGTCCAACTCGAGGACGCCGTGTGCCGCGACGAGGACGGCCACTTCCTCCTGGTGCCGGACCCGGAGGCTCCCCCCACGCTGCTGGACAGCTACACGTTCCCGGCCAGCGCCACGTTCACGCGCGACGGCGCCACCCACGTGCTCATGCTCGACATCGAGGACGGGCAGCTCTCGTACCTTTCGCACATGATGGAGCCGTACCCCGAGGACGACGCCGACGTGGACTGGTCGCTGCCCGAGGTCTCAGAACTGCGGGTCATCGCGGGTCTCGCAGCAGCAGACTGACCGAGGTCACATTTCTCCACCTATGTGGGGGTGCAGGCCTCCCCCATGGAGCGAGGCCCGCACACCCACATAGCTGGAGGAAAGGCCCTCAGGGTTGCAGGCGCTCGTTCGTCCACCCGTCGGCGGCGCGGCGGCAGACCACCCGGTCGTGCAGGCGGCCCGGCAGCCCCTGCCAGAACTCGAAGGTGTCGACGCTGAGCACGTACCCGCCCCAGTGCGGCGGGCACGGCACGTCCCCGCCCTCGAAACGCCGCCTGGCCTCCTCCACCGCGGCGACCAGGTCGTCACGGGAGCCGATCGGTGACGACTGGTGCGAGGCCCACGCCTCCAACTGGCTCTCGCGGGGGCGCTTGGCGAAGTACTCCTCGGACCTGTCCCGCGCCAGCCTGGTCACCGAGCCGACCGCCCGGACCTGCCGCATCTGCAGCGGCCACCAGAACGACACGGAGGCGACGGGGTGCTCAGCCAACTCCCGACCCTTGGCCGACTCGTAGCTGGTGAAGACCACCAGCCCGTCCGGCGAGATCTCCTTCAGCAGCACGATCCGCGCCTGCGGACGACCGTCGGCGTCAACGGTGGCCAGCGTCACTGCCGTGGGCTCCGGTTCCCCGACGGCGAGCGCGTCGTTGACCCAGTCGTCGAGCAGGCCCCAGGGTTCGACCGAGGCGACATCGTCGGGCAGGGGCGCGCCGGTGTAGTCGCGGCGCACATCGTGGAGGTTGGCCATGGACCCATCCAACCATTCCCCCCACGGGCCCAGACAGGGGGGACTAACGTCGGCACATGAGCTACGACATCGCCGTGTTCAATCCCGTGGGCGCTCCCACCGACGACGACGCCTTCGTCGCCTGGTTCCAGCAGCAGAGCACCCCCGACGACGACCCCGACTCGGGCACCGTCGCCCTCCGCAACTGGTTCTCTGATTTCTCGGGCCACTTCCCCGCCCTCAACGGCCCCTACGCCGACGACGACGGCACCACCACGTATCGCTTCGGCCGCACCGCCACGTTGGCGAGCTGCCCCGACGGCGAGGCCGAGAAGGCGGCCAGGACCGGTCGTTCGCTGGCGGCAAAGCACGGCGTCGGGTTCTACAACGCCAACTCAGGTGATGAACGACTGTTCCTGCCCGGCGGCGGAACCAGCTAGCGGCCGATCTGCCGGCCCCAGGAGTCGACGGTGTTCTTCGCCGTGCGGAGATCCGCCCCGGTGAGTTCGCGGTAGCGCTTGATCGCGTTGATCTTGCGGCCGGCGCGCACCTCGTCCATGACGTACTCGCGCTCCGAGTAGGTCAGGGGGCGAGGCGGCTCCATGCTCGGCGCCGCGCTGAGGCCGCGTCGGTTCTCGAACACCATGGGGTAGATCAGCCAGATCCACAGCGCCATGAGCACCACGAGGAAGCCCCAGTCCAGTGCCCCGGCCAGCGCGATGCCCACGAAGATCATCCACCACTGCGCGTACCAGGGCCGCGGAGGCTTCCCCAGCTGGACAGGCGCATTGGGCTCGGCGTACGGCATGGGCTGCTGCTCGTAGCCGTAGCCCTGCGTGTTGAGGTCGTAGCCGTAGACCGGCGGCACCACGGGCTGCGGCGACGGCGCCGAGGCGGGGTACGGGCTACCCGGCTTGGGGTTGGGGAGGTCCAGGAACAGCGACGTCAGGTCGCTCTCCGTGCGGGCGCTCAGCGCGCGCGACATCCGGTCGTCGAATTCCTCTGAGCTCAACCGGCCGGTGGCGTGGTGCTCGCGGAGCATCCCGACAGCGTCGTCGCGTTCAGCATCCCCGATGCGCATGAAGTCCCCAGCCATGGGGACCAGCGTACCTTCCCACCAACCCCCAGAAATGTCGGCGGCAGGACTACGCTGAAAGCACCGAATCAACTCCTTGGGGGAGCCATGGGATTCATCAGACGCGTCGCCCTCACAGCAGTCGCGGCGGCCACAGCAATGACCGGATTCACCGCCTCACCGGCGCATGCCGCGCCCGTCTACGACACCAACGGACCGGTCGTGACGGTCTACAACACGCCGGGCAACCAGAGGGTCAACGGACGGCTCTGGAGCACCGCGTGCGCCAGGTACAGCTCCACCGTCGTGCGCTGCACCACGAACCTGTGGTCCACCATCGTGGTCCAACAGGGCACCCAGTACGTCAATGAGACCGGTTGGCACTTCAACAACCTCACGTACCTGCCCTCCCACCGCGCGGCCTGGGCGGGCAACCCGCTGGCCACCACCGGGCAGTTCGTCAGCGCCGGCCGCCCATGGCGGACCGAATGCGACACCGCCGCCACCGGGCGTGGGGCGTGCCGCAGCTACATCTGGACCCGGTACGTCTCCACGGAGGGGGGCACCCCCTGGCTGCGTCAGGGCTGGGTGTTCAACAACCAGGTCCTGTTCGCCACGCCCACCGTGCCACCCGTCACCGCCGTACCGCGCATCGTGTTGGACCGGGCGGTCCTGACCCCCACCGGCTTCGGCCCCCTCCAAGCCGACATCTCGGACTTCGACGCCAAGACGCTGGGGTTCAAGGTGGACAAGAGCTACGTGCGGGAGGACGGGAGCACCTGCTCCACCGTCGAGACGCCGGACTCGTTCGTGAACCGCTACGGCGTCTGGTCGAGCCCGGTGATGGACCAACTCATCGTGCGATCGCCGCAGGTCAAGATCACCGACGGCGCGGGCGGCGTCTCAACCTTCCGCCTGGGCCAGACTGTGGACCAGCTGAAGGCTGCCTACGGAGCCGCCCTCACCGAGGAGAACAGCCTGTTCTACCTCCGCGAGGGCGACTCGTGGCTCTCCTTCAGCGCCAACACCTTCGACGAGACCGGCGACCCTGCCGTGGTCGACCTGATCACCGCCGGGGAGAAGTGGTACGGCGGGTACGGCTGGTGCGAATGATCGACGACGGGGCCTGACCGGCGCCGACGAACTCAGGCGACGATGGCGATGCCGTCGTCCACCCTGTCGAAGCGCACGGTCTGGCCGTCGTTGATCGCGCCGGACAGCAGGCCGCGGGCCAGGTCGTCTTCGATGGTGGACTGCACCAGGCGACGCAGCGGCCGCGCCCCGTAGACGGGGTCGAAGCCGGCCTCACCCAGCCACAGCTTCGCCGCGTCGGACACCTCGACGGCGATCCGACGGCTGGCCAGCCGCGCGTTGAGGCGCCGCAGCTGGATGTCGACGATCAGGCTGAGCTGCTCCCGGGTCAGGGCATCGAACAGCACCACCTCGTCGAGGCGGTTGAGGAACTCCGGCCGGAACGCCTGCCGCACCACGGACATGACCGACTTCTCCTTCTCCTCGCGGTCGAGGAGCGGATCCGCCATGAACTGCGAACCAAGGTTCGAGGTCATGATCAGCAGCGTGTTGCGGAAGTCGACGGTGCGGCCCTGGCCGTCCGTCAGCCTGCCGTCGTCGAGCACCTGCAGCAGGATGTTGAACAGATCCGGGTGCGCCTTCTCCACCTCGTCGAGCAGGATCACCGAGTAGGGCCGGCGACGCACCGCTTCGGTGAGCTGGCCGCCCTCCTCGTAGCCGACGTAGCCCGGAGGGGCACCGACGAGACGGGCCACCGAGTGCTTCTCGGAGTACTCGCTCATGTCGATGCGCACCAGCGCGGTCTCGTCGTCGAACAGGAAATCCGCCAGGGCCTTGGCCAGCTCGGTCTTGCCGACACCGGTGGGGCCGAGGAACAGGAACGAGCCGGTGGGCCGGTTCGGGTCCGAGATGCCGGCGCGCGAGCGGCGCACCGCGTCGGACACGGCCACGACGGCGGACCGCTGGCCGATGAGGCGCTCGCCGAGGCGCTCCTCCATCTGGAGCAGCTTCTCGGATTCGCCCTGCAGCAGCCGCCCGACGGGCACGCCCGTCCAGGCGGCGACGACCTCCGCGATGTCGGCGGCGCTGACCTCTTCGGAGACCATCGACGGCGTGGCGTCGGAGGCCTCCGCCTCCGCCAACTCCTTCTCCGCGGCCGGGATCTCCCCGTAGAGGATGGTGGAGGCCTTGGTGAGGTCGCCTTCACGCTGGGCGCGATCGGCCTCCATGCGCAGCTGGTCGATGCGCTCCTTCAGGTCGCCCACCCGGTTGAGGCCGGACTTCTCCGACTCCCACCGGGTCTCGAGTCCGCGCAGCTTCTCCTGCGCGTCGGCGAGCTCGGCGTTCAGCGCGGCGAGGCGCTCGCGCGAGGCCTCGTCGTCCTCCTTCTCCAGATGGAACTTCTGCATGGTCATGCGGTCCACGTCGCGGCGGAGCATGTCGATCTCCTCCGGTGAGGAGTCGATCTCCATCCGCAGGCGCGACGCGGCCTCGTCCACCAGGTCGATGGCCTTGTCCGGCAGCTGCCGGCTGGTGATGTAGCGGTTCGACAGCTCGGCCGCCGCGACCAGCGCGGAATCGGTGATGCGTACCTTGTGGTGCGCCTCGTACCGCTCGCGGAGGCCGCGCAGGATGGCCACGGTGTCGTCGACGGAGGGCTCCCCCACGTAGACCTGCTGGAAGCGGCGCTCCAGCGCGGGGTCCTTCTCGATGCGCTCGCGGTACTCGTCGAGCGTGGTGGCGCCGATCATCCGCAGTTCGCCGCGGGCGAGCATGGGCTTGAGCATGTTGCCCGCGTCCATGGCGCCCTCACCGGACGCGCCGGCGCCGACGACGGTGTGGAGTTCGTCGATGAACGTGACGATCTGGCCCTCGGCCTCCTTGATCTCGTTCAGCACGGCCTTGAGCCGCTCCTCGAACTCGCCGCGGTACTTGGCGCCGGCCACCATCGACGCGAGGTCGAGCGACACCAGCCGCCTGCCCTTCAGCGAATCCGGCACGTCACCGGCGACCAGTCGCTGGGCGAGGCCCTCGACGACGGCGGTCTTGCCGACGCCGGGCTCACCGATCAGCACCGGGTTGTTCTTGGTGCGCCTGGCCAGCACCTGGACCACGCGGCGGATCTCCTGGTCGCGGCCGATGACCGGATCGAGCTTTCCGGAGCGCGCCCGCTCCGTGAGGTCGATCGAGTACTTCTCGAGGACGGATTCGCCGCCCTCGGATTCGGCGGAGGTGACGCGCTTGCCGCCGCGGGAGGCCTCGAACGAGGCCTTCAGGGCGTCTGCCGTCACGCCGGCGTTGTCCAGGATGGTCTTGGCATCGGAGGCGATGGTGGCCAGCCCGATGAGGAGGTGTTCGGTGGCGACGAAGTCGTCGCCGAGGGAATCCGCCAGCGTCTCAGCAGCCGCGAGCACGCGCGCGAACGGCCCGCTGAGGGCTGGCTGGCTGACCGAGCTGCCCGACGTGGAGGGCAACTTCTTGATGGCGGCGACTGCGGCCGCGTCCACCCGGTCGGCGCCGGCGCCGACGGCCTCGAGCAGGGGGCCGACGGTGTTGTCAGGGGTCAGGAGGAGTCCGTGCAGCAGGTGCACGGGCTCCGTGTTCGGGTTGCCGTTGGTGAGAGCCTGCCGGACCGCCGCCGTGACGGCGTCCCGCGACTTCGTCGTGAGCCGTTCCGTGTTCATGTAGCTGGATCTCCTCGTTCAGTTCTCAGAAAGCGCTGTCGCGCGCACTGAATTCAAAGTTGAGTCTACATCACTCAACCTTGTCTCCGACCAGTCTATTCCCCTGACAGCGCCCTCGTGGCAGCGTTGCTGCAAGCGGCGGCACATGCGTACCTGCGCTGGGCGGCCAGAGCGACCGGTAGCGTAAGGCAGGTGACCACGACACCTGAGAACCCGGTGCCCGAGCAGATCGACGACGACGAACTGCTCGAGGCAAGCTTCGACCAGCAGCGGTTCGCGGCCCGCCCGGCCCGGCTGCGGCCCCGCGCCCGCCGCCGCGCCGACGACCAGGGGCCCATCGCCCCACCGTTCACCGCCTCCGGCGCGAACCGGGCCTACGTCGAGTGGCTCGAGGAGCAGTCCATGCTCAACGACGCCAACCAGATCTCGCGCCAGGTGGCCGGCAAGCACCTGATGTGGGCCCATCCCTACGCGCACCCGGACCCGCGGGCGGCTGTGCAGCGGGCCTCGGTGTGGTTCACCGCGTACCCGCTGTCGCACATCACGGACCGGGCCGAGTCCTTCCTCGGCTCCCTCGGCAGCCAGGGGTTGTGGGAGGCCTTCTCGAGCATCGGCATCGAGGCCGTCCACACCGGCCCGGTGAAGCTGGCCGGCGGCCTGCACGGCTGGGAGCCCACGCCGTCGGTGGACGGCCACTTCGACCGGATCTCGATGGCCATCGACCCGTTGTTCGGCAACGAGGCCGAGTTCCGCGAGATGTGCGAGACCGCCCAGAAGTACCACGGCACCATCATCGACGACATCGTCCCCGGCCACACGGGCAAGGGCGCCGACTTCCGGCTGGCGGAGCTGAACTACCGTGACTACCCGGGGGTGTTCCACATGGTCGACATCCCGCCGGAGCACTGGTCCCTCCTGCCCGACGTGCCCGAGGGCCGCGATTCGGTCAACCTCTCCCCCGAGGCCGAAAAGGCACTCTCCGACGAGGGGCTCATCATCGGCGCTCTCCAGCGGGTGATCTTCTACGAGCCCGGAGTCAAGGAGACCAACTGGTCCTGCACCCCGCCCATCGTCGACTACAAGGGCGTCGAGCGGCGCTGGGTCTACCTCCACTACTTCAAGGAGGGCCAGCCCACCATCAACTGGCTCGACCCCACGTGCGCCGGCATGCGGTTGGTGATGGGCGACGCGCTGCACTCGCAGCTGGACCTCGGCTCCCGCGGCCTCCGGCTGGACGCCAACGGGTTCCTGGGTGTCGAGAAGACGTTCGGCTCGCCCGCCTGGTCCGAGGGCCACCCGCTGTCGCTGGCCGCCAACCAGCTGATCGGATCACTCGTGCGCAAGGTGGGGGGGTTCACCTTCCAGGAGCTGAACCTCTCCATCGACGACATCGCCCGCACCGGCACCGTCGGCCCTGACCTCTCCTACGACTTCATCACGCGCCCCGCCGCCCAGTTCTCGCTGGCGACGGGCGACACTGAGTTCCTGCGGCTCGTGCTGCGCGAAGCCATGCGCCTGGGCATCGACCAGGCGTCGCTGGTGCACGCCATGCAGAACCACGACGAGCTCACCTACGAGCTGGTCCACTTCACCACCACGCACCGCGACGACGAGTACACCCTCGGCGGCCAGACCTACACGGGCGGCGAGCTGGCCGAGCACGTGCGCGAGACGATGCGGGAGAAGCTGACGGGACCGGCGGCCCCGTACAACTCCCTGTTCACCACCAACGGCATCGCGAGCACCACCGCGTCGATCGTCGCGGCCTCGCTGGGGTTCACGGACCTCGACGCGATCTCCGACAGCGAGGCGCGGCGCATCTCGAACGCCCACCTGCTGCTGTGCATGTTCAACGCGTGGCAGCCGGGGGTGTTCGCCCTCTCCGGGTGGGACCTCGTCGGCGCGCTGCCGCTGGACCGCGAAGAGGTCAAGGCCCTCACCGCCATGGGCGACACCCGGTGGATCGAGCGCGGCGCCTACGACCTGCTGGGAGTGGCCCCGGACGCGAAGAAGTCGGCGAGCGGCATGCCGCGGGCCCGCGCGCTGTACGGCTCGGTGCCGGACCAGTTGAAGCGCGAGACGTCGTTCGCGAGCCGGCTCGCCGCCGTCCTCAAGGTGCGCAAGCGCAACGGCCTGCCCACCGGCGCCCTGGTGGATGTGCCGGAAGTGGGCGACAAGGCGCTGCTCGTGATGGTCAACGAACTGGAGACCGGCACCACGCAGATCACCGCCCTGAACTTCGGCGGCGAGAAGCTGAGCGCCCGCGTGCAGTCCGACAAGCTGCCCAGCGGCCGCGTGTTCGACCTGTCCACCCGACGCAAGGTGGGCACCGTGGACGACCTCGGCGGGTTCACCGTCGAACTGCCCGCCTACGGCGGCCAGGCGATGATCATCCGCGACTGACTCAACAGCAACGTCCCCTGCGCCCGGATCAGGCGCAGGGGACGTGTGCTGTGTGACTACTTCTGCGAACCGGCCAACAGGGCCTGCACGAAGTAGCGCTGGAAGGCGAAGAACACGATCAGCGGCACGATCATCGACAGGAAGGCACCTGCCGAGAGCACGTCGATGTTCGAGCCGTACTGCCTCAGTTGAGACTGGATCGCCACGGTCAACGGCATGGACTGCGCGTTGGTGAAGATCAGCGCCACCAACATGTCGTTCCAGGTCCACAGGAACTGGAAGATCGCCAACGACGCGATGGCCGGCAGGCCCAGCGGCAGGATCATCCGGAAGAAGATCTGCCACTCCGACGCGCCGTCCACCCTCGCCGCCTCCAGCAGTTCCGAGGGGAACTGCGTGAAGAAGTTGCGCAGCAGGAAGATGGCGAACGGCAGGCCGAACGCCACGTGGAACAGGATCACGCCCAGGACGCTGCCGAAGATCCCCAACTGCCCGAACAGGCGGGCCAGCGGGATCAGCGCCACCTGGATGGGCACCGCGAGCAGCACGATGACGGCGATCAGCAGCCAGTCGCGGCCGGGGAACTGCAGCCACGCGAACGCGTAGCCGGCCAGGGCCCCGATCATCACGACCAGCGCGGTCGTCGGCACCGCGATCACGACGGTGTTCCAGAAGGAGCCCGTGATGGTGGGGTTCGACAGCAGGTTGGCGTAGTTGTCCAGCGTGAGCTGCGCCGGCGCGGTGAACACGTTCCACCAGCCCGACGCCGAGTTGTCGCCGGAGCTGCGCAGCGACGTCAGCAGCAGCCCGACCGTGGGCACGAGCCAGAAGATCGCCACCACCGCCAACACCACGTTGACTATGGAGTTGTTGAAGACGCGCAACACCTTCTGTGCCGGTGTGAGCTTCGGTTTCACGATGCTGAGTTCGACGGTCATCGTCCGCGCTCCTCTCGGAAGCGGCGGATGTTCAGGATCATCGACGGCAGCACCAGCACCAACAGCAGGATGGCCAGTGCCGAGCCGAGGCCGTAGTCGTTACCGCCACCGAACGACACCGTCCACATCTCCACCGCGATCACGTTCGCCGCGGGTTTCGAGGCGCCTGGCGGGATGACGTAGACGAGGTCGAAGATCTTCAACACGTTGATGATCAGCGTCACGAACACCACCACCAGTACGGGGGCGAGCAGCGGCGCCGTGATGCGGGTGAACACCCGCCACTCGTTGGCGCCGTCGATGCGGGCCGCCTCCTGCAGCGACGGGTCCATGGCTGACAGGCCCGACGAGATCATCACCATCGCGAAGCCCGCCCAGATCCACACGTAGGACAGGATCACCACGGCGTTGATGAACGTGGAACTCAACCAGGAGACTCCTTGGGCGCCCTCGCCGAAGTTCGACGCCGGGAGCGCCACCCGGTAGTTGCCCCCTGGATCCAGCCCTTCGATCACGTAGGTGCCGTTGGGTTCCGTGGTGGCGTTGCCGGCGATGGAGCCGTCCTCGGCCACCGCGTCGACGCGGATGCCGGGCAGGCCGGACTTGCCCTCCTCGAGGGCGCCCTGCGTGCCACCGCCCCCGGGAATCACGTCCAGGAACACGGTGCCGGAGATCTGGTCGTCGCCGGCCTCGGGAGCTGCGACGGCCCCCTCCGCCGTCTCCGGCAGGTTGTTCTGCCGGATGCCGATCAGCGGCAGGTCCACCACGGTGCCTGTGCCCACCGTCGACTCCGTGCTGATGATGCCGCCCTCAGCGGTGAGGCCCACGTCCTTGCGCGGGTTGGCGCCGGGATAGTTGGCCGTGTCCGTGAACGTGTTCTGGACGCCGACGATGGCGGCGTTCACGGCCCCCAGCTGGGGGTTCTCCTGGAAGAGGCCGCGGAAGATGACGCCGGCGGCGAGCATGGAGATGGCCATCGGCATGAAGATGATCAACCGGAAGGCCGTCTTCCACTTCAACCGCTGCAACAGCACCGCGAAGATCAGGCCCAGGACGGTGCAGATCACCGGGGCCACGAGCACCCACATGATGTTGTTGCGGATGGCGGTGAACGTGGTCTCGTTGGTGAACATCGTCACGTAGTTCTGCCAGCCGGTGAAGTTGTCCCCGCTCCTGTCGTAGAGCGAGCGCACCAGGGTGAACACGATGGGGTAGGCGACGAGGGCGCCGAGCACCAGGAGGGCCGGCGCCAGGAAGGAAGCGATGATCAACCCGCGCTTCAAGCGGCCCGAGGACCGGGGCTTGTGATCCCCGGTCCTCGGACGCTCTGGCGCGGTGACTACAGCAGTCACCGGAGGCCTTGTCAGCCGCCGTATGCCGACGCGGCAGCAGCCTCGAGGCGCTGCATGGTGCCGTCGACATCAGACGGGTTCTCGTAGAAGGTGATCATTTCCTGCCAGAAGCCCTGGCCCTGCGTGCCGCCGAACGCGCTGGGCGTCAGGTCGGACATGTCGAAGCGGAACGCCTCCGCACCCACGAGGGCTTCGGCGATCTGGCGGGAGGTGTCGTCCGGGTACAGCGAAGTGTCGACACCGTTGTTCGGCGAGGTCAGGCCGCCCAGGGGCACCCACACCGAAGCGGCTTCGGGCGAGGCGAGGTAGGCCATGAGGGCATTGGTGGCCTCGTCGTCGGTGAACTGGATGGCGACGTCGCCGCCGCCGACCACTGCCGCTTCGGAGCCGTTGACGGACGGGAAGTCGAAGAACAGGGCGTTCTCGCCGACGGTGGAGTTGCCGTCCTCGGTGATGACGCCGGCCACGAAGTCGCCCTCGTAGACGGTGCCGGCCTGCGGGTCAGCCCCGAAGACCTCGGTGATGGACTCGGGGAAGCCGCGCTGGGCGCCGCCCTCCTGCACCAGATCCGTGCCCCACAGCTGGGCCAGCACGTCGAGAGCCTCCTTGACCGACGGATCCGTCCAGGGGATCTCGTGGTTGGCGAGCTGGTCGTACATCTCGGGGCCGGCGGTGCGCAGGTAGACGTTCTCGAACCAGTCCGTCAGCGGCCAACCGACGTCGGCGCCCACGGAGATGCCGGCATAACCCGCGTCGCGGATCAGGCCGAGCTGCTCGAGGAAGCCCTCCCAGTCTTCGGCGGCGGCGGGATCTGCCCCGGCCTCACTCCAGAGGTCGGCGTTGTACCACATGGTGGATTTGTTGGCCGCCTTGAACCAGACGCCGTAGAGCTCACCGTCGACGCTGCCGAGGTCGAGCCAGGACTGCGAGTAGTTCTCCTCGACGGTGGCCTTGACGTCATCGGACAGCGGCATGATGCTGCCGTCGGCGGCGAGCTGCTGCATGAGGGCCGGCTGGCCCACGACGGCGACGTTGGGCGGCGTGCCGCCCTCGAGCTGGCCGGAGATGTAGGTGGGGCCGTTGTCGCCGAAGCTGGTGTAGGTCACGCTGGCGCCGGTGGCGTCCTCGAACTGCTGGAGGACGGCCTCGAAGTTGGCCTGCTCCGCGCCGGACCAGGCGGCGACGACGTTGAGGGTGGTACCGGACAGATCGACGTCCGTGGAGGCGCTATCGCTGCCGGACGGGCTCTCGCTACCCATGGGGCTTTCGCCCGCCGCGCTGGGGCTGGCGGCGGTGGTTCCGCCGTCTGTGCCGGCGGTGGGTTCGGGGTCGCCGTTTCCGCAGGCGCTGAGCAGGGCGACGCTCGCCATGCCGAGGGCGGCGAGGGCCGCTACGTGTTGACGGGATCGATTGAACATGTGTCTCCTTCGTTTGCGACGACACTTCTCAACGTCGCTCCTCGCGACAGCGTCGTCGTCTAGCCGGTGAACTCTTCCAACCTAGCCACCCGTCCATGCCTGATCACGCTAACAAATGTCTCTTTTCGCTAACTTTTCCACTATCCCCTCCGCGTGCTTAGGGTGGAGGCATGGCAGTGACGCTGATTCTCGTCCGGCACGCGAAATCCGACTGGCACACGGACGTCCCGGACCGCCTCCGTCCACTCTCTGACAGGGGCGTTCGCCAGGCAACGGCCACCGCCCAGTGGCTGGACGAGACCTTCACCCGGGTGGACCTCGCCCTCGTCTCTGTGGCGACGCGGGCCCAACAGACGTGGGGGATCTTGTCCGCACATCTCCACCCCGCCTCAGGAACAATCGACTCGGAAGACGCCTACACCTTCGACGGGGAGGAACTGGCAGAAGCTGTCTCCGCGCTACCGGGCTCTGCGTCGACGGTGATCCTCGTGGGGCACAACCCCGCGCTGGAGGAACTGATCGGGCTGGCCACCGGACATTCCGTCCCCATGCGGACGTCGGCCGTGGCGGTCCTCGAACTCCCCAACTGGGGCGCCGTCGCCGAAGGCAACGGCACCGTCATCGCCGCCGGGCGCCCGGCGGACGACAGCTGGTCGGTGCGCCCGTGATCCAGGGGCGAAGCTCAGCGCAGGAGCGCGAGCAGGTCGTGGCGCGGGCCGGCGTCGTCTGTCCAGTCCGCGATGAGCGTGCCGAGCGCGTCGCCGGGCACGTCGGCCGAGCGTTCGAGCACCCGCACCAGTTCCAGTTCCGCGTCTGACCCCTCGCCGGGCACCACGCCGCTGCCCTGGACGTCCATGACCAGCGGCAGCACGTTGCCGTCGTGGTCGTGCACATCCGCCTGTCCGTCCGCCTCCCGGATGACGCGCTCCAACTCGCCCATGAACACCGGGTCCGTGGCCGCGTCGTAGCAGTAGCGGGTGCCCAGCACGGAGTGCTCGAGGGTGCCGATGAGGTCCGCGCCGTCCAGCGGGGCTGCCCGCCAGGTGACCGGTACGAAGTAGGCGTGCACGCCGTCTGAGATCACCATGGAATCCAGCCCCACCTCACCATCAGGGTCCACCAGGCGGAAGTTGGCGACGCGTTCGAGCTTGCCCGCGTCGCCGAAGAACCAGTGCTGGCCGGGCAGCCAGTCCTGCAACAGCTCGATCTTGGTGGGGCGGAGCTCTGCTCCGACGTGGACTTCAGCTGCGCCGCTCATGGTGCCTCCTCGGGTCATTCACAACCTTAGGCGGTCCGTGGGGCAGCCCCAGCGGAGTTCGGGCTGCAGCGCCATCAGCCCCTTGTCAGTGACCCTTCCCGGTGGCAGAGTGACGAAGATCGCCCCGTCAAGGGCGATGTGAAAGGAGCAAAGATGCTGACCTTCAACCGCCGACAGATGCTCGGCCTCGGCGTGGGAGCGCTCGCCGCGAGCGCCGTGGCGGGCCGCCTGCCGGCCGCCGCCGACAACGTCACCGGCTACGTCCAGTCCATCGTTTCCCGTATGACCCTGCCCCAGAAGGTGGGCCAGCTCATGGTCTGCGAGGTCTACGGGATCGACCCCACCCTCGAACACTCCGGCAACATCACCCGCTTCGGCATCGGCAAGGGTGTCGACGTCGTGCGCGAACTCCACCTCGGTGGCGTCATCTACTTCGCCTGGACCGACAGCTTCACGCGCGGGCCTGAGGGTGTGGCCGCGCTGAGCAACGCGCTGCAGGCCACGGCCCTCGAGACGCGGGTGACCGCCACCAAGGGTCGTCCCCAGGGCAACAAGGTGGCCGTGCCGCTGCTGATCGCCACAGACCAGGAGCAGGGCCTCGTCACCCGCTTCGGCCCGCCGGCCACGCAGTTCCCGGGCGCGATGGCGCTGGGCGCCGGCCGCTCGGCGGACGACGCCCGGGTGGCCGCTGCCATCACCGGCAAGGAGTTGCGCGCCGTCGGCATCAACACGAACTTCGCCCCGGTCGCCGACGTGAACGTCAACCCGGACAACCCCGTGATCGGCGTGCGCTCGTTCAGTTCTGACCCCGCGCTGGTCTCGCAGATGGTGGCCGCGCAGGTGGAGGGGTACCAGCGAGAGGGCGGCGTATCCGCGTCGGCCAAGCACTTCCCCGGCCACGGCGACACCGCCGTCGACTCCCACTACGGCCTCCCGCTCATCACCCACACGCGTGAGGAATGGGAGCGGCTCGACGCACCGCCGTTCCGTGCGGCGATCGCGGCCGGGATCGACATGATCATGACGGCCCACCTGCTGCTGCCCGCCTTCGACGACTCCGGCGACCCGGCCACCCTCTCCAAGCCCATCCTCACCGGCCTGCTGCGCGACAAGCTGGGCTACGACGGCGTGGTCATCACCGACGCACTCAACATGGAGGGCGTGCGGGAGATGTACGGCGACCCCGAGGTGGCCGTCCGGGCACTGGAGGCCGGCGTCGACATCCTGCTGATGTCGCCGTCGCCCATCGAGGCGCGCGACGCCGTACTCGACGCGGTGCGCTCCGGCCGCATCGACGAGGCGGAGATCGACCGCAAGGTGGAACGGGTGCTGCGCATGAAGCACCGTCGCGGCATCATCTCCGCGCCCACGTGCGACCCGGCCCTCATCAGCAGCGTGGTGGGGATCCCCGAGCACCTTTCCATCGCCGACGCCGTCACGGACCGCACCGTCACCCTGGTCCGCAACGACGGCGTGCTGCCCATGCCGGTCAGCGGCAAGCGGGTGCTGGTCACCGGTTGGGGCTCGGGGACGACGACGAACGTGCAGGCCGCGTTCACGGCGGCCGGCGCGACGGCGACCAGGTTGAACTACAACAGCCCGACCGCCGGGAACATCGCCACGGCGGTGGCGGCAGCCGCGGACCATGACCTGATCGTGGTGCTCACCCACAACGCGGGCCCCACGTCCTCGCTGGTGAGGCTGGTGAACGCCCTGGTGGGCACGGGCAAGCCTGTGGTGGCCATTGCCGTCCGCAACCCGTACGACGTGGGCACCTACGAAGCCCCGGCGGAGATCTGCACGTACTCCTATGCGCCCGTCATGCCGGGCGCGCTCGTGAGGGTCATCACCGGTGAAGTCAACCCCACCGGAAAGCTCCCCGTCGACGTACCTTCGCCGTCGGGCGGCGTGGCCTATGCCTTCGGGCACGGGTTGAGCTACTAGCCAGCCCTACCGTTCGAGCCCGCCGGGCCCGGTTCACGACTGCTGATGGTCGGCGAACCACTGCGCCCCGGCGGGCTCGAGCGCTCTGGCGACCTCCACCATCTCGCCTGACCCCCAGTCGCTGTCGCCGCCGTCGGGCCAGAGTTCCGCGTCGACGTCGCCCAGTTGCCTGCAGACCCGCCGGAACGACTGGTCCTCCCCGGAAGCGAAGATGTCGTCCCCCAGGTCCGTGACGTTGCCCTCGCCGCAGTCCCTGGCCCCCGAGGGGTCCAGCACGATGCGCAGCCAACCCGTGTGCTCCGGTGTGCGCAGGTCGTAGATGACCTGGTCCGGCGTCGCCTGGACCAGGCGGAGTTCGGGCGCCTCGATGCTGGTGGGCGCGACGAGGGGCAGAGTGGTCGTCCGGAACTTCTCGGCGCGCTGCTGCAACTGGCTCCGGCGGTCCAGGTGGTCGCCGAGCGTGAGGAGCGCCACCCCCACCGCGATCGCCGCCAGCAGTGCGACGGCGCCGACGAGGAGCCGCCGGGGTTTCAGCCCGGAGGCGGTCAACGCCGCCGCCACCGGCGCAAAGAATGCCAACAGCAGACCGGTGCGTTCGGGCACGCCGTCGAATGTCGTGAAGAGCGCGACGCCCGCCGCGGCCACAGCGAGCAGGATCGGCACGAACCACCAGCGCAGCCCCAGCCTCGCGGCCAGGAAGACCACGACGACCACGCCCAGCGCAGCGCCGGCGAGGGCGCCCAGGAAGGCGTAGCCGACGTTGCAGAGGAAACCGCTGCACGGGACCAGCGCCGCCCCGACGCCGCCAACCAGGGCGGGGACGAGGATGGACAGGTAGGCCAGTCCCGCGCCCAGCCACAGGAGCGATCCGGCGCTGTGCTTCGGGGGCTGGGTGCGCGGCATTCCTGCAGAGTAGCTGGGGAGGGGTCTAGCCGGTGGCGGCGAAGCGCTTCGCGGAGCGGGCCTTCGCCTTCACCGCCTCCTCCTGCCGGTTCTTCGGCGGCGCTACGGTCACGAGGTCCTCCAGGAGGTGGCGCGTGATGTGCGCGACCTCCTCGACGGCGTGGTTGAACGCCTCCTCGTTGGCCTTGCTCGGCTTCGTGGTGCCGGAGACCTTGCGGACGAACTGCAGCGCGGCGGCGTGCACCTCGTCGTGCGTGGCGGGCGGTTCGAAGTTGTTCAACGGGCGGATGTTGCGGCACATACCCAGATCTCCTACGTGGTGCCCTCGTAGAGGCCGATGGGGTTGCCGTCCGGGTCCTCGAACACGGCGAACCAACTGGTGGGGGTGATCTCGGTCTTCTCCATCACGACCGTGGCGCCGCGGTCCTTCGCGACGCTGAGGGTGTCGTCGATGGAATCCACCTCGACGTAGGAGCGGGGCTGGGTGAAGCCGTCGCCCCGCGGGGCGAGGCCGCCGCCGCTGATCTGGTTGGGGGCGCGCCACATCGGGTAGCCCTCGAAGCCCGGGTACTCCTGGATGTCCCACCCGAACAGGGCGGAGTAGAAGTCCTGCGACCGCTTGAGGTCCGAGACCGGAATGTCGATGTGGGTGATGTCGCCGTGGGCCACGGGAGCCTCCTTCACACTCGGTTGCCACCAGCCTAAGCCGGGCCGCGGTCCAGTGCCAGGGGTTTCCGCACCCGCAGAGGCGGAATCGCGGGCGGGCCGGTGAAGGTGGACGCTCGTTGCGGCAGGGCGCCCGCAGGCGGCGCGGGCGGCGTGCCACGATGGTTGACATGTTGGCCCTGGTGAAGACAGCTCCCGGCCCCGGGCTGGAGCTCATGGACATGCCCATCCCCGTCCCCGGCCCCAACGACGTGCTCATCAAGATCCGGCGCACCGGCATCTGCGGGACCGACGTGCACATCGACCGCTGGGACGGCTGGGCCGAGAAGAACGTGAAGTGCCCGCGCATCATCGGGCACGAGTTCTGCGGCGACATCGTGGAGCTGGGCTCGTCGGTGACCAACCTCGAGGTGGGCCAGTTCGTCTCCGGCGAGGGGCACTATGTCTGTGGGCGGTGCCGGGCCTGCCTGGCCGGCAAGCGGCACCTTTGCCGCAACTACAAGGGCATCGGCTACCACGTCGACGGCGTGTTCTGCGAGTACTTCGTGATGCCCGCCCGCAACGTGTGGGTGCATCCCGACGGCATGAATCCGGACGTGGCCGCCATCTTCGACCCGTTCGGCAACGCCGTCCACGCCGCGCTCCAGTTCCCCGCACTGGCGGAGGACGTGCTGGTCACCGGAGCCGGGCCCATCGGCATCATGTCCGCGCTGGTGGCCAAGTTCCAGGGCGCCCGCAACGTGGTGATCACGGACCTGTCCGACGAGAGGCTGGAGCTGGCCCGCTCGCTGGGGCTCACGTCGACCGTGAACACCGGGGTGGAGCGGTTGGAGGACGTCTACGAGCGTTTCGGCATGGTGGAGGGCTTCGACATCGGCCTCGAGATGTCCGGCTCCGGGCCGGCGTTGCGCTCGATGATCGACAACATGACGCACGGTGGGCGGATCGCACTGCTCGGGTCGCCGACGCAGGAACTCACCGTCGACTTCGCCACCATCATCTTCAACATGCTCACCATCCAGGGCGTGACCGGGCGCGAGATCTTCGAGACCTGGTACGCCATGAACGCGCTGATCCGCTCCGGTCTGGACATCTCCGGCGTGATCACGCACCGGTTCCCGGCCGAGTCTTTCGCTGAAGCCTTCGAGGTCGCCTCGGATGGCCGGTCCGGCAAGGTCATCCTCACGTGGGACTGACCACGTCGCATGGGATCCCCGCCAGTTACTTTTCCGAACAGGAGCACCATGACCTTCCTCGATGACATCAACCAGCAGATCCAGGCCCTCCGCGACGAGGGGCTGTACAAGGAGGAGGCCCCGCTCACGACGGCGCAGGCCGCGCACGTCGGCACGCTCGGCGGCGAGGTCATCAACCTGTGCGCCAACAACTACCTGGGCCTGGCGGACTCCCCCGAGCTGATCGCCGCCGCGAAGGAGGCGCTCGACCGCTGGGGCTTCGGCATGGCGTCGGTGCGGTTCATCTGCGGCACCCAGACGCAGCACCAGGACCTGGAGGCGAAGCTCACCGGCTTCCTCCGGAAGGGCGCCGAGGGCTTCGACACGATCCTCTACTCGTCGTGCTTCGACGCGAACACGGGCCTGTTCGAGACCGTCTTCGGGCCCGAGGACGCCATCATCTCCGACGAGCTCAACCACGCGTCGATCATCGACGGCGTGCGGCTGACGAAGTCGCAGCGCCTGCGGTACCGCAACCGCGACCTCGACGACCTGCGCGCCCAGCTGGAGGCCGCCAAGGGCGCGCGCCACCGGGTGATCGCCACCGACGGCGTCTTCTCGATGGATGGCTACGTGGCGCCCCTCGACGACATCTGCACGCTCGCCGATGATTACGGCGCGTTGGTGATGGTCGACGACTCCCACGCCGTCGGCTTCATCGGCGACACAGGCGCCGGCACGCCGGAACTGTTCGGCGTGACCGAGCGGGTCGACATCCTCACGGGCACGCTGGGCAAGGCTTTGGGCGGCGCGTCGGGTGGCTTCACCTGCGCGCGTGGGCCCATCGTCGAGTTGCTGCGCCAGAAGTCGCGGCCGTACCTGTTCAGCAACTCGCTCGCCCCCGCCATCACGGCCTCGGCGATCGCGGTGATCGACCTCATCGCCTCCCGGCCCGAGTTGCTCGACCGGCTCCGCGAGAACACGGCCTACTTCCGCCGCCGGATCGTCGAGGAGGGCTTCGAGGTGCCCGAGTCTGACCACCCCATCGTCCCCGTGATGATCGGCGACGCGGCGCTGGCCGCCCAGATGGCCGACGAGATCCTCGCCCGGGGCGTCTACGTGCGCGCTTTCTCGTTCCCCGTGGTGCCCCGCGGCAAGGCGCGGATCCGCACCCAGTTGTCCGCGGCCCTGACCCGGGAGGACCTGGACGCGGCGGTGGCGGCGTTCGTCGCCGCCCGGGACGCCGTGGCCCGCTGACCGTCAGGCGACACTGGTAGGGTCGGGGCGAAGCCGGGGTGCCCCGCAGGAGGGGCTGAGAACACACCCGTAGTCACCTGATCTAGGTCGTTCTAGCGAAGGGAGCAATCCATGACCGGCATTGCCCGCATCCTCGGCGCCGTCCGCGCCACCACCCCGTTGGTGCACTGCATGACCAACACCGTGGTGCCCGAGATCACCGCCAACGTGCTGCTCGCCGTCGGCGCGGCACCCGCCATGATCGACCTGCCCGAGGAGGCGGAGATCTTCGCCGGCCTCGCGTCGGCGCTGCTGATCAACGTGGGCAACGGCTCAGCGGAGCAGCACGCCGGCATGCGCCTGGCCGCCCCCGCCGCCGCAACCGCGGGCAAACCGTGGGTGCTGGACCCGGTCGCCGTCGGCGGCCTCCCGGTGCGCACCCAACTGGCCCGCGACCTCCTCGCCCACCGCCCCACCGCCATCCGCGCCAACGCCTCCGAGATCCTCGGCCTGGCCGGTACGTCGGCCGGGGGCCGCGGCGTGGACGCCACCGACGAGGTGGAGGCCGCCGTCGGCACCGCCCGCGAACTCAACGCCACCACCGGCGCCGTCGTCGCCATCTCCGGCCCGGTCGACGTGATCGTCTCGGCCGGCCGAGTCACCCGGGTCACGGGCGGCGACGCCCTCATGCCGCTGGTGATCGGCACCGGCTGCGCGCTGGGCGCCACCGTCGCGGCCTGCCTCGCCGTCGCCGAGACCCAAGCGGACCGGCACGACGCCGTGGTCGCCGCACACGCCATCTTCGGCGCGGCAGGAGTCGCCGCTGCCCGGGGGGCTTCGGCCCCCGGCACCTTCCGCACCCTCTGGCTCGACGCGTTGCACGCGCTGACGCCGGCAGATGTGGAAGGACTCGTCACAGTCGAGGAGGACTGATGCAGGCCCACAAGAAACTGGCCAAACAGGTGGACTGGCGCCTCTACGTCGTCACGGACACGGAGCTCGCGGGCGGCCCGGACAGGGTGCCGCGAATCATCGAGCAGGCGGTGCTGGGCGGCGCCGGAGTCGTCCAGGTGCGCGACAAGCACATGTCGGAGGTCGAGTTCCTCCACCTCACGCAGGCCTGCGTCGACGCCACCCAGCGCGTGTTCGACGCCACGGGCCACCGCGCCGCCATCTTCGTCAACGACCGCCTCGACATCGCCGCGGACCTCGGCCTCCACTTCCACATGGGGCAGAGCGACGGCGACATCGCGGAGGCCCGACGGCGGCTCGGGCAGGACCTGATGATCGGCCTGTCCATCTCCAACAGCGAGCAACTGCGCACCGAACTGCGCCACCAGACCGCCGACGTGTTGGGCCTGTCGCCCATCTGGAACACCAGCACCAAGACCGACACCGAACCGCCGCTGGAGCTGCAGGGCGCCGAACAGATCGTGCGCGAGACGGCCGGCCGTGCGAAGACCGTCGCCATCGGCGGCATCAACCAGGTCAACGCCCGCTGGGTGATCGACACGGGGGTGGATGGCATCTGCGTCGTGTCCGCCATCATGACCGCCCCGGACCCGCTGGCCGCAGCCAAGGACCTCATGTCGCTCTGGAGGACCCGATGACCACACCCAGGATCGCGCTCAGCATCGCCGGCTCGGACCCCAGCGGCGGCGCCGGCATCCAGGCCGACCTCAAGACCTTCCACGCGCTGGGCGTCTACGGCACCGCCGCGCTGGCCGGCCTGACCGCCCAGAACACGCAGGGCGTGCGCGAGGCCCGCGCCGTCGACCCCGCCTTCGTGCGGAGCCAGATCGAGGCGGTGCTCGATGACCTCCCCGTCGCCGCGACCAAGCTCGGCATGCTCTCGAACGCCGAGGTCGCGGGCGTCGTTGCGGACCTGATCGAGGAGCGGCGCGCCGATTTCGGCGTCGTGGTCCTCGACCCCGTCATGGTCGCCACCTCCGGCGACAAACTCCTCCAGGACGACGCCGTCGCCGTCGTCCGCGAGCGGCTCATGCGCCTGGCGGACGTGGTCACGCCCAACGTGCCTGAGGCTGCGGTGCTGCTGGGCATCTCCGCGGCCACGGACAGCGAGGGTGTCATCGCGCAGGCCAAGGCGCTCGTCGAGGCCGGCGCGAGGGCCGCGCTGGTCAAGGGCGGCCACCTGTCCGACGACGAGGTCACCGACGCGTTCGCCACCTCCGACGGCGTGGCCATCCTCAGCGGTCCCCGGATCAGGTCGCGGCACACTCATGGCACCGGCTGCACGCTGTCGTCGGCGATCGCCGCCCACGCGGCACGCAACGGCGACACTCTGCGCACCGGCGTGCGGCTGCCCAGCATCGAACAGGCCCGCGACTACCTCATGCGCGCCATCGCGTCCGGCGCCGGCTGGACGCTCTCCCGAACGCCCGACCTGGGCCACGGACCCGTGGACCACTTCGTAGAAAGCACGCGATGACCATCACCTGGAACACCGGCGAATTCAGCGACAGGGCCTGGGAGGCCACGGCGGAGATCCGCCGCCGCATCGACGACCTCCCCCTGCTGACCGAACTCGCGGACGGCACCCTCGACGTCAACCGCTTCGTGGAATACCTCGTGCAGGACGACTTCTACCTGCGCGGCTACACCCGCGCCCTCGCGATGCTCGCCACCCGCGCTCCCTCCCCGGAGGCCGCAGGCTTCTGGGCGACGAGCGCCGGTGGCGCCGTCGCCGCTGAGGTGGAGATGCACGCCGGGCTGTTCAGCGACCCGGCGCTGGCCGGCGCGCCCCGCCCCACCGTCGCGTCCCCCACCACCCGCGCCTACGTCAACATGCTGCAGACCATGACGGCCTACGAACGCTACGAGGTGGGAGTCGCCGCGGTGCTCCCGTGCTTCTGGGTCTACGCCGACGTCGGCGCCCGGCTCGCCGAGACCGCCTCGGCCGTGCGGGACCACCCCTTCGGCCACTGGGCGGCCTCCTACGCGGACCCCGCCTTCCAGGACGCCACCCGACGCGCGATCGAACTGCTGGACGAGGCGGCTACGTCGGCGGACGAGACGACGCGCGGGCAGATGCTCACCGCCTTCGTCGACGCCACCTATTACGAGGAGCAGTTCTGGGCGAAGTCCTACGCCCAGGAGACCTGGACGCTCTGATCCCGCCGACGCCCCCTGACGAAGTTCGCTCCCACGCCCTCAGAGGGCGCGGGAGCAAACTTGATTGCGGGGTGGGTGGTCAGCAGCCGCCGAAGCTCACGTCTTCGGTGTACTTCTGGGCCGAGATCTCCACGATCACGTCGGTGTCCTTCATCGGAGTCAGCGGTGCGTAGCGCGCCCCGCCGCCCGGGTAGGGCTCACCCTCGACGCGGAACTGCAGTTCGCGGTCGCCGAGCCTGACGGAGCCCAGGTACTGCAGCTCGCCATGGTTCTGCTTGCGCACCTGCTTGAAGTCCGCCCCGTAGATCGCCTTGATCTGGGCCACGGTCATGCCGACCTCAGCGCCGTCCTCTGTCTGGATGCCGGGCTCACGCACGGCCACGTCGGCCAGGTCCACCACAGAGATGCCGCGGTCCACCAGCTCGGGCCCGTTGCGGTAGGCGTCGCAGTCCTCGACCGGCGACGGGACGATGTAGCCCAGCCGCAGGTAGTTCAGCTGCGCGTTGTTGTAGGCCGCCTGGGTGTAGGGGGCGTAGGTCAACGGGCCGAGGCCGTCGAAGGTTAGCTTGCTCTGGTCGAGCACGTGCGCCGGGATGCTGGTGACAGGGGCGACCGAGCCACCCGAGAAGCGCACCAGGTTGTTGAAGACGAAGCCCGTCTTCCGCACGTAGGAGTTGCCCTCCTTGGCGATGAAGTTGGTCTCGATGTACGAGCGGCAGCCGCCACGGCCGGTGGCCGGCGTGTCACATTCGGTGCGCCACCTGTGACCGGCGCTGGTGAAGGTGCCGTTGGCCGCGAGCGGGTTGCCGGCCCAACTGGAGCGCGGCGACGGCAGGTAGGAGAGGTTGTTGAAGTGCCAGTCGGTGTCCTGGACGAATCTGCCGTTCTTGTACACGACCTGCGTCGACCAGATCTTGGTCTCGCACCGCACGACGTTGGACGAGTACATCTCGCACTCGGTGTCCCAGAGCCTGCCGCTCTGGATGTGGCCGCCCGGCGTCGAGTAGACGTCGGTGGTGTCGGCGGCGTTGGAGGGCTGGGTCACCAACCCTGAGATAGCCAGTCCCGCTGCTGCGGTGGCGATGGCGGTTCTGCGGAGAAGCGACATTGCTGTTCCTAACTGTGCCTGGGGCAGAGCCCCGTGGATGATGTCATCCTCGTTCTTCGGGGAATCAATGTGAATACGTCGCGGTGCTCAATCTGGTTGCACTCGGCCGGCGTCTGTTCCCAGACACGGAAACGGCCGGCCCGTGATGGGCCGGCCGTTCCTCGTCAGATCACTCAGTTGGGGCGGGGGTTGCCCTGGTCTGGCGCGTCGAAGATGTTGTCGATGGGGCGCTGTCCACGGGTGCGTTCGCCCAGGGGGCCTTCGGCGGCGTCGGGGTAACCGGAGACGTCGTCCCCGGGGTACGCCTCGTCGTCCACCAGTTCACCGTCCGGGCCGACGTCGCGCAGGCGATCGTCGCGGAGTCGCTCGTCGTCGACGTAGCGTTCGCCCCCCACTGCGGCCTGGTCGTCCACGAACGAGGGGTCGTTGCGGTAGGCCGGGTCACTGATGAGGTCGTCCTGACGGCTGCGGACGTTCTCGTTGCCCATCCCGGGCGAGCCGAGGCTGCCGCTCTCGACGACGCGCTCGTTGCCGACGCCGGGCGAGCCGAGGCTGCCGGTGTGGACGCCTGCGTTGTCGCCGGTGCGGCCGTCCCCGAAGGAACGGGCCGGGTCGTGGGTGTGGTCCGGGCCGTCCAGCACTTCACCGACGGGGCCGCGCCCGTCGCGGTCGCTGTCCAGCAGCGGTCCATCCGAGCGCTCCTCGCCGGACAGGTCATGGTCGCGGTCCCAGCGGCGCGTGCGGAGGCGGTCTTCCTCGATGACGCTGCTGTCCACCTGGTAGTAGCGGTACAGGTCGTCTTCCTGGGACCTGGTGATGTGTCCGTCCTCGTCCACGTTCGGGGCGTCCTTGACGGTGTCCTTGTCGTGCGCCAGCGTCAGGCGGTCACCCTCCAGCGAGGATCCCGCGAGCGGCGCGAAACTGGTGCGCAGGCCGAAGAGACCGGTATTGACCGTGACCCACATGGGCTGGCTGGTCTGGTCGTCGAGGTAGACGCCGCTGACGCCGCCGATCTTCTCGCCGCTACGGTCGTAGGCCGTGGCCCCGAGCAGTTGGTCGATGTTCTCGTCGTGGTGCATGGTGTGCTCCCTTCGTTCCCGGCCAGAATCTGGCCGATCCGTGTAACCGGGGGTACGTTCCAGCCTCTCTCACAAAAGGGGCGGGAAAAACACCCTGAGGGAGGTGATTGGAACGCCCGGTACCGGGTATCTGAGCGCGCGGGACACGCCCGATGTGAAAAATATGCACGTTCAAACTACTGTGGTGCCATGCCTGAGTTTCCGCAGCACAACGGGGGCCCCATGCGGGCCGATGAATCCCCCAACACCGACGTTCGCCGCGTCGGGCCCACATCGACGCCGACGCACCCTCTCGCCACCGCTCCGGTGGGCGCGCCGACCTATTCGGTCGACGGTTTCGTGCGCGAGTTCCTCCACGAACTGAACACGAACCAGGGCGTCACGCTCTCACGTTCGACGGTCAATGACCAGTACCTCGCTCTCGCCAGCACCGTGAAGAACTACCTCATGGCGCGGTGGCTCGAGACCAACCGCAAGACGCATGCCGCCAAGGTCAAGACCATCGGTTACCTGTCCGCCGAGTACCTGCTGGGCAGCCAGCTCAACAACGCGCTGCTCGCCTCGGACCTGCACGACATCGCCTTGGAGGGCCTGGCCCAGTGCGGCCTGGACCTGCCCACGCTGCGCGCGCAGGAGATCGAGCCTGGGCTGGGCAACGGTGGCCTCGGCCGCCTCGCCGCCTGCTTCATCGACTCCCTCGCCACCATGAACGTGCCCTGCGTCGGTTACGGCATCCGCTACGAGTACGGCATCTTCCGCCAGACCTTCGTCGACGGCCGCCAGGTGGAGCAGCCCGACACCTGGCTCGCGCTGGGCGCGCCGTGGGAGTTCCCGCACCCCGAGGCCTCCGTCGTGGTCAACTTCGGTGGCCACACCGAGCGCTACACGGACGACGACGGCGAGGAGCGGTGCCGCTGGGTGCCGGCCTGGAACGTGCTCGCCGTGCCGTACAACTACATGGTGCCCGGCTACCTCAACGGCCGCGTCAACACGCTGCGCCTGTGGAGCGCGTCGGCCACCAAGGCGTTCGACCTGCAGATCTTCAACTCCGGCGACTACGCCCAGGCCGTCCGCGCCCAGACCCTCGCGGAGAACATCTCGAAGGTCCTCTACCCCGAGGATTCCACGCCCCAGGGCAAGGAACTGCGCCTCCAGCAGCAGTACTTCTTCGTCGCCGCCTCGCTGCGCGACTTCCTGGACGGCCTCGAAGAAGACTTCGACCTGCACAACCTGCCTGAGCGGATCATCTTCCAGCTCAACGACACGCACCCCGTCATCGCGGTGCCCGAACTCCTGCGCATCCTCATCGACGAAGAGGGCTTCGACTGGGACGAGGCGTGGGAGATCGCCAGCAGGTGCTTCGCCTACACCTGCCACACCCTGCTGCCCGAGGCGCTCGAGGTGTGGTCCACCGAGTTGCTCGGCCGCCTGCTGCCCCGTCACCTGGAGATCATCTACCAGATCAACGAGAACCTCATGGGCGAGGTGCGCGCCGCCTTCCCGGATGACGAGATCCGCGCCCGCCGCATGTCGCTGATCGTCGAGGGCGACGAGCGCGGGGTCCGGATGGCCCACCTGGCCGCCGTCGCCGCCACCAAGATCAACGGCGTGGCCGCGCTGCACTCGCAGCTGCTGCGCGACAAGGTGCTCAAGGATTTCGCGGACCTGTGGCCGGACAAGTTCACCAACGTCACCAACGGCGTGACCCCCCGTCGCTTCGTGCGGATGGCCAACTACAAGTTCGCCGACCTGCTCAACGACACCCTGGGCAGCGGCTGGGTCACGGACCTCGAACGGCTCCGCGAGCTGGAGCCCTACGCGGAGGACGAGGACTTCAAGGCCCGCTTCCGTGAGGTCAAGGCGTGGAACAAGGGCCGCCTCACGCGCCTGCTGAAGGTGCGCGACGGCATCGACCTGCCCGAGGGCCACATGCTCGACGTCATGGTAAAGCGCCTGCACGAGTACAAGCGCCAGTCGCTCAAGGTCCTGCACATCGTGTCGCTCTACGAGCAGGTCATCAGCGGCAAGATCACCGCCGCGGAGGTGACCCCGCGCACCGTCCTGTTCGGCGCCAAGGCCGCCCCCGGCTACCGCATGGCCAAGGACACCATCCACCTGATCAACAAGGTGGCAGAGGTCGTCAACAACGACGCGCGCCTCGAGGGTCGCCTGAAGGTCGCCTTCCCGGCCAACTACAACGTCACCCTGGCGGAGAAGCTCATCCCGGCGGCAGACCTCTCGGAGCAGATCTCGCTCGCCGGCATGGAGGCCTCGGGTACCGGCAACATGAAGTTCGCGCTCAACGGCGCCCTCACCATCGGCACGGACGACGGCGCCAACGTCGAGATCCGCCAACTGGTCGGCGACGAGCACTTCTTCCTGTTCGGCATGTCCGAGCCGGAGGTGGCAGACCTGGGCGCCAAGGGCTACAACCCCACGGAGTACTACGAGGCCAACGCCAACCTGCGCGACGCCCTGAACCTGATCCTGTCGGGTCACTTCTCCGGCGGCAACGGGCACATCTTCGACTCCGTGGTGCTGAACCTCATCAACCAGGACCGGTTCATGGCGCTGGCAGATTTCCAGAGCTACGTGGATGCACAGGCCCGCGTCGAGGAGCGTTACGCCGACCAGGAGGCCTGGACCCGCTCCGCCATCCTGAACGTGGCGCGCACCGGCTTCTTCAGCTCGGACCGCTCGATGCGCGACTACCTGCAGCACATCTGGCACACCACCCCGATGATCTGATCCGCACCCGACGAAGCGGCCGGTACCCCCACGGGGTGCCGGCCGCTTCGTCGTCTGGGTCCACCTGGGTGCGCGCCTGCTCTGATGACCCCGTGCGACCGTAGGCTGCACAGGCAGATCGGGGAGGTAGCGTGCAGGAAACCGTCATCACGGATGAGTCCGGGGCCATCGAGATCACCGTGGAGGGGCTGGAGGTGGTCTCACTCCGCATCAGCGCCTCATGGAGAGACCGGTTCATTCCCCGAGAGTTGGCCGAGACGATCTCGGCCCTCATCCGCCGGGCACTGCCGCCCCTCGAGGCCGCAGCACCGTCGGCCCTGCCGGAGGTGCACCTCCCCCTCTCGTCCATCCCCTCGTATCTCGCCGAGATGCGCGCGGGCCGCGCAGCCATGCGTCGCTACCTCGCCCGGCTCCGCGCCGGTGAGGTGGACCGTCGCCGCGAAGAGGTGTTGGGCACCCCGCACGACAGGGTGGAGGTCTTCCTGACCGCCGGCCGCTTCCACGGGCTCCAGATCAACCCCGAGTGGGCGGCGAAGGCCAGCCTGCAGGCCCTCGCCGACGAGATCCTGGCGGTCCTGCCGAAGCCGCTGGTGCAGCCCGCCGCCGAGGACGCCGACATCGCAGACGCCCATTCCCACTACGCGGCAGCGCGCCGCTACCTCGTCGAGAAATAGGACGGAGACATCCCATGAGCCCCCAGGCAACGCTGGATCTGATCACCCAGATGACCGAAGACCTGCAGGACGCCTACGAGCTGCAGGCCGAACTCGTCCTCGCCGAGATGGAGGCGTCCAGGGCGCTCGTCGGCGAGTTCAAGGAGTACCGCTGCGAGAGCTGGCCGTTCTGCCCCTCCGGTGGCTACTACAGCGAGACCCGCCCGTCGGGCTGGAACCTGTTCTGGCACAACATCCGCACCAGTGACCACGAGCGCCAGGGCGAGGCGATGGACGCGCTGGCCGAGGCCGAGTCCGGCTACGACACCACCTGCACCGCGCAGACGAGCCGCAAGGACAAGCTGGTCAGCATCCCCACAGACGTGGGCGGCTTCCTCCTCGACTGGTTCAGCATCGACGCCTCGTTCGAGGGCGTCTACTACCCGGCCAACACCAACGAGATCCCGTCCAACGGTGAGCCGTGGGTGAGCGGGAACGCGGCGGGCTACGACGCGTCCATCGGCAGCCAGCGCACCGCCGCGGAGACCACGCGCGGCGTCGCCGGCGGGCTGGTGTCCAACACCACGACGTATCTCGGCAACGTCACAGACTCCATCGCGAACCTGACGAACCTGGCCCAGCAGCAGGAACAGCTCTACCTCGACGCCATCAAGATCGCCATCATGGAGCCGACGATCGGTAGCTTCATCGGCGCGGTGGAGGATTTCGCACAGCTCGTCATGGACCAGCGACAGCTCTTCTACGACCGCGTGCAGGAGCAGGGCAGGCAGTTGTCGGCGGCCATCTCCTCCGTCGTCCAGGTGGGGCTCCTGGAGAACGACCTGACGGGCATCGGGCCGGGCGGCACCTGGCCGTCGCCCCGCAACGTGTCGCGCGACCTGGACCAGCCGGGCTCCACCGGCAACGACGAGGTGCGCACCAACGCCGAGTGGTTCCAGTCGCAGGTCGCCTACTGGGACGACCTGGCCACCCAGATGTCGACGCTGCACAGCACCGCTTCAGGCGCGTCGCGGCTGCCGGTCATCATGATCGACATGCCCCACTTCTCGGCCGCCGAGTCGTCGTCGCTCAACGGGCTGGCAGACAGCATCACCACTGCCATCGACGGAGGCCGCGCCGCCGCTGAATCCATGCGCGATTCGCTGCGGCAGACCGCGCGCAACTACCTGGACAACGAAGCCTCCTCCACCTCCCAGGCAGACTCCCTCTTCAATGAGTACTTCGGCTAGGCGGGCGGCCTGGGCCGCCGTCGGCGTGTTGGCCCTCGCGGGCTGCACCCTGGCCGCCGACGAGCGTGCGGAGTCCACAGACCTGCTGCGGGAGTACATCGGCGCCACCGCGAGGCCCGCCGGGTTCACGGTGACCGATGAGTGGCGCCTCGAGGTCGTCGGCGGGCAGCCGCCCGAGACGCAGAAGCTCTACCCCACTGAGGGATCCAGCCTCGCGGATCCCGCCGCGCCCATCACGGTGCCGAGGGACGACTTCCCCCTGGACGACAGCATCGAGCTGGCCGAGGCGCAGATCGACGCGTGCGACGGTGCTGCCCGCGTCGCGGTGCGGGCCCTGTCACCGGGCATCGCGGTGGCCGAAGCCCAGTGCGACGGGCAGGGCAGCGTCTTCCTCGACGGCGAGCAGTTGGAGCCGATCACCGAACCCATCTCCGGAGCCGCTCTCACCCAGGTCTGGTCCGAGATCGGGCGCGCGGGCCTCACCGACGAAGTCCTGTCCGTCGAGATCGACGCGGAGGAAGGCTCGGCCGTCGTCTCCGTGCGCGGTGTCGACACAGCCAGGATCTACCAGTGGAGTCGCGGCCTGGACGCGGCGAGCACCAGCGTCGCGTCCCATCCGCTGCCCTCTGACGGCCCAGTGCCGGAGCCGGCACCGCTCCCGCCGGCAGGGGATCTGGCCCCCGCCGTCGACGAACTCCTCGGCTCCCTGCCTGATCCCAGCCTCGCCACCCGCCTGGCAGTGCAGCGCGACGGCGGCGTGACGACGGCCATCCTGGAGTCCGCCGACTACACCCAATTGTCATCAGCAACCTTCAGCGGATGAGTTGACTGCACAGCCAAGCGGCCGGCACCCCTGGGGTGCCGGCCGCTTCGGTGTCGCCTGATCGGGTGCTGTCACCGCATCAGATGGTGTAATCCTTGTTGTTCTCGTCCGACTGATCTGCCGCGTCGTGCGTGCCCGGCTCTTTGCCGGAGGCGCGGCCGCGCTCGGCGAGGTCGCGGAAGCCGCGGTTGATCTCGTCCATGAACTTGTCGAGCTGCTCGCGCAGCTGGGCCAGGACGTTCTTCGCACCCGCCTCCGAATCGGCTTCGGGGTGGGATTCGACGTACTGCTTCTTCTGCTCCTCGTAGAACTCCTTGGCCTTGTCGGCCATCAGGCCCACGAAACCGACGGCGGCGTAGGCCGTCTCCTCGGCCGCCTTGCGCAGGTTGTCGCCCAACTGCTCCGGGCTCCGGTGCTGCTGCTCGGCGCCGTCGACGGCGGTGTGCTGCTGGCCCCACGCGTCGCTGGTGGACGCGTCGGGGGCGTCGGTCGTGCCGGTGGTGCCGGTGGTGCCGTATTCGGCCCCCCACTCCTGGCTGGACGCGGCCTCAGTGGCGTCGTAGGTGTAGGTGGGTTCGTCGGCGAAGCGCTCGCCCTGGGTCTGGTCGTCCGGTCGGTCGTTGAAATGCTCGGTCATGGGACCCTCCTGGATCTCGTGCGTTCCTTATCTAGTGTGCAACGTAAAGGGCGCCGCCACGAGGGGTTAGCTCCCCCAAAAGCCCCCTACTCACCCCTGAGGATGGGCCGCGGGCCGTTCCGGAGCGCCGACGGCGCCACATCTGGATGTGGGGTCCCTGACCGACCCAGATCCAGATTCGGGCCCGTCCCGCACGCGGTGTCTTGGAGTTGTGGGCAAGATGTGGGTATGAAGATGCGAGGCACGAAACTGTCAGTCGTCGGCGCGGGCGCCGTCGGTACCTCCCTGGCGTACGCGGCGTTGATCAAGGGGGCGGCGACGCACGTGGCGCTGCACGACCTGAGTGCCACCAAGGTCAAGGCCGAGGCCCTGGACCTCGCCCACGGGAGCCAGTTCCTGCCTCCCCACGTCACCGTCGAGGGCTCCGACGATGTCGCGGTGACGGCCAAGTCCGACGTGGTGGTCGTCGCGGCGGGTGCGAAGCAGCAGCCCGGCGAGACCCGGATGGACCTCGCTGCGAAGACCGTCGGGATGATGAAGTCGCTCATCCCGCCGCTGGTGGAGCAGTCGCCCGACGCGGTGTTCATCATGGTGACCAACCCCGTCGACGTCACCACCCAGGCGGCGCTCAAGATCTCGGGTCTCCCCCGCAACCAGCTGATGGGCTCCGGCACGGTGCTCGACTCGTCGCGGCTGCGGTGGCTCATCGCCGCCGAGTGCGCCGTCTCTGTGACCAATGTGCACGCCTACATCGCTGGCGAACACGGGGACACCGAGACCCCGCTGTGGAGCACCGCCACCATCGGCGGCGTGCCGCTGAAGCAGTGGGAGGAGCAGACCGGCCAGTTGAGCCGCGAGGTGCGCGAACGCATCGCCGAGCAGGTCGTCGGCGCGGCCTACGAGGTGATCGAGGGGAAGGGCGCCACCAACTACGCCATCGGGTTGGCGGGCACGCGCATCATCCAGGCCGTGCTGCGTGACGAGCACCGGGTGCTGCCGGTGTCGTCGTACCTCGAGAACTGGCAGGGGATCTCGGACGTGTGCATGTCGGTGCCGCACATCGTCGACGGCAAGGGTGTGGGCCGGGCGCTTGAGCTGCCTCTCACCGACGGGGAACTCCAGCGCCTGCGCGACAGCGCGGACCACATTCGTGAGGTCGCGCGCCGGCTGGGCTTCTGAGCCGGACGCCGGTCAGCGGGTGACGCGCAGAGACCTCGGGCCGGCGTCGGTCACCCGCTGGAGGCCCAGGCGCTGGATGGCTGCGCTCGGCAGGGCACCCGACGCGGAGGTGGGCGAGAGTTCGGCGCTACGGGCGGGCTGGCCACAACCGCCACAACGACGGCGGCCCGAGCCAATCCGGCGGTTCTGCCACCGCCGCGTCGTCAGGTGGCGGACGGCGGCAGCGCCAGCCGACGCTGCGGCCGGTACCGGCCCTGGTGCACGCGCCCCGACGACTCCGCGGTGAACACCCGCGCGGCGAGTTCGTCGCTCTGGATGCGCCGGACCAGTTCGCTCAGGCGCTCCACCTGGTCACGCATGCCGTCAACCTGCTCCTCCAGCGCGAGGATGCGACGGATGCCCTCAAGGTTGATGCCCTCGGTCTGCGACAGGTACTGCACGTGCCGCAGTTTCGCGATGTCGCGCAACGAATAACGCCGGCCACGGCCCCGCGCCCGCTGGGGGACGACGAGGCCGAGCCGGTCGTAGCCGCGCAGGGTCTGCGCGTGCATGTCGGCCAGCGACGCGGCCACCGAAACGGGGAAGACCGCCGCGTCGGGGTCAAAGGGCTGCAGATGCTGGCTCATCGGTCATCACCCTCCGAACAGCGACTCGCGAGGGTTGACCTCGTGGGCCTTCTCGGCGTATTCCAGCAGTGCGGCCTTGGCCTCCGCGCTCAGGTCGTCCGGCACCTCGACCTTGATGGTCACCAGCAGGTCACCCTGCGAGCCGTCCGGCTTCCGCGCGCCGCGGCCACGCACCCGCATCGTGCGCCCGTTGGGCGTCGACGGCGGGATCCGCAGCTTCACGCGCTGCCCCTGCATGGTGGGGATCTGGATGTCGGCGCCCAGCGACGCCTCGGTGAACGTCACCGGCACGTCCAGTGTGAGGTTGGGGCCGCTGCGTCCGAACAACTTGTGCGGGGTGACGTGCACGCTGACGTACAGGTCTCCCGGCGCGCCGCCGTTCTCACCGGCCGCGCCCTTGCCCTTGAGCCGGATGCGCTGCCCGTCCTCGACGCCGGCGGGGATCCGCACGTTCATCGTCTTGGTGGACTTCCCACGGCCGGAACCGGCGCAGTCCGGGCAGGGGGTGTCGACGATGAGGCCGCGACCGAGGCAGTCGGTGCACGGTTCGCTCATGTGGAACACGCCGCCGGCCTGCGACGACTGCATGCCCGAACCCTCACAGGACGGGCACACCCGCGGCAGGGTGCCGGCCTTCGCGCCGGTACCCCGGCACGACGGACACGGCTGATCCGAGACCGTCCGCATGGTCACCGTGGCGCCCTCGACGGCCTGCTCGAAGCTGATGGTCACGTCGCCCTCGATGTCGGCGCCGCGACGGGGGCCGCGCTGCGTGGCGCGACGGGTGGCCCCGGCGCCTCCGCTGAACAGGCCGCCGAACAGGTCACCGAAGCCCTGCTGCCCGGTACCCTGGCCCGCGTTGCGGAACAGGTCCTCGAACGACGGCGACGCACCGCCGCCGGGCTGCCCGGGCCGGTTGAACCGGAAGCCGCCGCCGAACAGGCTGCGGGCCTCGTCGTATTCCTTGCGCTTCTCCGTGTCCGACAGCACCGCGTTGGCCTCAGAGGCCTCCTTGAACCGGGCCAGGGCGGCGCTGTCGCCCGGGTTCTGGTCAGGGTGGTTGTCGCGGGCGATCTGACGGAAGGCCTTCTTGATCTCGTCCGGCGACGCGTTCTTGGAGACGCCGAGAACCTTGTAGTAGTCCTTCTCGAGCCAGTCCTTGGTACTCACTTCCCGATCATCTCCTTTCTGAATGAGGGTGCATGGTTGTTCCTCCACGGGCCGGGTGGCCTGCCCTGCGACGTCGTCGCGAGGGCAGGCCCATGCACGGCATTACGGGTTGGCGACGGCGACGCGTGCCGGGCGCACGACCCGCCCCTTGAGCTGATAGCCCTGCTGCATGACCTGCGACACGGTGGTGACCGTGACCGGCTCGTCCAGCTGGACCGCCATGAGGGCGTCGTGGCGGTTGGGGTCGAACTCCTCGCCCACCTCACCGAACGACACCAGGCCGTGCTTGGCCATGACCTTCTCCAGCTCGTCGGCGACCATGCGGAAACCGCCGTCGATGTCGCCGTGCTCCCTGGCGAGGGCGATCGAGTCCAGCACGGGCATGAAGTCCGTCAGGACTGATTCGATGCCGGCCTGGCGGGCCAGGTCGCGGTCGCGGTCCACGCGCTTCTTGTAGTTGACGTACTCGGCGCCGAGGCGCTGAAGATCCGTCGTGCGCTCCGCCACGAGTTCCTCGAGCTCGGCGACACGGTCAGGAGCGTCAACGGCTTCGAACTCGACGGGGGCTTCAGGTGCGCCCGTGGGCGAGGCCGTCTCCTCGACGGCCTCGCCCACTGCGTCGCTGTCCGGAGTGAACTGCGAATCGGTCACTTGTCGTTCTCCTCGTCGACGATCTCCGCCTCGACGACGTCCTCTTCGCCCTCGGGCGTGGCGTCAGCGGCCCCGCCGTCGGCCGGAGCGGACTCCTGCGCCTTGGCCTGGGCGGCGGCGTAGATCGCCTGACCCATCGCGGCGGCCTTCGTGTTGAGGTCGTCGATCGCGGCCTTGACCACGTCGTCGTCCTCGCCCTTCAGGGCCTCCTTCAGCGCGTTGGTGGCCTCCACGACCGGCGCCTTCACGTCCTCGCCGATGGTCTCGTCGTGCTCGGTGAGGAGCTTCTCGGTGCGGAACACCAGGGCGTCGCCCTCGTTGCGCATGTCGACGGCCTCGCGGCGCTTGCGGTCCTCTTCGGCGTGCGACTCGGCGTCCTTGACCATGCGCTCGATGTCGTCCTTGGCCAGGGCGGAACCGCCGGTCACCGTCATGGACTGCTCCTTGCTGGTGGCGAGGTCCTTGGCGTTGACGTGCACGATGCCGTTGGCGTCGATGTCGAAGGTGACCTCGATCTGGGGCACGGACCGCGGTGCGGGCAGGATGCCGGTCAGTTCGAAGTTGCCGAGCGACTTGTTGTCGCGGGCGAACTCACGCTCGCCCTGGTAGACCTGGATCATCACCGACGGCTGGCTGTCCTCAGCGGTGGTGAACACCTCGGAGCGCTTGGTGGGGATGGTGGTGTTGCGCTCGATGATCTTGGTCATCACGCCACCCTTGGTCTCGATGCCCAGCGACAGCGGGGTCACGTCGAGGAGCAGCACGTCCTTGACCTCGCCCTTCAGCACGCCGGCCTGCAGCGAGGCGCCCAGTGCGACGACCTCGTCCGGGTTGACGCCCTTGTTGGGCTCCTTGCCACCGGTCAGTTCCTTGACCAGGTCCGCGACGGCCGGCATGCGGGTGGAGCCACCGACGAGGAGGACCGTGTCGATCTTGTCGACGGAGGTCTTGGCGTCGGAGATGACGGCGTTGAACGGGGCGCGGCAGCGGTCCAGCAGCGGCTGGGTCATGCGCTGGAACTCCGAGCGGGTCAGCTTCTCGTCGAGGTGCAGCGGGCCCTCCGCCGAGGCGGTGATGTAGGGCAGGTTGATGGCGGTCTCCGACGCGGAGCTCAGCTCGATCTTGGCGCGCTCGGCGGCCTCCTGCAGACGCTGGCGGGCCATCTTGTCCTTGGACAGGTCCACGCCGTTCTTGTTCTTGAACTGCGTGACGAGCCAGTCCACGACGATGGAATCCCAGTCGTCGCCACCCAGGCGGTTATCGCCCTTGGTGGCCTTGACCTCGAAGACGCCGTCGGCGATCTCGAGCAGCGACACGTCGAACGTGCCACCACCGAGGTCGAAGACGAGCACGGTCTGCTCAGTGTCGCCCTTGTCGAGGCCGTAGGCCAGCGCGGCGGCGGTGGGCTCGTTGATGATGCGGTCCACCTTCAGGCCCGCGATCTCGCCGGCCTCCTTGGTGGCCTGGCGCTCGGCGTCGGAGAAGTAGGCCGGGACGGTGATCACGGCGTTGGTGACCGACTCACCCAGGTACGCCTCAGCGTCACGCTTCAGCTTCTGCAGCACGAACGCGGAGATCTGCTGGGGACGGTAGTCCTTGCCGTCGATCTCGACCTTCCAGTCGGTGCCCATGTGGCGCTTGACGGAGCGGACGGTGCGGTCCACGTTGGTGACCGCCTGACGCTTGGCGACCTCGCCGACGAGGACCTCGCCGGAGGTCGAGAAGGCCACCACGGACGGGGTGGTGCGCGAGCCTTCAGAGTTGGGGATGACGGTGGGTTCGCCGCCCTCGAGGACGGCGACGCACGAGTTGGTGGTGCCGAGGTCGATGCCTACTGCACGAGCCATGGGATTTCCTCCTGGGTGTTAGCTGCTGTGAAGCTGTTGAGATCGAATCAGTTCCCTTGAGCGGGGTTGACTCAAGCTAACCACAGACCCCGCCCGCGCTCAAGTCAAAGTTGAGCTTATCCGGCTCAACCCTGGAGAACCCTGACCCTTTCCAGGGGCGCCGGGGGCCGTCGCTCCCGTGCGACGTCAGGCGAGGGCGCGCCGCACTGCGGAGAGGCGGGTGGCCGTGATCCGTCGCGAAAGTTCGGCCTCTGGAGCCAACGCCTCTGAGGCGTGATACGCCCCCGGGTAGAGGTGGAACTCGACGAACACCCCCTGCTTCACCATCGCGGCGACCAGCGCGAGGTCCTCGTCGCGGAACGCATCCTCCGTGCCGACGTCCACGAAGACCGGCCCGAAACCGGCCCAGTCGGTCTCGAGGAGGGGCGAGGCGTACCTGTCCGGTTCCGCGCCGCCCAGGAACCATTGCCAGGCCTCGATGTTGGTGCCCCTGTCCCACATTCCCAGTTCGGTGACCGCGTGGCTGGAGGCGGTGGTGTTGGTGGGGTCGAGCATCGGGTAGGCGGCCAACACCAACTGCGGGGAGGGGCGGCCGTCGTCGCGGGCCCGCATCCCCGTCACGAGGGCCAGGTTGCCACCTGCGGAGCCCCCGACGATCGCGACGCGGGACGGGTCGATGCCCAACGCCTCCGCGTTGTCCATCATCCAGGAGAAGCCGGCGTAGGTGTCACGCGACTGGGCGGGATGCGGGTACTCGGGGGCCAACCGGTAGCCGCCGGAGACCAGGACGGCGCCGGCGGCGAGGCTGTAGACGGCGGCCGTGGAGTCCTCCCCCGCCACGGAGCCCATCATCATGCCTCCGCCGTGGATGAAGAAGATGCCAGGCAACGGGCCCGCTGCGTCGGCGGGGCGGTAGACGCGCACAGGCACGTCGGGGTCGCCGTCCAGCCCGGGGACGACGAGGTCCTCACGGCCCACCCTCTGATCGGGACCGCCGGCCGCCTCGATGCCGGCTGCGGCCAGTGCGTCGGAGGCCTCGCGCCTGGCGACCGGGTCTGCGATGGCGTTGACCCCACCGGGGACGAGCCTCATGTGCTGTTCGAGCACCTCTCGGGACTCCGGATCGACCCGGCTGTACTGGTGCGACATGTAACTCCTATTTCCGCAGCTTGACGTCGTTGCCGCCCCAGAAGAGCAGCCCCTTGAGCACCACGGTGCCGTTGGAGCCGTCGCCCTGGGCGTCGGCGTGGATGTCGTTGCCGGCCATGATGGCCACCGACTGGTCGATGACGCGCACGCCCGGCGGCACGTAGACGTCGCACCCGCCCATGATGGCGTTCAACGTCAGCGTCACGATGCGGCCGGGACCCATGGCCTTGGTGAGATCGTAGTTGTTGCCTCCCCAGAAGGCGAGGCAGCCGACGTCGCGGGTACCCGGCTCGACGAGGATGTCGCGGCCACTCATGATGGCGACGGTGAACCCGCCGTCGCCCTGAGCGGTGGCGGGCAGCGCCTCATGGTGCGGCGGGAGGGGCCCCATCTGGTCCTGTTGCAGCATCAGGTCACTGCCCTCCGGGAGGTCCGCGACGAGCGCGGGCAGCTCGTCGGTGAAGACGGCCTTGAGCGCCTTCTCCTGACGCTCCCGCATCTCGTCGAGGTCGAGCCGGCCGGCCTCGTAGGCCCGCTGGATGATGGTGAGGGTGTGATCGCGATCCGCATCCCCTGCGCGCAATCGTTGAACGTCCATGACCACGACCCTAGGCCTTCCCCCTGTCAGAGAGCCGCCAGGCTGATGTTGGAGATCTCGGTGCCGTAGTGCCGACGGATCTCGAGCTTGCGTTCCAGGTCCGAGATCACCGCGATGGCGAAGTTCTCGTCGTACAGCGCGGCGCAGGAGCCCAGGCCGCCGGGGCTGAAGACGTTGACCTCCATGAGCTTGTCGCCCACGATGTCGAGCCCGACGAGGAACATCCCGTCGGCGACGAGCTTGGGGCGCACCACATGCACCATCTCGAGCATTTCATCGGTGACCTTGACGGCCTCCGCCTTGCCCCCGGCCGACATGTTGGAGCGCAGGTCCGACCCGCTCGACCGGCGTCGGAAGGCCGCACACTTGCCGTTCATCATCAGCGGCTTGCCGTTCATCACGAACATCCGCACATCGCCGTTCTTCGCCTCCTCAAGGTACTCCTGGGCCACGACGTAGCCGTCGCGGGAGATCGCCTCGATGATCTGGTTCATGTTGGGGGATTCGTCCGTGTTCACCAGGAAGACGCCGCTGCCACCGGAACCCTGCAACGGCTTCAGCACGGCACGGCCGCCGAGATCCTTCACGAAGTCGACGATCTGGGCCTCGTCACGCGAGATGAGCGTAGTGGGGCGCACCGCCTCCGGGAAGTGCTGGAAGTAGGCCTTCGACAACGCGTTGGCCAGGCTGGTGGGGTCGTTGACCACCAGGACCCCCGTCGAGGCGATGAGCTGCCCGAAGGCGACCCCCGCGTTGTTGGCCCACGCCGAGCCCTGCGCGTCGTCGGCGGGATCCGAGCGGAGCATCACGATGTCGAACTCGCTGAGCGGTAGCCGCTCCTCAGACGTGGGCTTCTGCACGTCCTCGATATAGCGCTCGAGTGAGCGGTAGTTCTTGCCGGCCCCGGCGCGGGCGCGGGCGCTGAGGGAGCCGTCGGCCTCGTAGGCGAAATTGCCCATCCCCATCAGCCACGCCTCGTGACCCATGTTCGTGGCGTGCATGGCCAGCCTGGTGGTGGTGTATTCGGCCTTCTCGGTCATGACGTCGTTGACGACGAATCCGATCTTCATGCTGCAACTCCTTGGATGAGTTCGGTGGGGTCTGTGGTCTGGGCTGCGACGAGGAGCCGCTCACGGCTGCTGGCCTCGTCGAACCAGCGGGGCAGCACGACGGGGGCGCTGAGCACCCCTCGTGCGTTGAGTTCTTCGATGAGAGGGAGGTCCTCCAGGGCGAACTTGCCGAGGAAGAAGGCGCCGAGGTCGCCGCCGGAGCGGAGGTGCCCCAGGATGTCGATGAGGCCGCGCAGGTAGCAGGCGTCCTTCGTCAGCCCGCCGGAGCGGAAGATGCGCATCACGGTGGAGAAAGCGCCTCCGGGGTGGAAGCCGTCGTCGACGAGGCCCTCCCAGCATTCGCGGAACGACGCCCCGCCGAGCATGCGCGACACGGTGAGCACGCGGCCGGCGAGTTGGCGGAGCCTGGACGCGGTCAGTTCCCCGCACGCCACCTCCGCCAGCACGGCCAGGCCCTCCTGGGTCTCGTCGTACCCGGCCAGGCCGGTGCCGAGCACCTGGAGCGGCTGGTGGGACCCGTTGACCTGGGTGACGAGGTGCGTGCCGACCTCGTGCTGGATCAGCGCGTTGGCGCGGTCCGCCGACACGGAAGCCTCCGGCCCGATCAGCAGGAGGTTGCCCGACACCATCACTCCCGTGGAATCCGGCCGGATCTCCGCGTGGATGTCGACGTCGGGTTCGAGCCCCCGGTAGTAGTCGAGTTCCTCGTTGGCCAAGGCCAGGAATTCCTCGGCCGTCAGCCGTTCACCGGACCATGTCGAGGCGTCGATCCGGCTGAGGATCGCCTCGGCCGCCGTGAGCAGGTCCTGGTGGACCCCGCCGAACAGCTCGATGGAGAGGTTGCGGAAGTCCTGCGAGCCGCGGCAGCGCAACATCGACAACTGGAGGTCCAGCTCGCGGTGCTTGTTGCGCAACAGCGCGCCCACCGTCGCGTCCTGCACGCGGGTGACGTCGATGCTGTGCAGCACCGTGTGGAGCACCTCCGGCTCGATGATGTAGTCGCGGTAGGCGAACTCCGGCTCCCGCACGTCGCCGGCGATGAAGGCGTCCTTCACGTCGTTGGCGTCGATGGGCGTGACGTCCAGGATGAACCGGAAGCTGGTGCTCAGCTGCGACAGCTGCAGGTCGATGGCCTGGTCCACCATCGAGAGCGGGTTGTTACTCATCCGCCCTCGCCAGCCATGGCCTGCTCGGGATCCCGGTGCTGCGGGATGTGCCGCTCGGGGATCTCGGCGAGCGCCGCCAGCACCGGGCCCTGCGTCTGTTCGAGGGCTGCGGCGAGCCGTTCGATGTGCTGCTGGTCCGGCTCCCCCGTCCACTCGTCCATGAACGTCTTCTTGAACTCGATGGCCAGCACGCAGCCCACGCCGGGGTAGCGCTCGTGGACGAACCAGGCGAGGTTCTGCCCCTTGAACTTCACGTTCTCGCGGATGTCGAACCCCTGGCCCAGCATCGATTCGCGGAAGGCGCCCGCCACGTCGCCGAACGTCTCGTGGTTGAGCGATCCGGTGCCCAGGTTGACCTCCGGGTTGTCCTCGACCGGCTCGTCGGGGGCGTCCGCGCCGTCGCGGCGATGGTTGTAGGAATGCACGTCGTAGATCACGAACGGGCCGCGCTCAGCGACCACATCCAGGCGCTTCGCCAGGGCGGCGTAGAACGCGTCGTAGCCCGCCAGCGCGATGTCGACGGCGTCTTCGGGGAGCTCGTCGGTGTCCCAGACCTTGAGCCCCCAGCAGTCGTCCGGGGTGCGGTAGACGGCCTTGGTGCGGATCCGGTTGAGGTCCGTCTCGAACCGCGACAGGTGCACGTTGACCCGGGCCGGGATGCGACCGGCGATGAGGTCCGTGAAGGGGTCCTCCTCGCGGAAGCGCACCTCCTCGTCGAGCACCATGGACCTGGCGATCTCTGGGCTCAGGTCATGCCCGGCGTGGATGGAGGTGGCGATCAGTTGACCGGACCAGTCACCGAGGAACTCGAATGGTTGCATGCACCATTCCTACCCGACGACCGGTTCGCGGGGGTGAAAACGTACGGCTATGTGGGCTTTGCCTGGCTACGCGGAACGCTCGATGATGGCGCGCACGGCGACGGCGTCGTTCGGGGCGCTGACGACGCGGCGGGGCAGGTCCTCGATCCCCTCGAAGCGCGCCGGGCGTGACGGCACCACGCCGATCGCCTCGACGATGGTCTCGGCGAACTTCACCGGCAGCGCCGTCTCCAGCACGATGACCGGGCCGTCGACGGGGAGGCTGCCGGCGACCTGCACGGCGTCGGCCGTGTGCGGGTCGATGACCACGCCGTCGGCCCTGAAGACCCGCCGGATCTGGTCGAGCCGGTTCTGGTGCGTGGACGTCCCCGCCACGAACCCGAACCGCTCGATCTGGCCGCGGAACTCCGGGGTGTCGCTCAGGTCGAAGGAGCCGTGGGAGCCCAGTTCGTCGACGAACAACTCCCGCACGCGGGCGGCGTCGCGGCCCAGCAGGTCGAAGACGAAGCGCTCGAAGTTCGAGGCCTTCGAGATGTCCATCGACGGCGAGCTCGTGGCGTGCGTCTCGGCGCCCGCCCGCACGCGGTAGACGCCGGTGCGGAAGAACTCCTCCAGCACGTTGTTCTCGTTGGTGGCCAGGATGAGCCGGTGGATGGGCAGGCCCATCTCGCGGGCGATGTGGCCGGCGGCGATGTTGCCGAAGTTGCCCGACGGCACGGCGAAGCTGACCGGCCCCGCGAGCTTCCCGGGGAGCTGCAGCCAGGCGGCGAAGTAGTAGACGACCTGGGCCAGCAGACGTGCCCAGTTGATGGAGTTCACGGCCCCGATCTTGTGCCGGGCCTTGAAGTCGGCGTCCGCGTTGATGGCCTTGACGATGTCCTGGCAGTCGTCGAACACCCCGTCGACCGCGATGTTGACGATGTCCGGGTCGTCGATGGAGAACATCTGCGCCTGCTGGAACGGCGTCATCCGGCCCTGCGGCGACAGCATGAACACCTTCACGCCGGGCTTGCCGCGGAGCGCGTACATGGCCGAGGACCCGGTGTCGCCGCTGGTGGCGCCCAGGATGGTGATCCTCTCCCCGCGGCGCTCCAACTCGTAGGCGAACAGCTCGCCCAGCAGCTGCATCGCCATGTCCTTGAAGGCGGCGGACGGGCCGTTGCTCAGATGCGCCAACCACAGGCCGTCGCTCAGCTGCGTCAGCGGCACGACGGCGGGGTCGAGGAACTTCGACGGCGCGTAGGCCCGCTCCACGATGCCGCGCAGGTCTTCGGCCGGGATGTCGTCGACGAAAAGCGCGACGATCTCGAACGCGAGCGCCGCGTAGCCCTCCTCCGCCAGCAGCGTGCGCCAGGCATCGAGTTGGGCGACGGAGACCTGCGGATAGCTGTCCGGCAGGTACAACCCGCCGTCGGCGGAGAGACCCTCGAGCAGGATGTCGCTGAACCGCTTGCCGGGCGCGCCCGAGGCATCACGGGTGGAGACGTAGAGCATGGGGTGGAGTCTAGTGTGCGGGTCGCTGCTCGATGGCGGGGATTCCGCGGCGCCACCACCACCACAGCGGCACCCCCACCACCACCATGGCGACATAGGGCGCCATCGCATCCTGCAGCGCGGGCAGCAGCGCGAACGCGGCCACCACCACCAGCCAGACGCGGTCCGTCAGCGGCGACCGCGGGCAGAAGACATACAGCGGCAGCAGCCACGTGAGGTACCACGGCTGCAGCGCGGGCGCGCACACCATGAAGGCCACCAGCACGGCGACGGCGAAGAGCCAGGGCCGGTCCCCCGCCGCCCGCCCCTTCGGGCCCCACTTCACCCACAGGAGCACCACGACCACCGCGATCAGCAGGGTGGAGAGCAGATTGATGACGCCGTCGGAGACCCCCTCCGGGAAGATCTCGTGGTAGCGCGCGAAGGACGCCACCCATGACAGCGGGGCGTTGCTGGTGGCGCCGATGGGCTGGCCCGCCGTCGGGTTACGCCAGCCGAGGCCCCAGTGGAGCGAGGTGGCCAGGAACGTCAGCACGGTCACCGCTCCCGGCACGACGGCCACCCACGCCAGGCCCCACCACGAGGACCGGGCGGGCCGACGGAG
Source organism: Tessaracoccus zhenghani (assembly GCF_055326325.1). Classification (NCBI taxonomy): domain Bacteria; kingdom Bacillati; phylum Actinomycetota; class Actinomycetes; order Propionibacteriales; family Propionibacteriaceae; genus Tessaracoccus; species Tessaracoccus zhenghani. The sequence goes on along the minus strand of NZ_JBUZNQ010000004.1, from coordinate 223,380 downwards.
GCTCCAGGCGACGGCCACCACACCGAGCCCGTACAGCGCGGCCGACTGCTTGATGCCCATCGCGACGCCCAGCAGCAGGCCGGCGACGACGAGCCCGCGCCAGCCGCGCCAGCCCAGGTCGGTGACCGCCAGGAACGCCGCCACGCCGAGCGCCACCATCAGGGCGTCGTTGTGCGCGCCGCCGATCCACTGCACGAGGATCACGGGGTTGAGCAGCCCCGCCCACAGCGCCAGGCCCGGGTCGACGCCGAAGCGCCGCGCCAGCCGCGGCAGCACCCACGCGAGGATCGCCAGCGCGAGCACGCTCTGGATCCGCATCGCCATCGGGGTGGCGAGGATGTCGCCGGCGGTCAGCCGGGAGACGAGGCCGAACAGGTCGAGTTGCAACGAGGGGTAAACCGACGTGGTGGTGTGCCAGTGGGTGCCCACGAGCAGGCCCGGCTGCCCCGCATCGCCGATGGCCGTCTCGTACGGGTTGATGCCGCGGGCCACCTGCCAACCGGTGGCCGCGTACGCGTAGGCATCACGGGAGTGGAGCGGCAGCGACACCAGCATGGGCAGCGACCATAGGGCCGCCGTCGTCAGCGGGCGGTGCCAGCGGGGGCCCAACTGCCACCAGGCGAGCAGCAGCGCGCAATGGCCGGTGAAGGAGACGATCACGCGCCACCAGGAGGCGGGGCCCTCGAGCAGCCCGGGGGCGTCGACGAACGCGGCACCGACGATGACGAGCACCGCCGAGAACCCGATCGTCACCCACAGCCAGTTACGCACCGCGCCAGACTAGTGGAATCGATACGGGATATTTTCGCCACGACTATGTTGCGGATTACTCTGGGCACATGCATCGTGTCGTCATCATCGGGTCCGGCTTCGGCGGGCTGTTCGCGGCCAAGGCCCTGAAGCACGCGGACGTGGACATCACCCTCCTCGCCAAGACCAACACGCACCTCTTCCAGCCCCTGCTCTACCAGGTGGCCACCGGCGTGCTCAGCGAGGGCGAGATCGCACCCCCCACCCGCGAGATCCTGCGCCGGCAGAAGAACGTGAAGGTGCTGCTGGGGCTGGTGGAGGACATCGACCTGACCGGGCGCACGGTGAAGTGGCGCTACCACAACCGGCACCAGGAGACGCCCTACGACACCCTGATCGTGGCTGCGGGCGCGGGCCAGAGCTACTTCGGCAACGACCACTTCCGCACGTTCGCGCCGGGCATGAAGACGATCGACGACGCGCTGGAGCTGCGGGCCCGCATCCTGAAGTCGTTCGAGGTGGCCGAGTTCACTACCGATCCCGACGAGCGGCGCCGGCTCCTGACGTTCGCGGTGGTGGGCGCCGGCCCCACCGGCGTCGAGATGGCGGGCCAGATCCGCGAGCTGGCGGATTCCACGCTGCGCAACGAGTTCCGCTCCTTCAATCCGTCCGACGCCCGCGTCGTACTCCTCGACGGCGCCGACCAGGTGCTGCCGCCGTTCGGCCCCAGGCTGGGTCGCAACGCGCAGGAGACGCTGGAGGGCATGGGCGTCGAGGTGCAGTTGGGTGCCATCGTCACGGACCTGGACGACGACGGCCTGACCTTCCGCCGCAAGGACGGCAGCACCGAGCGCATCGAGGCGGGCTGCAAGGTGTGGGCCGCCGGCGTGCAGGGCAGCGAGCTGGGCGCGACCCTCGCCGAGCAGTCCGACGCCCAACTGGACCGCTCGGGCCGCGTCGTCGTCGACGAGAACCTGAACCTCCCCGGGCACCCCGAGGTATTCGTCATCGGTGACATGGCGTCGATGCCGGGAGTGCCGGGTGTCGCCCAGGGCGCCATCCAGGGCGCGAAGCACGCGGCGAAGACGATCCGGGCCACCGTCGAGAACTCCCGTGAGCCCGGCGCGTTCAGGTACCGCGACAAGGGGTCCATGGCCACCATCTCCAAGTTCGCCGCCGTCACGCAGATCGGCAAGATCCAGCTGACCGGTTTCATCGCGTGGCTCGCGTGGCTGTTCCTGCACCTCCTCTACATCGCGGGGTTCAAGCAGCGCATCACCACGCTGCTGAGCTGGTTCATCACGTTCGTGACGAACGGCCGCTCACAGCGGGTGGTCACCAACCAGCAAATGGTGGCGCGCCTCGCGTTGGAGCGTCTCGGCGCCGGTTCTTCTGGCAAGCTGATCCACGGTGAGGAGCTCACCGAGGACTAGGAGCTGCGATGGACGCCTTCCTGAAGGTAGTGCGTGACCTCGCGCTGCTCGTGGCCAGGATCGTGCTGGGCGTGACGCTGATGGCGCACGGCTGGTACCGCTGGAACATCACGGGCCTCGAGGACCAGACCAACATCCTGGAAGGTGTGGGTCTGCCCAGTGCGGAGGGCCTCGTCATCGCGACGATCGCCTTCGAACTCATCGGGGGTGCCCTCCTCATCTTCGGGCTGGCCACGCCGCTCATCGGCCTCGGCATGATCGTCCAGAACGGCGCGGTCATGCTCACGACGCGGCTCGACGCCGGCTTCTACCAGCACGACCGCGGCTGGGAGTACAACGCCGTCCTGGCCACCTTCGGCCTGATCTTCCTGGCCTTCGGCTCCGGCCGCGCCGGCCTGGATTACCTGTTCCTGCGGCCGCGCGACGACGCCGGGGAGCGCTTGATCGAACCGGACCCCCGCGACCGGCCGGCCTCCTACCCGGTGCCGGACGAACCGGCGGCGGGCTCTCACAGGTATCCCACAGAAACCTCATAGCATTCACCCACCCGGCAGTGGGAGAGTGGACCCATGGCCCATGCTGACACCCTGACCCGCCCGGACGGCACGCCCATCCGCGTGCTCACCGTCGACGACGAACCCAGCCTCATCGAGCTGCTGTCGATGGCCATGAGGTACGAGGGGTGGGACGTCTACACGGCGACCTCCGGCACGGAGGCCGTCAAGGTGGCCCGCGAGGCGCAGCCCGACGCCCTGGTGCTCGACATGATGCTGCCGGATTTCGACGGGCTGGAGGTGATGCGCCGCATCCGCACCGAGGACCCGGACGTGCCGGTGATCTTCCTCACCGCGAAGGACGGCGTCACGGACCGCATCGCGGGGCTGACCGCGGGCGGCGACGACTACGTCACCAAGCCCTTCTCGCTCGAGGAGGTCATCGCGCGGCTGCGCGGGCTGCTGCGCCGCTCCGGTGCCACGTCGATCCGCCCCGACACGCAGATCATCGTCGGCGACCTGATCCTCGACGAGGACTCCCACGAGGTGACCCGCGCCGGCGAACACATCAACCTCACCGCAACCGAGTTCGAACTGCTGCGCTTCCTGATGCGCAACCCCAAGCGGGTGCTGTCGAAGGCGCAGATCCTGGACAGGGTGTGGAACTACGACTTCGGCGGCCAGGCCAACGTCGTGGAGCTGTACATCTCCTACCTGCGCAAGAAGATCGACGCGAACCGCGACCCCATGATCCACACCATGCGCGGCGCGGGCTACGTGCTGCGGCCGGCGGCCGGATGAGCCCTCAGCGACGCGGTTCCCTCGCCGCCCAGATCCAGCCCCGCGTCGTCATCACCGTCGCGGTGCTGGCGCTCGTGGTCAGCATGGTCACCGTCTTCGCGGCCGCCACCATCCTGTACCGCCAACTCGACACGGAGCTGGACGGCGCACAGGTGCGGCAGGGCCGCGGGCCGGGCTGGAGCAGCGGCGACCGCGTGCCCGGCATCGAGACGCCCGGCATGAGGGTGGGCACCGTGATCGCCCTGGAGCTGCCCGACGGCAGCGCCGTGGGCAGCGTCATCGAGGACGGCGAGGTGGACTCCGTGACCACGGCCGCCATGATCCGCCTCGTCGAACTGCCGGCCGACGGCGAGAAGCGCTCCGTGATGCTGCCCGGGATGGGCAAGTACCGCGTCGAGGCGCGGGAGACGCGGCTGGGCAAGGTGTCGGTGGGGCTGCCCACCGGCGACATCGACCGCTCCCTGCTGTGGCTGACGCTGTTCGCGGCGGGCATCTCGTTGTCGGCCGTCGCCGTCACGGCGTTGGTCACGCGCGAGGTGCTGGGCCGCGCCACCCGGCCGCTGACCGCGCTCACGAACACGGCAGACCAGGTAAGCCACCTGCAGTTGGAACGGGGACGCGTCGAGGTACCGAGGGTCTCGGTGGGCGCGCTGCCGGAGAACAACGAGGTCACCCGCCTGGCCACCGCCTTCAACGACATGCTGGACCGGATCGAGGGCGCGCTGGCCGCGCGCGAAGCGTCCGAGGTGAAGCTGCGCCGGTTCGTCGCCGACGCGTCGCACGAGCTGCGCAACCCCCTGGCCGCGATCCGGGGCTACAGCGAGTTGGCGGAGCGCGCACCCGAGGGCGAGAAGTCCTTCGCGCTGCAGCGCATCGACTCCGAATCCCGACGCATGACCAAGCTGGTCAACGACCTGCTGCTGCTGGCCCGGCTCGATGCCGACACGCAGGTGGAGGCGAGGCCCGTCGACGCCGTCGAGGTGGTGGTCAACGCGGTCAGCGACGCGCAGGCCGCGAGCCGCGACCACCAGTGGCAACTGATCCTGCCGGAGCCGGAGGTCATGGTGCTGGCCGACGCGGACCAGCTGCACCAGGTGATGATCAATCTGCTGAGCAACGCCCGGACGCACACGCCGCCCGGCACCATCGTGCGCACGTGCGTGCGGCGGCATGGGGACCGCGCGGTCATCGAGGTCGCCGACAACGGTCCCGGTATCCCGCCCGACACCCTCCCCCGCGTCTTCGAGCGGTTCACGAAGGCCGACGATGCGCGCACCCACTCCACCGTTCCGTCCACGGGGCTGGGGCTGGCGATCGTGCGTGCCATCGCCGAGGGCTTCGGCGGGTCGGCGATGGTGTCGAGCAGGCCCGGCAGGACGGCGTTCACCGTGACGCTGCCGCTGGCCCCCGTCGACTGATCGACGGGCGGCTCCAGCCCGCCACTTCGACGACCCCGCAGTGAACGACACCCGTGCGCAGGCGCGAGCCAGTGACGCATCCTTCGGTGGGCTGGGGTCTCCCGTTGGACGTCGAGGCGCTGGATGCTTCCGCTGGGCAAGGCAGCAATGCCGGAGCTGGGCACGGGCCAGGCGCCAGGGCGGACTTCAGGTCACGCAAGTGCTGGGTTTGAACCCGTCCTTGGAATCAAACCCAGCATTGAACACTTCCGCCCCGCTTCAGTGCTGGAAGTGGCGCCGTCCTCGGGCACAAACCCAGCAGTGAAGCGAAGCTCAGGCCGCCGGACGACGCTGGGCACCACCCAGCTGACGCGTTGGCTGCCTTCGCCCACGGGGAGCCCCAGCGGCCGAGAGCCGACGCGCTGACGCGAAGAACCCCCGGGCTTCCAAGCGTGTTGCCTGGGAGCCCGGGGGTTCCGTTTCAGCTACTGGGCTGACCGACTGAGCCGGACGGGGAAGCCCGGCTCAGGTGAGGGTCAGCCTCGCTTCTCGGGTCCTCCGAACATCACGATGTTGTTGAAGACCCACTCGTTGCTCTGCGAGAAGGTGTAGCCACCCGCAGGCTTCGCCGTGGCCGCGTACACCGTCGTCATCGTGTAGGAGCGGCACGCGCCCCGACCGGTGGCGGCGGTGTCGCATTCGGTCTTCCACTGACGACCAGCCGACGTGAACGTGCCGGCCTGGCCGAGCGGGTTGCCCTTCCACGCCGCCCGGGTCATGTACGGCAGGTAGGTCAGGTTGTTGAACGCCCAGCCCGACTCGCGGACGAACTTCCCGTCCTCGACCTTGACCACGGTGGCCCAGATCTCCGTGCGGCACCGCTCCGTCTGCGAGTACGCCTCACACTGCGTGAACCACTGACGACCGTTGAACTCGTGCTTCCCCGGCAGGGTGTAGGGCACCGTCGGGACGTACTTGTCCGAGGCCGGCGTGGTCGTCGGCTTGCCCGAAGGCGTGACCGTCGGCTTCACCGACGGCTTGACCGAAGGCGACACCGAGGGGCTCGGCGACACCGACGGGCTCGGCGACACCGTGGGTCCGGCCTTCTTCGCCACCACGAGGGTGAACGTCGAGTCCGTCTTGTTGCCCTTGGCGTCGGTGACAGTCACCGTGACGCTGAACGTGCCGTCCGCCGTCGGGGTGCCGGCGATGACGCCGGTGTCGGCGTTGATGGTCACGCCGGCCGGCAGGCCGGTGGCGGCGTAGGTCAGCGGGGTCGACGCGTCGGTCGCCGTGACGGCGATGCTCAGCGCCTTGCCCACCTGGGCGTCGGCCGGAGCGGTGATGGTGTCCACCACCGGGCCGGTGACGTCCTCGACCGTGTTGCACGTGACGCGGGCCTCTGCCCAGTCGGCGTGGTCGTTGCCGTTGCCGTCGGCCGTGGTCTCAGCCTTGAGCGTCAACTCCTGCACGCCGGTGATGTCGAGGTCCTTGATCTCGACGACGGCGCTGTCGTGGCGGAGGGTTTCCGACCGGAACAGTTCCTCGCCATCACCGATCACCACGAACTGCACAGTGCCGCGCCCGGTCTGCACATCGTCGATGCCGATGAAGGAGCTGAACGCCTGGCACTCACCCTCGAGGTTGAAGGTGACGCTCGCCGGAGCGTGCATGCCGATGCCCTTCGGGTAGGTGACGCCGTCGATCTTCAACGGACCGCCGTCGCCGCCGCCCTGTTCGCCGTTGGACAGATCCCATTCCATGGGCCCCCAACCGTTGGTCGGGGTTCCGACGATGCGCTCACGCATGTCGGAGAGGTAGACCTGGCCGCCGGGAAGCGGGGGGATGACAGTGACGTTCGCAGAGCGTTCGACGATGGCCGTCTCCCCGCCCTGAGTCATCGATCCACGGAACTGCAGGACGGCGTCCTCGACACCCTCCGGCAACAGCACCTTCCACACCTGGGTCGAGGTTGCGCCCTCGGCCAGCTCGGTCGCGCCCGGGGTGGCCACGGTCGTGGTCCATCCCTCGGGAGCAGTCAGCTCGTGCTTGACCTCGGTGCCCGCGCCGAGCACCGACACCACGTTGGTGGTGACGGTGAGCTCGCGACCCGCCTGAGCGGTTCCGGTGACGGACATGGAGCCTTCGATGCAGGCGCCCGACTCAGCCTCGCCCAGATGCTCGACGCGCAGGTCGTCGATCGTCATGTTGTGCTGGGTGTTGGCCCCGGCCAGCTTGTCGATCGCGATGAACGCGTTGGCACCGCATGCGGTGTCGAGCTCGGCCGAGTACGTGGTGGTGACACGCTGCTGGCCCAGGACGGCCGACACGGTGTTGATGGTGCGAACACCTGTGGCGGTCACCACGTCGCTTCCGATGCGGACGCGGTACTGGTCGGCATAGGTGGTCTGGTAGTCGAACGACACGCGGTAACGCTGGCCTGCCTCGAACGGGATCGCGCCGGGAGCGGTCTTGAGGATCTCGCCGGTGTTCTCGTTGTTGGCCATCAACGACCAGTCGCCACGCAGCACGTTGTCGTTGAGCTTGCCGCCCTCGACCACGTTGTTCGTGCTGTCGACGCCCCACCAACCCTTCTGCGAGTACGGAGCGTGCAGACGGGCGAGCTGGGTGCGTGCGTCGCCACCGCGGTTGGTGGCGCCGGTCACGAACGGGTAGTAGCCCGTGTCGATGTTCTCGAAGTCCTCGAAGAACACCGTGTCAGGGCGCTCCAAGCTGTCCGGGTCAACCGGTGCCAGGAACTCCACCACGCGCAGGTCGTCGATCAGGATGCGGGCATCCCCGTCGCCGGCCTTGAACGCCAGGGTGACGTCACCACCGGCGGTGGTGAAGGTGACACGGTGACGCTGGTGATAGAAGTCACGCTTCTGATCCGAGGCCGTGGAGTTGCGCACGGTGGAGGCAGAGATGGTGTTGACGACGTTTCCGTCGCCGTCCGTCTCGGCGTAACCCGCCGCGGTGACTCCGGTACCGGAGGCTTCAATCGTGAGATCCCGGGTCTTGAGCGGGTCGATCTCCACCGAGGCCCACGCGGAGTAGGTGCCCGCAGGGAGGTTCAGGGTCTGCGAGAGCGAAGCTTCGCCGGCGCCGATCCGGGCCTCGTAGTTGCGGCGCGCGTTGCGCTCGACGGCGACGTTGCCGGTCGTCTCATAGGCGTCGAGGGTGCCGGAGAAGAAGCCCGGATCCTCGATGTTGCTGCCCTCGCCCCAGTTGGGGTCCTGGACCTGCGGAACGGTGGTCGTCGGGTAGAGCACGTAGGCGGTGTTGGCCTCTGCCGTCAGCGAGATCTTGCCGTTGACCACGGGGACGTCGGCGAGCGCCTCACGGCCCGTGTCGGTCAGCTTGAACAACTTCAGCGACGTCTGGCCCGCGAACGCGTCGGTCAGGGTCCACTGCGTGGTGCCGCCGCCGATCTTGTAGTGGTACAGACGGTTCTCGCCGCCGTTCTGCCAGGGCAGCAGGTAGCCGCCGTCGGCGAAGACGGTGGCGCCGTCGAACGTGATCTCACGGTTCGTCGGGACCGTGCTGCCGGGGATGGTCGTGAGCGGCGAGGTGGCCACGGTGCCGTTGGCGAACGCGATCCGGTTGGTCTCCCACTTCACGATCGGCGACTGCTGGAGGAACTTGGCGGGCAGGTTGCGCTCCCAGACGTTGCGGAGGAACGCGTTGTGGTTGTTGCCGCCGCTCCAACCCTCGAATTCGACGACGTTGCTGTTCGACAGGATCGGGTGCGGGTTCCAGGTGTCACGCTCGTGGTTGAAGGTGAAGCGCATCACGGTGGAGTTGAGGCCCTTGTTCTCCGCGCCTCCGTAGTTCTCGTCCTGGGACCAGTGCGACCACAGGGTCTGGTTCGGGAAGCGGTCCGACCACTCGGACGAGAGCTCCCAGCCCATGTCCGCGAGCTCGGAGGCGAAGCGCTCCATCTCCCAGCCGTAGGGGTAGTAGACGTCGACGTAGAGCCACGTGAGGTTGGCCGGCTTCTCGTCGTAGAAGTCCTGGAAGCGGTCCAGCACTGCACCGGTGGCGAGGTCCTTGGGGCCGTCGATGTAGTACGACTGGTTCATCCAGCCCCAGGCCTTCTTCGGCGGCATCTGCAGGAGGTCCTCCGAGAACGAGTAGGCCTCGGAGTAGCTCTCGGTGGCGTTGACGTGCACGCCGAACTTCGCGTTGTAGTCGGCGCCGGTCTCGGTCAGCGTCTCGAGGTCGTCGAAGCCGCCGGCCCGCTGGTTGTAGTGACCGGCATAGTCGGGGTGGGCAGCGTCATGGCCCTCGGACTGGTAGCCCTTCAGCAGCACGCGCTGGCCGAGGTTGTCGGTCTCGAGCGAGATGCGCTTGGTGTCGTCGAGCGTGCGGAGGAACGGGTGCGTCGCCTGCGAAACGATGTTGAAGGGGATCCGCGCGACGACCTCGTTCTTGACGTTGTCGGCGCCCAGCGGCGACTCGACGATCTCGCGATGGGCGATCGCGCCGTCCTGCCAGTCGATCACGGAGTCGGCGTTGCGGTCGCGCGTCAGCTTGACGGTGACGTACGGGTCGGCGTCTCGGCCGATCACGCCCTCGTGCTGCTCGACGGGCTCGCTGAGCCAGGTCCACGTGCCCGACCAGACGGCGCCGTGCTTGACGCCGTCGACCGTGGTGATCTGGCGCTGCAGGCGGTTGTTGCCGACCGCAACACGGCCCGCGGTGGACGCCGGGCCGCGGTTGTCCTCGGTGGCGTTCGAGTCGAGGGTGGCGGCGACGCTGGAGTTGTTGGCGATGGCCATCCAGGAGCCCTGGATCGCGCCGGCGGGGGTGGTGGCCAGTGGCTCGAACCTGTCACCCGAGACGTTGCGGTTGACGCCGATCAGGCCGGCGGTCAACTGCGCGCCGTTGCCGGTGACGGTGACGAGGTTGTGGTTGGGGATGCGCACCCGGTTGACGGCCTCGTCGGGGTCGACGATGTCGGTGAGCGTGAACCGCAGGGCCTCGTCGGCCACCTCGATGCGGGCGGTCATGGACACGCCGGTCAGGTTCGGGAAGGTGAGCGCGTAGCTCGCCGAGCGGCCGTCGGCGGCGCGCACCGGATCTGCCACGGTGACGGGCTGCTCAACCTCGTTGACGAGGATGGTGGTCAGCGCGGCGCCGATGCGGCCGGCCAACTGGTCATCCCCGAGGCGGTAGTCGACCACCTGCGGGAAGTCCGGGTGCAGCCGCACCTTGAGGTCGCCGTCGACCAGCTCGGTGGCGCCCTCGGGGATCACGATGTCGGTGACCGGGGGGACGGTGGGGTCGGTGGGAGTGGGGCTGACGGTCGGGCCGTCGCCGATGGCGGTATCGGCGTTGAACTCCGCCAGCGATCCGACGTTCTCGGTGCGGGACGTCTCTTCGCCGGCGACGTGGCCACCCCAGGTGGAGAGGTAGACGACCTTGACGCAGGTGGCGTCCACCGGCGGGAACGTGATCTCGCGCTCGATCTTGTTGTTGACGACGAGGCCGTCGAAGTTGCCCTGGGCCCGCTTGACGAAGTCGCTCGTGTCGGCGGTGCAGGCGCTGGCCGAGGTCCAGAGTTCGTACCCGTTGACGCGGCCGGAGCCGTTGGACGACTGGCGCGGCGTCAGGCGCACGCGGCCCAGCTGCACCGGGGTGTCGGCGACCTTGACGGTGAGGTGGTGCGGCGGCGGGACAAGGGTGCCCGACCACTGGGTGTGCCAGTACGTCTCCAGGTTGCCGTCGAGCACCAGTTCGGCGGCACCGTTGGCGCCCTCGCCGCCGACCTCGACGGAATTGACGTCGACCACCGTCATCTGGCTCTGCGGAATGGCTGTGTATTCGTACGCTGCGGTAGCGGATTGGGGGAATACCAACCCCCCGAACGCCAACGCCCCGGCGGCAATGCCTGCCACCACGTGTCGTGTTGTCACTGTGGACATCCGAGTCCCTTCTCATTGGCGGGCGCTTCGATGTGCCCACACCTCCCCGCGACCATAACCGTCGCCCCTTGTCGCGGGCACGTCGAGACGACAAGCGCTCGTTCATAGTGCGCAACACCCGCCAAATGGACAGCTACGATGCAAGAAACGAAAGGACCGCAATGCAGATCACCCGCTCGGCACTCGCCCAGATGATTGACCACACGTTGCTGAAGACGGATGCCACGCGCGCCCAGGTGGCCGCGCTGGTGGCCGAGGCACGAGAGTTGGGCACGTACTCGGTGTGCGTCTCCCCGTCGATGCTTCCCATCGACGTCGAACTGGGCGACGTGCTGGTCGCCACGGTCTGCGGCTTCCCGTCCGGCAACCACACCCCGGCGGCGAAGGCTGCGGAGGCCGCCGAGTCGGCCCGCCTCGGCGCCCACGAGGTGGACATGGTGATCAACATCGGCCTCCTCAAGGAGGGCCGTGCGGACCTGGTCGAGGCCGAGATCCGCGCCGTGCGCGAGGCCGCCCCGGACGTGCTGTTGAAGGTCATCATCGAGTCGGCCGCCCTGACTGACGACGAGATCGTCGCGGCCTGCCGGGCCGCCGAGGCCGCCGGCGCCGACTACGTCAAGACCTCCACCGGCTTCCACCCCAGCGGCGGCGCATCGGTGCACGCGGTGTCGCTGATGGCGCAGACCGTCGGCGACCGCCTGGGCGTGAAGGCCAGCGGCGGGATCCGCGACTACGCCACCGCCAACGCGATGGCCGAAGCGGGCGCCACGCGCCTGGGCCTCAGCGGCAGCGCCTCGGTTCTCGCGGGCGCTGAAGGCGTTGAATCGGGTGAGGCGCCGGAGGCCGACGTCGACTCCGACGACGACTACTGATTGTTGGGGTGTCCCCCGCCGAGGCGGGGGACACCCGATCAGTCCAGCGGGCGGGCCTGGATCCCGCGCGCCGAGAGCCATTCCAGTTCGCGACGGATGAGGGGTTCCAGTTCCTCGTAGGGCAGGGCGTCGGCGCCATGCCAGGCACGCTCGGCGTAGGGCAGCAGCCGCGGGAACACATGGTACCAGAGCAGTTCCCGGCTCGTGACGAACTCACACCAGATCGATGCCTGGACGCCCACCAGCCTGTCGTTGTCCGGGATGGGCGCCTCCAAGACCATTCTGGGCGTGATGGTGGGCCACATGCCGCACGGTTCGGTCTCCGGCTCCCCCTGGAGGCGGTTGAAGTACAGGTAGTCGGCGTCGCAGTAGAGCCACGGGTTCTGGGTGCCCAGCGCGTTGGCCACGCCCACGCCCTCCTGCCAGGCTAGGAGCAGTTCGTCTCCCTCGATGGGCGTGCGGGCGAGTTCGTCCCAGCCGGCGATGGTGCGGCCGCGCTCGGCGAGCACATCCTTGGCGAACCTGGTGAACTCCCCCTGGATGGCAGCGGCCCCGGAGACGCCCCTCGACGCGGAGTCGGCCATGAGAGCCGCGTCGCCCTCCCAGAGCTCGTAGCGGCACTCGTCGCCGCCGATGTGCACGATGGAGAAGGGGAACAGTTCGGTCACCCGGGTCAGCGCGGCACGGAGGAAGCCGTAGGACTCGGGGGTGGGCCACAACAGGTCGTTGCGGGTCCATTCCGGGCGGGGCAACGCCGCGAGGGCGGGGTTACCAAGGTGCGGATACGCCTCGATCACGGCGGCCATGTGCCCCGGGAGGTCCACCTCCGGCAGCACGTCGATGCCCAGCTCCCCGGCGCGGGCCACGACGCGGCGGATCTCGTCGTCGGAGTAGGAACCGCCCCAGGGCCGGTCCTTGTACTCCTCGTGCAGCGCCTCACGCTTGGCGGGGAGCGCGTTGTCGTAGTTGTCGAACGAGGTGCGTGGGAGCTGGGCAGAGATGTCGAGGAGTCGCTCGTAGCCCGGCACGGCGAAACGCCACCCCTGGTCGTCGGTGAGGTGCCAGCTCAGCCGGTTGAGCCGGTAGCGCGCCATCAGCTCCAGGATCTCGAGCACATCCTCGACCGGCCAGAACGTGCGGGCCGAATCCAGGTGGAACCCTCGCCAGCCGTATGCCGGGCTCTCCTCGCGGCCTGGCGATGGAATGGCGGACCGGCTGGAGCTAAGCTCGCTCATAGTGTTCTCCCCGAGAAGATTAGTGTTAACTTACGTGACGTTCTGGTGCGACGATACCAGGAGGCCACCCCCGGAAAGTGAAGGCTCCCGTGATCACCACCCCACGCGACACCGTCGTCGCGCTCCTGTTGCGCGACGGAGCCACACACCGAGCGGACCTGGCGCGCGTGATGGGCGTGTCACGCACCACCGTGACCAACGTGGTGGCACCGCTCGTCGCGAAGGGCATCCTCTCGGCCGGGGACGACTCCGCCGAGACGGGAACCGGCACGCCGAAGAAGCAGCGCCTGGCCATCTCCCAGCGGTGCGGACTGCTGGTGTCGATCGTCTCGCGGCGGACCACCCTCACCGTTGGCATCGCGGCGCTCGACGGCCGCCTCCTGGGATCCGAGGTCCAGCATGGAGGCGCGCTCGACAGCGGATCCATGCGCCTCCAGTCGGCCATCGAGATGGTGCGGCGGCTGCAGGTCGACCTGGGCCTCGGCGAGGTCCCCATCCTGCTGAGCCATGTCGCCGTCAACTCGCAGACGGACAGCACCACCGGCGAGATCCTCGGCGGCCGCGCCTCCGCGGCCTGGGTGGACGTCAATCCCAAGACCATGGTGGAGGCTGCGCTGGGTTCCCCCGTGAAGGTCGAGAACTCCTCCCGACTACTCGCTTTCGTCGAGCACCTGGCCCACCCGGAGGCACGCAACCTCATCTATGCCCACCTGACGGGCGGCGTCGCGATGGGCCAGATCATCAACGGCGAGATCGCGGCGGGCAGCCACGGCGGCGCCGGTGAACTCGGCCACCTCAGCATCGACCACAACGGGCGCCCGTGCGAGTGCGGCAACCGCGGCTGCCTCGGGAGGTACGTGGGCTCTGAGTTCCTCGAGGAGGAGTTCGCCGCCATTCTGGGGCCGGGCGCGAGTATCACCGACGGGATCGCCGCAGCCCGGCGCGGCGACTACGCCGCGCAACGGATCATCGACCAGACGGGCACGCTCATGGGCGAGGCGCTCGCGTCGGTGTGCAACCTGCTGGACCCGGACCTCATCGTCCTGGGCGGCCCGGTGGCCGGCGCCGGCGACCTGTACGCCGAACCGGTGCGCGAGGCCATCAAGCGACGTGCGCTCCCCCTGATCACCCGGACGCTGCGCGTCACCTGCGCCTCCGCCACGTCGAACCCCGAGACCGTCGTCGCCGCGGCCTTCGAGTTGCTGAAGCGGGACCACAGGGGCTTCGACCGCATCGTCGACACGATCCTGGGAATGTCACATTGATTGACATGAACCGAGCGATGTGTCTACCCTCGTGTAACGGAAATGGACATCTTCGTCCATCGTCATGAGCGGGGTTCCCCGAGAATCGAGAGACAATGTCGTCGAACTTCACCAGAAGAGGCTTCCTGACCGCATCCGTCGCCGGCGCGGCCGTGTTGGGGCTCACCGCGTGCGGGAGCACCACGGGGACCGGCGCCACGCCGACCGGCAACGCCAGCGAGATCACCGGCAAGACCGTGCGTGTGTGGTTCATGGAGGGCTCGATCAGCGAGGGCGCCCAGAAGTACCTCAAGGAGACCTTCGAGAGCGAGTACCCCGGCAACACCATGAGCGTGGAGATCCAGCCGTGGGACGGGATCGTGAGCAAGATCCAGACCTCTCTCGCGTCGAAGTCCGAGTCGCCCGACCTGGTGGAGACGGGCAACACGCAGTCGGCGGCCTTCTCCAGCGTCGGGGCCTTCGCCGACGTCAGCGACCTCTACGACAGCCTGGGCGGCGACAAGCTCATCCCCAGCTTCGTGGACGCCGGCCTGTGGGAGGGGAAGAACTACTCGTACCCGCTGTACGCCGGCGCACGTGGCCTCTACTACCGCAAGGACCTCTTCGAGAAGGCCGACATCGCGGTCCCGACCACCCTGGACGAGTTCCATGACGCCGTCATCAAGCTCGACGGCGCCAATCCCGACGGGGTGCCTGGCTTCTCCGGCATGTATCTGGCCGCTGTCGATATCCACGGTGCAGAATCGGTCTGGTTCGCCGGCGGCGGCCACTGGGCCGCCCAGGAGGGCGACAAGTGGGTGGGCAAGCTGACCGCGCCGGAGTCGATCGAGGCGATGGAGCGCGTCTCCAGCCTGTTCAAGAACGGTTCCGCCTACGCGCTGGATTCCCAGGCCTCCCAGAAGGAGTTCTGGAAGTACTTCAACGAGGAGAAGGTCGGCGTGCTGGTGGGCACCGGGAACGTCACCGGCAACATCGACCAGCGTTTCTGGGACGAGGGGAAGGTCGGCGTCATGCCCCTACCGGGTAACGCCCCCGGCGAGGTCGGCGCCACTTTCGCCGGCGGGTCCAACATCTCCATGTCGCAGAACTCCCCCAACCCGGAGCTGGCCAGGGCCGCGCTGGGCGTGATCTTCTCCGAGGGCTTCCAGAAGCTCATCGCGGCGGACGGCTGGGTGCCCGGCAACACTGCGTTCGGCGACGAGGTGCCCGGTGAGTTCGGCAAGATCTCGGCTGAGGTCGTTGAGAACTCCCGCCTGACGCCGAACACCCCCTCGTGGGCCGTCGCCGCGGGCGACAACCTCGTACGCGACTACTTCACCGCCATCGCGCAGGGCGGCGACGTCACTGCCGTGTCCGAGGAGTACAACGCCAAGTTCGAAGAAGCCCTGAACTCCTGATCCCCCTCACCTCCGACGGGGCTCCAGCCCTCCCCAGGGCTGGAGCCCCACCCACAAGGACTCATATGACGGTCAATGGCAGGACGGGTCGCCGATCGCGCCTGAGCCACCAGTTCGCCCCGTGGCTGCTCCTGGCACCGGCCGCGGCCTTCATCCTGATTGTGCTCGGCTACCCGATGCTCAAGCAGTTCACCATGTCGTTCCAGGAGTTCGGGCTGGCGCAGCAGTTCGGCCAGCCCGCCGAGTGGGTCGGGCTGGCCAACTACCTCTCCATCCTGAAGGATCCGTACTTCTGGGCGGTCCTGGCCAAGTCCATCGGGTTCGCCGCCTGGACGGCTGGACTGACGATGGGCATGGCGATGCTGATCGCCCTGCTGATGCGCGCCGCGTCTCCCCTCATGCGCACCGTCATGAACATCGTGCTCATCGTCGTGTGGGCCATGCCGGTGCTGGCCAGCCTCACGGTGTGGCAGTGGCTCGTCGACCCCAACTTCGGCCTCCTCAACTTCCTGCTCAGTTCGCTGGGGTTCGGGCAGTTCGAGGGATTCTCGTGGCTGGCGTCCAGCTTCTGGACCTTCTACCTCGTCGCGTCGGCGGTCATCATCTGGGCGTCGGTGCCCCTGGCCTCCATCACCATCTACTCGGCGCTGACCCAGGTGGACGAGGCTGTCGTCGAAGCGGCCCAGATCGACGGCGCGGGCTACCTCAAGCGGCTGCGCCACGTGGTGCTGCCGACCATCGCGAACGTCGTCGCCCTCATCGGGATCCTCCAGATCATCTGGGACCTCAAGGTCTTCACCCAGATCTATGTCCTGCAGCAGTCCGGCGGCATCTCCACGGAGACGAACCTGCTGGGCACTTACGTCTACCAGGTGGGCGTGGCCCGAGGCGACTACGGGACCGCCTCCGCCATCGCGACGGTGATCCTGCTGGTCACCGTGCTCATCACGCTCCAGTACCTCCGGATGCTCTTCAAGAAGGGTGGCAACGCCAATGTCTAGGACCAGGAGCAGGAACCGGAGGCGCGCCGGCCAGCGCTGGGCGGGTCTCGGGCTGGGGTTGATCGCCCTGATCTGGGCGTTGCCCGTGTACTGGATGGTCAACTCCTCCTTCATGGACCGGTCAGACCTTCTCTCGACGCCCCCCAACCTGCTGCCGCCCAACCCGACGCTGGAGAATTACTCCGGTGTGCTCAGCGACCCGAGCTTCTGGTCGGCGCTGCGGATGTCGCTGTTCACGGCATTGATCACCGTTACGTTCACCACCGCCGCCTCCCTCCTCGCGGCACTCGCCCTCTCCAGGTTCGGCTTCCGTGGCCGGCGGAGCCTCATCGTCGCCATCCTGGTGATCCAGATGATCCCCGCGGAGGCACTGTTCCTCTCGCAGTACCGGATGCTCGACGGCTGGAGCCTGCTCAACTCGGTGTCCGGTCTCTCCCTGCTGTACATCGGCGGCGTGCTGCCCTTCGTCATCTGGATGATGCGGGGCTTCATCGACGGGGTGCCGCAGGAACTGGAACAGGCCGCGATGGTGGACGGCTGCTCCCGCATCGGGGCGTTCATGCGCATCACGCTGCCGCTGCTCCTGCCAGGCCTCATCTCCACCGGCGTGTTCGCGTTCCTCCACGCCTGGAACGAATACACCCTGGCCCTCATCGTGCTGTCCCGGGACACCGCGGTGACGCTGCCGATCTGGCTCCAGTCGTTCCAGCAGGGTCTGCGCGGCTCGGACTGGGGCGGAGTGATGGCCGGCTCCACCCTCATCGCGGTGCCGGTGATGATCCTGTTCGCCGTCGTCCAGAACCGGATGGGTCAGGGCCTCGTCTCCGGCGCTGTGAAGGGCTGAACCCCACGGCGCGTGGCCCCGCCCAGCGCTCAGTCGTCGGAGAACTGCGTGTAGTACAACGTGGCGTAATGGCCGCGGGACTCAAGCAGCTCAGCGTGCGTGCCCCGCTCCACGATCCGGCCGGACTCGACCACCAGGATCTGGTCTGCATGCCGCACGGTGGAGAGACGGTGCGCGATCACGATCGACGTGCGACCCTCCCGCGCGTTGTCCAGCGCCTGCTGCACCAGGTGCTCGGATTCGGAATCCAGGTGCGCCGTCGCCTCGTCCAGCACCAGGATGGGCGGGGCCTTCAACAGCAGCCGGGCGATCGCGAAGCGCTGCCGCTCGCCGCCGCTCAACCGGTAGCCACGCTCGCCCACCACGGTGTCCATCCCGTCGGGCAGCCGCCGCACCAACCCCGCGATCTGGGCGGCCTCCAGCGCCGCCCACAGCTCGTCTTCGGTGGCCGACGGCTTGGCGTAGCGCAGGTTCGCGCCCACGGTGTCGTGGAAGAGGTGGGCGTCCTGCGTCACGTAGCCGATCTCGTCCTGCAGCGACGACAACGCCAGCTCGCGCACATCCGTGCCGCCGATCTCCACGCTGCCCGAGTCCACGTCGTAGAGCCGCGCCAGCAGGTGCGTGATGGTCGTCTTCCCCGCGCCCGACGGGCCGACCAGCGCGACCGTCTGCCCCGGCGACACCTCGAACGTCACGCCCCGCAGCACCGGCTCGTTGGCCGACTCCCCCACGGCCATGGCGGGCTCGAGCGACTCCAACGACACCTGGTGCGCGTCCGGGTAGGTGAACCACACGTCACGGAAGGCGACACTCGGCGGCCCGGTCAACTGCTTCGCGTCCGGCGCGTCGACGATCAGCGGCTTCAGGTCCAGCACCTCGAACACCCGCTCGAAGCTGACCAGCGCCGTCATCACATCCACCCGCAGCGAACTCAACTGGATCAGCGGCCCGTACAGCCTGGCCAGCAGGGCCACCAGCGCAGTGAGGGTACCGACGGTGAGCTGACCCTCCACCGCGGCGTAGCCGCCGAAGCCGTAGAACAGCGCCGTGGCCAACGCCCCGACGAAGGTCATCGCGGTCATGAACACCCGCGAGGTCATGGCGATCTTCACCCCGCCGTCGGCCACCGCCCTGGCCTGCGAGGCGAACGTGGCGTTCTCCGTGGCGTGGTCGCCGAACAGCTTCACCAGCAGCGCCCCGGAGACGGAGAACCGCTCGGTCATGGTGGCCGACATCTCCGCCTGGTGCTGCATCCGGTCACGGGAGAGGTCCGCCAACCGCCTGCCCACCAACTGGGCGGGCACCATGAAGATGGGCAGCAGCACCAGCGCGCCCAGCGTCAGCGGCCACGACAGCGCCAGCATGGAGCCCAGCACCAGCAGCAGCGTGACGCCGTTGGACACCAGCGACGACAGCGTGGAGGTGAACGCCTGCTGCGCGCCGTTGACATCCGAGTGGAGCCGCGAGACCAGCTTGCCGGTGTGGGAGCGGCTGAAGAACGCGATGGGCATGCGCAGCACGTGGTCGAAGATCTGGGTGCGCATCGAATAGATGAGCCCCTCGCCGATGCGCGCCGAGCACCACCGCTCGACGATCGACAGCGCCGCGGAACCGATGGCCATGCCCGCCACCGCCAGCGACAGCACGACGATGAGCCGGACGTTGCCCGCCAGCACGCCGTCGTCGATGATCCGCTGGAACAGCAGCAGCGGCACCACCGACAGCGCGCTCCCGAGCGTGACGCTGGCCAGGAAGAGCAGGATCAGGCCCTTGAAGGGTCCGCCGTAGGCGATGACGCGGCGCGCGGTGCCGCGGTCAAGTTTGTGGTCACGGATCTCGGATCCAGTGGCGAGCCGGCCGAGGACCCGGCCCCCGCCCATCCCCCTGCCGACGCTCATGGGCGGATCAGACCTGGCTTCGGTGGAAGTTGAGGTGCGAGCGCGACGGCGTGGGCCCGCGCTGCCCCTGGTAGCGGGAGCCGTACTTCTCAGAGCCGTACGCGTGCTCTGCCGGGGAGCTGAGTTGGAAGAAGCAGAACTGGCCGATCTTCATGCCCGGCCACAGCTTGATGGGCAGCGTGGCCATGTTCGAGAGCTCGAGGGTGACGTGGCCCGAGAAGCCCGGGTCGATGAAGCCCGCCGTCGAATGCGTCACCAGACCCAGCCGGCCCAGCGACGACTTGCCCTCCAGCCTGGCAGCCAACGCCTGGCCGAGCGTGATGCGCTCGTACGTGGACGCCAGAGCGAACTCGCCCGGGTGCAGCACGAACGGTTCGCCGTCCGCCACCTCGATCAGGCGCGTGAGTTCGGGTTGCTCCACCGACGGATCGATCGACGGGTAGCGATGGTTCTCGAACACGCGGAACAGCTTGTCCAGGCGCACGTCGACGGACGCGGGTTGCACCATGGCGGGATCCCAGGGGTCCAGCAGGATGTTCCCGGCGTGCACTTCGGCCAGGATGTCGCGGTCGCTCAGCAGCATGTGGTCGATCCTAACGCCGCGGCGACCGGCCCAGAGGCGTGCTCACACGATGACGGGGCGGCGCAGGACGGTGAACCAACGGTTGCCGTAGCTGACCTGCTGCCCCTCCCTGACCCGCACCTGGGTGCCGGACGGGCAGGGTTCCAGCTCGCCGCCCTGCGTGACGAGGGCCGTGCCGTTGGTGGAGCCGCGGTCCACGACGTACACGCCGCGGGGGTCCGTCCCGATCTGCACGTGGGTGCGCGAGATCATCCGGCCGTCGCCCGACGCGGGCACCAGGTGCACCTCCGGGTCCTCCGGGCCCTTCTGCGGGTTACGGCCCAGCAGCACCGTGACGGTGAGTTCCACCTCGCGGCCGTCGTCGAGGCGGAGATACCAGCCCTCGCCGCCGCCGCGACTGGCCGTGGACGGCAGGTTGGCGATGCGGGTGCCTTCGTTGTCCTCCACCTCGCCGAAGTCTCGGCGGCGCACCTTCATCGACGGTTCGATCACCGACGTCGGGGTGGGCAGCGGGATCCAGGCGCGGGGAGGTTTGGGCGACTCAGCGGGCGTCGGCTCCGGCAGCACCGGCTTGGGCGGCTGCGGGGCCTGCCACGGCGACGGGGCGGGGGTCTTGGCGGCCGGCGGCCGCCACTGTGCCGATGCCTGGAAGGGCGCCTGCTGCGGCGCAGGCTCGACGGGCTCGGACTGGACGCCGGGCAACCAGTCCGGCGCTGACAGCTGGGTGCGGGGCTGCGCGGGGACGCCTCCGTGCGGCGCTCCCTGCGGAGCGCCCTGCTGGGCCCCGCGCGGCGCGAAGGAATCCCAGTTGGGTGTGGCGGTGGTGCCGGGCTGAGGGCTGAACGAGCTCGACAGGTGGGGCGGCAACCCGACGGTGCTGGCCTGGGCCGTCTTCCGCGGCGCAGCGCCCCCGGAACGGGCCTCGGCCTCCCTGGGCTGCACCACGACGGCGGACACGGCCATGTCGTGCCACCCCTGGCGACGCTCGTGGATCACGAGGAAGATCAGCAGCGCGATGCCGCCGATGACGGTGCCCATCACCGCGGAGAACACGACGTGGCGCAGGAACACGCGCCACCACCCGATGGGTTCGCCGTCCTTCAGCGACACCAGCCGGAGGCCCATGGCCTGCGCGCCGAGCCCGGCGCCGCGGACGGCATAGGCCCACCACTGGTACAGGGCGAAGGCCAGGGACAGCACGCCGGCGCCGATGACGATGACCAGGGCCACCGTCGGTTCGCTGGCGGACCGCCCGGCGAACGCGCCCAGGGCGCCGATGGCGAGGAACGGCAGCGCGTCGATCACTGCGGCGAGGAATCGCTTCCCCAGCCCAGCGACCACGGCACCGCGTGGGATCAGCCGACTCACCTAGCTCCTCCTAGACCAGATACATGCAGAGGATACCGGTAGGGGTGCCAGCCGGCACGGCGGCCGGTGGGGTGAGATGGGCATCCCCGCATCACTTGATCCTCCGGAACGATTTGGTCGACAGGTAGCTGGCCAGCCAACGCGCCCAACTGACGGAGCGCCGCATGCCGCGGTTGATGGCGGCGGACGACCGCCAGTACTCGCGGGCGGTGGTCTCGCTGGGCTCGCCCGGGGCGAACACCAACCAGTCGGCCTCCTTCGCCAGCGCGATGGGATCCGCCACCGTGCCCACCTTGGGGAAGTCCCCGACGAGGGCCTCGGCCTGCTCGGACCGGGTGGCCGAGATGGACGGCGAGCGGCCCACGTCGCGGGCGCGGTCCACCAACTCCGCCCAGGCGCCGGCGATCCGGTTGGCCAGGACGGGGTCGTTGCGCCGACGGGAGCGACGGCGCAGCTTCAGCCCGATGACCAGCGCCAACGGCGCCACGATGGTCAGCAGCGGGATGGCGGTGAGCGCCGCGATGGCGCCGATCTGCGCCCAGTCGATGCGGCTCTCCGGCTCCGGGGCCTCGCCCGGTTCGATGGGCAGCAACTCGTCCGGGGGCGGCACCTCCGGCCGCTGCGGCGGCGGGGGCGGGTTCTCGATGAAGGGAAGCTGCTCAGGCGGCGTGCGCTCGTCGTCCTCGGGCGGCTCGCGGTCCTCGGGCGGCGTGGGATTGAACACCACCCATCCCAGGCCCTCGAGGTAGACCTCCGTCCAGGCGCCCACGTGGCCGCCGGAGATCGCGCTGCCCGTGTCCACCTGGTAGCCGTAGATGACTCGCGCCGGGATGCCCAGCTCCCGCGACATCAGCGCCATCGCGACGGCGTACTGCTCGTGGTCGCCGACCATCAACTCCGGGTCCGCGAGGAGATCGATCAGGCGCCGCTCGGAGTGGCCGGACAGCGAGGCGACCTCGTCGGCCTGGCCGTGGCTGAAGTAGCCGTTGCTCAGCCGCTCCTCCAGGGTCAGCGCGAGCTGGCCGGCCGTGCCGCCGTCGCGGGCCCAGGCGCGGGCCGCGGCGATCAGCTCGTCCGGAACACCGTTGGTCTCCGGCAGGTCGAACCGGCCGGCACGCGCCTTGGCGATCTCCTCGTCCGGGGGACGGGGCGCGACCCGGGCGCCGAGCTCGTAGGTGTCGCCCTCCCGCAGCCCGGCCACGTTCAGGCCGGTGCCGGAGCTCCGGTTGTAGAAGAAGTTCTCCCCCAGCTCGACGCGGCGCGGCCCCTGGAACGCCACCTGCGTGCTGCGCCCCACCGTCGGGGTCCAGACGCCGTCGTATCCGCGCACCGTGACGCGCACGGAGAGGTCGTCGCCCTCGGTGTCGTCGGCGATCCACTGGCCCACGCGGGTGAAGGTGGTGGCCTGCACCGCGGTGTCGTCGAGGGTGGAGACCCGGTAGCTGATGCCGTCGTACTTGTCGAGGGTGGCGATGCGCACGATGTCGTCCGGGCGCGCCCCCAGCACGTCGAACAGCACCTCCGCACGGTGCTGAGTGATGTTGGCGCGGAACCCCTGAAGGGGGGAGGCGAACTGTTCCAGGTCGATGGGCGGCTCCATCGCGGTGCGCAGGGTCTCGCGCGCCGGGGTGGGCGAGATGAACGGCACGGCGGCCAGCGCCACCGCGAAGGCGGCCACCAGCACGCCGGCGCCGAGCAGCGCGCGCAACGGCTTGAGCCGGTTCGCGCTGCCCGCGAGCTGGCCGCGCACCACGGCGCGGCGGTGGCTCGTCCACACGAGCACCACGACGAACAGCAGGCCGCCCACCACCAGGGGGCGGTAGGCCACCTGCGAGCCGACGACGACGCCGATCAGGTAGCCCAGCACCGGCGGGAGCCAGGCCATCGCCGGCCGACGCGAGCGCAGCGAGATGACCATTGCCAGCAGGCCGGCAGTCAGGCCCACCAGCCCGGGCACGGTCAGCAGGTTGTAGGTCTCGCCGATGGGCGGGTCGAGTGTCAGCATGTCGCGCCACGCCGTCACTGGCCCCACGAGCAGGCCGAACAGCGTGCGCGGGGTGGGGACGACGAAGCCGATCGTCGACGACGGCATGGTGAGCAGGCCGCCGAAGAGGAACCACGCCCCGGCGGCGGCCAGGGCGGTGACGCCCGAGGACCAGTGCTGCAGGGCCGACACGACGGCCAGGCCGATGCCCACGGCCCCGAAGCCGAGGACCGCCACGAACAGCCAGCCGGTGCCGTACACCGGGTAGAAGGCCAGCGCCACCAGGGCCAGCAGCACGAGGATCGCGGTGGCGTCGACGGCGGCCCAGCGCCAACGTCGGGACAGCTCGTACGGGGTGGCGTCGTGCGCCGGCAGGGCCCGGCGGGCGGTGGCGCTCACTGCATGGCCTTCCGCATGGCGCGGGGCAGCTCGTCGAGGGTGCCCACCTGCAGCACGGTCACGTTGCTCGCGGAACGGGCCCTCAACTCCGCGCCGTCGGCCACGCGGATGCCGACGACGCGGGTGTCGACGTCGAACCGGGCGCAGGAGCGGCGCAGGTCAGCCAGGGTCGCCGTCGAGCCGGTGATGCAGACCGCCACGGACGCCGACGCCTCGCGCCGAATGGTGGTGTGCACCAGGTCCGCGATGCCGCCGCGGGTGCTCTGCCCCACGAGCGACAACTCGTCCAGCGTCCTGGTGGGCGTGACGCTCATCAGGGTCTCGTGCGTGGTCAGCACCGCCAGCGGCGACTCGGAGTACAGCGTCTGCAGCGCCACCGAGGCGGCGCAGGACACGGCGAGTTCAAACTCGGCGTCGTCGAGGTAGGCGCCGCGGCCGGTGTCGAGCGCGACGACGACGCGCGACATGCGCGACTCCTCGAACTGCCGCACCATCAACTCGCCCGCCCGGGCGGTGGAGCGCCAGTGGACGTGGCGCCGGTCGTCGCCGGCGACATAGGGGCGCAGCGCGTGGAAGTTCATGTCGGCCGACGAGATGTGGGAGCTGGCGTGGCCCTCGAGGTCGTGGACGAAGCCGGCCTGCCGGCCGGGCAGCCGCACGGTGCGGGGGTGGACGTAGAGCTCGAGGGCCTCCGTCCAGGTGGTGGAGCGGCCGGCAAGCGCGAAGGGGTCGCCCTGCACCGTCTGGGCCGGGCCGACCGTGACAAGACCGCGCTTGTCCGTGGGGATGCGAAACGTGTTGTGCGACACGGCCCCGGAGACCAGCGACGGGAGCGAGAAGCTCGTCGACACGGGCCCGACGGGCAGGTCCAGCCGCGAACCCCAGTGGCGGCGGGGTGCGGCGTTACGCACCAGCAACTCCCCCTGGGCCGGGTCACCCACGACGACGGCGCGGCCGGCCAGCCGCAGCCCGACCTCGAGGGTGGGCCGGCCGATGGTGAACAGCAGGCACAGCCCGACGGTGACCACCGCCAGCACTCCCGCGACGGTGTACTCCAGCCACCCGAAACCCAGGCCGAGCGCCAACGCCAGGGCGCCGGCGGCCAGCGCCATCCAGCCGCTGGTGCGCAGGCCGGTGACGCGGCGGAGCCGGTCATAGAACCGGCGCAGGCCGTCGAACGTGGGTGGGTCGACAACTTCGGGAGCTTCCCACCGCGCGGGAGTTGCGGTCATCAGGCGGACTGACGCTCCGTCGGAGGCTCCACAGAACCGACCACCTCGGCCATGACGTCGACCGCCTGGACCCCGTTGAACTCGGCCTCCGGGTCGAGGATGAGACGGTGCGCGAGGCACGGGATGGCGAGCATCTTCACGTCGTCCGGCACCACGAAGTGCCGCCCCAGCGACGCGGCCCACACGCGGGTGGAGCGCACCAGCGCCAGGGCGCCACGGACGGAGACGCCCAGCCGCACGTCGTCGACGTGGCGGGTGGCCTCCGTGAGGCGGGTGATGTAGTCGAAGATCGACGACTCGATGTGCACGGACGCGGCCAGTTGGCTCATCTCCGCCACTTGGGAGGTGGAGAGCACCGACGGCAGCGCCGTCGAGCGCGGGCGGCTGCCGCCGGTGGCGAGGATCCGCATGGTGGCGTCGTGGTCCGGGTAGCCGAGCGCCGTCTTCATGAGGAAACGGTCGAGCTGCGCCTCCGGCAGGCGGTAGGTGCCGGCCTGCTCGATGGGGTTCTGGGTGGCGATCACCATGAAGGGCTGGCCGACGTTGTAGGACTGGCCGTCCACGGTGACCCGCGACTCCTCCATCACCTCCAGCAGCGCCGACTGGGTCTTGGGGGAGGCGCGGTTGATCTCGTCGGCCAAGACGATGGAGGCGAAGATGGGGCCCTGGTGGAACTCGAAGTCGCCGGACTTCTGGTCGAAGATCGTCACACCCGTGACGTCCGAGGGCAGCAGGTCCGGCGTGAACTGGATGCGGCTGTTGGTGCCCTGCACGGACTGGGCGATGGCGCGCGCGAGCGTGGTCTTCCCGGTGCCCGGGTAGTCCTCGAGCAGGAGGTGCCCTTCCGCGAGCATGCAGGTGACGGCCAGCCGGACGGCCTCCGTCTTGCCCATGATGACGCGTTCGATGTTGGCGACGATGTTGGCGAAGTTCTCGCCGAACCACCGGGCTTGTTCGGGATTCACTGGCTCTGGTTTCCTTCGTTCGGGCTCATCTGATCCTGCTCCAGGTCTGGGTGGAGCCGTTCAGCGTGCAGGTGACGTCGATCCGGGTGGGCTTGATGTCCGGCGGGGTGGAGGTGGTGGGCTCGGGGGTGGGGCCACCGGGCTCCGCGGGGCTGGGGGTGACGGTCACCGGGTCCGCCGAGATGTACTGCTCGGTGGGCTGGTAGTAGATGACCCCGTCGCTGCCGGCCGGCACCACTTCCTGCTGCTGCTTGCCCTCGCCGCTCAGTTCGATGGTGCAGCTGCCGGAGTCGACGTAGCTGAACTTGAAGGTCAGCTGGTCGTTCTGGAGTTGCGGGAGGACGGGCGCCGTCGACACCGCGGAGATCGCCGGGAGGTGGCTGAAGCTCTGCTTGTTGACGCGCCACGGGATCTGTTGCTCGCCGTAGGGGACCGCCCCGCTGCGCTGGCTGGACCAGACGCAGCCCCTCGATCCCGGATAGCAGAACTCGAAGGCGGACGGGTCCCAGCCGTTGGTGGCCTCCCAGTCGTCGGCGCTGCCGCTGAGGCGCGCCGTGACCCGGGTGTCGTCGACGGCTGAGTAGGAGGCGACCTGGGGAGGCGTGGGCTCGGCGCCCTGGGGACGCAAGCCGGTGCGGGTCTCCACGGCGGACTCCATCTGGTCGAGCACCGCCTTGACCTGCAACTGGTACCGGCGGCCGTTGACGAGCGGCTTGATGACGCCGTCGCCGGGCAGCTGGTGCCAACCGTCGCCCATCGAGTACTGGATCACGCCCGGGGAGTTGCGCGGCATGGTGTGGGCCACGCTGACGGTGATCTGGCCGTCGCCCGGGGTCGCCTCCACGGACGTGAGCTTCGGCCGGGCCCACGAGGTGATGGGCGTCGGCGACATCCCCAGCGCCACCTCGCTGTGCCGGTTCTTCGCGTAGACGCGGAACTGGGTGGCCTCGGTGCCCATGCCGTGGATGGCCGCCTGGAGGGTGGTGGCCCCCGTCGGCGCCACCACTGCCTGACGGTCCGTGCGCTCGCGGCCCGATGCCACGGGGACGACGCGGTACTGCGCGATGGTGGGGTCGCCGTTGGGGTCCACCCCCGACACGTCGAAGGAGACCCGGAAGCCGCCGCCGATGTCGTCCTGGATGGTGGTGGGCGTCACGGCGATGGAGCCCATCGGCGCGCCGACGGGGTACTCGCTGTTCGAGGCGTCCGACAGGTCGGAATGGAAGTGGGCCGCGTTGGAGACGATCGCGTGGTCGCTGAGGGCCTGCACCCGGAACTGCGACGACTGGCCGTTGACGAGGTTGGCCCACCACAGCGCCCGTTGGTCCGCCGAGACCGTCTGCGGGCTGTCGGGCTGTTCGGCGCCGTCGACATAGCGACGGACCAGGTAGCCCTTGACCCCGCTGGAACCGAACTCCGAATCCGTGATCCGGTTGTGCACCCAGGAGACGGTGAGGCCCCGGTCGCCCGTGGCGGCCTGGACCACCTGCGGCGGCAGCAGCTTCGCGTCGGGGTGGAACGCCGCGGACGGCGGCGAGATCTCCGACGGGCCGACGGAGTTCTGCTCGGTCACCGTCGCGGTGTACGGGACACCGTTGGTGAGGCCACGGATGCTGCAGATGCCGCGCGAGCAGGTGCCCTCCGCGGGCGGGAGGCCCGGCGCGGACGCCAACGCGGTGCCGGTCACGTTGGCCGGCACGTCGCCGCCCGTGCCGGTGGAGGTGTACTTGAAGGTGACCGAACCGTCGCCGGCGACGATGTCGTAGGGGTTGCCGGGGCGGCCGGGCACGTCGCGCACCCGCACCTGGATGACCCCGCTGACCACCCGCTCGGGGTCGCGGAGCGCGTCGTTGACCGAGTAGCTGACCACCATCGTGCCGTGCCACCCCGGCGCGGGGGAGACGGTCACGACGCCGGCCCCCGGGTCTGCGACGGCCTTGCCGCCGCCGCTGACCACCCGGGCGCCTTCGAGGAACACCTGCTGGTCGTGCGGCAGGTAGGACACCACGTTGTCGCCGAGCACCGGCACCGGCATGGACTGGCCGGCGTCGACCTCGACGACCACCTCGGACGCGGAGACCTTCTGGAAGCGGGAGGCCACCACCAGGATGGTGAGTTCGAACCGGGCGGTGTTGGCGTCCACCGAACCGTCGATCACCTCGCCCTGCAGCACGACGGATTGGCCCTTGCGCGCCGAATCGAGGGCGCGCGCGACGATGCGGTTGCCGTGCTCCTCCCACTCGATGGGGGCGTCGCCGCGGATCTGGCGCGGACGCTCCAGTAACCGCACGCTGTCGCCCTCGGGGTCGCGGAAGAAGGCCGTCACGTCGATGCTCTGCTCATCCTCCGCGGCGCCTACCTCGAGCACCGGGCGCTCCGTGAGCAGGACGGGCGCCTGGTTGACCTGGTAGCCCTCCTGGTCGGGGTCTGAGCTGCCGCTGACCTTCGCGCGCAGGACCGTCACCGGGATGGAGATGAACGCGCTGCTCACGTCGGTGGTGGCGCTGGAGGCGGGCATCACGTCCCTGACCTCGAACACGACGGCGGCCGGGCCGAAATCTGCCAGCCCCGGCTGGTACTCCACGGCGTTCAGGCCCGCGGCCCGGGCCAGGCCGGTGCCGGGGTAGCCCTTGATGTTCTCGACGCTGGCGAGTTCCACCTCCCGGCCCTGGGTGCCCTGCACCACCTCGTTGACGTTGATCTGGAGGTTCTCACCGGCCCGCACCGTCATCTGGAGCGCCGGGTCCTTCAGCGTTGGCACCACGTCGCCGCGGCCGGGGACGGTGATCACGCCGTTGGTGCCCAGGCCGTCGTCGTCCACCGCCCGGTAGCGGATCTGCTGCATGGTGTCGCGCACGCCGATGGAAACCTTGCCCTCGTCGGTGAGGCGGGGCGCGAGGTCGTCCTCGGCATCGGTGTCGGGGAGGTCCACGGTGAGCTCGTCACGCGGGCCGTCGGGGTCGTAGTCGTTGGCGAGGGGGTCGATCTCGACGTACTGCTGATCCGCGAGCTGGGCCACGTCGACGAGGTCGTCGCGGGCCACGGGCGGCAGCAGTGGCGCCTCCTCGTCAACCGTGAGCCTGATGAGCCCGGAGTTCGGTTCGCCGCGGAGGTCGACGATGTCGTAGGTGCCGTCGTAGTCGCCCTCCTCCTCCGGCGCCGTCATGACCAGTTCGCGGTTGTCCACCAGCTGCACGGGGATCTCGGCGCGCATCCGCGCGGGTTCCTCGCTGGCGAACTTGATGGGGTCGCCGTCGAGGTCGTAGTCGTTGGAGAGGGGGTCCAACTGCACCTGGCGACCCGGGCGCGTGCGGATCTCGTCCATGACGGCGATGGGCTTGTTGTTGGTCTTGCTGGGCTGGGCCACGCCGATCCGGATCTCGCCGGTGGCCTCGACGCCATGGCTGTCGACGACGACGTAGCGGAACGTGTCCGTGCCGGCGGAGGTGAGGAACGCCTCGTACTCGAAGTACCGCTCCCCCACCTTGAGGACTCGACCGTGCGTCGGGATGGAGCCGAGACCCACGAGCCGCACCGAGTCGCCCTGCGGATCGATGCCGTCCAGCGGGATGGGGATGCGGGTGGTGGTGCCTGCGAGCACGCGGTCGATCACCTGGCGGGGCTGCGGGGGCTCCGCGTTGGAGGCCTCCTCGGACA
Organism: Tessaracoccus zhenghani; assembly: GCF_055326325.1. Taxonomy (NCBI): domain Bacteria; kingdom Bacillati; phylum Actinomycetota; class Actinomycetes; order Propionibacteriales; family Propionibacteriaceae; genus Tessaracoccus; species Tessaracoccus zhenghani. The sequence goes on along the minus strand of NZ_JBUZNQ010000004.1, from coordinate 193,878 downwards.
CGATGGTGACCCGCACGATGCCGTCGGTGGCCTCACCTGTGCTGTCGACGGCGCGGTAGCGGACCTGGCTGACGCCGGGGGCCGAACCCGCCGGGACGCTGACCCGCACGGTGTCGCCCTCCACCCACGCGTTGTCGCCGAACGGGTTGTCCACCAGTTCGGCGTCGATCGTGAGGTCGCGGCCGTCCGGCGAGGTGTCGTTCTCCAGCACCTTGACCGCGCCCGTGGCGCCGGCGCGCACGCGCAGCAGGTCGTCCTCGACCCGCGGCCCGATCTGGTCCGACGCGTCGGTGGCGACCACCTGGATGGTGCCGCGCTTCGACGCGGTGCCGTCCGAGACGTGGTAGTGGAACTTTTCCGTGCCGGTGAGCTCCGCCGTCGCCTCGATGGTCAGCAGCGTGCGGCGCTCCATCGTGACGTTGAGCGTTGGGGGCACGTCCGTGATGGTCTGGATGACCAGGACGTCGCCGTCGGGGTCCGTGTCGTTGAGGAGCGGGTCCACCGTGACTGAGCCCATCGCCGGGAGGTGCGCGACGTCGTCCACCGGCACGGGCGGCCGGTTGGTGAGCCGCGGCAGCACGTCCACGCGCACCAGCCCGCTGGCGCCGTTGTTGACGCTGTAGTTGATGTAGTGGGCGCCCACCCTGTCCGAGTTGAACGTGAAGCGGTTGTCCGCCAGCGACGTCTCGACGCACTCCGCGCAGTCGACCGGGTTGACCTCCGTGAGGTTGATCGCGCGGATGTCGTTGGCGAGCGGCTCGACGGTGACGGATTCGCCCTGCATGGTGGTGGCGAAGTCGCCGTAGGTGGTGGGGGGCACCACCTCTTCGGAGACGAGCACCTGCAGCTGGTCGGTCGTGACGGCGCCGTGCCGGTCCGCCACCTGGACGTGGATGGTCTTGGGCCCGAAGGTGGTGCCCACGTCGGTGTAGGTGATCTCGCCGTCCGGGCGGAACTGCACGATGTCGCTGAACTGGGGGTCCATCCAGGCCTTGGCCAGGATGAGCGGGTCGCCCTCCGGGTCGCGCCAATCCAGCAGTGCCCGGTACTTCACGCCGGAATCGCCCTTGGTCACCCGCAGCGGCTGGGGTGCCGGCACGTCCGGGTCGTGCTTCCCGCGCAGCGCGGGCGGCTGGTTGCCGGCGCCGGGTTCGGCCGGGTGGACCGTGACATAGGCGTTGGCCGTCGCGGTCTTCTCGCGGCCGTCGTCGACGGTGTAGGGCACGACGATCTCGCCGCTGGCATCTGAGTCGACGGTGATCTGCAGCCCCGACCCGCCGCGCACGGGCTGCACCGTGGCGCCGTCGATCTGCAGGTCGTCCGGCACGGAGATGGTCAGCACGTCGCCGTCGGGGTCCGTGTCGTTGTCGAGCACCGGGATGATGGTGGCCACGCCGGCGCGGGCGCCCAGGCGGTCGTCCTTGGCGATGGGGGCGCGGTTGTCGAGGGTGCGGTCCGGTAGCACCGTCGGGTCGCCCTCGGTGTACTCGCTGTCTTCGCGCTCGACGATGGGCCGCACGTGCGACCAGGCCTCCGGAAGGATCACGGTGCCCTTGTCCACCAGCCAGACGGTGCCGTTGGCCATGTCGTTGAGGGCCACCGTCGTGCGGTTGACCTGGAACTCCAGGGCGGTTCCGTCGCTGGTGAGGTGGTCGAGCTCGGTGACCACCGGTTCCTCACCGGCGCAGCGCTTCACGACCCGGAGCACTCCAGGGCCTCCCTGGAACGCACCGTAGAGGCAGTCCGCCACCTGGATGGGGCGCACCGGCCTCAGGTCCATGCGCCCGGACATGGAGCGGAACCCGTCCGGCGTGATCGCGCCCAGCCCGGCCTCGTTGGCGAAGAGCGCCCGGGCGCCGTCCTCACCGTGCAGCACGTCTGCCACCGGCGGCAGCAGCACCGCCTGCGACTGCCCGCTGATGGTGAACGCCTTCGGCATCCCCTCCACCCAGATCTGGGCGTTGTGCCGGTCCAGGACGACGGCGTTGTCACCGACGGCGGAGATCTCGAAGCTGCGGCGCTCGGGGTCGAACTCGATGGGCACCGCAGTGGTGAGGACGACGTCGCCCTCGAGCCGCACGAGCGTGCTGGCGGAGACGTTGAGGCCGATGGCCTTCCCGCTGACGGTCAGGGTGGCCACCCCGAACTCGCCCACCTCCAGATCCGGCTTGTCGCGGAGGAAGTCCACCCGCAGCATCTCGTCGAGGGTGCCGTGCCAGACGCGCCCGTTCTCCTGGTCGAACACCAGCATGGAGCCGCCCACCTGCTGCACCACCGCGTTGGGCGGCATCTTGGTGGCGCGCTCCAGGATGTTGCGCCCGGGGAGGTACGGATGCAGGTTCGACGACTGCGGCAGGAAGGCCTGCGCGTGCTCCTGGTGCTGGTAGAGCTGGAACCTGGAGTCGCCGGTGGCCGTCGCCGCGGACAGCTCGTCGATCTGGGCGTTGACGGTGCCCATGAGTCCGTCGTCACGCTTGCCGACGAAGACGATGCCCTCGTCGAGGTGCACGTCTGCCTGCACGAGGCCCGGGCTGAGGTACGCGGCGACGCCCAGGGCGATCGCCAGGACGACGACGAGGAGGGCCTGCCAGAACCGCCGGAGGAAACGGGCGATGATCCGAAGGGGCCGGGCAGCCTGCCTGGCTGGCCCGAGCGGAGCGTCCGTCACGGAGATCTGGTCCTCCTCTTCTAACCGCGGGGCGGCTCGATGCGCAGCGAAACGCCGTCACCGAGGTCGAGCACGGTGCCGATCCCCACCTGGACCGAGGCCCCGTCGCGCAGGGTGAACGGGGGTTCGCCGGCGGGGAGCACAGTGGTGCCGTTGGTGGAATCCAGATCCGTGACGTGCACGTTCCAGTCCTGCGTGGTGATCAGCAGGTGGTTGCGCGAGATGTCGTTGCTGGGGCTGGCCACCCGCATGAGGTGGCTGCCGGACGGGCCGTGGCCCGCATCGGGGGCGCGGCCCACGACGATGCCGGCGACGATGTCGGCGAAGTCGCCGCGGTTGGTGTGCACGCCCGCCAGGACGGGGCGGCGGATGAGCCGCGGGTTCGACGAGTCCACGGGGTACTGGCAGATGCGGCAGGTGCGGCTGCCGGGGGCGTTGGGGTGGTTGTTGACACAGGGCACGGCCAGCACCTGCGGGTCCGGTCGTTCGTCGGCCGGCGGCGCGGGCTTGTGTGTGGCGGCCAGTCCCGTGGAGAAGATGGTGCCGCCGTCGTCCTCTTCCACCTCGCCGAACGAGCGCGGCACCACGACGGGCGCCGGACGCTCAGCCGGCGACGACAGCGATGCGGGCTCCGCGATGGGGGGCACGACCACCTCGGGCGCGACCGGGGGCGGGATGACGGCGCTGAGCGCTGCGGCGATCTCCTCGGGGCCGGCCTCGTCGGTGTCGTCCGCGTCGAATTCCTCAAACGGCGGGGCGTCGAGGACCATGGCCTCCGAGAACTCGTCATGGACGACGTCCAGCGGCGCGTCGTCGTCCGAGACGTGGGCCGCGGTGGGGACGAACTGCGGCGTGCCTGCCGCCTCGTCCGCGGTGGGGAACCGCACGAGGGCGGCGGGGTCAGTGGTCAGGAACACGGCCGAGACCGTGGCCGCGCCCACCACCAGCGGCAACTGCAGGGCCTGGTCCGCGTCGAACTCCTCCAGCGTGATGCCGAGGTTGCGCTCGCGGCCCAGGTGCTCCTCGCGCCAGGTCACGCTCCCCTCGCCCTGCAGGACGACATCCCCGGAATCAGTGTCGACCACCCGCACGCGGCCGCGCGCGAGGCCGTGCAGCCCGTCGTCGTCCCAGTGGAACGCGCCCAGATCCGGCATGGAGTCCAGGCCCACCTGCGAGACGAGCGTCAGCAGCGCGTCGAGGGAGCCGGCGGCCACCACGCTCAGCCAGAGTTCGTTGACAGTGGCTGCTGCGCGCGCAGGCGGGGGCGCCATGACCACCAGGGTGCTCGGCCCGGTCAGGGCAAGCCACGCACCGGGCGTGTAGGTGGTGCGCCATGCAGCCATGGGTCGCGTCATCGTCATCTCCTCGGATTGGCACTAGGCAGAAGATTAGCGGTCAGGACCCGCGAAACTAGATGATGGACGAAGCCATCCGCCTGATGCCCTCGGTGATGATCTCACGCGACGAGGCCAGATTGACCCTGACGAACTGGGTGGATTCAGGCGAGAAGTCCGTGCCGAAGTTGAACCGCACCCGGCCCACGTCGTGGAAGTGCCGGCCGGGGTGATCCAAGCCCAGCGGCGAGCAGTCGAGCCACGCCAGGTAGGTGCCCTCGGACGGCGTGTAACTGAGGTGCGGGAGCTGCCGGGTCAGTTCCTCGGCGAAGAACGCCTTGTTCGCATCGATCTCCTGCGACGCCTGCGCCAGCCACTCGCGGCCCTCGCGCAGCGCGACGGTGTGGGCGAGGATGCCGAAATAGGAGGCGGAGTCCGACACGACGGGGTTGATGCGGCCACGCAGGTCTGCCGGGCCGATGATGAGGGCGGCCTTGAGGGCCGCCAGGTTCCAGCACTTCGACGCGGACGTGATGATGACCGCGCCCGCGCCCGGCGCCGCCTGGAGGTAAGGGGTGTGCCGAGCGCCGGCGAGCGGCGCGTGGATCTCGTTGGAGGCGACGACGACACCGTGGGCGTCTGCCAACGCGGCCACCGCCCGCAGTTCCTCGACGGTGTGCACGGCCCCGGTGGGGTTGTGCGGCGAGCACAGCAGGTACAGCGCGGGGCGGTGCTCGACGAACGCGGCCTCGATGGCCGCCAGGTCCAGGCGCCCGCTCTCCAGCATGGGGGCGGTGACCACTTCGCGGCCGTGGCTGACGCTGCGGAACGGCGGGTAGACGGGCGGGTTGATCAACACCCGGTCCCCCGGCTCGGTGAAGGCGAGCACTGCCTCACGCATGCCGGTGACGACGTCGGCCACCAGTATGGCGTCGGCCGGGTCGAACTGCCAGTCCCACTGCCACTGCGCATAGTCGGCCATCGCCTCCTGGTAGGCGGGCAGTTCGGGGTAGCCGGTGTCCGAATCGCGGATGGCGCGCTTGATCCGGTCACGGACGGCGACGGCGATCTCCGCGTCCATCTCGGCGACGAACATGGGCAGCACGTCCGGCTCGAAGCGGCGCCACTTGATGCTGCCCCGCTGCCGCAACTCGTCCAGCGGCACGTTGAAGATCGTCATGGCGGCGAGTCTATGGCAGCCGCCGCGGGTCAGCCGCCGTCGACGTTGTGGGCGACGGCCCCGATGATGTCGTGCAGGAAGCGCAGGTACCCGTCGACGTGTTCGCGCGGCGCGGCGTCTTCGATGACGACGGCGGCCACCTCCCGCTCGAGCCACAACTGGCTGAACTCCGGCGTGGTGGGGGCGGTGAAGAACCGCCACACGGCCGGGCCCAGGAGGTGCCGGGCGGCGTCCGCGTCCGACGACGTGACGCGCCAGCGGGCGTCGAACGTGGGGTCGCCCACCTCGATGTCGCTGGTGCCCATCAACTCGGCCAGCAACGCGTTCTCCGCGGTCAGCCGCACGGGGTTCATCACCAGGCCCGGGCGTCGCACGCAGAGCACCTGGCGGATCTTGGTGCCCTGCTCGGGGGCGGAGATCCACTGCCAGCCGAAGCACGGGAGGTCGCCGAAGCGGCCCACGAAACCGTGCACGAACCTGCCGGACGGCACCGGGCCCTGATTGAAGCGTTCGACGATCTCGCGCGCGTTGGCGTAGTAGAGCCAGCCGCGCTGTCCCGCCCACTCCTGCCAGGTGGTGCCGCGTCGGACGACGGGCCTCGGCGCCGCGGTGCGCAGCGCGGGGGCCGAGGCGGTGAGATAGGCGGGCAGGGCGCGCTGGTAGGGGCGGGGCCGGATGGCGTCGAGCACCCGTGAATCGATGGCGTCGACCATCTTGCGGAGCAGGTCCAGGTACCGGTCCACGTGCTCGGGCTCGACGCGGCCGCGCGCGCTCAGCAGGACGGCGTCGTGCTCGAACCAGATCTCCGAGAAGTCCGCGGTGATGGGGATCAGCAACTGGCGGACGGCCTCGTTGAGCACGTCGTTGGCGAACTGGGGGTGGGCGGCGCTGACCCGCCAGGCCAGGTCGAAATCCGCCTCGATGGGGATGCCGGGGCCAGACTGGGTGAAATCCGCCACCTCGATGCTCAGCCAAGGGAACCGCACCCCCGGCACCCGCAGTGCCACGACGTGGAGGTGACCGGCCGGGTCCGAACCCGCCGTCGCCCGGAAACCGAAGCAGGGCAGGCCTGCATAGGTGCCGGACCACCCGACGGTGATCGCGCGCTGTCCGCCGACGTGGAGGCCGCCGCCGCGGAAGGTACCCGTCATGGCCTCCCACGCGGGGAAGAAGTGCAGGTTGCGGAGGGTCGCCCAGTGCCGCCAGGCCTCAGCATCGGCCATTCAGGCACCTCCCTTCCATCCCCATCGGCTCAATGTTGCCATGGAGGTCGTCCGGCGGGGCGCCGACCGCCGCGTGGGCTTGAGTCGGCGCCGCACTCGGCGCATAATGGCACGGACCGCACGGCGCGGATGGGGCCATCACCCCGGAGCTGCCGGAAGAACGGTGGATCTCCACTCATTAGAACCGGCTGCGGCAGCGAATGAAGCGGGGCGCTCACGCGTCCAAGAAGGGTGGTACCGCGGGCCACGGCTCGTCCCTTCGCCATTGCAGACGAAGAAGGAACCCACCCGATGAGCACCACTCCCGGCTACCGCGCCGTGCCCGCCCAGGTCGATTTCCCGGCGCTGGAGCACGACATCCTGAAGTTGTGGGCTGAGCGCGGCACGTTCGACCAGTCCCTCGAGAAGTCCAAGCGCGGTGAGCCCTGGACGTTCTACGAAGGTCCGCCCACCGCCAACGGCATGCCCGGCACCCACCACATCGAGGCGCGGGTGTTCAAGGACATGTTCCCCCGCTTCAAGACGATGCGCGGCTTCCACGTGGAGCGCAAGGCGGGTTGGGACTGCCACGGCCTGCCCGTCGAACTCGCCGTCGAGAAGGAACTGGGCTTCTCCGGCAAGGCCGACATCGAGGCCTATGGCGTGGAGGCGTTCAACGCCAGGTGCCGCGAATCCGTGCTGCGCCACGTCGACGCGTTCTCCGATCTGACGGAGCGGATGGGCTACTGGGTCAACCTCGACAAGGCCTACGTCACCATGACGCCCGAGTACGTGGAGTCACTGTGGTGGGCGCTGAAGCAGATCCACTCCAAGGGCCTGCTGCAGGAGGACTACCGCGTCGCGCCCTACTGCCCGCGCTGCGGCACCGCGCTGTCGGACCACGAACTCGCGCAGGGCTACGAGGACGTCACCGACCCGTCCATCTACGTGCGCTTCCCGCTCACGTCCGGCCCGCTCGCCGGCGACGTCGACCTCCTGGTCTGGACGACGACGCCCTGGACGCTGGTGTCCAACACCGCCGTCGCGGTGCATCCGGAGGTCACCTACCGGGTGGCCAGCCACCCTGAGCAGAAGTCGCTGGTGGTCGCCGAACCGCTCGCCGAGCAGGTGCTGGGCGAGGAATGGACGCTGGGCGCATCCTTCACCGGCGCAGAGATGGAGCGCTGGTCCTACCAGCGGCCGCTCGAACTGGTCGAGTTCCCCGCCGAGGCCCACTTCGTGGTGCTGGCCGACTACGTCACGACGGAGGACGGCTCCGGCCTGGTCCACCAGGCCCCGGCCTTCGGTGAGGACGACATGGCCGTCTGCCGCGCCTACGGGCTGCCGTTCGTGAACCCCGTCACCAAGGAGGGCGCCTTCGAGGAGGGCCTCAGCCTGGTGGGCGGCATGTTCTTCAAGGACGCCGACGCGTTCATCGTCGAGGACCTCACCTCGCGCGGCCTGATGTTCCGCAAGCTGGACTACACGCACAGCTACCCGCACTGCTGGCGCTGCCACACCCCGTTGCTCTACTACGCCATGCCCTCCTGGTACATCCGCACCACGCGCATCAAGGACCAGCTGCTCGCCGAGAACGAGGACACCACCTGGCACCCGGAGAACATCAAACACGGCCGCTTCGGCGACTGGCTCACCAACAACGTCGACTGGGCCCTGTCGCGCACCCGCTACTGGGGCACGCCGCTGCCCATCTGGCGCTGCGAGGACGACCACCAGGTGTGCGTCGGTTCCCGCGCGGAGCTCTCGGAGCTGACTGGGCAGGACCAGTTGGCGCTCGACCCGCACCGCCCGTTCGTCGACGACATCACCTTCGGCTGCCCCACCTGCGGCAAGGAGTCGCGGCGCGTGCCCGAGGTCATCGACGCCTGGTTCGACTCCGGCTCGATGCCCTTCGCGCAGTGGGGCTATCCGCACGCCGAGGGTTCCGTCGAGATGTTCGAGGAGCGCTACCCGGCTGATTTCATCTGCGAGGCCATCGACCAGACCCGCGGCTGGTTCTACTCGCTGATGGCGGTGGGCACCCTCGTCTTCGGCGAATCGGCGTACAAGAACGTCGTGTGCCTCGGTCACATCCTGGCCGACGACGGCCGCAAGATGTCCAAGCACCTGGGCAACGTGCTGGAACCCATCCCGCTGATGGACAAGCACGGCGCCGACGCGGTGCGCTGGTTCATGGCGTGCTCCGGCTCGCCGTGGTCGGCCCGCCGGGTGGGCGACACCACCATCGGCGAGACCGTGCGCAAGGTGCTGCTGACGTACTGGAACACCGTCGCCTTCCACACGCTGTATGCGCGCGCCACCAACTGGGCGCCGAAGGGCACCGCGCCCGCCGTGGCAGATCGCCATGTGCTGGACCGTTGGCTGACCTCCACCACCCAGGAGCTGATCCTGGAGACCACGGACGCGCTCGAGAACTTCGACACGCAGCGCTACGGGCAGGCACTCGGCGGCTTCATCGACGCGTTGTCGAACTGGCACGTGCGTCGTTCCCGTCGCCGGTTCTGGAGCGGCGACGAGGGCGCCCTGTGGACGCTCCACGAGACGCTCGACACGCTCACCCGCCTGCTGGCGCCGATCATGCCGTTCGTCACGGAGCGCGTGTGGCAGGACCTCTTCTACGCCGCGGACCCGGAGGGCCCCAACTCGGTCCACCTGGCCTCGTGGCCCGTGGCGGACGAGTCGCTCATCATCCCGGAACTGACCGAGGCGATGAAGCTGACCCAGCGCACCGTCGAACTGGGCCGCTCCGCGCGCGCCGAGTCCAAGATGAAGGTTCGCCAGGTGCTGGGCCGCATGCTGGTGCCGTCGAGAATCTTCGCCAAGCTCTCGCCCGAGTTGCAGGAAGAGGTCAAAGCCGAGCTGAACGTCGAATCCATCGAGTCCTTCGATTCGGCCGGCGACCTCGTCGATTTCTCCGCCAAGGGCAACTACCGCAACCTCGGCAAGCGCTTCGCGAAGAAGACGCCGCTCGTGGCGAAGGTCATCGCCGAGCTGGACGCCGCCTGGCTCGCCGGGCAGCTCCGCGACGTCGGCCGCGCCCTGATCGAGTTCGAGGGCGAAGAGGTGGAGCTGTCCGCCGACGACGTCATCGTGACCGAGCGGCCCCGCGAGGGCTGGTCCGTGGTCAACGAGCAGGGCGAAACCGTCGCGCTCGACCTGGAGCTGACGCCGGCCCTGGTGCTGGCCGGCCTGGCCCGCGAGGTCATCCGGTTCATCCAGGACGCCCGCAAGCGCGCCGGGCTGGAGATCACGGACCGGATCCGCGTCACCGTCGAGGCCGACGGCCCCCTCGGCGACGCCGTCGAGACCCACCGGAGCCTCATCGCCGGCGAGGTGCTCGCCGTCGATCTCACGAACGCGCCGGTGGCTGAAGCCACGGATGTCGACGATGAGCTGGGGCTGAAGATCGCCCTCCAGAAGGCATGATCCGGGGCGGGCCAAGAATTCTTAGGGTCTTCTTAGGACTCGGGGGGCAAATCGCGCTGACGTCGGACATCCCCTCTGAGGATTTCTCAGCAACAGCGTTATAATTCGGTTGTGTTTTGACTGACCCCGGGTTCTGGGCAACGGTGTTGGAGTCCCCAATCCACCAGCCCGAGGAGTTTCGTGAGCGCAATTCAGGCCTCACACGTCTACAAGATTTTCGGTCGTCGACCCGAATCCGGCATACGTCTGCTGGAGTCGGGCGAGGACCGGAAGCAGCTTCAGGAACGGGGTCTCACGGCCGCCGTGATCGACGCCAGCTTCGATGTGGATCCCGGGGAAATCTTCGTGGTCATGGGGCTCTCCGGCTCCGGTAAGTCGACGCTGATCCGCATGGTCAACGGCCTCCTGCCGCTGACCGGTGGCGAGATGCTGGTGCACGACCGGCCCTTGTCCGGCCTCAGCAGCGGCCAGCTGCGCCAGGTGCGCCGGCAGAACGTCTCCATGGTCTTCCAGCACTTCGCGCTGCTCCCCCACCGCACCGTGGGCGAAAACGCCGCGTACGGCCTGCAGATCCGGGGCATGAACCGGCACGACCGCGAGGCGAAGGCCAACGAGGCGCTCGAACTGGTGGGCCTCGGCGGTTGGGGCGGCTACCGGCCCGACGAGCTCTCCGGCGGCATGCGGCAGCGCGTCGGGCTGGCCCGTGCGCTCGCGGCGGGCACCGACATCATGCTGATGGACGAGGCCTTCTCCGCCCTGGACCCGCTCATCCGGCGCGACATGCAGGACCAGCTGGTCGAGCTGCAGCAGAAGCTGGGCAAGACCATCCTCTTCATCACCCACGACCTCAACGAGGCCATGCGGCTGGGCGACCGGATCGCGATGATGCGCGACGGCCGCATCGAGCAGATCGGCACCGCCGAGGACATCCTGAACGATCCCGCCAGCAGCTACGTGGCCAGGTTCGTCGCAGATGTGGACCGGACGCGGGTGCTGACGGCCCGCAACATCGCGGAGAAGCCCTACGCCGTCCTCTACGAGGACCAGGGGCCGCGGATGGCGCACAAGATCCTGCGCGAGCACCAACCCAACTGGCTGCTGGTGGTGAGCCGCGACCGCCGCCCCGTCGGCATGGTGTGGGCCGAGGACGTCGCCAACGCCGTGCGGCACGGCGCCACCACGCTGCCCTACTCGACGGTGCATGAACTGCCCATCGTGGGTGCGGAGACCCCCGTCAACGAACTGTTCGAACACTCCGCCCAGCACCTGGCGCCTCTCGTTGTGACGGAGGACGACGGCCGCGTGGTCGGCGTCGTCCCGCGGGTGACCCTCCTGGCGGCAGCCACGCCCGTCAACGGGGACGACCTCGTTGTCGAGGACACCGTCGAACCCGAAGGAATCCCGGCATGAACGAATTCCCACCCCGGATCCCCGTGGGCAGTTGGGCGGCCGACCTCGTCGACTGGATCAGCCTGAACCTGCGCTTCCTGCTGGACCTGCTCAAGGACGCGGGCACCTGGACCAACGACGCGGTGGCCGCGGTGCTGCTCGCCCCGCCTCCGCTGGCGATGATCGCCGGCTTCGCCGCGCTGGCCTGGCTGGTGCGTTCCTGGCGGCTGGCCATCGGCGTGGTCGTCTCGTTCCTGCTGATCATGAGCATGGGGCAGTGGAGCCAGGCGATGCAGACCCTGGCGCTGGTCCTGATCGCCACCCTGACGGCGGTGGTCATCGCCATCCCGACGGGCATCTGGGCCGCGCGCAGCGACAGGGTAAGCGCCGCCGTCAAGCCGGTCCTCGACCTCATGCAGACCATGCCCGCGATGGTCTATCTCATCCCGGCCATCACGTTCTTCAGCATCGGGGCGGTCCCCGGGCTGTTCTCCACCGTGATCTTCGCGCTTCCGCCGGCCGTGCGGCTCACGGAGCTTGGCATCCGCGGCGTGGACAGGGAGACCGTCGAGGCCGCCCACTCCTTCGGCGCCACCGAGTGGGACGTCCTGCGCGGCGTGCAGCTACCGCTCGCGGTGCCCACGATCATGGCCGGCATCAACCAGGTCATCATGCTGGCGCTGTCGATGGCCGTGATCGCCGGGCTCGTCGGGTCCGACGGCCTCGGCAAGGAGGTCGTCGCCGCCCTCGGCACCGTGAACATCGCCCGCGGCGCCGAGGCAGGCCTGTCCATCGTGTTCCTCGCGATCTTCCTCGACCGGTTCACCGCCGCGCTGGGCACGCCCGCGCAGCACACCTCATCCCTGCTCGCGAAGTGGAAGACCACCCGCGAGAAGAAGGCCAAGGCCAGGGAGTCCGCAGAACTCGCTGCGTGACCCCACTGAAAGGAAAACGTGAAGCTCACTGCCATCCGCAAGATCGGAATCGCTGCGCTCGGCGCAGCACTGCTGACAGGAGTCGCCGCGTGCGGCCCGGAGGCGACCGATGCCGCAGAGCCCAGTAAGAACATCACTCTCGGATTCATCCCGTCCTGGACCGACGGGCGCTCCATGGGCAACCTGCTCAAGGCGCAGCTCGAGGACATGGGCTACACCGTCTCGACGGAGGAGCTCGGCGACCCGGGCCCCCTCTACGTCGGCCTCGCCCAGGGCGACGTGGACATCTACCCGTCCGCGTGGCCCGAGGTCACGCACTCCACCTACATGGACGAGTACGGCGACAGGATCGAGTCGCTCGGCGCCTACTACGACGGCGCGGTGCTGACCTGGGCCGTGCCGGAGTACTCCGAGCTGAAGTCGATCGCCGACGTCAAGGACCATGCGGCCGAGTTGGACAACCGCATCATCGGGATCGAGCCGGGCGCGGGCCTGTCGCGGGTGTCGCAGGAGGATGTCATCCCCGGCTACGGCCTAGAGGACTTCGAACTGGTCACCAGCTCCACGGCGGCGATGCTGGCCGAGCTGAAGACGAAGATCGCGGCGCAGGAGGAGATCGTCGTCACCCTGTGGCGTCCGTTCTGGGCCAACGCCGAGTTCGGCGTCCGTGACCTGGAGGACCCGGAGGGCGCGCTGGGCGACACCGAGAGCCTCCACTTCCTGGCCCGCAAGGGCTTCGGGGAGGAGTACCCGGACATCGCCGAGTGGATCGGCGAGCTGAAGCTCGACGACGAGCAGTACGGCTCGCTCGAGAACACCGTCGTCAACGAGTTCGACGAGGGCCAGGAGGCCGACGCCATCAAGGCCTGGACGGAGAACAACCCCGACGTGCTGCCCGAGGCGTGAGCCTCAGCAGCGGCACTGACTGACACTGGCGTCCAACGACATCGGGCCGACTCGCACCCTGCGAGCCGGCCCGATGTCATTGCGACCCGGTGCAGACAGGTCAGCGGAACAGCACCAGGTTGTTGAAAACCCACGAGCCGGACTGCTTCACGACCAGACCGCTGGTGGTCGTCGTCGCGCGGAAGACCGTGGTGAACGTGTAGCTGCGGCAGGCGCCGCGGCCGGTCTGGGCGGTGTCGCACTCCGTCTTCCACCGGCGGCCACCGGATTCGAAACCATTCATGTTGTGGATGGCGATCGGGTTGGCGCCCCAGTCAGCACGGCTCATGAGCGGCAGGTAGGTGAGGTTGTTGAACGCCCACCCCTCCTTCTGCACGAACCGCCCGCCTTCCTGGGCCACGATCGTGGCCCAGATGTGGGTGCGGCAGCGTTCGGTTTGCGAATAGGGCTCGCACCGGGTCTGCCAGTCGCGGCCGTTCACGTTCCTGTGGATGCCCGGCAGGGTGTAGGGGGCACTGCGCACGAAACCCCCGGCGGTGGGCTTCGGCGGCGTGGGCGTCGGGGCAGGCGAGGTGCGGTTGCCGGTGGTGACCCAGATCGTCTGGCTCGGCGCCGGCATGGTGGGGCTGGGGCTCGCCGGGGCGGGCTGCCCGGCGGCCGGCGCGTCGGCGTCGAAGAGCTTCACGCCGTAGGAGTGGCTCACGGTGACGCCGTTGCGGACGATGCCGCTGACGGTGACGGTATAGGTGTGCACCGCGGAACCCACCGGCTTCGGCAGCAGGCCGAGCTCGAAGACCAGCGTCGGGTTCCCCATGCCGCCGACCAGCGGCTGCTTGGTGACCTGCACGGGGCCGTTAGGCCCTGTCACGCTCACCTTGGCGCTGTCGAACCTGGTCGACGAGTTGCCGGTCAGCGACCACCGCCCGTTGGGCTGGATCTGCGTGGGGAAGTAACCGGCCGTGGGCCACGGGATCCAGGCGGGATCCGGGTTGGAGCGGTTGTCGTTGGGGGTGCTGATGACCCAGAGGGCGTTGGAGTTGGTGGTGGAACCGCTGCCCATGGTCGTCGTGTGCGGGCGCATCACCCAGCGACGGTGGCCCACGGCCGTGTTCGACGCGCCCGGCTCAGACATGTACAGCGCGATGGCGCCCGCGCCGGAGCCGGAGCGCACCGCGCCGAGCGCGATGTTCGAGCGGCCTGCGGCCTCCTTGCCCTGGGCGCTGATGCAGCGCCAGGAATCCGTCGGGTAATGGTCGAGCCGCTTGTTGGCGCTCATGATGAGGGCCGCTTGTTGCGCCTTGGCGGACAGCGCGGCGTCGAACTTCACCGCGGCGAGACCACCCATGGCGCGGAAGTAGTTTACGGCGTCGAGCGTGGCCTTCTGGGCCGCGGCGCTGGGGGCACCCGCCGCGCAGGTGTCGAGGTTCCCGGTCCAGTCCTGCTGCACGGCCAAGGCCGGCTTGAGCTGCTGCTGATAAGCAGCGCGGACGGATTCGATGTTGGAGTTGTCTATCGCGGTGGTGGCCTGGGAAGACTGAAGACCCATCCCGGAGAGGATGAGCACAGCCCCCAAAGCGGCGGACAAAAGAGCATGCAGGCGCACTGGGGAAGATCCTTCTGCGAACAAGATTTACCTACGAGGAGGGGTCGCTCGACGATGAGTACCGCCTGTGACGGTACACAAAGTGACGCATAAGGTGCAGTCAAACCGTAAATCTGATGTCTTACGACCTCAAGGTCAGGTTAATGCTCCGGGTCGGTATCCCCGGCATCGGGGTGGCCTTGGTGGGGCGACCCATCTCCTGACACCTGACGACTTTGTCAGTTCAAGAGCGGTTCAGATGAGCGCCAGGTTGGCGTCGCTGTGGGAGATCCCTGCCTGCCGGAGGCATGACTCGAGCACCCGCATCACCTCGAGGGTGTCGTCGAGCGGCATCGTCAACGACTCCGTGCAGCCCTCCCTGATCCGCTCCGTGACCTCGGCGAACTCGTGGCTGTAGCCGCGGCCGGTGGGCATGGCCTCGATGATGCGCGGCAGCACGCCGTTGCGGTGGATGGTGATCATCGACGGGTGGTGGAAACGCGGCTCCACCTCGATCCAGCCCTTGGTGCCGATGATGACCATCCGGGCCGGGCCATGCCCGTCGAAGCCGACCGCCAGCGACGACAGCCCACCGCCGGTGTGCGCGAGGCTGATGCTGGCGGCCCGTTCCACTCCCGTGGGGTACAGGCGCGTCATGCAGTCCACAGACTTGACGTCGCCGAGGAACGCCTGGGCGAAGTTGACGACGTAGACGCCCAGGTCGAGGATGGCGCCGCCGCCCAGTTCCTTGGCGAAGAGGCGGTGGTCGGGCTGGAACTCGCGGTACGCGTAGAGGTCACCCTGCACCGAGACGACGTCGCCGATGCGCCCCCACGCCACCACTTCGCGGGCGGCCTCGACCACCGGCAGGAAGCGGGTCCACATGGCTTCCATGGCGAACACGCCCCGCTGGCGGGCCGCCCTGACGATGTCGCGGGCTCCGGACAGGGTGGCGGTGAAGGCCTTCTCGACGAGGACGGCCTTGCCGTTGGCGATGGCCATGAGCGCCACGTCGCGGTGCTGGGGGTGCGGCGTGGCGATGTAGACGACATCGACGTCCTCGGATTGGAGCATCTCGGCGTAGGAGCCGAAGGCCTTGGGGATGCCGTGCTTGGCGGCGAACGCCTGGGCCTTGGCGGTGGTGCGTGACGCGACGGCGGTCAGTGCCGCGCCGGGGACGAACTGGAAGTCTCCAGCCACTCCGTGTGCGATAGCTCCCGTGCCGACGATGCCCCAGCGAACCGTATCCATGGCAGACAGGGTAGTCCTCTCGATAATGCTTGGTGGGTGTTTGACTAGGCTCTGCGTCGGCCGATGAGATAGAGCCGGTCCCGATCCGCGTCGCCGCTGACGAGGTACGACTCGGATTCCAGGCCGGCCGCGGACATCGCGCGGCGGATCTCGGCTGGGTCGTGCAGCACCAGCGGCACCGCCACCTCTTCGCCGTCCCACTGCGTCACCGGTTCGACGGCGTTGCCGACGTAGACCGCCAGCGCGAGCACGCCGTCGGGCAGCAGGGTCTGGGCGAGGTGCCGGAGGACGGCCGCCAGTTCGCTGGGCGCGAGGTGGATGAAGGAGTACCAGGCCAGGATGGCGCCCCAGCCCGCGTCGTTGCCCGGCCGCAGGAGGCGGCGGAAATCGCCCACCTCGAACTCGACGTCGAGGTTGCGCTCGCGGGCCACCTCGATCATGCGCGGTGCCAGGTCGAAACCGGTGGGCAGCGCACCGGCCTCCGCCAGGAGGAGCGTGGTGTCGCCCAGGCCGCAGCCGATGTCGGCCGTCTGGTGCGGGCCCGAGAGTTCGGCCACGTGCGCGATGAACCAGTCCTCGAACGCCGTGGGCGACATCGGGTCCGGCTCGAGGTCTGCCAGCGCCTCATAGGCGACGACCATGGCCTCGTCGCGGGAGTCGACACCCTCCGCCAGGATCTGCTCGCGGTCCACGGCGGCCTCAGGGCCGACGTCGGGCGGGATGTCGCCCAGGAGGTGGAGCCAGCGGTGGTCCTGGTGGCCGGCCTTGCGCTCGAGCTGGCGCACCAGCGGCTCCTCGCGCTGCGCCATGCGCTGCAGGACGGCTTCCACCGCTTCCCTGTCCGTGAAGCGGTGCAGCCTGTCGGTGCGGGCCTTGAGCTCGCCCGGCGCCTGGGGGCCGCGGAGCAGCAGCACGGTCAGCAGGGCGCGCTCGTCGTCGGGCAGCGCCAGGGGCTCCACGGCGCTCTGCGAGTACTTCAGGGTGCGCTTGCCGTAGTCCAGCCACGTGATGCGGGCCAGCCCCCGGTCCTTCAGGGAGCGCACGGCGTCCTGGACGGTGCGCTCGTCGTAGTCGACGACGGGCTCGCGGCTGCTGGACTGGTTGCAGGCGGTGCGCAGGGCGTTGAGCGTCAGCGGATAGCTGGCCGGGACGGTGATCTCCTTCTCGAGGAGGCACCCCAGCACGCGCTGTTCTTCTGCGGTGAGGATCGGAAGCGCGGTCACGGGCCCGACATTACCCGCTGGAGCCGGGCGCCGTCGGGGCGTGTGCGGGGGTCGCACTGGCGACCCGAATCTTGATTCGGCGTCGTCCGCGACCCCAGATCAAGATTCGGCGCGAGGACCACATAGACCCGAATCGTGATTCGGCGTCGTCCGCGACCCTAGATCAAGATTTGGGGTGGGAGCGCCGACGGCGGACGGCCCTCGCTTCGTGGGCTCAGGAGAACTATCCTGATACGCGGTCCTCAGGAGGTTCTCACACATGGGTCGCATCGTTCAGAAGTTCGGCGGCAGTTCGGTTCAGGACGCGGAGTCCATCAAGCGCGTCGCCCGCCGCATCGCACGCACCCGCGGCGAAGGGCACGACGTCATCATCGTCATCTCCGCCATGGGTGACACCACCGACGAGTTGATGGACCTGGCGCTGCAGGTCTCCCCCAGCCCCAAGTCGCGCGAACTCGACATGCTGTTGACCACCGGCGAGCGCCAGTCGGCCGCGCTGCTGGCGATGGCGCTGGCGGACCTCGGTGTGGAGGCGGTGTCCTACACCGGATCACAGGCCGGCATCCTGACCACCCCCACGCACGGAAACGCGCGCATCATCGACATCACCCCGGGCCGCGTCGTGAAGTCGCTCGAAGAGGGCAGCGTCGTGATCGTCGCGGGCTTCCAGGGGGTCGCCCAGACCACCAAGGACGTGACGACGCTCGGCCGCGGCGCGTCGGACACCACCGCCGTCGCGCTCGCCTCCGCGCTGGGCGCCGACTACTGCGAGATCTACTCGGATGTGGACGGTGTCTACACGGCGGATCCGCGCATCGTGAAGTCCGCCCGCCAGATCAGCGAGATCGGCTACGAGGACATGATGGAGATGGCCGCCAGCGGCGCCAAGATCCTGCACCTGCGCTGCGTCGAGTACGCGCGCCGCGAGGGCGTGCCCGTGCACGTGCGTTCCTCGTTCACCGACAAGCCCGGCACCTGGGTCAAGAGCCAGGATCAGATCACGAAAGACGGAGCCATGGAAGAAGCCATCATCACCGGTGTCGCCCACGACCGCACCGAAGCCAAGATCACCATCGTCAACGTGCCGGACCGGGTGGGCGAAGCGGCCAGCATCTTCCGCGCGATCGCCCAGGCCGACATCAACATCGACATGATCGTGCAGAACATCTCGCGCCTGTCGGACGCCGCCACGGACATCTCGTTCACCCTCCCCATGGACCTGGGCGCCAAGGCCATCGCCGCGCTCGACGCCATCAAGGACGAGGTGGGCTTCGAGGAGGTGCTCTACGACGACCAGATCGGCAAGGTCTCCGTGGTGGGCGTGGGCATGCGCTCGCACCCGGGGGTCTCCGCCACGTTCTTCGACGCGCTGGCCAAGGCGGACGTGAACCTGCAGATGATCTCCACCTCGGAGATCCGCATCTCGGTGATCGTCGGTGCCGATGATGTCGACGACGCCGTGCGCGCCGCCCACAGCGCCTTCGGGCTCGACGGCTCGGACGAGGCCACGGTCTACGCGGGCACCGGTCGCTGACCCCCCCTCGGCCCCCGTCCCGGCGCTGGGCGCCGGGCAGGCCGAAGGGTGCTCCCTGCGGACCCGGGGCTAGAGTTCCTGCATGACCATTCTGGGGCGACGACACTTCCTGGCCGCGGCCGCCGTCGTGCCGCTGACGGCGTGCGTCAGCACCCAGCCGCCGGCGCCCCCGGGCGAGAGCCGGACGGGGAGCCCCGCCTCCACGCCGGAGCCCAGCCCCACGGTCACCCATCCGTTCGGGCTCACGGTGCCCAGCAGCGTCAAGGCCGTCATCTTCGACGGCGCGTTCGGCGTCGGCTACGTGCGCGACGCCGCCACCGCCATGCGGAAGACCTATGGGGGCCTGCGGGTCCAGGTGGCCGCGAGTAGCGACATCACCGCAGACGTGGCGCCCCTGTTCGCCGACGGCGCCACCCCGCCGGACCTCGTCGACAACTCAGGCAGCCACCAGCTCGCCGTCGCGGACATCGTCGACGAACTCCTTCCGCTCGACGACCTGATGTCGTCCCTCAACCTGGAGGGCGTCCCCATCGAGGAGACGTTGTATGGCGGCGTGGTGCAGGCCGGCACGTTCAACGGCCGCCACGTGGCGCTGGATTACGCGCTGAGCGTCTACGGGCTCTGGCACTCCGCCAGCCACTTCGCGGCCCAGGGCTGGGCAGTGCCCACCGCGTGGGACGAGCTGTTGGAGCTCGGCGAGCGGGCCCGCGAGCTGGGTCAGGACCTGTTCGTGTGGGGCGACGACGCCGCCGGCTACTACGCCGAGCTGGCCATCTCGTCGGCCATCAAGGAGGGCGGTCACGACGTGCGCCGGGCGCTCGACAACGTGGAGCCCGAGGGCTGGTACCACCCCGCCGTCACAGGCGTGCTGCAGTCGCTGGCGGAGTGCGTGGCCGCGGGCTTCGTCCGCTACGGCGGGGCGTACGTGGACGCCCAGGCCGAGTGGTCGCAGTACCAGAAAGCCCTGTTCTACCCATCGGGGTCCTGGATCGCCAGGGAGATGGACGGCCGCACTTCGCAGGGCTTCGAGATGACGGTGGCCCCGGTGCCCGCGCTCACGGCCGCGCCGACGCTGCCCTGGTCCGCCGCGCACGCGCAGCCCATCGAGCAGTTCATGGTGCCGAAGAATTCAGCGAACCCGGCCGGCGGGCAGGAGCTCCTGCGGACCCTGCTGTCGAGGGAGGCGGCGGAGTCGTTCGCACGGAACAACCTGGTGCCCACGGTCGTGCGCACCACGGTGCCGGCAGACCTGGAGTCGACGGCGTTGGCCGCGCAGACCCGCCTCCTGGCAGACGCCGGGGAGGACGTGTACTCGTGGCGCTTCGTGTCCCACTATGGCCTGTCCGAGGACTACAACCGCCTCTGGGGGCAGTTCCTCAGCGGCGACCTGGGCGCGCAGGCGCTGGCCGAGGAGCTGCAGGCATTGTCGGACGCTGTGCGCGAGGATCCGGACATCCCCACCTACACCGTCGACTGAGCTGCTACCGCCCCCGGCGGCCGGTGCCGAAGATGCTGCGCACGATCTCGCGACCGGCGGTACGCATGACGTCCTTGAACACCGGCGACTTCGTGACCTGCTCGATCAGCGACGGGTTCTCCCGCTCATAGCGGCGCCGCTCGGCCTCCGCCTGCTTGCGTTCGCGTTCCAGGCGGGCCAGTTCGCGCTCGTTCTCGCGCTGCTGCTTCTCCCACTCCTGCTGGGTGCGCTCCTGCTCCTTCTGGGCGGCCGCCTCGGCCTGCACCCGCTCTGCCTCGAGCCGTTCGGCCTCGGCCTGCGCCGAGCCCTCCTCGAGCCGGCGGGTCAGGATCTCGTAGGCCGATTCCCTGTCCACCGCCTGGCCGTACCGCGCGAACAGGGGCGACGCCTCCACCGAGGCCCGCAACTGGGCCTCGGGCGTCGGCGACATCGAGGAGGCCGGCGCCCAGATCCGCGTCCAGGCCACCGGGGTGGGCGCGCCCTTCTCGCTCATCACGGTCACGACGGCCTCGCCGATGCCCAGCTGCTGCAGCACCTGCTCGAGGTCGTAATGGGAGTGCGGGTAGGTGTCGACGGTGGCCTTGAGCGCCTTCGCATCGTTGGGCGTGTGGGCCCTGAGCTGGTGCTGGACGCGCGAACCGAGCTGCGCCAGCACGTCGTCGGGCACATCCTTGGGGGTCTGCGTGACGAAGAACACGCCGATGCCCTTGGAGCGGATCAGCCGGACGGTCTGCGTGATGGCCTGGAGGAACGCCTTCGACGCGTCGTTGAAGAGCAGGTGGGCCTCGTCGAAGAAGAACACCAGCTTGGGCTTGTCGAGGTCGCCGACCTCGGGCAGCGAGGTGAACAGGTCTGCCAGCAGCCACATCAGGAACGTGGAGAACAGCGCGGGCTGCGTGGCGAGTTGCGGCAGTTCCAGCAGCGACACCACGCCGCGGCCGTCCGGCGCCACCCGCAGCAGCTCCGAGGGCTCGAACTCGGGCTCGCCGAAGAAGACGTCGCCACCCTGGTCCGAAAGGGTCACGAGCGAGCGGAGGATCACGCCGGCGGTGGCCGTCGACACCCCGCCGATGCCCTTCAGCTCCGGCTTGCCCTCATCCGAGGTGAGCCATTTGAGCAGGCCGACGAGGTCCTTGAGGTCGAGGAGCAGCAGGCCGTTCTTGTCGGCGTAGTGGAACACCAGCCCCAGCGAGGATTCCTGCACCTGGTTGAGGCCCAGCACCTTGGACAGGAGGATGGGCCCGAACGACGACACGGCCGCTCGCACCGGCACTCCGATGCCCTGCCCGCCCAGGGCGTAGAACTCGGCGGGGAACGCCGTCGGCTGCCAGGGCTGGCCCTGCTTCTGCGTGCGCGCGAGGATCTTCTCGTTCGATTCGCCCGGCGAGGCCATGCCGCTGAGGTCGCCCTTGATGTCCGCGGCGAAGACGGGTACACCGGCCACCGACAGCGCCTCGGCCATCACCTGCAGGGTCTTGGTCTTGCCCGTGCCGGTGGCCCCGGCCACCAGGCCGTGCCTGTTGAACATCGACAGGGGGATGCGGATGGGCACGTCGACGGCGGGCTCTCCGTCGACGAGGACGCCCAGCGTCGCTGCGGGTGCCTCGAAGGTGTAGCCGGCCCTGATCTGGTCAGTCGGTGCTGCATCGTTCACGTCCGCATCGTCCCACAGACCCTCGTCGAAGGGGCGTGTTTACGGCGTACGGGGGCACCTATGGGCGCCGCTGGCTCCGGGCGGCGGGCGGGTTGGGTAGGCTGGCGGCGTGATCTTCAAGCGAGTCGGCGATTCCCGCCCCTACCCGGACCACGGGTACACACAGAAGCAGTGGATCGCGATCGCGCCCCATCAGGTGCGCCTCGACGAACTCGTGACCACCAAGCGCACCCTGGATCTGGAGGCGCTGCTGGAGGAGGATTCCACCTTCTACGGCGACCTCTTCGCGCACGTCGTGTCCTACCGCGGCGAGCTCTACCTGGAGGACGGGCTGCACCGGGCGCTGCGCGCCGCGCTCCAGCAACGGCAGACAATGCACGCCAGGGTCCTCGAGTTGAAGTAATCTCCCACCAGGGATACTCCTCGACGAAAGCGAATGTAAACAAGTGCGCATCTTCCGCCTGATAGCCACCCCGGTGATTCTGCTGGGCCTGCTGGGCTTTCTCGGGTGGGGTTTCCTGTGGGGTTGGCGCGAACTCACCGCGCCGCTGCCGACGACACCGCCCACGCCGTGCGTCACTGAAGCCACGGAGTTCGTCAACCCCACCATGGTGTTCGTGCACGTGTACAACGGCGGCTTCACCACCGGGCTGGCGCGTCGGATCGGCACGCAACTGACCGACGGCGGGTACAACGTGGTGAGCGTCGACGACACCGAGGAGACCATCAAGGAGACGGTGATCCGCGGCAACAAGGATCAGTACCCCGCCATGCGGCTGCTGATGTCGAACTTCATCGACCCGAAGATCGAGTACGACGACCGCATCGACGGCACCCTCGACGTGCTGGTCGGCACCGCCTGGCAGGGCTACGCGCCCACGGAGCAGATCATCTACCAGGTGTCGTCCGCCGGTGGTTCGATCTGCAGGCCGCCGGTGGCCACGGACGAGTCGGCGCCTGCGTCCCCGTCCCCCTCGCCGACGACGGAGAGCTGAGCCCGTCTCACGCACGCCCGTAGCCTCGGCTCCGGGGCCCACAGAAAACACTGAACCCCCGGAATCTCTTCCGGGGGTTCGTCGGCGGTGATGGAGGGATTTGAACCCCCGGTAGGTTGCCCTACTCTCGCTTTCGAGGCGAGCTCTTTCGGCCGCTCAGACACATCACCGCAGACCAGTGTAGTGATTCCCACCGGTGATCACCAATCGTGGTTTGCCAGCCACCCGCGCCCGGCGCGTACAGTAGGCCGGTGCGTGAAATCTCGGCCCTCCTCCGCGTCCCGGGACTCCCGCTCATCCTGGCAGCCCAGCTGGCCGCCCGGTTCCCGGCCGGGATGTACACGCTGGGCATCCTCATGCACGTGGAGCGGGCCCAGGGCACCTACACCGCCGCCGGTCTGGTGCTGGGCGCGTTCTCCGCGGCCATGGCTGTGGCCGGGCCGCCGGTGTCGCGGCTGCTGAGCCGGTTCGGCACCTTCCGGGTGCTGCTGGTGTGCACCCTCCTGTCGGTCACCGCCTTCTCCGCGCTCGCACTGTTCCCCACCCTCCCCCTGTTCTGGCTCATCGTGCTGGGCGCCCTTGGCGGCGGCACCGTCCCGCCCGTGATCCCGGCGGTCCGCACCCTGTACCCGCGGGTGACCCCGCGCCCCCTCCTCACGACGCTCTTCAGCTTCGACGCCGCGCTGCAGGAGGTCATCTGGGTCATCGGCCCGGTGTCCATCACCATGCTGGTGGCCGCGTTCGACACCACCGTGGCGCTGCTCATCGTGGTGGCCGTACAGATCGTCGGCGGCCTCGCCTTCATGCTGGCGCCGGCCGTGCGCACCATGAAGATCCCGCTGACGGACCGCAAGCTGGGCCGCGTGCTCCAGAACCCGTCGGTGATCCTGATGATGGTCACCTCGGCGCTGTTCCTGGGTGCCTTCGCCGCCGTCGAGGTGGGTGTCGTGGCCAGCTTCGACGAGGGCTCGATCCTCGCCGGCATCGTGCTGGGCATCACGTCGTTCGGGTCGCTCATCGGCGGGCTCGCGGCGGGCAACCGGCCCATCTCGCGCTGGTCGCTGGCCCTGCGCACGATGATCATGGTGGTCGGCCTGGTGTTGGCCGCGATCCTGACCGGCTTCTGGGGCCTGACCGCCGCCTTGTTCATCGCGGGCGTGGGCATCGCGCCGGCGCTGGCGGCGGTGTCCTCGGTCATCGCCGGCAGCGTGCCGTTCGCCGACACCGCGGAGGCCTACGGCTGGATCGGCACCGGCCAGTTGCTGGGCACCTCTGTGTGCGCCGCCGTCGCCGGCGTGGCGATCGACGCGGTGGGGGCGCCCGGCGCGCTGTTCATCGCCGCCGGGGCCGGCGTGCTGGCGCTCGTGGTGGCCATCGTGTTCCGCAAGGCGCAGCCGGATCTGCGCGGCGGCATCTCCATCCTCGACTGACCTGGTTCAGGCGCTCAGCTGTCATGACCGGACAGGTGGGTTCCCCTAGCGCTTGGCGGCGAAGAACCGCTCAAGAAGGGCGGCGCATTCGGTTTCCAGCACCCGTGAGGTCACCGTCGGGCGGTGGTTGAGCCGGGGGTCGCGCACCACGTCCCAGAGCGACGAGACGGCGCCGGCCTTCTCGTCGAACGCGCCGAACACGAGGTGCCCGATCCGGGAGGCGACGATGGCCCCGGCGCACATGGTGCAGGGTTCCAGGGTGACCACGAGCGTGCAGTCCGTGAGCCGCCACTCCCCCACGGCCTGCGCTGCGCGGCGGATGGCGACGACCTCCGCATGCGCGGTGGGGTCCCCAGTGAGTTCCCGTTCGTTCCCGGCGGCGGCGATGACCTCGCCCGCCGGGTTCAGGACGACGGCGCCGATCGGCACGTCGCCGTGCGCTTCGGCGGCCGACGCCTCGGCCAGCGCGCGACGCATCGCGTCATGCCAGCGCGTGCCCACGGCGTCGGTCAGTCGTCGAAGGACTCGACGGCGCGCTCGAACTCCGCGCCGATCTTCAGCTTCTTCGCGATGACACCGAGGAGGACGTCGGAATCCTCGTCGTAATCCGTGGCGATGGCCTCCATCTCGAAGCCGCGCAGACCGCTGGCTGCGTAGATCTCGAGGTCGCCCAGCGGGAAGGAGTCGTCGTCCTCGTCCGGCACGTCCTCGCCGAGGTAGTCGACCACGTCGCGGGCCAGGGGCCAGTCGTTGGCGGCCGTCGCGTCGGACAGCAGCACCTCGACGGTGCGGCCGCGCACGCGGCACAACACGAAGAACTCGCCGGCCACGGAGACCCAGCCGTCGGCGCCGGAGTCGCCTGGGAGGCGGCTCAGCTGACGGATGAGCTCGTCGAAGTCGTTGGCGAGGTCGTAATCCATGGGCACCGCAGTGGCCTTACCGTCTTCACGGTAGAGCGCGACCACAAGGTCGACGTCGTCCTCGGTGGCGTCCTCGAGGTCGTCACCGTCGTCGTCGAAATCGTCCAGATCAGCGTCGTCTGTTTCCTCGACGTCGTTCTTCAAGTCGAACGGCTCCGCATCCTCATCGAACACGTCCACAACCCACTCCTTCCGACGAACCCAGGTGCCTCGCCCATCCTTGCACGCTTCCCCGGAATGAGACAGCGCGGGGGGCAACCCGCTACGCGGAAGTGCCCGGATGTGCGAAGGTTGGTCCCGTGGAACTACACGTCGTCGAACACCCGCTCGTCCATCACAAGCTCACGGTCCTGCGGGACAAGAACACTCCGCAGCCGGTCTTCCGGTTGCTGGTGGAGGAGCTCGTCACTCTGCTCGCCTACGAGGCGACCCGCGGGGTGCGCGTCCATGAGGTGCAGATCGAGACCCCCGTCGCCCCCACCACCGGCGTGAAGCTGGCGCAGCCGGCACCGCTGGTGGTGCCCATCCTGCGCGCCGGGCTCGGCATGCTCGACGGCATGCTGCGCCTCGTGCCCACCGCGGAGGTGGGCTTCCTCGGCATGATCCGCGACGAGAAGACCCTGCAGCCCATGACCTACGCGGAGCGCCTCCCGCAGGACCTGTCCGGCAGGCAGTGCTACGTCCTGGACCCGATGCTCGCAACCGGCGGCTCACTCGGCGGCGCCATCCAGTACCTGGTGGACCGCGGAGCGGACGACATCACCGCCATCTGCCTCACCGCCGCGCCCGAGGGCGTGGAGAAGCTGCAGCACCTCCTGGGCGACCTGCAGGTGCCGTGCCGCGTCGTGGTCGCCTCGCTGGACGAGCGCCTCAACGAGGCCGGCTACATCGTGCCCGGCCTGGGTGACGCCGGCGACCGCCTGTACGGCCTGGCCGAGTAGGCACACCCCTCCGCTCGACGCCCGCGTGGGGTCGATAGGTTGGGGTCATGGCCAAGCGAGCGTCAAAGGGGTGGATGACCAACCAGCACGGCGCCTGGGCGATGATCATCGTCCCGTTCCTCGCCGGGCTGATCCTGGTGGCCCCCTACCGCTCCCTCGACGGTGGCGACGCCGCGCTGGGTGTCACCTGGCTGATCGGGTACTTCGCCTACCACGCACTCACGCTGGCGCTGAAGGCCGCGCCGCGCCGCCGCCCCTCGTACTATCCCGCCGTGGCCGTCTACGGCGCCATCGCGGTCGTCGCGGGCCTTGTCACCTTGTGGTTCCGGGGCTGGTCGCTGCTGCTCTGGGCGCCGGTGTACGCCGTCCTGCTCGGCAGCGCGCTGTGGTTGGCTGCCTCCAAACGGGAGCGCACCGTGCTCTCCGGGGTGCTCACGATCGTCGCCTCCTGCGGCCTGATGGCGGTGCTGCGCAGCACCGCGGGGGTGGACTTCGTCCGGGCTGACGAGGTCGCCGTCATGGTGGCCATCACGGCCTACTTCGTGGGCACGGTGCTGCACGTGAAGGCACTCATCCGGGAGCGCAACGACCCCCGCTCGGCGAAGCGGTCGCTGTTCTACCACGTGGCGCTCGGCGCGCTGGTGCTGGCGGCGGCCATCGTCGGCTGGCTCGGTTGGGGCTGGCCCATGTGGGCAGCGGCCCTCATCGTGCGCGCCTGGTGGCTGCCGCGGCAGCGTCGCTCGCCGGTGCAGATCGGCGTCGTCGAGATCGTGGCGTCGGCATGGGCGTTGCTGCTCGTGCTGTTCTGAGCCACCCTCCACTCCCAGCGCACGCTTGGACACATCCCCTACTCTGAGGCGAGATCAGAAAGGGGGGCCATCGTGGTTCTAGAGGGTATGGGCGCGATCGTCGCCGAGGGTGGCATCGGCTTCCGGGTGTGGGCGCCGAACGCCGACAGCGTCAGCGTCACCGGCGACTTCAACGGCTGGGACACCACGGCGCATCCCCTCACCCGCGAGAACGACGAGGGCTACTGGTACGGCTACGTCGAGGGAGCCGAAGCCGGGCAGGAGTACAAGTACTTCCTCACCAACGGCAGTCTCGAACTCCACCGCAACGACCCCTACGCCCGCGAGGTGACGAACTCCGTCGGCAACACCGTCATCGTCGACCCCCTCGATTTCGACTGGGAGGACGACAGCTTCGAGCCTCCGGCGCACAACGAGATCGTCATCTACGAGGCCCACGTCGGTTCCTTCTTCACCAAGAGCGACGACACCGGCAGCTTCACGATGATGGCCGAGAAGCTCCAGCACGTCCTGGACCTGGGCTGCAACGCCATCCAGCTCATGCCCATCGCCGAGTTCGCCGGCGACCTCTCCTGGGGCTACAACCCCGCCCACATCTTCGCCGTCGAATCCACCTACGGCGGCCCGCGCGCCTACCGCGAGTTCGTGAAGCAGGCGCACCGCATGGGCCTGGCCGTGATCCAGGATGTCGTCTACAACCACTTCGGCCCGTCAGACCTGGACCTGTGGCAGTTCGACGGGTGGCAGGAGAACGACAAGGGCGGTATCTACTTCTACAACGACCACCGCTCCAGCACCCCGTGGGGCGACACCCGCCCGGATTACGGCCGGGCCGAGGTGCGTCGCTTCATCCACGACAACGCGCTGATGTGGCTGCGCGAGTACCGCGTCGACGGGCTGCGCTACGACATGACGCCGTACATGCGCTCCGTGGACGCCACGGGCTTCGACATCATCGACGGCTGGACCCTGCAGTCCTGGATCAACCGCGACATCCGCACCCAGTTCCCGAAGGCGCTGCTCATCGCGGAGGACATGCACTCCAACCCGCTGGTCACCGGCCTGGACCACGACGGCGCGGGCTACCACGCGCAGTGGGACCCCAACTTCGTGCACCCGGTGCGCAAGGCGCTGCAGGAATATGACGACGCGCACCGCAGCATCGACGCCATCGCCGACGCGCTCACCTTCAACTACGACGGCGACGCGTTCCGCCGGGTGGTCTACACCGAGTCGCACGACGAGGTGGCCAACGGCAAGGCGAGGGTCGTGGCGGAGGTCCAGCCCGGCGACCAGCAGGGCTGGTTCGCGCAGAAGCGCTCGACGCTGGGCGCCGCGCTCGTGATGACCGCGCCGGGCATCCCCATGCTGTTCCAGGGCCAGGAGTTCCTCCAGGGCGACTGGTTCCGCGACGACGTGCCGCTCGATTGGCATCTGAAGCGGGAGCATCACGGCATCGTGCAGCTCTACGCCGACCTCATCACGCTGCGGCGCAACCTGTTCGGCGAGTCGCAGGGGCTGCAGGGTCAGGGCGTCAACGTCTTCCATCGCAATGATGACGCGAAGGTCGTCGCGTTCCAGCGCTGGTACGACCACGGCATCGGCGACGACGTCGTGGTGGTGGCGAACTTCTCCGGCGAGGTGCGCGACCACTACCGCATCGGGCTGCCGTCCGGCGGCAGGTGGGAGTTGAAGCTCAATTCCGACGCCACCCTGTACTCCGACGACTTCGGCGACCACCCGTCGGGCGACCTGCACAGCAACGACGAGGGCCAGGACGGGTTCGGCGCCAGCGCCACGCTCACCATCGCCCCGTACTCGGTGCTGGTCTACAGCTACGCGGGCTGACGACTCGCCCTAGGCTCGGGTCATGGACGAGGCACAGCGGATCGACGCGTTCTGGCAGTGGTGGGGGCGGCATTCAGCCGCGCTGGGGTCGCTGCTGGACACCGGCGCCGAGGAGGCTGCGGTCCGCACCTACGGGCCGCTGCTCGCCGAGCAGCTCGACGCCGTCGACTCGCGCCTCGGCTACCGCATCGACGACAACGCGGGGCGCAGCCGTCGCACCCTCACCATCTCTGCCCACGGGCAGCCGTGGCTGATGGCGCTGGCCCGCCGGGTTCGTGACGGCGCCCCCGCGCCGGACCGGCACTGGTCCTACTCGAACTTCATCAAGCGCTCACCGGAGCCGCTGGACGTCACCTTCGACATCGACGGGCTCGCCCTCGAGTTGGCCGACACCCAGATCGCCTGCCGCGACATGGCGCGCCGCGTCGACGTCGGCGTGTGGCACCCGTTGTTCGAGCCCTTCACCGCCGAGCAGCGGGCGTCGCTGGCCGCTGCCATGGTCGACGTCGCGCTGGGCGAGGAGCATGTGCAGTGCTGGGTGGATGGGCTCGAGGCCCTGGACAGCCCGCCGGAGGACCCCGTCGACCTCGTCACGCTGCGGCGCTTCGTCGACGATGTGCGCACCCGGTTCGTCGAGCTCCCCGACGTCAGCCCGTGGACCACGGTGCAGGGCACCCGCTACGACGGCAAGGAGCTCCACGCGCGCATCAGGGTGCCGCTGTGCGTGGCGCGGGAACCGCTGCTGGAGAAGGTCGTCACCATCCGGCTCCGGCTCGAAGACCTACGGGGCCCGGCGGCCGATGAGGTCGAGGAGATGATCAACGAGAGCATCGGGGCCGACGGCGAACTGGTCGCCGTCGAAACCCTCAACAGCCTGCGCACGTGGTACTCCTACGTCCGGCCCGACACGGAGGCGACGCAGCGGCTGCTCGATCTCGCCACCGCGCTCGCCCTACCGGTGGAGGCGGCCAACGACCCCACCTGGGAGGTCGTCTCCCACCTCAGCTGAGCAGCCGGCGGCGGGCCTCCATGAGGGCGAAGCCCTGGATGTTGAGGCCGGGCCAGCAGGTGGGGTCCTGGGCGGCGGGGTCCTCTGCCGACAGGCCGATGCCCCACACCCTGTCGATGGGCGAGGCGTTGACCAGCACCGCGCGCCCGGTGGACCTCAGGTGGTCGGCCAACTGCGGATCCGCGGCGAACTTGGCCACGTTGGCGGCCACCGCCACCTCGAAGCGGTGCGACTTCCACACCTCGTCGTTGAACGGCCGGACGGTGCGGCCGATGGCCCGGGCCGTCGTCGGCGACTCTGCCCTCAGCACGCGCTGTGCGGAATGGGTGTCGCCGAAGAGGGTCGCCTTGCGCCAGGCGAGGTAGTGCTCGACGGTGCGGAAGAGCTCACCGTCGGACTCGAACGGCGCGGGATAGTGCTCGCTGAGGCAGCCGTTGTCGACCTGGCCGGGGTGTTCCGGCACGTGGCCGTGGAACAGCAACAGATCAAGCCCGGCGCCCGCGGCGAAGGCAGTTCGGAGTTCGGCGACTGAGTAGGGCTCCAGGATCACCATCGACCCTCACTTCCACACGGTAGGTCTACCCGGTCACCCTACTGAGCGCCGAGTCGATTGGAGAGTGGTCCCCGAGAGGTCAGACGTACTACTTTCCGGCGTTCCGCGGGGAGTCGTCGCTTGTCAGACGCGGGTGCGTGCCTTGCGCTGCCGCGATGGCTCAGTAGTAGTACGGGAACTTCGACCAGTCCGGCCTGCGCTTCTCCAGGAAGGAGTCGCGGCCCTCCACGGCCTCGTCGGTCATGTAGGCCAGGCGGGTGGTCTCGCCCGCGAAGATCTGCTGGCCGACCAGCCCGTCGTCGATGGCGTTGAAGGCGTACTTGAGCATGCGCTGAGCGGTGGGTGACTTGCCGCAGATCTTGGCGGCCCATTCCAAGCCGACGTCCTCGAGGTCGGCGTGCGGCACCACCCGGTTGACCATGCCCATGCGGTGGGCGTCCTCGGCGTCGTGGACGTCGCCGAGGAAGAAGATCTCGCGCGCGAACTTCTGCCCCACCTGGCGGGCGAGGTAGGCCGAGCCGTAGCCCGCGTCGAACGAGCCGACGTCGGCGTCGGTCTGCTTGAACTTGGCGTGTTCGCGCGACGCCAGCGTGAGGTCTGAGACGACGTGCAGCGAATGGCCGCCGCCGGCGGCCCACCCGTTGACCAGGGCGATGACGACCTTCGGCATGAAACGGATCAGACGCTGGCACTCGAGGATGTGCAGGCGGCCGAGCTTGGCGGCGTCGACGGATTCCGCCGTCTCACCCTCCGCGTACTGGTAGCCGGCGCGGCCGCGGATGCGCTGGTCCCCGCCGGAGCAGAACGCCCAGCCGCCGTCCTTCTCGGACGGCCCGTTGCCCGTCAGCAGCACGCAGCCGATGTCGGACGAGGTGCGGGCGTGCTCGAGCGCCTGGTACAGCTCGTCGACGGTGTGCGGGCGGAACGCGTTGCGCACCTCCGGCCGGTCGAACGCGATCCGCACGGCGGGCACGTCCTTGGCGCGGTGGTACGTGATGTCGGTGAACTCGAAGCCCTCGACGGGGGTCCACAGCTCTGGGCGGAACGGGTTGCTCATGCGCCCACCCTATCGAGCGGGGCTCGGCGACGTCGGCCCGAGCGCGCGGGGCGGCTCGCGCCGTCGGCGGGGTGGGTCAGAGGTAACCGCGACGGACGGTCTCGCCCAGGCGGTCCGGGAAGTTCGTGATGATCGCGTCGACGCCGATGCTCTTCAGACGCAGCGCGTCTTCGTCGTTGTTCACCGTCCAGGCATGCACCTTGATGCCCCGCTCGTGGCACAACCACACGAAATCAGGGTGGCGCAGCGCCAGGTAGTGCGGGTGTACGGCACCGGCGCCGAACCGCTTGGCGTACTCCCACGGCTCGTAGAGGCCGTCCGAGAACAGCAGGCCGAGGTGATCCGGCGACACCCGTCCGCGCAGGTTGGCCAAGCTGTAGTGGTTGAACGACGAGAACAGCGTCTGGTCCAGCATCCCGGCATCCGTGACGGCGGCGAGCACGTCGTCCTCGATCCCCGGGTAGAGCTCGACGGTGTTCTTCAGCTCGACGTTCACCGTCGCGTCGGTGCCCTTGACGAGGTCCAGCACGTCACGCAGGAGCGGGATCTTGGTGTTGCGACGGCCGGGGAAGCCGTGCGAGAAGTCTGCGCCGTGCAGTTCCTCCAGCGTCTGGTCCACGACCTTGCCGAAGCCGTTGGACGTGCGGTTGATCGCCTCGTCGTGGACGACGACGAGCTGCCCGTCTGCGGTGCGCTGGACGTCCAGTTCCAGGCCGTCGGCACCCATCTTCAGGGCGAGCTCGAATGCCGGCATGGTGTTCTCCGGTGCGTATGCCGATGCACCTCGGTGGGCCCAGATTGCAGTCACGCCCTCCATCCTTTCACCTCTCGGCGAGCTGGGCATCTTCTGAACGGCCTCAGCCGAACAGGACCATGCTGTTGAAGACCCATTCGTTGCGCTGGCTGAAGGCGTAGCCCCCCGCCTGCTGCGCGGCGGCGGCGTACACCGTCGTCATCGTGTAACTGCGGCACCCGCCCTGGCCGGTGAGTGCCGTGTCGCACTCCGTGCGCCACTGGCGGCCGGCGGAGGTGAACCCGGTGTCGTTGTGGTTGGCCAGCGGGTTCTGACCCCACTGCGCGCGGGTCATGTGCGGCAGGTACGTGAGGTTGTTGAACGCCCAGCCGCTCTTGCGGACGAACTCGCCGTCCTCGATGACCACGACGGTGGCCCAGATGTCGGTGCGGCAGCGCTCCGTGCGTGAGTACGGTTCGCAGGTGGTCATCCAGTCGCGCCCGTTCAGCGTGTGCTTCCCGGCCTCCGTGTACGGGGCGGTGGGCACGAACGGCTTGCGCGTCGGGGCGGTGCTCGTGGGGCGGGGGGTCGTCGGCTTCGGGCTCGACGACTTGCTCGGCGACGGCGACGCGGAGGGCGACGGCGAGGGTGACACCGAAGGCGAAGGCGAGGGCGACGGCGAGGGTGACACCGAAGGCGAAGGCGAGGGCGAGGGAGAGGGAGAGGGCGAGGCCGGGCAGGCGACCTTGGCATCGGCCCAGTCGCCCCGATCCCACCAGGCCGCCTCTGTCTGCCCGCCGTTGACGACGCCCTCTGCCGGATCGAGCTCCAACTCCAGCTCCGACACCCCCGTCACGTCGACGTCCACGGCCGCGGTCTGGCCCTTCAGCAGCACGTCGCTCTCGAACAACAGCGCACCGTCTCCCCATGCCCGGAAGATGATCGACGGAAACTGCTGCGGCCCGCTCATGGTGTCGTCCGGGCCCACGACGGCGCTGAACCGGCTGCACTGCTCGCCCAGCAGGAACGACACCGTCGACGGCGCCTGCATTCCCAGCCCCTTCTCGTAGGCCACACCCGCCATGCGGATGGGTTGCGGGGTTTCGCCCGGCTGGCTCACCTCCCGGTCACGCTGCACCGGGAACGCCCCGGAATCCTCCGCGAGGAAAGGCAGGTCCGACAGGTAGTGGTCGCCGGGGGCGGGGGGCTCCACATTGGTGGCGTCGGCGCCCAGCCGCAGTTCCGCGGCCGTGCCGAACTGGTGTCCGCCCACCGCCTGCGTCCAGGACTCGTCGATCTGGAACCGGATGAACGGTCCCACCGTCGGGGCGGTGAAGTCGATGGTGGTCGCGGCTGCGCTGTTGGGCCGTTCCCCGGACGCGACCACGGTCGCGTTCGACCAGTCGTCGTCGCTCGCCGAGGCGTAGACGGTGTAGTGCTTCGCGCGCCCGTTGACGCTGTCCTGCCGTGGCACGTACAGCAGCGACTCGACGGTGTGCCCGCCGGCCACGCGCAGCGTCACCCAGTGCGGCGGCGCGGGGACGTCGGTCCCGTCCCAGCGGGAGTGCCAGAACGTGCCGGTGTCGCCGTCGTTGACGTTGGCGGCGGCGCCGTCCTCACCCACCGTCTCCTGGCTGGACCAGCCGGTGACCGTCACGTCACTGCGCGGCAGCCACGGGTCCGGCGGCGGCTCCGGCAGCGGGCGTTCGACGGCGGCCTGGGCCGCCCGCGCGAGTGCCACCACGTCGCCGCGGGGCGTCGACCAGATGCCGGTGCGATCGGTCGAGGCCAGCCAGGGCTGGGCGTCGTCGAACCAGTCGAAGGACTGCACGGCCCCGCCCGTGGTGAGGGCGGTGCGGTGGGCGTCGAAGAACTTCTCCCAGCGGGGCTGGTAGTAGGTCCCGACGAGGCCCTGGTGCTCGCGGCCTGCGTAGTCACCGAGCCCGCTCGCGTGCCCGGAGCGCTGCGCCCACACCGTGAGCAGGGTGCGCTGGCTCCTCTCGAAGGCCGCGGCCTGCTCGACGGTGGTGCCGGCGCTGCGGGCCTCGTCGAGCAGGCGCCCGAGCAGGCTGATCTCCTGCGTTCCTGCGAGGTGGTCCACCAGCGCCATGTTCTCGAGCCAGCGGGCGGTCAGTTCGTCGAACTGCGCTGCGCCGCCGAGGTTGAACGCGTTGCGGATCTCGGGCAACAGGACGCGCCCGTGGTTGCTGAGCACCTGGCGAGCGACGTCCATCAGGTCGTAGCGGTAGGCCGCGTTGTCGCCGAGCCTCTCGGCGGCGGCGAGGAGCCGGGGCAGGGCGGTGGCGAACTCGGCCAGGTCATAGGTGGAACGCGTCGGCGACCACTGCGACGAGGTGGCCGCCGTCAGCGACGGGATCGCGGCGTAGAGGCTGTCGTGGGCCTCGGCGAAGTCACCGCTGGTCGGGAGGGTGTAGGCGGTGCGGCTGACGATCTGCCATGCCGCCACGGCGTCGGCGTCGCGGGAGCCGTAGCGCTTGAAGACGTAGTCGGACCACCACTGGTCGATGTCGACGGGGCCGGTGGTCCAGGCGAGGTTGGCGAAGAAGTCGAGTGCCGCGCCGTTGTTGTCGCCGCCCTCCGGCATCGCGGCGAGGCCGCGCATGGCGCTCCCTGCCTGGTCCTTGAAGCGGAAGTAGTCGGTGTTCCAGCGGCTGAGCTTGGCGCCGATGGTGGTGTCGCCGCCGTAGTTCCAGATGGTGCCGTACGCCCAGGGCCGGCTCAGCCAGGCAGCCTCGCGGCTGCTGCCCGGGTAGCGGTCCGTGATGCCGTCGACGATGAACGTGGTGGCGGGGTCGACCGCGCCCATGATGTCGTTCTGGGGGTTGGCCTGCCAGCCGAGGAACACCCAGGTGGCGCCGGGGTTGGCAGTTTGGAGGGCCTGTTCAATGCGCTTGGTCGCGGCGGGGATGTCGGCCGTGCCGCGCTGGCCGCCCTCGTGGAGCAGGTCCATCTTGTACATGGTGGAGCGGCCGAGGCGGGCGGCCGACGACTCGTAGAACTTCGCTGCGACGGCGGGGAACGCCGTCGAGTTGGGGTCCAGCCAGTCGGGGCGTTGGAAGCCCACCCAGCCGCCCTGCGGCACGACCACCGCTCCCGGGTTGCGGGTCACGAAGCCGGGCGGCACGGTGCCGAAGTAGCCCGGCAGCACGGGCGTCATGTCGAGTTCGCGGAGCCGGTCCGCGATCCGCCGGCCCAGCGCGGCACGCGCCTCGATCGAGGCCTCGGTGGTACCCGCGGGCCAGCCGGCCATGTTCTGCAGCAGCCACCACGGCTGGTGCTCCGGGGTCGGGATCCACGCGGCGGCCTCGGCTGCGGTGTAGCCGAACTGGCGCAGGACGTCGAAGTAGACGGCCTCGGAGCCCACCGGCATGAACACCTGGTTGAAGCCGAGCGCGGCCAGTTCGTCGATCAATCGCTCCCACTGCTCGAAGGTGCGGTGGGCGCCGGTGTAGCCATCTTCTGTGTCGTTGCCGTAGTAGCGGGCGGCGACATTGGCGGTCCGGCCGAGTTCGCCGTCGGGCAGCGGGTAGGCGACGGCGGGGTCGACGTTGCGCACCGTGTAGCTGAGTGACTGCCCGATGCTGCCGAGGTAATGGTTCAGGCCGGCCACCGCCGTCGAGGGCGTGGAGGCGGTGACCCTGATCTTGTCGCCGCTGGCGCTGACGGAATAGGTGTCCTGCCCGGACGGCGGATCGGCGGGCACGGTGATCTCGAACCGGTTCGCGGCGGTGCCGAGGATGCGGGTGAACGCGTCGCGGGCTGCCTGCTCCTGCGCGTTGGAGGGGGCCGACGGCGGGGTGTCGGTGGCGTGACCGGTTGCCGCCGCGCTGGGCGGCAGGACAAACATGGTGGCGGCGAGCGCAGCCGACAGCAGCGCGGTGATGGTGGCGTTCCAGATCTTCACGTGGGCCCCTCGGCGGCAGAAGTGTGAACGTCAGCTAAGCATCCGGCTCCTCCACCTCGGGAGGGCCACGGCCGAATCGCGCCGGCCCGTTGAGCGGTCGGGGTGCACCGGGTGAAAGTTATGCTCCGACTACGGCTCCTGCATGAGGAGCACCGAGATTCGCCGAAAGGAAAGATCATGAATCACAGAATCGGCACCTCCATCATCGCCGCCATGGCAGCCCTCGGGCTCGCCGCATGTTCCGGCACCCCAGGGGAGTCGACGACGCCCTCCGCCTCCGTCGAAGCCCCCGCAACGGACACCACCACCACCGCCGAAACCGGCACCGAGTCGGCGTCGGCCGACCCCACCACCGAGTCCGCCTCCGCCGACCCCAGCGCGGACTCCGACGCGTCGACGCCGGCCGGCACCGACGCCCAGCAGCCGGTGGCGGACGCCTGCGCGAGCATGTCCGGCCCCCTCGCGGACGCGAGCAACGCGATCGCTGACATCGCTTCGGTCGGCACCACGGATCCGCAGGTAGCCGTGGACACCTGGACCGAGTTGGTCGAGGCCTACCGCACGGCCGCGGACAACGTGGTCAACCCGGAGGTCAAGGCGGCCGCCAGCGCCGTGCAGGAAGACGCCACGAAGATGCGCGACGCGATCCAGAAGGTCTACGTCGACCAGGACATGAGTGAGATGGGAGACGTCACCGAGGCCACCACTGAGTTCGGGGCCTCCATGGCGGAGTTGCAGGCGCTCTGCACCGGCTGAGTCCACGTTCATCGACGCGGGAGCCCGCTGACGCCATCTGTCAGCGGGCCATCCCGAGGAAGGTCATGAGGAGTCGCTCCAAGTCGACCATCTGCTGGCTGGAGAGCCTGCCGACGCGCACCTGCACGTTACTCCGCCTCACCGTTGTCAGCTTGTCGACCATCACGTCGCTGTCCTGGGACAACCCACCCGCGCCACCTGCGGGGATTCGCAATCGCAACAGTGGAGCGTCGATGAGCCTCGTGGTCAGGGGCACGACGGTCACCGAGTCCGTTTGATCGAAGACATCATCCTGAACGATGATCGCCGGCTGCGGTTTCGAGGCGTAGACACCGCCCGCCACCGTCCATAGTTCGCCGCGTTTCACTCCTCGTCCCAGTCGACGGAAACGGCCTCGATGAAGTCCTGCTCGTCATGTCTGCGGTCAGAGTCCGCCACTAGGGCGGCCTGGCGACGGGCTTCACGAGCGAATTGCTCCGACCGCACGTCCGGCACCCACACCTGCACCGCACGATACCCGCGAGCCCGCATTCGCTCGCGGTACTGACCCACCCTGTCGCTGACGCTCATGGATCCACGTTACATGTAACGCTTTCCCGCGACAAGAGGCTCATGTGGCGGCGTTAGGTTCGCGCGGGGCCGGGGCCGACGCGGATCAGATCAGGCTGGCTGCCTCGTCGAATGCGAGGCGCGGGTTCCGCGGGAACGTGCCGTCCTCGGCGACATGGCCGATGTTGACCACCATGAGGCTGCGCAGCGACGTGCCGGGGAAGAACTCCCGGTCGAGGCCTGCGAGGTCGACGCCGCCCATCGGGCCGGCGTCGAGCCCGACGGAACGCACGGCGAGGATGAACCCGCCGGCCTGGAGCCACGCGTTGTTACGCGCGAACGCCTCGCGCATCGCATCGTCGGCCTCGAACCGGTCGCGCGCTCCGGCGGACTGGGGCGAGACGACGGGCAGGTGCTCGTGGAAGTCGATGTCAGCGGCGAGGATGGCCACGACGGGAGCCGACTCCGACTTGTGGCGGTTGAACTCCGCCACCAACGGCAGCAGGCGGGCCTTCGCCTCGGGAGTGCGCACGAACGTGATCCGCAGCGGCTGGCTGTTCATGGCCGTGGGGGTGAACTTCGCCAGTTCGTACACCTGAGCCAGCTCGTCGTCGGTGACCGGCTCCGACGTGAAGCGGTAGGCGGTGTGCCGCTCGGTGAAGATGCGGCTAGCGGTGATGTGCTCGGGCGGGGCGACCAAGGTCATGCAGAATCATCCTTCAGGGAGGTAGTTGATCCTTCTACTATATCTCACGATCCGGAAACAGCCGTCTAACAGGGAGGCGGCTGAGCGGCGAGCGTCAACTCCGCCCGAAGTCCGCCCAGCTCCGAGTCGCCCAGCGCAACGTCGCCGCCGTTGTCGCGGGCGATCTCCTGAGCGATGGCGAGCCCCAGACCGCTGCCCCCGGCTTCACGCTGGCGCGCCTCATCGAGGCGGACGAACCTCTCGAACACACGCTCCCGATCCTCCGGCGCGATCCCCGCCCCGTCGTCCTCGACCACGACGCGGGGCCCTGCAACCGTGATGCGAACCTGGGAGCTGGCATGCCGCACCGCGTTGTCGACGAGGTTGCGCAGCACCCGCTCCACGGCCGGCCCGTCCACCGTCGCTTCGCCTTCCCCCATCACCTCGAGCGCCACCCCTGCGCGGCGCGTACCCGCCACCTGCTCCGCCACCGCCCGCAGATCAGTCAGACGACGACGTCCACCCGCCGCCCCGACCCGGGCCAGCAGCAACAGGTCGTCGACGAGTGCCTGCATCCTCAGCACTTCCGGCTCCAGCTCGGCCGCCAGCTCCCCCGTCGGGAAGGCGTCGGGATGTGACAGGGCCACTTCGATGCTCGCCCTGAGTGACGACAGCGGCGACCTGAGCTCGTGCGCGGCATCCTCCACGAATCGGCGTTGCCGCGACGCCGCCCGATCCAGTCGATCAAGCATCTCGTTGAGCGTGCGTGCGAGCGCGGCGAGCTCGTCATCCGCGTCGGGCACCGGCAACGCCCCGGGCCCGCCCTCACTCGCCACCCGTGCGGCGGCCACCCGGAGCTCCTCCACTGGGCGCAGCGCCCTGCCCAGTGCGAGCCAGATGAGTCCAGCCAGCGCGAGGGTCAGGATGGGCACGACCCCGACGAGCGATACGCGAAGCGCCCCGAGCACCCCCTCCACGTCGCGCAGCGGCAGCGCGACCACCACGGTGACGCGCTCCCCTCGCCAGGTCGCAGTCCTGGCGGCGATGCGGGCGCGGTCGTCGTAGGCGGTGGGCAAGGTGACCCCGGGTCGCTCCGTGGCGAGCGCTGCCTCCTCGGCGCTCAGCAGCGGCAGCGTTCGGCTGGCCGACGCGGAGCTCGACACCACCAACCCATCGGTGTCGAGCACCTGCGCGATCTCTCCGGGCTGGGTGACGGGGAGCGGATCCGGGAGCCGGTCGTCGGAAGCGAGCCGGGCGATGGTCTCCACGCGGGCGGTGGCAGCGCGGTCGAGTTCGGCGACGCGGCTGGAGGAGACGACGGCGGTCAGCGCGACGGCGCCCAAGGACAGCCCCACCGCCAGCAGGCCGGCTGTCAGCAGGGTGAGCCGTAGACGCAGCGACAGCCCTCCCCACCGCACGGGGCCAGTCATCCGACGGCCCGGTAGCCGGCGCCCCGGATGGTCGAGATGACGTCGCGACCCAGTTTGCGCCTCAGGTAGCCGACGTAGACCTCAACGACATTGAGGTCCTCGCCGGTGCCCTCCCAGACGTGGTCACGCAGCTCCACCTTGCCGACCACGCGGTCGCTGTGGCGCATCAGGTATTCCAGCAACGCCACCTCGCGGGCGGTCAATTCCACCGCCGCGCCGCCCAGCGTGACGGCTCGGGTGGACGGATCAAGGGTGAGCGCACCCACTTCGAGCACGGCCGGCCTGGCGCCGGAGGGTCGCCGAACCAGAGCCCGGAGCCTCGCCACGAGCACGACGAACGAGAACGGTTTGGTGAGGTAGTCGTCTGCACCGAGGTCGAGGGCGTCGGCCACGTCGTATTCGCCGTCCTTCGCGCTCAGCATCAGCACCGGGGTCCAGACGCCGCGCTTCCGCAGCTCAGCGGTCACCGCGTACCCGTTGCGCC
Source organism: Tessaracoccus zhenghani (assembly GCF_055326325.1). NCBI lineage: Bacteria > Bacillati > Actinomycetota > Actinomycetes > Propionibacteriales > Propionibacteriaceae > Tessaracoccus > Tessaracoccus zhenghani. The sequence continues at coordinate 153,972 of NZ_JBUZNQ010000004.1, read as the reverse complement.
TCGGCAGCATGATGTCGAGCACGATGGCGTCGTAGTCGCCGTGGGTGGCCAACGTGAGCCCCGCGTCACCGTCGTGAGCGACGTCCACAGCGAAACCCTCAGCGGTCAGTCCCCGTTGGAGCGCGCGCGCGAGGGTGCGCTCATCGTCGACCACCAGTACGCGCACGGCTTCATCATGTCATTCACGCGTCGTCCGCACCCCAGCGCCGCACGCTCCGGCTCTCAGCAGCCTCTCAGCGAGCGGCGCCTATCGTGGCACCATGACCGATTCCCAGGTTGACCGCCGTTCCCCGCTCCGCTCCCCGTGGGCGGTGCCGATCGTCGTCGTCGTGGCCGTCGCTGCCTCCCTGGCCGCCCAGCCACTGCTGGCCGCGGGCGAATCGAATGATCTGCCCGACATCTCCGCCGAGGAACTCGTCGCTCGAGTGCTCGAGGCCGACCCGCAGCCGATGTCCGGCACGGTGGTGCACACCGCACGTCTCGGCCTACCCGACCTCCTCTTCACCGAGGCAACCGGCGCCGACCCGATGTCGCTGCTGGGCGGCAGCTCCACGCTCAAGGTGTGGACCGACGGCGAGCAGCGGTCGCGGGTGGCACTGCTGGGCGCCGTGTCCGAGTACTCGGTCGTGGCCGACGGAGCGGACCTGTGGACCTACTCCAGCTCCGACGACGAGGCCGTGCACTACAGCGTCAGCGATGCTGACCGGGCGCGCCTGGAGGCGATGAGCGAGGAGGCCCGTGCCGAGGTCCTCGCCCGCAAGGCGGAACTGCCCACCCCGCAGGAAGCCGCAGCGGAAGCGCTCGCGAAGGCCGACGAGTCCAGCACCATCAGCGTCGACTCCCAGATGATCATCGCGGGCAGGGACGTCTACCAGCTCGTCGTGACCCCCGACACCGACGCCACCCTCGTGGAGCGCGTCGTAGTGGCCGTCGACGGCGAAACGATGACCCCCCTCCGCGTACAGACCTGGAGCACCCAGGACCAGACAGCGCCAGCCGTCGAGATCTCCTTCACCGACGTCTCCTTCCAGATGCCCAACGAATCGGTGTTCGACTTCTCCCCTCCCGCGGGAGCCACCGAGCGCGAGGTCGTCGTACCGCTCCCCGAGCAGGATGGCGCGATGCCGTCGCACGAGGGCACTCAACATCAGATGCCGACGGTCACCGGCTCGGGATGGGAGAGCGTCGTCGAACTCCAGGGAATGGACCTCACCAAGCTCCTCGCCGCTGACCCGGGCGCCATGTCCGGTATGCCCGATCGCCTTGTCGGATCGGACGAGGCCCAGGAACTGATGGACGAGTTCACCCCCGACCACTCCGGGGGGATGGGGCTCGACAACGCAGCGCTGTTCGAACAGCTCACCACGGAGGTTCCGGAGGGACGCCTGCTCAGTTCCACGCTGCTCAGCATCCTCATGACCGACGACGGCCGCGTGCTCGTGGGTGCTGTGCCCGCCGAGACGCTGCGTGCGATGGCGTGAGCGCCCCCGCCATTGAGACCTCGGGGCTGACCAAGCGCTTCCGCTCCGGGCAGGTGGCGGTCGACGGGGTCGACCTCGCAGTACCGCACGGTGCTGTCTACGGTTTCCTCGGCCCCAACGGGTCAGGGAAGACCACCACCATCCGCATGCTGCTGGGCCTCGTTTCCCCCACGTCCGGCTCCGCACGCCTGCTCGACCGGCCGATGCCGGGAGACGCCCTGGAGGTGCTTCCCCGCGTGGGGGCGCTGGTCGAGGGACCCGCCTTCCATCCCTACCTCAGCGGACGCGCCAACCTGGCCCGGCTCGACGCCTGTGACGCGACGTCCACCCGGTCCTCGTCGCGGCAACGGATCGGCGAGGCTCTCGAACGGGTGGGGCTCACCGCCGCCGCCCGCAAGCCGTACCGTCAGTACTCGCTCGGGATGAAGCAGAGGTTGGGACTCGCAGCGGCGCTCCTGAGGCCCCGCGACCTGTTGGTGCTCGATGAGCCGACCAACGGCCTCGATCCCCAGGGCACCCGGGAAGTCCGCCACCTCATCCGCGAGCTCTCGGCCGAGGGCGCCACCGTGCTGGTTTCCTCCCACCTGCTGGCTGAGATCGAACAGGTCTGCACGCACATCGGGATCATGAGCCAGGGTCGGCTGCTGGTCCAATCGGAACGGGCATCGCTGGTCGCCGACGATGCCGCGACGCTGGTGGTCACCACCAACCTCGACGACGTCGCTACCGCCGCCGAAGTGCTCCGCGGGCTCGGGCTCGAGTCGGTAACCGCCGAGGGCGCCGTGCTGCACGCTGCGCTCGGCGCCACTCCCCCGTCGGGGGTGGCCGCAGCGCTGGTGCACGCCGGCGTCGGCCTGGACGGGCTCGAGGTCCGACGGCGCAGCTTGGAGCAGTTGTTCGTTGAACTGACCGGGGAGGGCTTCGATGTCGCGCGCTAGGGGTTCGTTCGGACGGCTGGTCCGCAGCGAGCTTCGGCTCCTGTTCGGGCGACGGCGCACGCTGGCCCTGTTGGCGGGTCTGGCCCTGGTGCCACTCCTGCTCGCCCTCGTCTTGTTCATTGCCAGCAACTCCGGCATGAGCGGGCAGGGCCCAGGTTTCATCGACAGGGTGACCGGCAACGGACTCTTCCTGGTCATCGCCGCACTGTTCATGTGCCTGCCGTTCCTGCTGCCCTTGACCATCGGCATCACGGCCGGCGACGCCATCGCCGGTGAGGCCCAGACGGGGACCCTGCGGTACGTATTGACGGTACCGGTGGCCAGAACCCGGTTGCTGGCGGCTAAGGCCCTCGTCGCACTCGCTTTCGCGTTCGCGGCCGTGCTGGTGATCACGATCGTCGCTCTCGCCGCCGGCGGTGCATTCTTCGGATTTTCGGAGATGACGTTGCTGTCCGGCACCACGGTGTCCCTCGGCGCGGGCGTGGCCCGGATGCTGGGCGTCGCGGCGTTTGTGGCCCTGTCGCTGACAGGTTTGGTCGCCGTCGGGCTGTTCTTCTCAACCCTGACGGAGGTGCCGGTCGGCGCGATGGCCGCGACGACCGTCGTGGCCGTGGTGTCGTCGGTGCTGGACACGCTGCCGCAACTGTCGGCCATCCATCCCTATCTGCTCACGCATCACTGGTTCGACTTCGCCGAGTTCCTCCGCCTCGAGGTCGACTGGAGTGTCCTCGCGTCCGGCCTTCTGGTTCAACTGGGCTGGGTGGCGATCTTCGCCTCGCTGGCCTGGGGCCGCTTCAGGACCGCCGACGTCACAGCCTGACCTGGCTCGAAGAGGCCGAGGCGGGCAAGCAACCGCCCGCTACCCCCACATCTTCCGGGCCGGATGTGGGAGTTCCGGGCAGTCCGTCGGGTCCGGAGTGTCACGCTGGTGCCATGACGGAACAGCAACCGTACGAGGTCCTCAGGCGCTTCCCTCTCTTCGAGGCGCGCCGTTACCCCGCGCACCCGGTGGCCGAGGTGGAGGTGGAAGCCTCGTTCACCCGCGCGGGCAACGAGGCATTCGGGGTGCTGGTGGCCTTCATCTCCGGCCGCAACAGCACCCGGGGCAAGGTCACGATGACCGCGCCGGTGCTGCAGGAGCAGGCACCGACCAAGATCGCCATGACCTCACCCGTGGTCCAGCAGCCCGGCGCCGAGTCGGGCCGACACGTGGTGGCCTTCGTGATGCCGGCCGAGTTCACGTTGGATACGCTGCCGACACCTTCCGATCCACGCATCCAGGTGCGGCAGGTCCCTGCCCAGGTGGCCGCGGTCAAGCCCTTCACCGGACGCTGGACGGAGCACATCTACCAGCAACAGTTGGCAGCTCTCCGTGGCGCCGTCGAGCAGGCTGGACTCGAGGTGAGCGGGCCGCCCCGATTCGCCCGCTTCGATCCTCCCTGGACGCCGTGGTTCCTCCGTCGCAACGAGGTGGTGCTGCCGATCGCCTTCTCACCCGGCCTGTGATCGAGGTGGCCGCGACCTGCGGGCCCGCCACCATGCGGTGACGGCGATGACCACGCCGATCACCAGCAGAAGGAAGCTGACGGACAGGGTGAGCCACTTGCCGGCGGTGAAGATCGGCGCCAACTCCGCCGACACCGGCGTCCGGGCCGGATAACGTGCCATCACCGTCGCGGCGCACATGTTCTCGGCGTAGTCCAGCGCCACCACGACCACCGGAAGCACCGCTACCGACCGCCAACGACTCCCCGCGGCTGTCGCTCGCGCCCAAACCCAGGCGAGTGTCGTCATCAGGAACGCCCCGTACACCAACGGCCAGATGACGTCGAACGTCACGCGCGCCTGGACATACGCGGCTCGGCCGTCTGGTCCCCACGCCTCGGCCGCCGCGTACAGGGCCCCCGGCCAGTACCACAGGGACGTGTCCGGGGCGGGGTAGCGGACCGTGTAGAAGGCCCCTGCCTCAGCCTGGTCGGGCAGCACCATCGCGGTGAACACCGCGAACAGCAGCGTCGACGCGATGGCCATCCATCCCCGTACCCCGTGCGCCAAGCGCTCGGCCAACCGTTCCACCACCGTCATGGCACCTCGTCCCGGTCAGCTGCACGGATGGCAGCACCGTCCTGTTGTGAGTGAGCGTAGCTGCTGCGGGTACCGGCAGCCGGCTGGCTGGAACGGGGCGGCTGCCCTTGGATACCACACTGGTATCAGCGGTCCACCGCCCGAGTGTGCGGGTCTTCGGTGGGGAGGCGTATACCGGTGTCGACGCCAAATCAGTGCGTTCGGAACGGTTGTGGCCATCCTTACTTCGTTCTCCCTTCCGTGGCAGGGACAGGACCGGCGAGCACTTGCGGAAGATCGCCGTCGCGATCAAGCTGCTCAAGTGACTGCCATGGGTGGAGTGGACACCAACCGCACCGCAGATCCACCTGCGGCAGATCAGGACGTTGGTCGGACGGGTCAGGCTACTCGTGAGGCAAGGTCGTCCAACTCTGCCCGGATCCTGGCAATCAACGCCCCGGCGGATTCGTCGGAACCCGCCAGTTGGGTCAGGAGAATGTCCCGAGCCAGTGTGGACACGGGGAGGCCGCGTCGTTCTGCGAGCCGCGTCAACGCCTCGAGTTCCTCGGCGTTCAGGCGAACCTGAAGCGTCTTGGCACGCTGGTGTCCGCGGGTCACCCTGCTTCCTGGCTTGAGGCCGGCATCTCGGTTGCGTTCGGCCGCTTCAGCTTCGGCCGCGATGAGATCACTGATCGACATCCAACTGTTCCTCTCGGTATCGGCGCTGGTCTGTACTGTTCGACGGCCACGCGTTGACTCCCCAGGTGATCCCTTCATCCGGGAGCACGATGACCGTGATCAGCATGCTGGTCGTGGATGCCCAGCCGATGACCCGGATGGTTCTGCCCGAGTCAGACGAAGGATCTGGGTCGATGGCCAGCCTGTTCGGATCGGCGAAGGCCTCGTCGGCGACGTCCGGCGTCAGCCCGTGCTTTGAGATGTACTCGCCCCGGTGCCGCCAGTCGATGCCTTCACCCACAAACTCAGCGTACTACGCACGCACTACGTTATCCAGCGGTTCCCCGCCACCGTGACGTTCTCAATTCGGCAGTTGCGCACATTCACAACTCGGGCTGTCCCCCCTGGTCCGTGCCTCCGGTCAGCGGGGGCAGGGGATGGGGACTCCAGGCACCGCGGCTGAGACACTCATGGACGCCTTGGCTTCGATGGACCCATGGGGCTGTGAGGTGCCCGCAGCCGAGTCCTGAGTACGCTTAGCGCCGTGTCGAATCCATCAGCGCCCGAGCCCACTCCAGCACCCTCCTCGGCGGCGGTCGGCAGCGGAGTCGACGCAGACGACCTGGCCGCGACCTTGCGGGTCTTGAGCACCATCCACGAGCTCGACGAGGCCCACCCCGACTTCGTGGCCGTCCGACGGGCGACCGGCAGGATGTTCAAGGCGGTCAAGCGCCACCGTCGAGGCGTCAGGCGAGCGGCGATCCAGGACAACGACAAGGCGATCGTCGCCGGGACGGCCACGGGCGCACCCGACCGCATCGATGATGAGACGCGGGGGCTGGCGCTCACCTCAGGCGTCGAGGCACCGACGGCCGGGACGCTCATGAAGGCCCGACCCTGCTACATCTGCAAGCAGCGGTACACGCTGGTGGACGCGTTCTACCACCAGCTCTGCCCCGCGTGCGCGGCCATGAGTCACGCCAAGCGCGGCGCGCGGACGGATCTGACCGGCAAGCGAGCGCTGCTGACCGGCGGCCGGGCCAAGATCGGAATGCACATCGCGCTCCGGCTGCTGCGCGATGGTGCCCACACCACGATCACCACCCGCTTCCCGCGCGACGCGGTGCGACGCTTCGCGGCGATGCCCGACGCCGCCAACTGGCTGCATCGACTGCACGTGGTCGGCATCGACCTGCGTGATCCGTCCCAGGTCATCGCCTTGGCCGACGCGGTGGCCGCCCGGGGCCCGCTGGACATCCTGATCAACAACGCGGCACAGACCGTACGGCGCTCGCCTGGTGCGTACGCGCCCCTCGTCGACGCCGAGTCGATCCCGATCCCGGACGGATTGTGGCCCGAAGGCCAAGGCCCAGAACTCCTGACGTTCGGGCACACACGAGACCTGCATCCTCTGGCACTGGCCGAGTCGGTCAAGGCCCACCCGCTGCTCGCGGCGGCGGACGCCGCGGTCACCGGCTCTGCCTCCACTCACGCGGATGCCGAGGCCGCGGCGCGCCACGCCCAGCGCCTGACAGACATGGCTCTGGCTCCGGGCTCGTCGTCACTGGCGCGTCTGGCCGACGGCTCAGCGATCGACGCCGGAGGGCTCGTTCCCGACCTTCACGACTCGAACAGCTGGGTCCAGGGCGTCGGCGAGGTGGACGCGCTCGAGATGCTCGAGGTGCAGCTCTGCAACGAGACGGCGCCGTTCATCCTCATCAGCCGCCTGCGGCCGCGCCTGGCCGAGGCGGCGAGAAGCGTGGCGAGCGGTCCGGCCCGGGCGTACGTGGTCAACGTGTCAGCGATGGAGGGGGTCTTCGGGCGCGGCTACAAGGGTCCCGGCCATCCGCACACCAACATGGCGAAGGCGGCGGTCAACATGCTGACCCGGACGAGCGCGCGGGAGATGTTCGAGTCCGACGGCATTCTGATGACCAGCGTCGACACCGGCTGGATCACCGACGAGCGACCGCACCCCACGAAAGTTCGGCTCGCCGAGGAGGGGTTCCATGCGCCCTTGGACTTGGTCGACGGAGCCGCCCGGGTCTACGACCCGATCGTCCGCGGGCAGGCCGGCGACGACCTGTTCGGCGTCTTCCTGAAGGACTACGCACCCTCACGCTGGTAGGCCCGCACGACAAGAACTCGCCTCGCCAACCGCCTCATGAACCGCCCCCACCCCGGCCCAGGCCCTGGGCTGGCGGTGGCCGGGCCGCGGTCACCTAGCAGGAAACGGCCAGACGAAGCTCTGCGCCTTTGTCGGCCCAGCGGGGAGGTCGCGCGCCAGCGCTACGCAAGCAAGGTCGCCTGAAGCACCAGGTGCGGCAGATCCGGATGTTGTCAGGCGACGGGGTCGAGCTTGCGGACGGAGGGCAGCCCGGCGGCACGCTCGGCCGCGAGGTCATGAGCCGACTGCAGTGCCAGCCAAGCACGGGCGGTACCAACGCCCGCCCCCTCCAGTCGAACAGCAAGGTTGGGGCTCACCCGGGCATGGCCGTGCAGGACTCGGCTCAACGTCACCCGGGAGATCCCGAGCCGGGACGCAGCCTCCCCGACACTCAGCCCCAGGTTGCCCAGCACGTCCTCACGCAGGATCTCGCCGGGATGTACAGGAGTCTTCATCACCATGTTGTCCACCTCCTGGTCAGTGGTAATCCTGATAGTCGACGAGTTCGACGTCGCTCTCAGTGAAGCGGAACGTGATCCGCCAATTGCCGTTCACCCAGACCGACCAGTGCCCGGCCAGGTCCCCTTTGAGGGGGTGGGTCCGAAACGACGGGATCGCGAGGTCGTCCGGGGTCTGTGCCACGTCAAGCAGCGACAAGATGCGCAGCAGTTTGGGGACGTGAGCCGCTTGAACACCCTTCTTCGAACCATCCCGATACAGCCGCTCCAGACCCTTGTGCCTGAAGCTGACGATCACAAGACAACAGTATCGCGTAACGCTACGCGATACCAACCATTTCCTCACCGTCCACCCTGAAGGCCGCACCCCTCTCCTACGCAGCGTAGTATCAGCGGCAGGGCAGGTGGATACCACTTGGTCGTCTCCGCCCCTAAGGAAGTGGCTGTCATGAACAGGCTGCAAGAGAACCGTCCCATTTGGCACGCGGTCGCGTGGATAGCGATCTACGTGATTGCGGTCAACATCGGCGACTGGCTTTCCACGCTTGTCGGCGTTCCGAACTCGGGGGCCAGCGCGGTGCTGGTCCTGCTCGCGGTGTGGCTCGTGGTCCGCCTCCGCAAGCACGGTTGGCTGACGTACTACGGCGTCCGCCCCCTGCGCAGGCGCGATTTCAACGCGACGCTGCTATACATCCCGCTCCTGCTGATCGCGCTGATGCAGTTCACGAAGGGTTTCAGGGACGACCTCAACTTCACCACGGTGGCGCTGATCATCGTTCTCATGGTCGCTGTCGGTTTCCTTGAGGAACTGATCTTCCGCGGCATGTTGTTCCGCGGGATCCAACGCACCAGCACGTTGACGCGCGCGGTTGTGATCTCCGGCGTCACTTTCGGCATCGGGCACATCGTGAACCTCACCAGGGGAATGGCGCCGTTGGATCAGGCAATCCAGATCGCGTTCGGTGTCACCTTGGGAATCGTCCTGGCGCTGCTGTTCGCCGTTACCGGCACGATCGTTCCGCTCATCGCCTTCCACGCCCTCCTCAACATCAGCGGGAATCTGACTAGGGCGGATGCGCAGGCAGAACTGGTCATGCTCGCCGCGACCACGCTGGTCTGCGCCGGATACGCCGGGTACTTGGTCACCGTGCTTCGACGACGTGGGCCCAGCCCGGAGATATCGCGACCCGCGCCTTCGGACACCGCGGCCGCTCCGCCGGCGCGAGCTTCGGCTCTCACCTGAGCGGGGCGGCGAGACGGGTGCGCACTTCCGAGGTCTCGAGGAGGGGTCTCTTGGCTGCCGGCGCCGGCGCCGGTGCGATGGCGCTGTTGGCGCTCGTTGGCCCGCGCCCGGTGGGGGCCGCCGCGGGCCGCACCGGTGATCCTGCGCTGCTCCGGCGCGTGGACCCCCATCTCCGGGGGCTCAATCGCGTGGCACTGGCCTATGTCGACGGGGATGCCACCCAGTTTGCGGGCATTGGCGCCGACGAGACCACCCCCTTCGGGATCGGCTCGGTGTCGAAGACCTTCTGTGGCGCAGTGCTGATGGACATGGTTGCCAAGGCCGAAGTGAGCCTTGACACCACCGTCGGCGAGATCACCGACGCAAGCGGATCCGAGGTGGCCGACGTCACGCTGCGGGAGCTCGCCTCCCACACCTCGGGCCTCCCGGACTTCACGGCGAAAGCGGCCGGGAGCCAGAACACGTGGTTCGGGTTGCTCCACGCAGACGGCTTGCGGCAGGACGTGGCCGAGACAGTCGCCGACATCCTCCAGCAGGGCACGGAAGGACGGGGCAGCTACTCCTACTCCACTGCCGGCATCGCCCTGCTCGCCCATCTCCTGGCGGAGAAGGCCGCGACCACTTACGGCGAGCTGCTCACGGAACGCATCCTGGAGCCGTTCGCACTGACCGACACGCTGCTCCCCGCGACTGTGGCGGACCTGCCGGAGGGATGGACCAAGGGCCTGCTCGGCGGGCGACCCGCAGAGCCGTGGATCCTGGGGGGTCTGGGGCCGGGCGGCGGCATGTGGTCCACCTGCCAGGATCTTGCGTCCTGGCTGCGGCTGACGCGGGACGGCCGCCAACCGGGCTCCGCTGGGCTCGACCCGGTGGCCCCGGCGCCGATCCTGCCCTGGATGCCGGAGGCCCAGATGAGCATCACGTGGGTCCGGGCCTCCACTGCCGGCGGCGAGGAACTCATCTTCCACAACGGGCTGACCGGGTCGCACCATTCGTACGTGGGGTTCTGCCCCCGCACCGGGCGCGGCCTGGCCTACGTCGTCAATTCGGTGCCCACCGGTGCCCAGTTGCTCACCCTGCAGGGCGACCTCGTGAGCGCCCTACTGGACGAAGCGCACTAGCCATGAGCGAGACATTCGTCCTGGCTCTGTCCGCCGCACTGGCCCTCGCCACCGTCGTCGGTACTGGATGGGCGATGTGGCGGATCACGCGGCACGATCCCAGCCGCCATCGCGCCCTCTCCTACGTGCTGTGGAGCGTCACGGGCACCACGCTCATCGGGGTGGTTCTTCCTGCCATCGTGATGGGAATGGTGGACCCCTTCCCCATCTGGATGGTCCAGGCGACGTTCACGTCGGCGACTGCGGCGGCCCTGGGCTGGCGGTGGCCGGCCCTGCCCCGTGAGCCGCGAGACCGCGCCTGGGTCGCCGTCGGCTCGGTGGTCTTGGTTTTGGCGCTTGCGCTGGCCGGGGTCGCGGTCACCTAGCAGGAAACGGCCAGACGAAGCCCGCCGCCTGCGTCGGCCCAGCGGAGAGGTCGCGCGCCAGCGCTACCCGAGCAAGATCGCCTGAAGCCCCAGCGGCGCGTGAGAGTACCGAAAGTCTGTGGGGCAGACTGGTTGAGGTGACGAACATATTGCCGGCAAGCGACGCGAAGTCGGGGGAGTGGCTGCGGCAGATCCTCGACCTCTGAGGCAACCGTGACGTCAACCGTGGGCCTTGACGACCTCGATGGTGCAGCGTGGGCCGGTGGATCGTGCGAGGCGCCTGTCACCGGTGAGCAGGGGCGCTTGGAGTGCTTCGGCGAGGGCAACGTAGGCGGCGTCGTAGATGGTGAGGTTGTCCCGCAGTTCCCAACAGCGAACCAGCAGCGGGGTGTGCTCGACGCGCTGGAGTGGCAGCTCCTGCAGGTCGTCAAGAGCAAGCCGGACCCGGCGCGGGTCCAGGTGGCCGCCGAGGGCCAGGCCGCGCCACACCGAGGCCACTTCGAGGTCGACCAGCGCGGGTGCGGCGAGTCGTTCACCGCGCAGCCTGTCCCGCACTGTGTCACCGTCCTGGCCGTCGTCAAGCAGTGCGACGGCCAGGACGCTGGCGTCAATGACCAGCACGGTCGGACCGCAACGCGCTCACCGCGTCGGCCAGCGGCAGCGATCCGCCGGCGCGCCCGCCGGCCCTGGCCAACACCTCGTCCAACGTCGGCTGGGCGGCTTCGGCGATCAGCTTCGAGCGCAGGTACTCCTGAAGTGACTGGTGCGCCGCGCTAGCCCGCTGTCGCAGCACAGCATGCGTCTGGTCCGGCACGTCCTTGATCTGAATATTCGGCATGGAGCCATTATGGCGCCACGCACGCCTTAACGGAAGCGCGCCACTCTAGGCAGATCAGCTCTTTTCGCCACTGAGGTATCGACTGCGGCGTAGCGCGTTGCGCAGTGGCTATTGGTAGTGGGTCCGCATCCTCAGACGTGGACCCCGTGGCGACCAGGTATCGTCAGCGGCCCGGAATCCTCCTTCACCTGATCCGCTCAGGATCAGCTTGGCAGCAGCGACGACGGTGTGCCGCTGTAGGTCACCACCAACTCATCGCGGGCGCGCGAGGCCGCGACGTACAGCAGCGAGCGTTCCCGCAGCTGCGCCTCGCTGAGCTCCTCGGCGTCGAAGTCGTAGGCCTTCAATCCCATCGGCATCGAGTCCTTGCTCAACCCGAACAGCAGCACCCGCGTGAACTCCGTGCCCTTAGCCCGGTGCATCGTCAGCGCCACCGGGTAACCGGGCTTCACCGTGCCGGCCTCCAGCGCCCGCACCTCGACGCCCCGCTCCCCCAGCCCGGCGACGACGCGGTCGCGGGTCACCCGGTCGCGCACCAGCACCGCGACCGTCTCCGGCGCGACGTCCCCACCGCCCACCCAGGACCCGACCAGGTCCGCCGCGAAGTCCAGCTCCGCCGTCAGCGTCGGGAACGACCGCAGCTTAGGCTTCGGGCCCGTGCGCGCCGACAGGTAGCCGGCCATGGTCTCGGCCTCGCCGTCGGAGTCGACGACCTCCTGCCCCGTCAGCACGCCCACGGCCCACGCCAGGTTTTGCGCCGTCGTGCGATAGTTCAGCTTCAACCCCCGCGACCGTCCCTGCGTCCGGATCCCATACGCCGAGAGCACCAGCTTCTGCCCGTAGATCCGCTGGTGGGCGTCCTCGGCGATGAAGACGTCGTTGGGCACCTCGGGAGCCAGCGCCCGGACCAGCTGCCAGTGGCACGGCTTGAAGTCCTGCCCCTCGTCGACGAGCACGTGCCGGGCGGGCCGCTCCCCCGTCGTCTCGAGGTGGGCTGCCGCAATCGAGGCGGCCTCAGCGAAATCCAACGTGCCCGCCTCGCGGGCGGCGCCGCGGTAGGCCTCGACAACGGCCCACACCGCCTTGCGTCCGGCCCGCGACAGCCGCACCCCGCGCCCCGTCCGCGCCACCTTCAGGTAGTCCGCCAGCTGCGTGATGCGGTGCGGCAGGATCACCATCTCGTACTCGGCGGCCAGGAAAGCGGGCTTGCGCAGCTTCTCGTCCAGGTCCTCACCGGCCCGCAGCACGGCTTGCCGCCAGGCGGCGTCGGTGTCGGTCCGGCCCCCGATGTCGGTGCGCCCCACCCCCAGCACGGCCGCGACGGCCTCGCTCACGTCCGCCCCCGCCGACTGCAGCACCGCCCGGGCCAGCGCGTCGATGCCCTTGACGTGGAGGCCGGGCGCGCCGAGGGCGTCGGCGAAACGCAGGGCGGGGTCGAGGCGCTCGAGGCTACGGGCAAGTTCAGCGGCAAGGTTGGTGGTGAACGTGGTCACGACGATGGGCGCTTCCGGGTCCTCGACGGCGAGCCGTCGCGCCCGGTGGAGCACGACGACGGTCTTGCCGGTCCCGGCGCCGCCGGAGATCCGGTACGGGCCCTTCCAGTCGCCCCGCACCCAGGTGCGCTGCTGCGGGTGGAGGAAGACGCGCCAGGCGGAGAAGTCGCCGCCGGTGATGACCCGGCGCAGCTCGTCCGCTCCGGCGAGCTTGGCGAATCCCATCTGGGCGGTGGGGTGGTCGAAGCTGTCCAGAAGCTCCTGGTCACTGACCGGCTCCGGCTCGACGAACCGGGTGGCGGCCTCCTCGTGGCTCATCGGCCGGTTCATGATCTCCAGCTCCTGCTGGATCTGCGTGATCGACTCGCCGTCGGCCAGCAGCAGCAGCGCGAGACCCTGCCATTCGGGCAGCGTCTGCGCGAAGGCCTGCATCGCGTCCTTGCTGGTCAGCGCGACGGCCTGCTCCGAGGTGGTCGGCGGGATGCCGAGAGAGACGGTGAGGTCGGCGGCGCTGAAGGCGATCAACGGCTCGGGACCTGCCGGCAGCGGCGGAACGGCCACCGGCGGTTCCCACGTGGGTGCCGCTTCGCTGGCCACTTCGTTGTACTCGGGCAGCCCGTTGATCGGGTTGATCGTCAGCTGCACCTTGGCGGCCGCCTTGTAGGCGTCGTCATGGTTGTAGATGCCGTGCACCACGTAGGCGGTCGAGGTGGGGGTGGTGAGCTTGAACAGCAACGCCCGGTACTGGATGTCGACGCGACCCGTCCGGGCCCGCGAATCTGCAGCGTTGGCGACCGGCTCGATGTGCAATCCCGGCGCGCTGTCGTCCTGGGCGAGCTTCTCGAGGAAGGTGTAGGCCTTCTGCTTGATCGACGCGTCGAGCAGCTTGTCCTGCTTGGGGTAGATGATCACACTCTCAGCCACGGGGCTGCTCCTTCCATGCCGCCGCGATCACGGCCGCGTCGGGCGCGAGGATGCGCCACCCCTGCTGATCGGGCACCGGTTCGGCATCCAACCGCACCGCGATCCGCTCGTTGGTCCAGACCAGGTCGAAAGGAACGCCGTCGAGCTCGTAGCCCACCTCGGCGTCCGGCGCGGCCACCCCGGCCTGGCTGAGCGCGGCGATGAGCTCCAGCACGGACGCCGACTCCCCCGCCAACTCCTCGGCGATGGGCTGCCACTCGGCGCCGACTTCCACACCCCGGTGGACGATGTCCACCACCGGGACGGTCGGAAGTGCAGCAAAGGATCGCGCCTCGAACGTGGCGATCGACGCGGGCAGCAGCGCCATGACGTTGGCCAGCCGCAGCCACTCGCGCCACTCATCCTTGGCCTCGGAAGCCGAGAGGTCGACGGTGTCGTCGAGCACCGCGGCCAGCCGCACGGAGCACGGAGCCGGGACGCTCACCGCGACGGCGAGACTCCCGTGCCGCCAGACCCGGGTCTGCCCGCCCGACCCGGACAGCAGACCGACGGCCAGGTCCTCCACCGGCTCATCCGCAGGAGCGGCGCCGGAGGCGAACACCGAGAACGCGGCCGCCCGGGCGAAACGCTCCAGATTGTCGGGGTCTGGCTGCTGCATCCACCCGGCCAGGAACGCCAGCGGCCCACCGAGCAGCGCCTCCCGCGCCGCGGCGGTGTGCTGCATCGTCGGCTCGGCGTTCAGCCTCTGGACCAGCGGCGCTCTGAACCATGACGGCGGCGCCACCCCGTCGCCCGCCTCGTCGAGCGCCAGGTCCTGCGCGGTGATCGCCAGCACGAGGGTGCCGCCCTGGCGGAGGATGCGGCGCTTGGCGGCGTCGTCGGCGATGTTGTTGCACTTCGGGGAGGCGTGGAACTGCCAGCCGTCGGTGAAGATCGCGACGTCGGGCAGGCCCTCGCTGGAGAGGACGAAGTCGGGCTTGGAGTTAGCGACGTGCACCTGCGGGCGGAGCCGGAAGGTGCGGCTGCCGAGCGACACGGTGATGATGTTGCTGCCGGAGACGCTGGGGGTCTGCTTGACGGTGCCGCCCAGCTTGCCGGCCAGCCGCAGGAACGCGGCGCGGAACCGCTCCTCCAGCCACGACTCCCCCGTCGGGTCCGGCGGGGGCGGGGCCTGCGTGACGTTCCACGAGGGCACCAGCGGAGGCTCCCCGCCGTCGATGCCCAGCAGCGTCCGCAGGTGCCGCTCCGCGGCGACCCGAGAGGTGACCTCGCGGTTGTAGGGGGCGGCGAACGGCAGCAGGCAGCGGTGGCAGGACAGCCGTCCCTCGTCTTCGCAGGCGCAGTCCTTGACCCGCTCCAGCGCGCCGGTCAGCACCTGCCACAGCTCGCGCGGATCGGCGAGCTCGGCCAGGTATCCGGTGCCGCCGGGGACGAGGTCGTGCAGGAGGAGGGCGTCGCGGTTGTCGAGCAGCGGGTCCTTGATGAAGGCGACGTCGAGGTGGTCGGGCGCGCCGCCGTAGTTCTCGCGCAGCCCGAGCAGGACGGCGGCGGTCAGGCTGGGCACGGCGAACACGTCGTCGCCGAACGCGATGCCCTGCGGCAGGGTGAGCACGACGCCCTCGGTGGTGAGCTTGCGGGTGAGCAGCACGGAGCGGGTGTGCTCCTCGTGGCTGTGGCGGTGCTTGCACCAGGGCCGGTGCTCGTCGCGCTTGTTGGCCAGCCCGGTGCGGTCGAGGTGGCCGCAGGCCTCACAGATCCGGAAGCGGGGACCGGTGAGCCGGTTGCCGGCGATGGTGATCTCACCGGCGGTGTGGCGGCGGGGGCCGAGGTTGTACCAGCGCACGTCCATGCCCTTGAGGTACGCCACGCCCAGCCCGCCGGTCGTGTACCAGCGGTCCTGCACGGTCTGCGGGTCGACGTCGGCCGCAGTCATAATGGAGAAGCCGGCGCGGACGCGTTCGTCGTTGGAGTCGTCGATGCGGGACTCGTCGCGCCGCACGAACGCGGAGACGCGGGTGAGCTCGATGGTCTCGAACCGCTGCCCGACGTCGTTGATGCCCGACTTCCCGCAGCGCGGGCAGGTGGTGGGGGTGTCGTCGCCGTCGTGGCTGTAGCCGCAGTGCGGGCACAGCCGCACGGTGCGGATGGCGGAGCCGTCGTGGCCCACCTCGACGGCGTCGATGTCGATCTGGTGGCCGCCCACGTAGAACGACGCGCCGGGCGCGAAGTCACGCAGGGCGTTGGCGCTGGCGCGGGAGTAGTCGGCGGCCTCGGAGTGGTATTCGCCGGTGTCGGAGTCGATCCAGCTCATGGTGACGTCGAGCTGAACGGAGTCGTCGACCAGCGAGTAGTTGGGCAGCAGCCCGATCCGCTCCAGCGCGGAGATCCAGAAGTCGCCGTACGCGGCGCCGATCTGGGCCTCCAGCATGCGCTGCTCGGCGCGGGCCTCCTTGAGCGCGCGGGCGTCGTCGTCGCTGTCCTGCTCGCGGGCCTCGAGGTCGGGCAGTTCGGCGACGAGCTGGTCGAGGCGGTCCTTGAGGTCCTGCTGCTCGGCGTGCCAGCGCTGGGCGGCGCGGCCGATGGTGGCCACCAGTCCGCTGGAGCCGTCGGGCCCGGGGGTGGCCCACTCGCGGAGGGCGTCGGCGGCGTCTGGGCGGAGGGTGGCGGTGAGGTCGCCGTCGACCGCGAACGCGGCGAGGAACCGGTCGACGGCACCGGGCTGCCGGGAGGCCTCGACGAGCTGGTCGAGGAAGGTGGCCTTCCCCCCGGTGGGCTGCGCCAAAGCGGTGCCGGTGGTGCGGGGGTGGATGGCTTGAGGGTCGCGGGCGAGGCTGTCGGCGAGGTGGGCGATGTACTGGCGGCGGAGGATCTCCTCGGCGCTCAGGTACGTGGCGGGCGGGGTGACGGCGCCGTTGATGAGGGAGAGCGGGTCGCCGAGGCGGGGCAGGAACTCGCCGCGGCCCTGCACGAAGGCCAGGTCCAGCGCATTGCCGGTGAGGCGTCCGGCGCGGCCGACGCGCTGGACGTAGTTGCTGACGGTGCGGGGCAGGGAGGCGAGCATTACCGAGGACAGGTCGCCGATGTCGATGCCCATCTCCAGCGTCGGGGTGGCCACCAGCACGTTAGGCGCGGTGGGGTCGTCGGCGCTGGACTTGAAGGCGTTCTCGTACTCGAGGCGCTTCGCTGTGTCGAGCAGGCTGGTGTGCTCGCGGGCGACGACGCGCCGCACCTCGGCGGAGCGATAGAGCGCGCGGTAGTAGTTGTCCGCGTCACCGGGGTGGGGGGCGAGGGTGCCGGCGCAGGTGGCGTGGAGGCAGGGGCCGCCGTCGAGCTCCGCGCCGGTGTCGAGGCTGACGGGGAACTCGCCGTGGCAGGTGGTGCACCGCAGGGTGTGGCGGCCGGCGTCGACGTCCGAGTCCTCGGTAGGCGCCACGACGACGCGCTCCGGCTCGATGGCGTAGACGGTTGCGCCGCTGCGGGTCTCCACGGCGTGGAGCAGCTGATCCTTGGCGAGCTGGTCCAGCAGCGTGCGGGCCAGCACTCCGCCGGCGGCGCCGTCGACAAGGAGGCAGCGATGGGCCCACTGGGCGTACCAGGCGCGGGTGCCGGTGACGGGATCGAGCAGCGCCTTGGACGCTTCGATCTTCGCGCCGCCCACTCGCGGGAAGGCGGGCGTGGAGCGGCCGGGCGGGAAGGGCGGCATGTACTTGGCGCGGCCCTTGCGGCTCCACAGGTGCCAGCGGTTGCCGTCCTCGGTGACGTATCGCTCGAGCCATGGGTGCCAGATGCCGCCCTGGGTGCGGATGCGTTCGACGACGCCGCGCGCCCAGGCGGTGAGCATCCGGTCGTCCACATCGTGGGGGAACAGGCCGGGGTCGAGCGAGTCGAGCGTCTTCCTGGCGGAGCGCAGCAGGTCGGCGCCGTCGATGGCGACGTGGGCGCTCATGGTGCCGGTGCGCTCCAGGGTGCGGCCGAAGCTGCTGGTGAGCCCGAACTCGAGCGTGGCGGAGAACAGCAGGCGTTCCTGGGCGATGGCGGTGAGCTTGGCGGCCGGGTTGTCCTTCTCCCAGAACGGCTTGAACTCCTCCTCGCGGGCGGTGAGGTTGGGTGCCAGCAGCCGGTAGCGCTTGAACTTGTCGTCCTTGGCCTGCTCGACGGCGTGCTCCACCAGGGCGGGCAGCGATCGCGGCGCGTCGCCGGCGGCGCGCAGCACGGAGCGGAGGGTGAGGGTGTGGGAGCGGGAGGAGACGAAGCCGGCGCGGTGGGCGGCGTCCTGGACGGAGTCGACGAAGACCAGTGACTTCTTTTCGGCCTCGTCGAGGGTGGCTTGGCCGAACATGTTGGACAGCGTCACCGACATCAGCGTGGCGATGGCGCTGCCGGTGAAGCGGATGGCGTCAGTCTGCCCGCAGCTGGGGCAGGTGTCCTTGGCGGAGTCGTCGTCGGCGTCCTCGCCGATGTGGGTGACGACGCGCAGCACGCGGCCCTCGCGGACGGCCGTGGGATCAACATCGCTCGGCGTGGTGGTGATCCGGCGCTCGCGGGGATCGAACCAGGCCAGCCCGGTCTCGGCCGGTGCGTCGGAGTCGACATCGGCCGAGGCGTTGAGGAGCGGCCGGAAACGGCCCTCGCGGGTGACGTGGTGGCGTCGGATGTTCTCGTCGTTGGCCGCGAGTGTGTCGCCGACCGGGCCGAGCTCGACTCCCCAGCCGGAGCGGCCGCAGAACCGGCAGTGGATGGCCGGGAAGGCGATGCCGCCGCCCTGGGTGGCGTCCTCGCTCGCGACGGGAGGGCCGTCGTCGGCCCAGCGGAAGCGGGCGGCGGAATCCGCGTAGCGGTCGATGCGGCTGAGCTCCCGCACCCACATGTGCGCCTCGGTGGACGGCATGGTCCGGTCGGGCCCCCCGTCCTTACCGCGGGCTCGCAGGTGCCCGAGGGCCCCGTGGACGGCGATGACGAACCGACGGCGGACCTCCAGCGTCTCCGGAGTCCCGCGGACGAGCCGCGCGAGCTCAGTGACGTGGGTGGCCTGCGCGGTGGCCGCGAGGAAGTCTCGGATGAATGCGCTGGACTTCGCGAGCGTCTTGAGGTCGGCGGTGTGCGGATCCTCGTGAAGAGCGGTCAGGACGATCCGACACAGCTCCGCTGGATCGGTGTCGTCGTCGATCTGCCCGACGACGTCGGCGGCAACCTGCTCGGTGACTTCCGTTTCCGCTGGTTGAGCCGGGCGCGAGCGGAGCGAGCCCTGCACTTCCGCTGGTTGAGCCGGGCGCGAGCGGAGCGAGCCCCGTGTCGAAACCTCAGGAACCGCCGGCCGACCGGCCATCCCAACCCCGGCCTCCGACCACTCATCCGGAGCCAAGCGCTGCTCCCCCACGACACAGCCATCGTCGAACTTCTCGCCGAACACCCGCGTGGCGAAATCGACGATGTCCATCGCACCCGACGGCGCATCCTCCCGCGGCCCGAGCGTCGCGGACGTCCCCACAGGCGTGATCCGCCCCAACGGCCGACCCCAGTCCTCCGCACTGTGGGTGTCCCCCACACTCCCCCGCTCCGGCCAGTACGACTTCAGCGCCAGCCCAAGCCGACGCAACAGCATCGCGACGTCCGTGCCCTGCGCCCCGTCGTAGGTGTGGAATTCATCGAGCACCAGGTAGGTCAGCGACTCGGCCGACTTCTCCCACAACTTCTGGTCCGCAGACCGCAGGAGGAGTTGATCGAGCATCTTGTAGTTGGTCAGCAAGATGTCCGGCGGATCATCGCGGATGATCGCGCGGTCGGTGATGAGTCCGTTCTCAGTCACCTTGGTGCTGGGACCAGAGCGCTTCCCATCGGCGGAGACGGCTGCCTCGCCGGTGTAGAGGGCGGCCGTGATCGAGCCCAGGGGCTGATGCCCGTCCGCGTCGCGCCCGGTGATCAGCCGGGCAAGGCGCTGCGCCTGATCGTTCGCCAGTGCGTTCATCGGATAGAGGATGAGCGCCTTCATCCCGCCCACGCCCTGACGGCGGGCGCGAAGACAATGGTCCAGAATCGGGTACAGGAAGGCCTCGGTCTTGCCCGACCCGGTGCCAGTGGTCACCAGCATCGGTTGGGGACGACCGTTCAGGCTGGAGAGCCGTCGGAACGCCGCTGCCTGGTGGGCATACGGGTCGAAGCCGGCGGGCATCCAGTCCAGCGGTGAGACGGCGCGGCGCGGCGCGGCGCTGAAAGACATACCGGCGCGGAGATAGGGTCCCTTGAACATCCCCTCCGCCTCGTCCTCCAGAAGTTCACGGAGAGCCGCCTGTGCGTCGGAATCAACGAGGGCGAATGTGGTTGTGAGGTAGTCGATCAGGCCGGCACGCAGGCGCATGGCCTGGCGGCCCGGCAGCAACTCGCTCACGCGTCTCCTCCCGTATCGGACGATGAGTCTTCTTCGACCGCCCCAACCTATCGAAGATCGGCGTGACGGATCCTCTGCGACTAGAGACAATTCCGCGGACCCGTCTGTAAGCTCGTCGATATGACCCTTGCCCAACTCACCGACCGCTCCGCCGTACTGGCAGCCATGGATGAGTTCGACCGCATTGGCCGGGAGACCTTCCTCTCGCGCTACGGCTTCAGGGAGTCCAGGAAGTACCTTTTGCTTCACAACGGTAAGAGGTACGACTCAAAAGCAATCGCGGCAGCGGCCCACGGATACCAACACGGGGTTCCCCTTGAATGGCAGGACTTCAGTGGCGGGGTCTCGACCGCAGCGGCAGCAACCCACTTGCAGCGACTCGGATTCGAGATCGAGACAACTCCCTGACGACAGTGGATGGGGTTCGAGGCTTGAGGAGGAAACCTGTGACCCATGATCCAGGCCTGAGTAACCATCAGAAGGTTCTGCGTGCGATCAAGACCTCTCCCACTCCACTGGACGACGATGAGCTGGCCGAGAGAGCGAGCATCAAGCCCCGCCAAACCGTCAACGCCATTTGCCGACAGCTCGCAGCCGAGGGCTTGGTGCGCAGAGCCATCGGGCCAGCCGGCAAGATCGTGAACGAGATACTCGATCAAGCCAACGACACCGCGATGGCCTACGGAGTCAGCACACCGGTGGACGCCCCACAGCGACTAGATCGAACAGCCTCCACCGCCACGCCACCAGCAGGCTCGTCACATGAGCAGCGAGCCGCCGAGAGAATCATGCTGGATCGTCTCTCGGAGAGGCTCGGAGTCGCCCTCAGCCCTCGACGCTTTCTACACCCGTCCGGACCGCGGGTCGAGCTGGACGGCGCTGACGAGGACCTCACCGTCCTCGTCGAGTGCTGGGCACATCAGGGGCCTGCCAAAGTCGCTCAGAAGAGCAAGCTCGTGACAGATGCGGTGAAGCTCCATTGGGTGGCCCGCTCCATTGATCCTCCTCCTGAACGGCTTGTGCTTTGCATCAGCGACGCGGCTGCCGTCCGGCATCTACAAGGATCATCCTGGCAAGCGGCGGCAATTTCGGATTTGGGAGTGACCATCGAAGTAGTGGAGTTGCCCTCGGATATGGTCGCGGCCATCGTTTCAGCTCAGCAACGCCAGTACCGCTGACAAACCTGTCGGATGGGCCCCCTCTACTGTGGTTGCAGCCGAGCGGCACATCGAGCAAGCATCTCCGGGAGATCGACGCCGAGCCCTTCGGAGACCGACTCCAAATCAGCCAGTGTCCACACCGACTTGCCAGCGCAGAGAGACCTGGCTCTTGCGTCGCCAACTCCCAGCCAGAAGGTGAGCGCCTTCGGCTTCAGCTCCTGACGTTCGAGTTCCGCGCGACCCTCGCGCGACACAGCCATGTTCAAACGCATCATGAGATGACCCCACCCCCAGTCGCAGAATCCTCCGCGCCGCCCATCAGTTGCAGGATCTCATCGTGAAGTCGCCGATCCGTGGGCTCTAGGCCGTCGAGGATTTCCTGCAGCTTCACACTCGACTGCCGGATCTCGCGGACCGCGGCCCTGGTGAGGAATAGCCGCGAGTAGTCCGCTTCAGTTGGATCGACCGCATGCTGCCAGTTGGAGTCTTCTTCTATAGCGAACCACGCGGATGGACCGAACTTGATCTGTAGGGGAGGTTCGCCGAAGTCCCCTTGTTCCGAGGCGAGTTCGAAGTTGACGGTCCACTGGTAGATCCCCCGGAAGTTTGCACTGACCTTAGCGATCCTCCCTTCGCCCATCGTTGCGTTGAGCTGAGGCGCGAGCACCTCGGCGCTGTAGCTCCTGAGGCGAGTCCTGACGCGCTGCAGCAACTCTGCTCCCTCGCCGAAGCGTTCCCTGGCCTGCTCGGCTACGTCACTGGCGAACTGCTCGGCAGCGACAGTCTTGCTAGGTACTTGATACCTCCGCGCCTCCCCCGTGTCGCACATTGCCACCACGAATTCCAGCACTTCCTGATCCCGCACGGGTCCTCTCCCCCTGACGAACTTGCGGTGCATCTGCTCGATGAACATGAAAGCCTCAGGGTTTTGGCGTTGCCAACGACCGTCGCCGGCCAGTTCCTCCCTGAGTCGCTCGACCAGCCTCGCGTAAGTGATGACAACAGCGTTCTGCCAGCCCTTCGTCAGGAGCGAGCGATCCTCGTCTCTGCACAGCAGCACCACAGCGCCCCGCCGGGGGACGGCCTCCCGCGCCTCCGTCGCATCACCGAGCCCGAACACACCGGTTTGGCTATAGGCGAGGTACTGGTCGTAGCCATGACCGTGCCCATCGGAAGTGAAGTAGTTCTCGATGACCACTCCGGACTCCTCGCTCTTCAGAAACAGGTCAGCGATATCCGCAGGCTGGCCTGCCTCAGAGGTGTTCAGCTCCTGCCAAACCGAGTAGCCGTCGTAGGGGAACGGGTCCTCCGCTGGTCTCGCACGATTGACCTCGTCAATGAAGATTCTCGTGGACGTATCGCCCATGCGGTGGGTTCCCTGCGAATCGAGGAGCCACCGGAAGACATTCGAGATCTGCTTCTCGTGAAGACCGTGGTGCATGACATCGAAGACATTGAAGCCAAGCTCCGACGACCTCCCCAGCACTGGCAGAATCCCTGTCACCAAGTCGTCCCGCACGACACCTCCCAGGCTGCTAGCTTGCGCCTTGGACTGAACATATCCCTCTCGGGTGAACGCCACGCCGTCCCGCGCAGAGGAAGTCGCCATCCCGCGTGACGCTGTGGCACCCGGCCAACTCCGGCGAAGGCCCCTTCCCCGATCGTCGCGTTGCCGTGGCTGCTCACAGGGCGGCTACACGCGACGATGCCTGGCCTCGCGACGCATCAAGGCTGGCCCCCTACTTCGGCGCGTACGGCTAGCCTCGCGCTTTCATGACGGTGGGTGGACTGTAGCGGCCTGAGATGGCGAAAGTGCTCCTGACTTGGGATGATGTGACTTGTCTAGAGAAACATCGACCAGCAAGAAGGAGCACCTTCGAGGTGAAGAGTACCGGCTCCTATCCGAGGGTTCATGTCGATACCGCCAAGGTCACCGCGGTCGGCCAGGCCGGCGGGATCCTGCTGACCGAAACCATCCGCGCCGCTGGCCTCGACCGGGCCCGGTCGGAGGCTTTGGACGGGTGGCGGAAACCGTTGGCGATCCACGACCCGGGGAAGATCATCTGTGATCTGGCCCTGTCGCTGGTGCTCGGCGGTGAAGCGTTGAGCGACCTCGCTACCCTGCGCGCCGAACCAGGCGTCTACGGGTCGGTGGCGTCGGACCCAACTGTGTCCCGCCTGATCGCCGCCCCGGCCGAGGATGCGGACAAGGCCATCAAGGCGATCGCCGCAGCCAGGCAGCATGCCCGCGCCAGGGTCTGGTCGCTGGCCGGTGAGCATGCCCCCGACCACGAGTCGACTGCCGAGGATCCGGTGGTGATCGATCTCGACGCGTCGCTGATCACCGCGCATTCGGAGAAGCAGCGCGCGGCGCCGACGTTCAAGCGAGGGTTCGGGTTCCACCCGTTGATGGCGTTCGCCGACCACGGCCCCGAGGGCACCGGTGAAGCCTTGGTGGTCCACCTGCGGCCCGGGAACGCCGGCTCGAACACCGCGATCACCGTCACCAAGCAGGCGTTGGCGCAGCTCCCCGACCGCAGCCCTCGCCCGGGGCGCAGGGTCCTGGTCCGCGCGGACGGGGCCGGCGGCACGAAGGACTTCACCGCCTGGCTCGCGACTCATCGGGTGTCGTATTCGGTGGGATTCACGCTCCCACTCGACACCCCCGCCCTCTACCAGCAGGTCCCCGACTGGGTCTGGGTCCCCGCCCTCAACGCCGACGGCCAGCCGCGGGAAGGGGCCGACCTGGCCGACTTCACCGGACTGCTCAACCTTGACGGCTGGCCTACCGGGATGCGGGTGATCGTCCGCAGAGAACGGCCCCACCCCGGCGCTCAGCTGCGCTTCGATGACGTCGACGGCTACCGACTCACCGCCTTCGCGACCAACACCACCACCGGCACCCTGCAGCGGCTGGAGTTGCGGCATCGTCGACGGGCCCGCTGCGAAGACCGGATACGGATCGCGATAGACACCGGCCTGGCCAACCTCCCGTTGCAGGGGTTCGACCAGAATCGGATCTGGTGCCAGATCGTCGCGCTGGCCTCCGAGCTGCAGGCCTGGAGCGGGATGCTGGCGCTGGCCGGTCACCAAGCTCGCCGCTGGGAACCGAAACGGCTCCGCTACCGCCTCTACACCATCCCCGCGACCCTCGCCAGACGAGCCCGCCGCGTCATCCTCCACCTCACCGAACAATCCCCCTGGAGTGGGCTGATCATCAACGGTCTCCAACGACTACGAGGCCTCCCGGCACCCGCCACCTGACCCCCAGGCCTCCACACGACCCACCGAATCTCGAAGCTCTCGGCCTGGAAACCCGCCCCGCAGACGTCACGCGGGGCCTTGTCGCACCCACCTGCAAGAATCAGAACAACCTCGACGCCACCGGCGCCGACAAGCCCCACACAGGACGGTCATGAAAGATCGAGGGTAGCCTCTCCGTCTGCTCTGGATGGCACTCGGTGGGTAAGGTGCGGGGAAGTGATCTACACCGGAGTGGAGTTATGGCATCGATCTTCAAGACGGTCTCCTGGCAAGTCGAACAACTTGTAGGCGGCATTGAGCAAGGCAGCATCCGCCTACCCGATCTGCAACGCCCCTTCGTGTGGCCCACGACCAAGGTCCGCGACCTCTTCGACTCGATGTACAGGGGCTACCCCGTCGGCGAACTGATGTTCTGGGACGACGCATCTGGCGAGGCCAGCCGCGCGATCGGACATGGCTCTGGACTGGGAGGGCGCCACCAGATAGTCGATGGTCAGCAAAGGATCACCAGCCTCTATGCCTCGATCAAGGGCCGTCCAGTGCGCAACTCCGACTACATGGAGAAGCAGATCACCATCTCCTTTAATCCCTTCTCGGAGCGGTTTGAGGTCCGTACTCCCGCTCTCGCGAAGTCGCCCCAGTGGATCGGGAACATAGCGACGTACTTCGAGTCGTCCAAGAGGACTGAGCGGGAGTTCATCAAGCGCTACGAGTCATCCGTCGGCGAGCTGACCGACGAGCAGGAGGACCACTTGGACAGGGTCTTCGAACGGCTGGGTGACCTCAAGAAGTACACCTTCAACGTGGTTCACATCGCCGGCGAGTCGGGAAAGGGCCTCGTCGCCGACATCTTCGTGCGCATCAACTCTGAAGGAGTCCGCCTCCGAGCGTCCGACTACATCCTGACCTGGCTCTCCGTTTTCTGGCCTGAAGGGCGGGAGCAGATCGAGGACTTCTCCCGGCATTCCCGGATCACGCCCCAACGGGCGTCGGAAATCGCAGGCAGCCCGATCCACTGGACACCCGTGAACCCGTTCCTCGCCGTTGAGACGTTCCATGTGGTCCGTGCCCTGGTGGCCGTCGGACAAGGCCGCGCCCGTCTTCAGGACGCCTACACAGCACTCCAGGCACGCGACCCGCAGACCGGCTACGTGGATGAAGAGAAACTGCACGAGCAACTCAGGCGACTGCAGCAAGCTCTCCCAGTGGTCACCGATCGGGTCAACTGGACTGAGTTCATCCACGCCATCCAGATGGCAGGATTCCGCCGGGCACGCAACATCACCTCCTCCTTGAACGTGATCTCCAGCTACATCCTGTTCCTCCTGGGGCGCACGAGGTTTCGCGTCGACATCACGACCCTCCGAGCGGTGATCGCTCGTTGGATCTTCATGGCCCAACTCACCGGCAGGTACACAGGTTCAGCCGAGTCCCAGCTGAGCAAGGACCTGAGCCGGTTGGACTTGGTAGCGACTGGCGATGCGGACGGCTTCGTCAAAGCGCTGGACGAGATCGTCGACTCCGAGATGACTTCGGACTTCTGGCGTTTCGGCATGCCGCAGATGCTTGCGTATTCCAACGCTGCGCTGTCGCCCGCCTATCAATGCTATTTGGCCGCTCTCAACATCCTCGAGGCCAAGATGTTCATGTTGGACATGCCAGTGTCGCAGTGGATGGACCCGACGCTGCCAACGGTCAAGGGCATGGAGGGGCACCACCTGTTCCCTCGGGCCTACCTCGGTCGTGAGCTCGGTATCGACGACGTGAAGCGGGTCAACCAGATCGCCAACTACGCGCCTACCGATTGGGCGACCAACATTCTCATCTCCGACCGGCCGCCGGCCGAGTACTGGCCGGAGCTCTTGCAGGCCCGGCACATCCGTGGAGAGGAACTCCAGCAGCAGATGTATTGGCATGCCCTGCCGGAGGATTGGCATCTGTTGGACTACGACGAGTTCCTCGCGAGACGTCGCGATCTGATCGCTCAGGTCACCCGTGATGCATTCTCGAAGCTGCGCTCTGGCCGAGCCGCTGGCACCGTGGACGACAACTTCAGCGCACTCGAGCGCCACGAACCACCGCTTCGCGAACTGGTGGACGCTGGCCTTCTCCGGCCTGGAGACCTGCTGGACCCCGTCGATCCGGATTGGGTCGTCGACGCAGTGATCACCGACGACGGGACCGTACTGATCGATGGGGAGCACGAGTTCGACGACCTAGATGACGCGGCAAGGTTCCTCGATGTGCACAACATCAGCGGTTTGGAGTTCTGGGCGCTCGAAGTGGACGAGGGACTCACCCCCCTCACGGAGGTCGCTGAGGAACTCAGCGACCAGGCGGCGTGACCCACGGCAAGAGCTCGGTCGGACCCGATC
The DNA here is from genome assembly GCF_055326325.1 of Tessaracoccus zhenghani. Taxonomy (NCBI): domain Bacteria; kingdom Bacillati; phylum Actinomycetota; class Actinomycetes; order Propionibacteriales; family Propionibacteriaceae; genus Tessaracoccus; species Tessaracoccus zhenghani. The sequence continues at coordinate 127,018 of NZ_JBUZNQ010000004.1, read as the reverse complement.
CCCGAACAAGCGCCCCTCTCTTCCCGCAGCGACGCTGCTCAAGACGGAACATTGAGTGCAGCGGTATGCGCTCTGCCCAAAATCGATCTAATACCTATGCGCTGGGGAGCGACTCGCCCGCCACTTGGAGGACGGCACGAATGTCCAAGAGGTGGATGCCCGTGAAGCGCACCTGACGCTCGCGCCCGTCAAGAGTGACGGGCAGGTGCCCGTGGCCCGTGTTTGGAGGCAGGTCAAGGTTAAGCAAGCGCTCCATGACATCGGCGTCGGGCGTTGCGCGTGCGTGCTTGTACAAGGCTGCGCACAGCGGGCAGACCGCCAGTCCATTCTGGTGATGTTGCTTGACGCGCCGGGGAACGCACTGCACCGTCTCGAAGTACCATTCTCCCCGCAATTTGAAGGGCATGGGACGGACGCAGATCTGGCAATACATCACGCCGTCTTCGCCAATGTACTGGGCGCGTAGGTACTGGCGTGTCTGTTCCCGGAGTTCCTGCCGGCCGAGGACAACCGACCGCTCTCGAATCTCGGTCTCATACTCGGTTGCAAACCCTGCGTCCTCCGCCACCACCCCGGCTCGCCTAGCGGGATCTGCCGACACGGCCTCGGGGAGCTGGCTGCCTCGGAGGAGAGATTCAACGGCAGCCCAGACCGGATCATCCGCTTCTCGGCCCGCGAGATACGGCAACAGGTGTGGCGGTACTCCCACCTCACGTGCCATCCGGACCTTCTCCTGCTGTTCGCGCGCGTGGCTGTGCGCATCAGATCCAAAGCCCAGTTCCATCGCCAACGAACCGCGTGGCGGCTCAGGCCACCCGCGCGGGAGTTCCTCGGCGGCCATGGATTCGGCGGTCCGCAGATCTCCCGCCGCGTCTAGGACCCATGGCTTGCCTCGCAGCCGCTGCGCGAGCCGAGATGGAAGTTGGTGCACCTGAGCACTCCCGTTGAGCTGGAAAGTAGCCCATGCTTTGGATTTCGGTGAGTCCACTGCCAGCTGCCATAGTGAGCGAAGTAGGACTGGGTCGCCTGATCGCAGGATCGAAACGGCCTCTGGTAGATCCCAGTCCGACTTCTGGCCTTGACTGGATCTCCTTGTCCCCGGAGGGAACCACTCTTCTCGCCGCTCGGGGTTGCTCCAGACGTCGTGGGTACGGATGGCGAAGGAATGCACCACCCCGAGGTCCTTGGCGAACTGCCCGATCGCAGGTACCTTTCCAAGGTAAATCGAAGCCAACGGCAGCAACCCCCGGTAGAGGTGACGGATGCCTGTGTTCTCGATGGGGGTGTCCAAGAACAACTTCGATGGGCGCATCCACTGAAGATCCCCATCCACATCCCCTAACAGGAAGATTCTCTCTCTGACTGACGGGAGGTCCTGAGGCTGTGTCTCGAGGTGAGCTACGAAGGTCCTCAGGTCCTCGAAATGCTCGGCGATGGTGAGCTCAGGCTGCTCCTCACTATCCATCGCTAAATAGCGCTCAAGCCTCGCATCGATGAGGGCACGGGCATCCCAGCGTCGCACCCCTAGGGCATGGTAGAAGGCTTCTAGTCGAGATTTCCTGCGGCTGGGACGATCCGATTCGAAGTACGACAGTGCGGTCGGGACCCTGCCTGGGGCTTGATCTTCGGCGTTGACAGGAAGATATCCTCTCGGCGGACTCGGGTGGCTGACTCCCCCCTCCCCGATGACACGCAGTAGCGGTACATCCCCGGACTCAAGACGCCACGTGTCGATGTGCTCTTCCTCGATTCCCTGTCCCAGGAGTTCGTAGAAGCTTGCCAGATGACTGGTGTCCATCGACTCTAGCCAGTGCGTGAGGGTCTGCAACGAAGTCAGATCAAGACCACGCGCGAAAGACCAACCAGAAGCGCCGTCAAGGACATCCTCTAGTTCATCCCAACCGAACCTGGCTACGCCCAGCCCTCTCAGTAGGGCTCCTGCCCTCCCGCTTCGTTCAGCAACCCAGCGCGGCTCCTCAGGGTAGGTGCCGTCATGCAAAGATGTCAGGACCGCCAGGTCGTTCGAATCCAGCAGGCGACGGAACTCGGGGGGACTCTCCACAAGATCAGCCGCCCGTCGCGGACCGCCTGCATTCCGCGGGGTGATTGGTTTGTCCCAGAAAGCTTGGCGCACCGCAGAGGTCACCGACGCAAACAGTTCGCCTACCGGGTCCTGGTCGTTGGGAAGGGCGGCCAACAGACCGTCGCTGAGCCAACCATCCTTCTGAAGATCCGACAGGTGGTTGGCCACCAGGACACCGATTGCCTCTACCAGCCCCGCATTCTCGGGGGTGTTCCGGACACTGTCCCTGGCCGGTGTCGGTTCGAAAGGTGCATGGACGTGGAACTTAAGTCCAGAGACCTGTTTCTCGGCCGGGAAGTAAACGCATACCGCTCCATGTTCGACCGGAACGACTGACGTGGATCGAGTCCTAGCCCCCTTTTTCACCGGCTCCGGCGCAGCCTCGATCCGAAAGGCGGCAGACACGTATTGTTCTGAGGGGATGGAAGGGGAGAGTTCTGACCCGCCGATCAGTCGCAGCCAATGCGAAACCGCGACCGAATCATTCTCAGACCGTTGAACCGAGACATATGGGTACTCATGCTCATCCCTACTCAGTTCCCCCCACCGCCCGTCCTGGATCAGAAATTGGATCGAGCGAATCCCCCGTAAGAATAGAAGAGTCGTGGCTTCCATCGCTGACAGCCCCTGAGCGATTTCAGAGAAAGCTGTCGCTGCGGGTTTATCTGGATTGTCGAACGGAATCACGAACTCCGTCTGGCCAGCGCGTGACTGCCCGGATAACGGGACGGGAACAAACAGATCCTCGATCGCAAAGTTGAACTGTCCCGATCTGACTTCGGGCCGGGCGGTGTACGAGAATACTGCTTTGAATCCAACGCCGAACTTGCCAATCTTGGTGTCGTCGCTCTTCTTGGTGGACTTGATTGTCGTGATGGCCTCTACGTCGTCATAGGTGAAGAGGTCTTGGCCGTCATGATTGAAGAGCAACCGATCCGATTCCAGAATGAATTCCACGTTGCTGGCTCGAGCGTCTTCAGCGTTCTGAAGCAGCTCGTAGAGGAAGTGAGCCTGGTCAGGATATAGGTCTGCGAGCAGTGTCTTGAGTCCATCACCCAGCAGCGCGTCCGCAGCATCCGCCTGTGAGCGGCGGTCCTGACAAAGCCTGGCGAAACGAGGGTCACTCATCCTGAAACGACCTCGAGGACCCCACGGCAGATTCGGGACGTGGTGATGTCACAGCGACTCTCCGCTCGCTGAAGGTCCGTCCTGCGCCGTGCAAAGTCCTCTTCAACGGAACGCAGCTCGCTCTCCCGCATCCTGACGATGTTTGGGTGCGACGCTTCTGCAAGCTGATCCTCAAGCTGCGCCACTCTCGCTCGGTGACTGAGCTCAAGAGAGGCCAGTTGGGCTGCGATGTGGACGGTTGTCTCTTCGATGTGCTGGGCGCGGGCCTCAAGCCACTTTTCGTAGTGGCGGACCTCGATCGCGTCGGCTTCGGCGTCTGTCAGCGCAGAATCTCCATCCTCCGCCCGCAGCAACAATCCGCCCACCGTCCCACCTAGCTTCGACTCGGTGGCGACTACGGCCAACTCGTAGTTGTCCTTGAGACCTAGCGTTCTCCACCCGAACACAGCGAATGGGTAGCGGCCTGAGGGCACTTCGTCAGAGGCAACTCGCAGAGGAACTTCGACTTCGCCATCGGGCACTCCGATTGCTCGAGCGGCAGCCCTCACGAGACCGTGAGCGGCCGACAACAGCTCAACACCCTCGTCCTCAGCAAGCGCAGGATCAAAAGTGAGCCGACGGGTGGCGTCTCCTGCGTCCTCCAACCATCGTCGCCAACGGATGTTTCCTGAGTTCTCGGGATCGCTCCTTGCCGCATCGACAAGGACCGCCCGAGTCTGTCGATCAGGGCGAAAAACGGCCACCGGCCGGTCGAACATCCCAGGCGCGCGATCGTGCCCCTGTCGCTCCAGATACTCCTCAACCAGCCTGGCCATCTGTGGTGTCGCCAACCACGGGCTCGCGCTCGCGGCCACTCCATCCTCATCCAGCTTCTGCACGGCGAGTCCGAAGAGGGCGGCTTCGCGCTCTTCGAGTTCGGTCTGCTCCTGCACTCGAGCAAGCTTGTTATCGGCGAGCTGCTGAAGTTTCGCGTCGCGTTCGGCGTCGGTGAGGGTGAGGTCCTCAGCGATGGAGTGGAGTTCCCGGCTCATTTCTCCAAGGATCTCTTCGCTCGCACCGAGCGCGTCGTGAAACACCCCTATCCGCAGCAGGCATCGCTCATAGATGGCAGCGTCAACGGTTCCGTTCACGATGAGGTTCTTGATAGATATGGACTCGCTCTTCTGACCCCGACGATCGATGCGGCCAATGCGCTGTTCAATGCGCATCGGATTCCACGGGATGTCGTAGTTGACAAGTGCGTCGCAGAACTGGTTGTCCAATCCCTCAGTCCCTACCTCGGAGGACAACAAGACATCGAGCGCATCTGGATTCTGTCGGTCCAGAGCGAAGCGCGACCGGATCTCGCGACGGTCATCATCGGGAACCCCTCCGTGGACCAGACCCACTCTAACCCCGGCCTCCCGCAGTCTGGGAAGGATGTAGGCGAGAGTGTGTCGGAAGGTGCTGAAGACCAGTACCTTGTTGTTCTCGAGCTTCCGCTTCTCCTGGACGATGCTGAATAGGGAATCTAGCTTGGGATCCTCGCGGAGCTCGCTCGCTCGATGTGCCAAGACCTGGATCTCAGACCTGAATGACAAGAGGCCATCAGCGGCGAGGGTCTCCCCCTCGAAGTCGGCCTCACTCAGCTCTTCGGCACCCAGGCGGTTGTTCAGCACGTCGTGAATGAAGGGGGCCAACCCATTGAGGGAACTGGAGGCTTGCCTCCGCAGAGTCGACAGCAGGAACTCCAGGGACTGGCTGCCGGCACGTGGAGCCAGGATGCGTCGGCACAGGTCCAGCAACTCATCGTGAACAAGTTGCTGCTCAGGCGTGAAGTCCACCGCGTGCGTTTCCGGCTTCCGTACCGTGAAGTTGCCGATGTCTCGCCGCCGGGTCCGGTTGATCAAACCCGAGAAGGTGTTGAGGTTCTGCAACAAGCGCACTACGCGCACCCGCTTCTCTTCCGTCATGTCCTCGTCTTCAAGGAGCGTCCGAACCGCATCCATCCGCGGGTCGGCCATCATCACGGCTTTCCCCCAGGCGGTCTCCGCCGCCCCTTCCAGCGCGATGAGCGCATCAAGTTGCCAATCTGGACCGCCCCGCCGGGCAACCGCATCTGCCTCCGCGATGAAAGCGTTCGGCTCCTTCATGCGGTCGAAGGCTCCGGAATCGGTGAAGGTGTCCGGCCGCAGAAGCCGGAGGAGGTTGAACAGGTCACTGCTGCCGGTCTGAATTGGGGTCGCCGACACCAGGACAGCCGCCTCCGAGGAGGCCAACAGGTGGCTGACGACACGGTGGCGCCAGGTCTCGCGGTTACGCAGATGATGGGCCTCATCCACTATCACCAGGTCAAACTTCACCGGCGGGATGATTGAGAGCAATCCATGACGTCTGGACCTGCCCTCTCCTTGGCCCATCAGCAGCCGCTCGTCCAACAGCGAATACGGCAAGATCGCCTTGCGGTACCGAGCGGGCCACTGCCCTTCTAGTCGCGCTTCGTCGAGGCAGTAGCGGAGAGTGGCGCTGTCCAACTCTATGAAGTCCTCATCGAATCGCCTAAGTTCCTGACGCCACTTGCTTTCGACAACTAGTTGCTTGGGACAGATCACGAGTATGGAGTCCAACCGCTGGCGTGCCTGGAGCTCCTTGATGATCAGACCGGCCTCGATCGTCTTTCCCACGCCAACGTCATCGGCGATGAGGAGCCGAGGCCGGTCGGAGTTGATGAGCTTCATGACCGGTCGGAACTGGTAGGGCTCGTACTCGATGCGCCCAGTGTTGAACGAATACAGCCGGCTCACTGCCGGGTTGAGCAGCTCTGCGGCCGTGAAACCCGTGCGCATCTCTGCTGCGTTCAACTTCTCTTGAGGACCCGTCGACTGGGGTTCCAGCTGGGATTCGAAGTATTGATGGGCAGACCCATCGTGGAAGACCATCGCAGTCCTCTCGACCTGGCCACGGTCGACCGACATGACTACCCCAACGATCTCTGGGCGTGCTCGCAATCTCACCAGGGCTGCGGGCACCAGCCAATCCACTCCCGAGTCAGGGCCGTCCGAGTCGTCAGGCGCGGCTACTGGCATCTCGTCCCGGGGAGCCGTTCCTTCCCTTGTGGGGAGCAGCGCATCGCGGGCGGCCTCGAGCTCGACGATCTCGGGGGCTTGAGGGTCAAGGGCTTGGGCGAGAAGAAACAGCGTGTCCACGTCTCGGTATGCGCGGCGAGGTTCCCTCGTCGAACCGACCGGCTCGTGAGCGTAGCGGTGCCGGATGCTGATCGCCTCCTTGAGCCAGTTGCGGCCCTCCTTTGTGACAATCCCCCACCGGATGAACATGTCCCAGTTGTTGTCCAAGGCGACGAAGAGCGCTGCCACGTCGAGGTCGTCCAGTGCTCTCCAGCCCCTTTCGGCGGCGTCCTTGCGTTGTTGGAAGGAGAGGGCCTTGATCACGCCACGCTCCCACCAGTCGTCGCCCATGCGCGGGAGATGGCTCTCAAATATCCGCTTGACGAGGCGGCCGACTGTGTCCAAGTGATCGCGCATGGAACCTCCGTGTTCGTGCAGTGGGCAAACCTTATCCAGTTGGCTGGTCGCATGCCCCCAGCCCTTAAGACAAACGTGTGTAGGGCTACGACAGTTTTCGCATGCGGGCCATCGCCTTGTGGAAGTCGGCTTCGCGATCACGCGAGGCGAACGGAAGTTCGTAGGTGTAGACCGTGCCCGCCGGGTGGGTAGCGGTTCGCTCCTCCGAAGTGAGCTTGTCGCCCTTCTTTCGCCACAGTTGGCGGACCTGGGTCGGTACGAGGCGGCCGTTGGCGTCGTAGATATAGTCGTTCTGGTCGTAGCCGTGCAGGACGGCGAACTGGGTGCGGTAGATCGTGGCGAGCTCGTCGGCGGTGACTCCGAGCATTGTGGCCAGCAGCGCGTCAATCTCAATTAGAGCGTTGCGCCGGTCGACATCGCGGCGCAACGGGGTGGTAGGTGTCCATTCCGGTCCAACGGCCCCGAGCTCAAGCTCTTCTGGGTCACCCGCACCCAGCAACCACTTGTCCTCTGTGAACCGTGGGTCCCACATATCTCGCCACAAAGGTGCATAGGCGGCCGTGAGGCAATTGAGGCGGAGAGCCCTGAGGTGGAGTCGAGGCACCAACTCGTGATTCAAGTCTGGGGAAGGGAGCCTTGAGATGGCTTCAAAACTCACGGCGCTTTTGGGTGCGGATCGAATCGCGAAGTCAGCGAGAAGCGAGCTACAAACGGCTGCTGCCAGGACCAGGGTTCTGGGATCGCGGGCCGAGAGTGCGCTCACTCCATGGATGTGGGCGCTACCTGGAGGGATCACCGCCGCGAAGAGGGTTCGCTCGTTGGCATTGGCCGCCATCGCACGCCAGGCGACTCGGTAGTGGTTGCGAACCGGGTCACCTTCCCACGTGCCGTAAGTGGAGTCGTACACGGCTCGGTCGCCAGCCGGCTTGTAGGAGGTCGCTGGTTGCGCGTCCGGTGCGAGCGACTCCAGGTCCACCGCCGACCAGTCCTGGTTGTGCCTCATGGTCGGGTTCGGGGACTTGGAGAAGGGGTTCCCGACGTGCAGGTGTGGGCCCTGGAGGATGGCGTCCTCCCAGGTGGCCGGACCCCATTCCTGTACGAAGCGACCCTTCTGGCGATCGGTGGTCTCGTTCCACCCGGTCGAGAAGCGAAGACCGAAAGCACCTAGTCGCTCGGCTTTGGCCAATGCGCTCAGGACACGGGACGAGGAGCGGTTAGAGGAGTAGAGCATTCGAGTTCGACGCACTGGGGCGTCCGGGCTCTCCAAGACGTCACGCCAGATGGCAAGTTCGGCATCGTCAACTACCTGGATGCGGGAGCGGTGGGGCCGACGGTCCCACCCCCCCGCGTGCTTGTGCCCTGGCTCCTCTCCCGAGCCATCATGCTTCTCCGAGCGCTCCACAGTCTCGGGATGGTAGAGCCGGGCTGCATTCAGATAGCGCACCGGATGCACAGCCCCATACACATGTACGCCGTAGCTGACGTGATGGTCAATCTCCGCGAATAGTTGCAGCTCGTTCACGAACTGCCAGTGTCGTCTGAGTCGCGGGTACGTGAGTTCTCTAAGCCCCCCGGCCTTCTCGTCAGTCAGATGCGTTTCGGGGTGGATCAAGCCCACCGTCCCTCGGTGTGAGCTGTGTGTCCACGTCTGAGCCATGAAACAGCGATAGAGATCGGGCCTGAGACCAGACAACTCCGGGTACGTGGTGGCGTCGCCGACAAACTCGCGGAGTGCGACCATCTCGGCCGCTCCCGCAGTCACGATGACACCGGCACTGACGAGCTGAAGGGTCTCGACTCGCCGCGCCATTTTCGCAGCCTCCGACGGCTTGAGAGCCAACTGCCACCAGGGGTCACTCTCAGCCAGGAGCGCATCCAAATCGACGTCAGGCCGTACCCACGGCGGGTTACCAACCTGCAGGTCGAAGCCTCCGCGCCCAAACACGGTCGCGAAGTCGAGTTGCCAATGGAAGAATCCCTGCTCGCGTGACACTTCCTCGCAGAGACGCAGCCAGGGGTGGTCGTCGAGCACGTCTCTGACTCGTTTGGCGCCGGCGCTGGCGAGTTCGAAGTTCTCTTGGTCGGCCATGGCTTGCCACTGGTCCCCCGGGGAAAGCGTTCCCATCCCCTGCTTGGCTCCACGGGACGACAACTTCTGGGTGCCGAGGATGCCCTGGGCGGCGTCGATCCACTGGTCGAGGGTCGGCGGGGCCACCTCGTCGCCGGTCAGCGGCCAGAACCACAGCCCGGTCCAGGCGTCCATCATGCGGCGGAGTCGGCGGTAGGCGCCGTCGTCGTCGGCGAGGGATTCTTCGATCTGCTCGCGGGTCACTGTTGGGGTGCGGGTCTTTGAGGCTTCGAGGCCGCTCCGCGGCACCTCAGCCAGCGAAGGCGGAGAGCCCCAGAGCCTGATGTGACGGGCCGACTGTTCTTCGGCGACCTTCAGGCGGCGATAGGCCATAGCCCACAGCTCCTCGGCCTGGTGGGAGATCGCCACCAGCTGGTCGAGCTGCTTCTTGCTTGGCTTGCTCTTGATCGTCTTGCGCCACGCCTTGACCTTGGCCACGCGGGCGGGAACGAGTTCCTTCGCCTCCTTGGATTCTGACGTGGCGCCCCAGCCGGCGGCTGGAAGCAGCCAGTGGCGGATGCGACCGCCGGAGCCGCTGAGTTCGGGGCGGTCCTGCTCGATGCGGGCGGCGATGTCGGTGAGCGGCTCAGCCGTGGGCGGGGTGGTGAGCCAGCGCTTGTCGTTGACCTGGTCGCGCGTATAGAAGGAACGAGACGCCCCCACCAGCGAGTTACCGCGGCGCAGCCGGAGCCCGAACCAGGGGGCTTGCAGCCCCTCGGCCATGGTGTCCAGCCACAGTGTGATCTCCGCGAACTCCACGGCGGTGGCGTTGAGGTCGACTCCGTAGACGTTGTGCAGGGCGAGGTACGCCTTCACCTTCTGCAGCTCGGCCGGGTAGACGTCGGGGTCGATCCTCTCCCCCAGTTCCTCCTGCCGTCGCTTGAGGTACTGCTCGGCCAACTGCCGGACGGCCTCGATGGCGAACGCGCCGGAGCCGAGGGCGGGCTCACAGACGCTGAGGCCGAGGATCTCCTCGGCGGTGGTGGTGTGGCCGTCCTGGTCCAGCAGCTCGGCGAGCGCCTCGGAGACCGTGAACTTCGTCAGCACCTCGGGGGTGTAGTAGGAGGCGGAGCGCTGCCGCTGGCGGCCGGAGAGCCGGAAGACAAACTGGCCGCGGGTGTAGCGGCGGCGGCTCTTCTGGCCCGTGACGGGGTCGGTGTCGAGAACGAAGTCCTTGTCGGCGAGGTGGTCGGCGCGGTCTACTGGGACCACCCAGGAGCCCTTCTCCGGGTTGCCGTCGCGGGCCACCTCGTAGAGGTCGACGTCAGCGAACGAGCCGGTGTAGCTCATCAGGCCCTCGTAGACGGCGCCCAGTTGGTTGATGCCGAGCTCGACGTAGCTGATGAAGCCGCGCTCCTTGCCGGAGCGTTCCTTGCTGAGCAGGAGTCGGCGCAGGACTTCCTGGAGGGCGTGGTTGCCGAGGCCGACCTCGTCGATGAGCGCTGTGGCCTGGGGTGAGAAGAGGTCCGCGCGGAGGGGTTGGAACTCGAGGCCGCGCTCGACTAGGCGGTCTGAGTTGGTGTGCTCGTACTCGCGGTCTTCGGTTCCTGCATCAGGTTGCGTTTCATAGGTTTCGAGACGCTCAGTCGCTTCGCTCCCTCGCTCCTCAACCAGCGAGTGGCCGCGGTCGACGAGGCGGAAGAGCAGGGCCAGCGATTCGTACAGGTGGGTGCCGGCGCGGGCGCGCGGGGAGGCCAGCTCCACCTGCACCAGTTCGCGGAGCCGGTCGAGGGAGTAGCCGCGGGCGTAGTCCGGGTCCCCCACGGGGAGGATCTTCAGCTCCGGCGACGCCTCGGCGTAGAGGAGGAACAGGATCCGGTAGAGGAACCGCAGCGACTGCAGCGCCAGCGGCTGCGCCTGGCCCTGCGGTAGCGGGTCGAGGCCCTGGGCGCGCCGTCGGTCCACCACCTCGTTCGCGATGAGCTCGATCGATTCCCGCACGCCCTCGCGCAGGTCGGCGGACACCCCGACGGTGTGGGCGACGGACGCCTCCAGCGTCGCGTCCCACCAGATGTTGCCGTCGGCGTCGGGGGCCAGCGACTCGGCGTCGACGGCCACCAGCGCCCGGTCGATCTCGCCGCCCTGCTTGGTGTCGCCGCGCTCGGCGACGGTGTGGAGGTCGACGGCCAAGTAGCGACCCTCAGGCCAGCGGGAGGCCTCCGCCACCACCAGCCAGCGGCCGGCCATGATGAGCGCGAACTTCGTCTCCTCGTGGTCGAGGAACAGGGTGGAAACCAGCTTGGTGGCCGAGAGGATCGGGTCCTCGTCGTCGACGACGTACGGCTCGGCGAGGGTCTCGGCGTGGCGCGCGAAGAGCTCGTCCAGCGTGGCGGCGGGCTTGGCCTCCACCAGCGCGAGGGTCGGTTCGAGGCCGAGTGAGCGGAGCAGCCGGACGGGGCCGTTGACCGTCGTCTCATAGGGGCCGGGCTCGTAGCCGAGGATGCGTCGGAGGTCGGCGTGGAGAGCCGCGGCGGCGTCGGGGTCCGGGTCGTCGTCGGCGTAGAGGGCAGCCATGGCGGTGGCCAGCTTGGAGCGCTCGGCGGTGAACCGCGCCCTGGTGGTGGGGTGCTCGGCGTCGCGCCACTGCTTGACCCGGTCCAGGACGCGGGCCAGGTAGGACTCCTTGCGGGCGTCGGTGGTGAAGAAGTGCTCGCTGATCCAGTCCTCGACGACGAGGAGGGCGTCGCTGTCAGCCATGGGTGGCCTCCGGGGTGTCGGCGGGGAGAACCACCAGCAGGGGGCGCACCAGCTGGCGGTCGGGGGTCATGTCGCGGCTCAGCCGCTCCTGCGCGTCGACAAGCGCGCGGCGCCGGCGCACCTGATCGCGCTGGATGAGCGCCTCGGCCTCGGACTGCCACTCCTCCGCGCGGGCCACCCACTCGTCGACCCGCGCCTTCGCGGCGTCGGCTGCGGCCTGGAACTGGAACCGCAGGGTGTCCTCGGCGCGCTCGACGGCGGGCCGGACGAGGTCCATGTCTGGGAGCTGGACCGGGCCGGGGTTGCTGCGTTCGCCGATGACGCCGGCGTCGGCGAGCATCTCCCCCGCCGTCGCGTGGACCTCGACGAAAGGGGTGGCGCCGTGGAACTGGGCGGACAGCCAGGACGAGGCCACCACCTGGCCGCGGCGGTTGATGAGGGTGCCGTTGAGCAGGACGGTGGGCACGTCCACGTCGCCGCGGACGGCGAAGATCTCGCCGCGGGCCAGCCGGGCCAGAGCGCGGTCGGCGGCCCAGTCCAGGACCGGGTGGAGCGGGCCGAGGTAGTGGGCCTGGGGCCAGGAGGAGGCGCTGGTGTCGGTGAGGGCGGCGTCGAGGATGGTGCTCGCGGCGTTGGGCTCGGTGACGAGCTGGAGGCGCTCGAGGACGTTGCGGTCGGCGAGGTAGCTCTGCGGCAGCACCTCGAAGCGCTGGCGCAGATCGGCGGGTGGGACGAACTCGACGATGTGCTCGGCCTGGTGTTCGCGCCACGCGACGCCACCGAGGTCCCGCGGGAGCGGCCTGTCCTCGGGAGAGGGGTAATACTCGTGGAGGGCGTCGCGGAGGAAGTCCACCGGCTTGGCGTAGAGGAGGTGGTCGCCGACGACGGCGGGCTCGGGCTGATCGTCGGCGTCGTCGTCGAGGTATTGGGCCAGCCAGTCGTCGACGCTGGTGGCGATGTCCTCGGGGCTGGCGACCACGTCGTCGAAGCTCTTGGAGCCGGCGAGCACCTGGCGGATGGCCTCCTCCTCGGCGGTGACGCTGTAGCGGCCCATGAGGCTGGCGGCGTCGCCGAGGGCGCGGTGGGCCTCGTGCTCGCGGGCGACGAGGGCGGTGAGGACGCGGATGTCGCCGGAGAAGCGCTCGTTTGAGGTGTTGAGCAGCAGGGTGGTGATCTGCGGGGGCTGCTTCTGGCCGTAGCGGTCGATGCGGCCGTTGCGCTGCTCGATGCGGATGAGGCTCCACGGGATGTCGTAGTGGATGAGGTGGTGGCACTGCTTGTGGAGGTTGACGCCCTCGGAGGCGACGTCGCCGGTGACGAGCACGCGGATGGGTGAGCTGGTCTGCTTGAAGCTCTCGACGATGGCTTGCTGCTGGTCGTCGGCCAGGCCGCCGTGGAGGACGTCGACCTGGTCTGGTTTGAGGCCCAGGTCCTTCTGCAGCTTGGCCTGGAGCCAGTGGAGGGTGGCGACGCGCTCGGAGAAGACGACGGCGCGCATCGGCGATTTGCTGCCGATGAGGACTCCGTCGCGCAGGTACGAGACCAGCGCCTGGTACTTCGACGAGGTGGCCATGGTGGCGTCGTTGAGGACCGCCAGGCGGCGCAGGGCCTCGGCCTCGCGGTGGGCGGCGGGCGTGTGGTCGAGGCGCTCGATGCGGTTGTGCAGGGTGTCGCGGAGGGCGGCCGGCGAGGAGAGGAACGCTTTCGCGAGGAGCCAGGGGAAGAGCGAGCCGTTGCTGCCGGAGTAGGGCGAGGTGGTCGTCGGGCGGAGCCAGGTGTCCACCAGCTCGTCGACGACGGCGTCCTCCTGCGGGGAGGCGTCGATGAGGCGGTTGTCGGGTTCGAGGCGCTCGGCCCAATCGGCGCCCACCTCCTCGGCCACCTCGGCGCTGTGGCGGTGTCGCCGGATGGTGAGCTGGTCGACGCGCTTGGCGTCGAGGTCGCCGTCGGCCTTGACTGCGGTGGGGTCGAGGAGGCGCACCAGCTCGGCGAACGACTCACGCGACCCGTTGTGCGGGGTGGCGGAGGCGAGGATGAGCGCGTCGGCCTGCGGCGCGAGGATGCTGGCCAGCCGGTTGTTGAGGGTGGCGGTGTTGGTGACGTTGTGCGACTCGTCGATGACGACGGCGTCCCAGTGGTGGCGGCGCAGGTCGTGGACGAAGCGCTCCTGCTTCAGCGTGTCGATGGAGATGATGACGCGGCGGAAGTAGGAGAACGGATTGCGGTTGGCGGGCAGCTTCTGCTTGACGCGGGCCACGCCCTGGGAGTCGAGGCGCACGAACGGGATGGCGAAGCGGCTCCACATCTCGTGCTGCATCTGCTCCAGCACGTGTCGCGGGGTGACCACCAGGATCCGCTCCCCGCGGCCGCGGCGGATGAGCTCCGAGAGGATCATGCCGATCTCGAGCGTCTTGCCGAGGCCGACGGCGTCGGCGAGCAGGATGCGGGGCCGCAGTGTCGCGGGGTCGAGGGCCTTGGCGACGGCCTTGTGCTGGTAGCTGAGCTGGCGGGCGAGCATGCGGGGCGAGACGGTGAGCGAGTCGTCGCTGAGGGGGACGGCGGTCTTGCGGAGGGTGGACTCCACCCAGAGCCTTGAGCGGCGGTATTTCGGGGAATTGTCCGGGCGGACGGTGGTGTCGCGGGGGTCGTTGAGCTTGATCCGGTCCAGCGAGGGGTAGAAGACGGCGTCCTGGCCGCGGACCAGATCCGAGAGGCCCTGGGCGTTGAGGACTGGTCCGTCGGACGACTCGTCGACTGACGTCACCAGCCAGTCCTCGTCGCGCACCACGACGACGTTGCCGGGTGCGAATGTATAAGTGCCACTCATTGTGGCTGCAGCCTACCCAAGCCGATCCTGGCTAGGGGCACCTTGCCATTCAAGCTGAGCGTTCTTCGGCTGGCGTTATCGGCTCTCCTAGAGGCGCCGCACGGCGCCCGGCCCGCCGCCGCAGCCACGCGCGCAGCGGGAAGAACAGCACCAAGGCCACCAGCCACACAGGGGCGGTGGCGATCAGCAGCGTCAGCAGCCCGGTCAACAGGCCGGCGGCGCCGCGGATGCCGTCGGTGATGGCTTCGCCGAAGCCCCACGACTCGCCGCCGGGGCTCACCACGGCGCGGGGTTCGACCAGCTCGATCGTCACCGTCGCCATCGCGGCCTGCCGCTCCAGGTAGGTCACCTGCGCGTCGAGCGATTCGATCTCGCCCCGCACCCGGGCCAGCTCGGTCTCGATGGCCAGCATGTCCTTGACGTCCTTGGCCGCGTCGAAAAACTCACGCAGGCGCACCTCCTGGGCTCGCAGGTTGTCCAGCCGCGCGGAGAGATCGACGTGCTCCTGGGTGACGTCGCTGGTGGCCTCGGACTGGAACTTCACGACCCCGAGCGCGGCCACCTCGGCGAGGAAATCCTCGTAGGTCTCGGCGGGGACGCGCGTGGTCACCCAGCCGCGCAACGCCGACCCGTCTCCCGCGGGCGCACCGTCCTCGCCGTAGCGGTAGAGCCATTCGTCGGTGTCGGTGGCCACCTGCATGTCGGTGACGGTGCCCTCGTGGCTGCGGGCCAGGTCGCGGATCTTCGTCACCGCGTCCGGCGTGCTCTCCACCTCCAGGCGGAGCACCTTCGACCGGATGATCAGGCGGTCCCCGCCGCCGGAATCCTCATCACCGTCCTTCTGGGGCATGCCCACGGAGCCACCGCCGGCATCCGGAGCGGGGCCACCCGCGGGTGAATCCACAGTGGCCCCATCGCCACCGGCGCAAGCCGCCAACAGCAGCGTCATCAGCAGCGCGACGACAGCTCCCACGACGCTCCGCAGCCCAGCTTTCCCCCACATGGCGCCTCCTCCATCGGCTCGGTGAGGTTGAGGCTACGCCCGTGCTGCGCGGACGCGCGCGGACCGAGCACGGCCGAGTCCAGATCGTTACGGGAGCCCGCGCAGCACTTCCGTCGCCAATTCTCCGCACACCCCACGCCAAGGCACTGAACGGAGCATGATCGATGCCAGGAGGTTGACATGAACTACGGACTTCGCATCGACCTGGAGCGCCCCTTCGACGAGGTGGTGGCGCTCACCAAGGATTCCCTCGCCCAGAGCGGCTTCGGCATCCTCACGGAAATCAACCTGAAGCAGACGCTCAAGAACAAGCTGGACGTCGACGTCGACGACCAGATCATCCTCGGCGCCTGCAACCCGGGGTTCGCCTACAAGGGCCTGCAGATCGAGCCGTCGCTCGGCGTGCTGTTGCCGTGCAACGTGGTGGTGCGGCACACGGCCGGCGTCACCGTCGTGGAGGCGATCGACCCGGAGACGATGGTCGCCATCACCGACAACCCCGAGATGAAACCGCTGGCCGACGAGGTGCGCGAGGCCCTGCGGGCAGCGTTGGACCGCGTGTACGTCAGCGCGACGGGGAACCACGAGGGCGTCTGAGGGTGGTCAGGCGGGCCGCGGTTCCTCCGCGGCCTCGATCGCTGCGCGAGCGGCGCTCACCGGGTCGAGTCCCTCGAAGTTGAGGTCGGCGAAGTCGCCCCGCAGGGCCTTCAGAGCCGTGCGTTCCACCTCGATCTCCTTGCGGGTGCGCACGTTCAGCCGCCGGATCACCTCGATGGGCGGGCACCACCCCTGGATGGCGTGCTGCAGCAGGAACGAGGGCACCGCGGCGGTCAGCCACAGCCACTTGCGGGAGTGCAGGCGCGCCAGCCCGAGGCTGAGCAGCATCAGGGTGGACGCGTTCGCTTCGAGCACGCGCTCCACGTCCCACGCCCTGTCGAGGTCCTTGATGTGCTGGGTGATGACATCGACGGGGGCGTCGGCCAGGGCGGCCACGCGCTGGAGCCGTTCTTCATCGAGGCGTTGCTGCACCTTGTCTGGGGTGGATCGCCGGACGTGATCTGCGTTGGGCATGTCTGCCTCCTCGGGTGATCTTCCAGTCAAGCACCTGGATGGGGCGGCGGGGACGCCCTTTGGGGTACAAGCCGCACCTCGCCGCTGCCAGCCGTGGCCGGACGCGCCGCCGTCAAGGTGGCCAAGGTCTGTGATCGATTGTCCAGGACTTGCTGAACCTGGTCGTCGCGCTACAGCACGGTGGTGGGACATCGATTCAATGGAGTATCAATGCGCTCACGCTTTTCCCGAACGGCCGTACTCGCTCTTGTCCCAGCCCTGGCTTTGTCGGTCGCGACGGTGACGTCAAGCCCTTCGGCCGCCGCTCCGGTCCCCGACCCCACCGTCGCGGTGGCCCCCGAGGAGCATCCACTCGGAAGCCTGGCCCCCACCCCGCCGATGGGATGGAGCAGCTGGAACACCTTTGGATGTGACATCTCCGCTGACCTCATCGAGCAGACCGCGGATGCTCTCGTCGAAAGCGGCATGGCGGCCGCAGGCTACGAGTACGTCAACATCGACGACTGCTGGTCGACCATGAGCCGCTCCGCCGATGGCAAGCTCGTACCTGATCCAGTGAAGTTTCCGCAGGGCATCAAGGGCGTCGCGGATTACGTCCACGGGTTGGGCCTGAAGCTCGGCATCTATTCGTCGGCCGGCACCACCACCTGTGCCGGCTACCCGGCCTCGCTCGGCTACGAGATGTCCGACGCGCAGCAGTGGGCCGACTGGGGCGTCGACCTGGTCAAGTACGACAACTGCGGCGGCCACGGCGGTCTCGAGGAGCAGGAGCGCTACCAGGCCATGGCCGACGCCATCGCCGCCACGGGTCGCGACATGCTGTTCAGCCTGTGCGACTGGGGCGAGGGTCGCGACTGGCTGTGGAACGGCACGGATCAGGTCGGACACTTCTATCGCACCACCTATGACATCCGGGCCGAGTGGTCCGTGATGATGAGCAACGGCGATTTCCAGGCCGAGATGGCGCCCTATGCGGGGCCCAACAGTTGGGCCGATCCGGACATGCTCGTGGTGGGCGTGAACCGGTTCCTCGGCAACGACGTCCCAGGCCTCACGCCCGGCGAGTCCCGCGTCCATATGGGTCTGTGGGCCATCACGAACGCTCCCCTGATCGCCGGCAACGACGTCAGGTCGATGGAGCCATGGGTGCGTGAGTTGCTCACCAACCCTCGAGTCATCGAGATCGACCAGGATTGGAGCGGGGAGATCGGCACCCGGCTGCGCCACAACGGTGACGAGGACGTCTGGGTGAAGCAGATGGAAGACGGCTCGACGGCCGTGCTGCTGATCAACCGGGGGACCGAAGCGCGCACCATCTCCGTCGACCCGGCGGAGGTCGGGCGACCCGACGGGGCGTCGCAGCAGGTGACCGACGTCTGGTCCGGCCGTGCCTACGCCGCCTCCGACGCCGTTCGCGCGCGTGTGGCAGGACACGACGCGGCACTGTTCGTGATCGGCGCCCCCACGCAGCAGGACCTCGAGGCGATGACCACGCTCGAAACCGACGTGCCGCCCTACCTCAACCTGGACACCCCGTTCGAGCTGACGGTGCGCCTGCACAACGACGGCACGGAGTCCGTCCGCAACGTGCGCCTCGAGGCCGTTGTTCCCGACGGCTGGCTGGCGACGAGCGCCACGTCGAGCGTCGCTGCACAGATCGAACCCGGCCAATCCGCGACGCTGACGGTGGACGTGGAGCCGGATTCCCCGGCGGCCGGGGCGGCCGTCTTCGAGTCTTCAGCCACCTGGGACGGGAAGTCCGGCGTGATGCGCACCACCGACCGCGCGACGGCGCTGGCGCTGGTCCCGCCTGCTGCCGGGACGACGCAGGTGTCCGCGGTGGAATGGCTCAGCAGCACCAACGGCTGGGGACCGGTTGAACGCGACACGAGCGTCGGCAACCAAGCCCTCGGCGACGGCCTACCCCTCACCATCGGCGGCAAGATCTACGAAACCGGGCTGGGCGCGCACGCGCCCAGTGAAGTTCGCGTGTACCTGGGCGGCGTGTGCGAGTCCTTCGACGCCGAGGTCGGGCTGGACGACGAGGTCGGCAACTACGGCCGCGTCGACTTCGTGGTGCTCGCTGACGGCGTCGAGGTCGCGCGAGTTGCCGCCGCCGGCGCTGATGCAGCCAAGCCGGTCAGCGTGTCCATGGTCGGCGTCGACGTCATGACGTTGGCGGTCGACGCGGTCGACGGCGAGAACTACGATCACGCCGACTGGGCCGACGCGCGCGTGCGCTGCACCGAGCCACCGACTCCCACCCCCACCCCCACTCCCACACCTACGCCGTCCCCGACGCCCTCCCCGACGCCGACGGTGACCTCCAAGCCAACGGTCGCCCCCACCGCCACTCCCACGCCGACGCGGTCGCAATCGCAGCGGCCGGTTTATGTGCGGACGGTTCCGTACACGATGCCGGGCACCCATGAGTTCAACGGGCGGCTGTGGTTCACCGCCTGCGAGGACTACTCGCGGACGCAGCGCTGCCGCACGAACATCTGGGCTTCGCAGGTGGTGTTGAAGGACGGCACGTTCGAGGTGAAGACCGGATGGGCCTTCAACAACCTGACGTACCTCCCGTTCATGGCGCGTGAGGCGTGGGCGGGCAACCCGCTCGGCCACACGGCAGCATGGACTGCTGCGGATGGTCGCAAGTGGCGCACGGAATGTGACACCGCTGCCACCGGCCGTGGTGGATGCCGTTCGTACACGATGACGACGGTGTACCGGGCGACGCCGAAAGCGTCGGGTGGGTACTCGTTCTCGCAGAGCAACGAGTGGGTGTTCAACAACATCGTGATGTTCACGCCCTGATCCTCACCGGAGCCTGACCCAGGCTGGGCGGGGGGCTGTCCCCCGCCTTGCCGGTCCAGGCCCCATTGGGCGGGGCTGTCTGCGGGTCCGACGGAGAGACCGCAGCTCTCCGTGAGGAATTTCTGCGTCATTTTCTCACTCTTGGGTCAGCGGGCACGGTTTTGTCAGTGCTGGCTATTTTAATAGCTTGTATGGACGACATGCGGGATCTGGGGCAGCGGTACATCGCCGCGCTCTGGGACGCCGTGCCCTCGTTCGGAACCGGCTCGGACACGGCCAGTCGGCTGGCCGGCATGATGGCCGCGGTGGCAGAGGCCGAGGCCCAGCTGGCCGGGCTGCGGCTGCACCTCATCCACGAGGCCCGGCTCGCCGCCGCCGCACCCGTCATCGACCAGGTACGCCACTCGGTACGCACCACCACCGGCCAGGCGGTCGCCTCCCTGAAACTCGCCACAGACCTGGCCGAACGCTTCCCGCTGATCGCCGCCGCCCTCCACGAGGGCGCCATCTCCCTCGCCCAGGCCGAGGGCATCGTCGACGGGCTGCGGAAACTCCCCCGCTCCCTCACCCGAGCAGACCTGGTGCAATGCCAGGAAACCATCCTCGAACACGCCGACACCCTCGGCCCCACGGAACTGCGCGCCCTCGCCACCCGCCTCCACGAACTCGTGGACCCAGACGGCGCAGACGCCGCCGCCCAACAACGCCTCGATGCCCAAGACCGCGCCGCGATGCGCAACCGCTACCTGCGCTTCACCCCAGACCACCACGGCGGCACCAGAGTCGTCGGGCTGCTGCCTACCGCCCACGCCAGCCTGCTCGAGGCGCAACTCGACGCCGTCGAGCCACCCCTGTCGTCCTACCGCGAGGCGGGAGAACTCCCTGGCCGGGAGGTACGCCGCGCCGACGCGCTGATGCTGCTGGCCCAGGCCGCCGCGGCCACCGGGCAGCTGCCCGCCCACGGCGGGGACCGGCCGCAGGTCCACATCACCCTGGGGTACGACACCCTGCTCACCGGCCTCGGCCACGTCGGCATCGTTGGGGCGGAGGATCTCGACGGCCTTTCCGCCGGCGACGCCCGCCGCCTCGCCTGCGACGCGGAGTTGATCCCCGTCGTGCTCGGCACGGCCTCTCAGCCGCTGGATGTGGGGCGCAAGCATCGGCTGTTTCCCGCCGCCATCCGCACCGCGCTGGCCCTGCGCGACGGCGGCTGCGCGTTCCCCGGCTGCACCGCCCGCCCCGCCTCCTGCGAAGCACACCACATCATCCCCTGGTGGGCCGGCGGCGAATCCTCCCTTGTCAACGCGGTCTTGCTCTGTCCCCACCACCACCGTCTCGTTGAGCCAGACCCGCAACAGTCGGCCGAATCCCAATGGCAGGTCCACCTCGACCCCGTCACAGGGATGCCCTGGTTCACCCCACCCCGGCACATCGACCCCGCCCGCACACCACGACAACACCCCCGCCACCTGCTCCGCGAACTCACCCCACCGCCCAAGGCACCACCCTGCCCAGATGACCACCACGCAGAGCGAACCGACGGCCCCAGCCTCGAAGAGCTCCTCTCGCGCAGCGCGGAGGTATGGCACGCCACGGTCTGATCGAGCGGTCTCAACCGACGTTGACGGTCACGCCCCGCAGCGCGTAGCCCGAGATGACCTCGTCCCACCCGAGTGTCGGCTCACCCACCAGCGCGACCGGGTGCGCGAAAAGCCTCGTCAGCAGGATGTCGGACTCCTGGATCGCCAACGCGTTGCCCGGGCACTTGTGGGGCCCGTCGCCGAAGCTCATCACCTCGGGGCCGATGCCGCGGGGCAGTTCCCGGCCGGGGCAGAGGTCCAACGGCGAGTCACCGACGGTGGCCGGGTCTGCATTTGCCTGGCGGATGTGCAGGTCGAGGAGTTGCCCCGCCCGCACCGTGTGGGTGGCGCCCGCGTCCGTGAACGTGAACTCCTTCTCCGCCCTCCGGTACAGGTGACCGATGATCGGCTCCAGCCGCAGGATCTCGTGGAGGATCGCGTAGCGCTCGTTGTCCGGCGCGGCGACGTAGCGCGAGCGCAGCGCGTCGTCGCGCAACAGATGAAGGGCCGCCATCGAGATGAACTCGCGGGTGGTGGCCATGCCCGCCGCGCCGTAGGTGACGCACTCGATGAGGATGGCCGGGGCGCCGTACCCCTCGTCGATGAGGTGGCTGATGACGTCTTCCTGCGGCTGTCGCCTGCGGGCCCGGATGGCGGGGCGCACGTCCCAGAAGTAGAACCAGGCCATCGGTGCCGCCCCGCGGAGCGCCCGAAGAGCTGCCCGGACCGGTCCCTCGGCTCGGTCTGAGGCCGGGTCGTAGACCGGCTGGTCCAGCAAGCGCTCCAGACGACGCGCCAGCCCACGTCGACGTGAATCGGTGAGGCCGATCACCTTCGCCGCGACCTCCGTCGAATAGCGCAGCGACACGTCGTCGAGTTGTGCCCGGCCCTTGGCCGCCATCTCGGCCACCAGTGCGTCTGCACGCGCTTCCATCAGCCCGCGATAGCGGGTGGCCACCGTCTTGGGCGCGAAGAAGCGGGCGATCTTGCTGCGCTGCTGCCGGTGCGGCTGCCCGTCCACGAACAGGATGGGCTGATCGGCCATGGTGCCGTCCGGGATGGACTCGGAGTTGAAGCCGGCCTGCGTGGTGGCGTCGCGCTCCCTCAGGATCTGGCGGACGGCCTCCGTGGAGCGGATCCGCCAGACGCCGTCGAAGCACTCCACGCTGGGGGACGTGGACTCCCCCGGCTCGACGGAGATCCGTCTGCAAGCGCCATCGCTCATCTCATCAGCCTACTCCCGCGCCCGGCCCAGACTCAGCTGGCCGGGGCGGGTGCGGGGAACCTCTCCCACACCCGATGGCTGGCCAGGAGCTCGGCCAGACCGGCCACGAGTTCCTCAGTCTCCCCGGTCAGCACGCCGGGAGCGTCCAGTGGCACTCCGGCGGCCGCCAGCACCTCACCGGACGCCGATTCGACGCCGATCGCCTTGCAATGCCGGTACATCTCGGCCACCAACTTCACCACCCGCGGATCCACCGGTTGGCCGACGGTGTCCTGGCCTGCCTTGGCGTCGAACGTCGGAAGGGCATCCGGCGCAGGCTCGGGGGCGTCAACCACGATCACCGCGTCGAACTCGATCGAGGCGGCGGTGAGGAACGTCCGATCCACCACCACGTCGCCGAGCTTGCCGCCGTGCGGAGCCGTGACGAACGGCACCATCCCAGCGGCCAGCACTGCGTCCTTCGCCGCCGCGATCGTCTTCGGGGCGGTGTCGGCGTCGACCACGAGTGCAACCTTCCGCCCGGTCACAGGCCACTTCTGGCCCACCTGCGACAGCGCCGGGCTGGGCTCGACGTCTACTGGCGGAACCGTCGGCTTCGGCGCCGGCAGCCCGAGGCCCTGCGCGACCTGGGCGCAGAGTTCTGCGTCGATGTTGGCCAGGCATGCCAGTTGGCGCACCTTGATGGCCTCCTCGTAGCACTTGCCGAGTTCGAAGGTGTAGGCCCGCGCCAGGTGCTGCCGCTCAACTGGGCTGAGGGAACGGACGAACAGCGTCGCCTGGCTGAAGTGATCCTCGAAGCTCGCCGGGCGTTCCCGCGTCTTGTCGCCCGCCACCGGCGTGGGGATGTCGATGAATCCTGCGT
Organism: Tessaracoccus zhenghani; assembly: GCF_055326325.1. NCBI lineage: Bacteria > Bacillati > Actinomycetota > Actinomycetes > Propionibacteriales > Propionibacteriaceae > Tessaracoccus > Tessaracoccus zhenghani. The sequence continues at coordinate 104,076 of NZ_JBUZNQ010000004.1, read as the reverse complement.
CGTCCTCGGTGGCCTCCGCAGGGTTCCCGCCGTCGAGGGAGTTGGGCTTGTACGGCGCGACCCCGCCGTGCACGGCGTGCTGGTGGAAGCCGTCGCGGAACATGTCGTTGACTGGGCAATGGGCCCGGTTGATGGGTATCTGGCTGAAGTTCGGGCCGCCCAGCCGGGTGATCTGTGTGTCGACGTAGGAGAACAGCCGCGCCTGCAGGAGCGGGTCATTGGTGAAGTCGATACCGGGCACCAGGTGAGCGGGGTTGAACATCACCTGCTCTGTCTCGGCGAAGAAGTTGACGGGCCGCCGGTTGAGCGTCATGGTGCCGATGATCTCCACCGGGCACAGCTCCTCGGGCACGAGCTTCGTCGGGTCGAGCAGGTCAATGCCCTCGAACGTCTCCTCCTCGGTGTCCGGCATCACCTGCACGCCTAGATCCCAGGCCGGGTAGGCGCCAGCGTCGATGGCGTCGTAGAGGTCGCGACGGTGGAAGTCGGGGTCGTTGCCGGCGGTGAGCTGGGTCTCTTCCCACACCTGGGAGTGCACGCCCTGTCGCGGCTTCCAGTGGAACTTGACCAGGCTGGTCTCACCGGCGTCGTTCATCAGGCGGAACGTGTGGACCCCGAAACCCTCCATCATCCGATACGACAGCGGGATGCCGCGGTCCGACATGTTCCAGGCCGTGTGGGCCTGCGCCTCGGTGTGCAGGGTCACGAAATCCCAGAAGGTGTCGTGCGCGCTCTGCGCCTGGGGGATCTCCTTGTCGGGTTCGGGCTTGACCGCGTGGACGACATCGGGGAACTTGATGCCGTCCTGGATGAAGAAGACCGGCATGTTGTTGCCCACCAGGTCGTAGTTGCCCTCAGAGGTGTAGAACTTCGTGGCGAACCCGCGGGTGTCGCGCACCGTGTCCGACGACCCACGGAACCCGACGACGGTGGAGAACCGCACGAACGTCAGCGTCTCGACGCCCTTCTTCAGGAACGCGGCGCGGCAGATCTTCGTCGCGCGCCCGTTGGCCACGAACACGCCGTGCGCGCCGGTGCCACGGGCGTGGACCACCCGCTCAGGGATGCGCTCGTGGTCGAAATGGGTGATCTTCTCCCGCAGGTGGTGGTCCTGCAGGAGAATCGGCCCGCGGGGCCCGGCCTTGAGCGAGCGGTCAGTCTCACGAAGCCGCGCGCCCACCGACGTCGTGAGGAACTCGCCTTGCTGGCCCACCGCCTCCGCAGGCGCCCCGGTGGGCGCTCCCGTCGGGGTGACCGTGTCGGGCCCCTGCTGTGAGGGCTTGGGCGGGGGCGGCGCCGTGGGGGCGGTCGGTTCCTCCACGGCCGGGTTCTCGACACCGGGGCCGGGCGGCGGAACGGAGAGGGCGCCCTCGTCGACGGCGGCCTGCTGGGGCTTGGCGGACTTCTTCGCGGGAGACTTCTTCGTGGCCATGCGCGACTCTCCTTGATCGGGCGCCTGACGGCTGGATCCGACGGCGTTGGGGATCGGTCGAGTTTAATCAGGGGATCGGCTCAGCGGCGGGCGTTCATCCCGCCAAGAACGCGTGCAAAAGGGTGGCTGCCATGACATGAAGAAAGGCCTAGCCGGTCATTGACCGGCTAGGCCTTCCGCTGGCGCGCTCGGCAGGATTCGAACCTGCAACCTTCTGATCCGTAGTCAGATGCTCTATCCGTTGAGCCACGAGCGCTTGGGCAAGAAGAGACTATACGCGGTTCTTCGCCGATTCGCCAAAACGGGGCCTCGTCCACGGAAATCCGCGTCACCGTCGTGTCGCATTCCTGCTAGTTCAGGCAGTCGTCGTCAGCCACACTGGAGGCATGCACACCGACGAAGCCGCCTGCCTCAGGGCGATCCGCGCGAAGGACGCGCGCTTCGACGGGGTGTTCTACACCGGCGTCACGTCCACCGGCATCTACTGCCGGCCCTCCTGCCCGGCGCGCACCCCGCAGGCCGGCAACGTGCGGTTCTACCCCACCGCCGCGGCCGCGCAGGCCGCCGGGTTCCGCGCATGCAAGCGCTGCCTCCCGGGGGCGGCCCCGGGGTCGCCGGAATGGGACGTGCGCGGCGACACCGTCGCCAGGGCCATGCGCCTCATCGACGACGGCGCGGTGGACCGGGAGGGCGTCCCGGGGCTGGCCGCCACGCTGGGCTACTCGCCGCGCCAGTTGCAGCGACTCCTCGCCGACGGGGTGGGCGCCGGGCCCGTCGCCCTGGCCCGCACGCGGCGGGCGCACACCGCACGCACCCTGCTGGAGGCGACCGACCTGCGCCTCACGGATGTCGCCTACGCGTCGGGCTTCTCCAGCCTCCGCTCGTTCAACGCCACGATCGCCGAGGTGTACGCCGCCACCCCCACCGAGCTGCGCGCCCGCACCCGACGGCGGCCCACGCCGTCGAGTGGGGGCCTGACCTTCGTCGACCTCACCCTCCCCACCCGCACCCCCTTCTGCCTCTGCAACGTGTTCGGCCACCTCATCGCGACCGCAATCCCCGGCGTCGAGTCCTTCCACGACGGCGCCTACCACCGGACCCTGCGGCTCCCCTCGGGCTACGGGGTGGTGTCGCTGTGGCCGGCCAGCGCCGGGAACATCCGTGCGCGTCTCGGGCTCACCGACGTCTCGCAACTCCCCACCGCCATCTCGCGGGTGCGGCGCCTGCTCGACCTCGACGCCGACCCCGACGCCGTCGCCGATCACCTCGGCCGCGACCCCCGCCTGGGCGCGCTCGTGCGGAAACATCCCGGTCGCCGGATCCCTCGCAGCGTCGACGGTGACGAGTTGGCCGTGCGGATCGTCCTCGGGCAGCAGGTGTCCACCGCTGCGGCCCAGACCCGCGGGGCGCGGTTGGTCGCGGCGGTAGGCGCCGCCGTTGAGACCCCCGTCCCGGGACTCACGCACCTGTTCCCCACCGCCGAGGCCGTGGCGGAGGTCCCCGACTCGGCGCTGGCCTTCCCAGACTCGCGCCGCCAGACGCTGCGTCGGCTGGCCCGCGCGCTGGCCGGGGGCGAACTCGACCTGGGCGTCGGGGCCGACCGCGCCGAGGCTCGCCACACCCTGGCCGGCCTGAAGGGGATCGGTCCCTGGAGCATCGAGATGATCGCGATGCGCGGGCTCGGCGACCCCGACGCCCTCCCCGCCACCGACCTCGGCGTCGTCCGCGGCGCCGAGGCACTCGGCATCAGCCTCGCAGGCAACGACTCCTGGCGCCCCTGGCGCAGCTACGCCACCCAGTACCTGTGGGCCCTCACACCCCACGCCGTCAACACCATCCCGGGCCGTCCGGCCTGCCACCCGGAGGATCAATGAGCACCTACAGCATCATGGACAGCCCCATCGGCGCCCTCACGATCGTCGAGCGCGACGGCGGGCTGGCGGCCATCTACATGGGCGAGCACCGGCACGCGCCCGGCCCGGAGACGTTCGGCGAACGGGTGGAGGACGCCCTCCCCGAGGTCACCCAGCAGCTGCGCGAGTACTTCGACGGTGAGCGCACCGTCTTCGACCTGCCGCTGAACCCGGTGGGCACGGAGTTCCAGCGCTCCGTGTGGTCGGAGATGGCCGCCATCCCCTACGGCGAGACGCTGACCTACGGGGACATCGCCGCGGCACTGGGCCGCCCCTCGGCCTCGCGTGCTGTCGGCACGGCCGTGGGCCGCAACCCCATCAGCATCGTGGTGCCCTGCCACAGGGTGGTGGGCAGCTCAGGGAAGCTCGTCGGCTACGCCGGGGGCGTGGACCGCAAGGAGTACCTCCTGGCCCACGAACGGGGGCTGACCCGGTAACTGTCCTTCAGATGGGGTCACCCCCACCGATTCGGGCAGGGCGAGACCAGCTGGAGGACACTCACGGGGTCGAGGTGAGCCGCTCCAGGATCTCGAGCGCGTTGGAGACGCTGTCGATGGGCACCAGGAGGTGGTCATGGTGCAGCCCGGCCAGCATGTTGCAGCTGATCCCGGCCCCGGCGAGGGCGGTCGACACGGCGGCGGTCAGCCCCACCGCCTGGAGGGACGAATGCACCTCGAGCGTGATCCAGCCGAAGACGCCGTCGAAGGGCTTGCCGTAGTCGAGCGCCACCTCCTCCTCGAGGACCAGCGTGCGGCCCTCCTCCTCCACGATCACGGCCTGGGCCTCCACCTCGAGCGCCTCCCAGTCGTAGTCGTCGAGGGTGTCGTCGGCCCGGAGCACGTAGACGAAGCGCCCGTCGCGCACGGAGGGGGAGAGTTCGCGCAGCATCGCGCCGAGATCAGTGAGGCCAGCCATGGCTTCAGCCTAGGGCCGCGGGCATGGAGCACAGTGGCGCGGAGCGTCACGCCGGCGGGGTGAAAGCCCCGGAGACGCAGAAACCCCCGAAACGGGGGTTCTGGTTCACTGGCGGAGGTGGCGGGATTTGAACCCGCGATCGAGTTGAAGCTCGAAACCCGCTTAGCAGGCGGGCGCCATAGACCGGACTAGGCGACACCTCCAGTGCCGAACCAGCCTAGCCGAGCACAATGGTGAGCGCCAAAACAGTGCGGGTTACACTGGCGCGCAGGACCACCCAGGGAGCATGGATGAGCGACGACAAGCCGCGACGGGGCTACAGCCTCGGCGACGAGCCTGATTTCGACCTGCCCGAGGAGGGCTCGGAAGAGACGTCGGCGCTGCACCGCTCCCGCATGGAGGACCACAGCTGGTTCCGCGCCAGCGCCAAGCCGACGCCCGTCCCGCAACGCGCCCTGCAGGCCCGCGACGAGTGGGCCGACGTGCCGTTCGGCGAGGAACCCAAGCCCCGTCCCACCGCGAAACCGCGCCCCTCTCCCCCGGCCGTGACGCTCGGCGGCACCCCCATCGGAGAGCCCGGGGCGGCGCTGCATCCCGACGAGGTGAAGCGCCGCAAGCTGCGCACCTCCCTGCTGCTCACCGCCGCGTCGACGATCCTGCCCGGCTCCGGCCTGCTGGGCGCGCCGCAGCGCTGGTTGAAGGTCGTCGGCGCGGCAACCGCGCTCGGCGCCCTGGCTCTGGGCCTCTACTTCCTGAACTGGGCGCTCCGCGACACCGCCAGCTTCGCCAGCATCGCCGTCGACCCCGACTTCCTGAACCGCGCCAGCGTCTCCCTCATCGTGCTGGGCCTGGTGTGGGTGGCGCTCATCGCCACCACGCACATCGCCACCCGCCCCGGCGGCCTCCAGCACGGGCGCAGGCTCCTGGGCGCCGCCATCGTGGCCGCCCTGGCGTTTGGCGTCAGCGCACCGTCGGCGTTGGGCGCCCGCTACTCGCACGACCAGATCATGCTGGTGGAGAGGGTCTTCGGCCCCGGCGGCGACACCGGCGACGGCGGCGTGCAGTCCACCTCGCGCCCCACGCTGGCCACCGAACCGCAGGTGGACCCCTGGAAGGACGTCCCCCGCGTCAACGTGCTGCTGCTGGGCGCCGACGGTAACGAGGCCCGCGCGGACGAGGTGGAGAAGTACAGCGTCCGGACCGACACCATCATGGTGGCCTCCATCGACACCGCCACCGGCGACACCCTGCTGGTGCAGATCCCCCGCAACGTGCAGTACACGCCGTTCCCGGAGGACTCCGAGATGGCCGAGACGTTCCCCAGGGGCTTCCGCGGCGAGCCAGAGGCGGAATGGCTGGTCAACAGCATCTGGGCCAAGGTGGAACTCGATTACCCCAACCTGCTGCAGGGCAACACCTACCGCGGCGCGGAGGCCCTGAAGGAAGGCGTCGAGGGCATCACGGGCCTGGAAGTCGACTACTTCATGATGCTCGACATCGACGGTCTCCAGCAGCTCATCAACGCCATGGGCGGCGTCGTCGTCAACATCAACGAACCGTTGCCGAAGGGCACCGCCACCAACTGTCGCGATGAGGACCGCTGCCTCCTGCCGGGCCCGAACCAGCGCCTCAACGGCTACGACGCCATGTGGTACGCCCGGAGCCGCAAGACCACGTCGGACTACTCCCGCATGGCGCGCCAGTCGTGCCTGATCGACGCGGTGATCAAGCAGGCGAACCCGGCCACGATGCTGACCAGCTACGAGGGCATCGCGCAGGCCGCGTCCCACATGGTCACCACCGACATCCCCCAGCGCGACCTCAAGGCCTTCGTGCAGCTGGCGTTCCGCGTCAAGGACGCCAAGGTGCAGCGGCTGGTCTACTCGCCGGGCAAGAACGGCTACTCCTACGCAGACCCGGATTTCGAGGCGATGCGCCAGTCCGTCGAGGATGCGCTGAACCCGCCGTCGCCCACGCCCACGGCGGTCGCGCCCACGTCGGTTGCCCCCACCTCGGCAGCCCCCTCGACGCCGGCGCCCGCCGATGAAGAGACCACGGCGTCACCGTCGTCCTCCGGCACGCCGGAGGAGTTGCAGGAGGGTGCGCAGACCGTCGCCGACGCGTGTGCGTGGAACGGCGAAGCCGAGTAGTCGGGGCCTAAATTCCCTTGACCGTGCGGAGACGCTCGCGGAGATCGGTGACGACGTCGTCGACCTGCTTCGGGTCGTTGCCCGGGAACATCAGGTAGGTGGCCCGCTCGTGCCCGTGATGAATGGTCACCCGGGTGCCGCTCTGGGTCTGGGTGACCTTGCTCACGTCGAGCCAGCGACCCTCACCCTCGACCTCGCGGCCGCGCACGCGGTAGCCGTCGTCGTCGAACGTGACCTCCACCGCCAGGCGGCTCATCGACGTGAACGCCAGCACCAGGAGGACCAGCCCGGTCACCATCACGACGCCGCCCAGCACCGCCCAGAGCACGTGCCAACCGGAGCTCAGCGACGCGACCAGGAGCACCGCGCCCAGCAGGCTGCTCACTGCGGCGATCGCGAAGGCCCGCACAGGGGGACGCGGCTGGATGAGGTAGACCGTCTCTGCCATGCGCTGAGCCTACCTGCCGTCACCCGCTACCATGGTGGGGCACTGGCGAGGTCGCATAGTGGACTAGTGCAGCCGCCTTGAAAGCGGCCGAGTGGCAACGCTCCGTGGGTTCGAATCCCACCCTCGCCGCCAATTCGGAGGAGAACATGCCACCCAGGTCGCCGCTGCCGCCCCGTCACGGGCTGCAGGCAGCGTGGGTGCGCACCCCGGACAGGGATCCTGACAACGCCCTCCCCTGGCCCACCATGCGCGAATGGCTCGTCCACAAACTCGCCACCTCGCCGGAGGACGTCGACGAGATGCTCGCCCGCGGCGCGTTCGTCGACGACCGAGGCCGGCCCTGGACCGGGCGCGAGGTCTACCGCCCGCACACCTTCGTCTGGTTCCACCGCGAACTCCGCGACGAGGCGGAGGTGCCCGGCGAACTGACCGTCCTCCACCGCGACGAGCGCATCGTCGTGTTGGACAAGCCGCACTTCCTCTCCACCATCCCCCGCGGCCGGCACGTCGTGCAGAGCGCCGTGGTCAAGGCCCGCCAGGCGTTGGACCTGCCGGAGCTGTCCGCCGCGCACCGCCTGGACCGCGGAACGGCCGGCGTGCTGCTGATGACCACCGAGAAGCGCTGGCGCGCCGCCTACCACTCCGTGTTCACGGAACGAACGGCGGTGAAGGTGTACCGGGCCATCGCCCCGTTCGACGAGGGGCTCAGCTTCCCGCGGCGCGTGGAGTCGCACCTCATCAAGCGCGTCGGCACCATGCAGGCCGAGACCCTGGAGCGCGAACCCAACGCCTTCACGGAGATCGACATCGTCGAGGTGCGCGGCAGCCACGCGCTCTACGAGGTGCGGCCGCTCACCGGGAAGACCCACCAGATCCGCGCGCACTTCGACCAGCTCGGCATCCCCCTCCTCGGAGACCCCCTCTACCCGGACGTGCTGCCCACGGAGATCGACGACTTCTCCACCCCGCTGCGCCTGCTGGCCTATTCGTTGGAATTCCCGGACCCGGTCGACGGGGAACCCCGCCGGTTCGTCTCCCGACGCGGCCTCAATTGGGCCTGACAAGCACCTCCACAGGATCGAGGTCAGTCACCACAAGGGGATGACGTGATCCGGTGCCGCTGTTAGGGTGACGTGATGAGGTGGCCTCTGCGACGACGACGTGCCCTGGGCTCCGGCCTGCTGGGCCTGCTGATGGCGCTCGGGTTCCTGATCGTCCCGATGAGCGACACCGCTGTCGCGCTGGACGTCTACACCACCCCCGGTACGCACACCCTCAATGGTCGACAATGGCGCACCACCTGCGAGCCGTACTCCTCCACCGTGGAGCGGTGCCGCACCGAGATCCAGGCAACCACCGTCACCTACAGCGCGGGCCGCTACGTCGAGAAGTACGGCTGGACCTTCAACAACCTCACCTACAAACCCTCCCCCCGGGCGCAGTGGGTGGGCAACGTGCTGGCCACGCCCGGCGAACACACCAGCGGCGGGCGACGCTGGAAGACCGAGTGCGACACGCAATGGACCGGCCGCGGGGCCTGCCGGTCGTCGATCTGGATGACGACGTACACGCGCGGCTCATCGGGCGGCTACGTGGCGCGCGGTCAGTGGGTATTCAACAACATCGTGCGCTTCACCGACTCCGGGGTCGTCGCCTCATTCTGTGAGCCGGACTCGGCGGTCGGCGGCCTTCGCTACACCGATCCGGGGGCCGCTTCACGAAGCCCGGAGCCCTCGGACGCAGTCGCCGTCCCAGGAAGCCCGGAGCCCTCAGAGCCAGGTGCCGCTGCGGAGGGCACCGCCCCTGCGACTGCGGCTCAGGACACAGCCGAGCCGCTCGTCGAGGCGACCCAGCAACCGTTGGCCGCATCCGTGACCATCCGGTCCGTGCAGCACCCGGTGTATCCCACCGGAGTGCTCTACGACCGCCTCGGCGACATCGAGGTCACCGGGACGGTCAGCGGCGGCGACGACGGGGCCGCGGTCGCCGTCGAGCTGCGCGACGCCGCGGGTGTGGTGCGTTCCTCCTCCACCGCGACCCTCAGCGGCGGCGCCTTCACCGCCACGCTGGCCGGCGGGTTCGTCGGCCAGGCCACCCTCGTCGTCACCTCTGCGGGAGGCGAGGCGACCCGCGCGGTGGAACTCCGCCGCGCCGACGTCACCCTGACCTCCGCCACCCGCATCGACCCGCTCGGCACGGCGACCATCACAGGCCGCGTCGCCCCCGGCATCGGCGACCTCCTCGTCCAGGCCTACGCGGCGGTGCCCGGCGGCTGGTTCAAGACCGGCGAGGCGCGGACCACTTCCGACGGCAGCTACCAGCTGACCTACCGGCACGGGCTCGGCACGCTCGGCACCACGCAGGTCAGGATGTGCGCCAATCTCCCCTGGGGGACCACCATCCCCAGCAGCGCGTCGCTGGGCATCGAGCGGGCCCGCATCGCCAACCCGGTGATCTCGAACACCACGGCCGCCGAGGTGTCGGCCACGTACCGCAGCGGCTGCCCAGTGGGCCCCAGCGGCCTGAGCACCATCCGCATCAACCAGCAGTCGATGGACGGGCGCGTCTACCGGGGCGAGATCGTGGTGCGGCGCTCGCGCGCGGCGGAGGTGGCCGACGTCTTCCGGCGCACGTTCGAGGCGGGGTTCCCGGTCTATCAGATGACCAACCCAGACGTGTTCGGCGGCGACGACCTGGCGATGATGGCCGCCAACAACACCTCGGGCTTCAACTGCCGCAGCGTGGTGGGCAACCCGTATGCGATGTCGCCGCACAGCTACGGCTATGCGGTCGACGTCAACCCGTGGCAGAACCCGTACCGCGACCCCACCGGGAAGTGGCACCCCAGCACCGCGCACGTGCAGCGCACCCCCGTCGTGCCCGGCATGCTCACCACGACCAGCGCCCCCGTGAAGGCGTTCCAGTCGCACGGCTGGAGCTGGTTCTCCGGGTGGGACTGGCACCACTTCGAGAAGCGATGAGCGCCAGGTTCGCGCGGCACTCGGCGCTCGCGGTGGCAGCGCTGCTGTCGGCGTGCGCCCCGTCCCCGGAGACGCCGGAACCGACGGTGGCCCCACCCACGCCCAGCGTCTCGACGGCCGCCGGGCCCACCTCCACGCCCAGCGCTGAGCCCACCGTCGAGCCCTCCCCGTCGACCGCCACGCCGACGGTGGACCCGAGCCCCTCGGGCACCCCCGCCGCCTCCACCCCAGCCGCGGAGACCGCCGCTCCGCCCTCGGAGCCGCCCCCGGCGCCCACCGCACCGGCGCCCAGCACGGCCGGCGGGCTCGCCCCCGGTGACGTCGCGACGGCCGAGGGATGGCGGCCCACCGCCAGGCCCGGCAGCCCCGACGAGGGGTTCATGGGCAACGACACCTGGGTGCACGCCACCTCGCCGGAGCACTCGGCCTACGCCGCCGTCGCGTTGGGCTGCACGGAGATCCGCCCCTACCCGCAGCCCGTGGCGGCCCTCGAGGGCAACCTCAGCGACGACGCAGGCAACGCCGGCGTGGGCCTGACGCTCGAGTTCGCCACCGCCACCGACGCCTCGGCGTACTTCGCCGAGTGGCTGCGTCAGGCTGAGGCCTGCGTCGGCACCGTCACGGAGAAGGTCAGCGCCACCGACGACACCTGGGTGGGGCGCCGGAACCTGGGCACCGTGTGGTCAGAGACCGTCGGAGTCAGGGACCGCCTCGTGCGCCTCCTGATCGTCGACTCGCCCGACGCCGACCTCACCGGCGCACTCGGAACCAACTGAACCTCACCTCGGAACCCACTGCCCTGAGCACAGCGGTCGGCCCCACCCCGCCCGAAGGAGGGGTGGGGCCGACCGTTCGACGGTTACGGCTGGCAGGCCGGCATGTCGAAGTGACCCGGCGTGTTCGGGTAGGCAGGTCCTGCCGCCCGCTTCATGTCGGTGTTGTACACCATCGCCGTCTCGGTGAAGGCGGAGGTGCCCTTCGTGGTCACATCCCCCACCGTCTGGCCGGCGCCGGCCGTCCACGCCAGCTGGTGCACGAAGTCGCGCACCGCCGGCGACATGACCCGCAGGTCGTTGAAGCCGCCGTAGGCAGCGTTGCAGTGCGAGTACAGGTTGAACGCGCCTGTGGTGTCCATCAGCCGGTCACCGGCGTTCGGGCCGTTGGCCGTCACGTCACCCTGCAGCACGTCCCTGTCGAGGCCGCCGTAGAGCCAGTCCACACCCTGGTGGTGCTGGTCGTTGACCGCATCGGCGTCGGCCGTGTCGGTCATCTCGAACCAGGCACACGGGTCCACCACCTGTGCACCGAGGTCGACCGGCCAGTCGCTGGTCGTGCAGCTGGCGAAGCCACCACGCGGCGCCCAGTCGATGATGTCCGAGCCGATGACGTCCTGCTTGGCCGTGTCCAGTTCGCCCGCTCCGCCGAAGACGAAGTCGACGAACCGGTCGTTGTCACCTCGCGATGACGCGTCGAACGCGCCGTTGCTGAGGCAGTCCGTCGTTGCGGCGTCGGCCAACGGGTCACACCCGCGGCCGCCCCACAGGACGTCCTCACCGTTGCCGCCGAAGATCCGGTCACCGCCGGAGTCGCCATTGACCAGGTCGTCGTCAGCGCCGGCGTCGATGACGTCGGAGCCCAGCCCACCACGGATCCGGTCGCGGCCACCTTCCACCGTGCCCGGATGGGGCATGACGTTGGTGGTGCTGGAACCGAGCCACACGCCGCCGTTGGTGTCGTGCAGCAGATCGATGCGTCGATCCAGCGCGCCCCGACGGAAGCCCGTGAAGGTTTCGGCGGGCGGCTGGTTGAGCGTCACCGTGAACTCTGCGGGGCCACGGTCGCCATCGAGGTAGGTGGTCACCACGCCGCCCCGGTCACCCAGGATCGCGTCGTCACCGGCCTCGCCGAACAGCTCGTCGCTGCCCAGCTCGCCGTACACCTCGTCGTTGCCGTTGCCACCACGGATGGTGTCGTCACCGTCCTGACCCCAGAGGCCGTCGTCGCCGTCGTCACCGTAGATGACGTCGTCGCCGAAGGCGCCCACCGGCTCACAGGTGGTGCCGCTCGCGCTGCAGAACCTGGTCGTCGGCTCGCCGGAGGCCGGATCGGAGACCCGCACCGCGGTGGCACTCGACGGCACGGCACCAATCGGGTACCGCTCTGTGAACACCGCCTCGACGAACTCGCCCGGCATGCCCTGGAGCTTGCGCAGCAGGGTGCCGTTGTCGCCGACGACCACGTCGTCGGCCCCGTTGGCCTCGATGATGTCGCCCGTGTCGCGGAACGCGCGACGCGAGCTGCCACCGATGATGTCGTCCTGGCCGTCAGGAGCGCCCGGTCCCATCAGCTGGGCTGCGGCACTCGCCGAGCCCGGCCACCCGGGATCCGCCAGAACCGTGGCCCCGGGCGTCTTGGCCGACTCCACACCGATCGGCAGGTCGCCGCGGATGGTGTCCGCGCCGCCGTTGCCCTCGACGTAGTCGCCGTCGCCGTCGCCGGAGATGACGTCTGCGCCGTCCTGGCCCCAGATGCCGTCAACGCCGTCGCCACCGCTGAGGCGGTCGTCGCCGTAGCGGGTGGCCGCGCCACCAGCCGCGAGATCGAACCATTCGACCCAGCGTGCCGTGACCAGGCTGCCGCCGTCGGAGCCCATCCGCTTGAGCGCCGCGATGCTCGCCTCGCCGGTCGACGGACGGGTGATGCGCCCGTTGTCGCCCAGCAGTGCGTCGTCGCCGTCGCCGCCGAAGATGGCATCGGCCACGTCGGGCTGCCCGACGGTGGTGTTGCCCGTGCCGGACAAAGCCCAGCTGGAGCCGCCGATGAGGTCGTCGTCACCGTCGTTGCCCTCGATCCAGTCGGTCCCGGCCCAGCCCTCGATGAGGTCTGCCCCGGCGTTGCCGATCAGGCGGTCATGCCCGCCCTGGCCCAGGATGACGTCGGTGCCGTCGCCGCCGTAGACCTCGTCCGCCCCTGAGGTGCCCGCCGTCGGCGCGTCGCCGAGGTCGAGCGGGACGATCGAGCGCCCGTCGGTGATCCGGTTGCGCAGGATCTGATGGGTCTGCGCAAGCGAAACCACCGAGATGATGGCGTTGTCGCCGGCGATGAGGTCGTCGCCCTCTTCGCCGAAGAGCCGGTCGCCGGCGTCGGGTCGGCCGATGCCTGCCGAGGCCTCCTCCCACGAGCCGCCCACGATCATGTCGTGGCCGGCGCCGCCGAGCACGGTGTCAGCACCGTTGTTGCCTTCGAGGTGGTCCTCACCGCCCTGGCCATACACCGTGTCGTCGTCGAGGCCACCGAAGGCGGTGTCGTTGTCGTCGCCGCCCCAGATGGTGTCCTTGCCGCCCAGCGTCGACGGCTGGACCGTCGTCGCCAGATCGACGGGCACGCTGTCCGCGACCGCCGTCGCGTTGTCGCCGATCAGGCGGTCAAGGCCCTGGTCGCCGTACAACTGGTCGGCGCCGTCGGCCTTGCCTGCCGCCCTGGTGCCACCGACGACGAGGTCGTCGTCGTGACCACCCGAGGCCCAGTCGTCACCGGCGTTGCCCTCGATGAGGTCCTCGCCGTTGCCGCCGTAGAGGAAGTCGTTGTCGGCGTTGCCGAACACGTCGTCCTCGCCGTCGCCGCCCCAGACGGAATCAACGCCTGCGCCGCCCCAGAGCTGGTCGTCGCCGCCCTGGCCGTCGAGCTTGTCGCTGCCGTGCTGGCCGCAGACCAGGTCGTTTCCGCCGCCTGCCTGCACGCGGTCGTCGCCGCCGCCTGCCGAGACGGTGTCGACGCCCTTCCCGCCGATGATGAAGTCGTTGCCGTCGCCGGTGGCGGCGGTCGTCGACTCTGCCACCGGGTCGGACAGGACCGTCGCGCCGGCCTTGCACTGCTCGGCCTGGTTGAACTTGTCGCCGTAGATCAGCGCGGCGCCGTCGCCACCGAACACGTGGTCGTTGCCGAGGCCGCCGACCAGCGTCTTGGTGTTGGGCGTCGCTCCCGGCGGGAGCGCGGTCACGCTGCGGAGCGGACCGTAGGTGACGCCGTCGATGGTGTGCGGATCCACAGCAGGGTCCCCCACCACGGCGGGCTCTGCCGACAGGTAGTCGTCGCCCGGGCCGCCGTAGAGCTTGTCGGTGCCGAGGCCGCCGACGAGCACGTCGTTGGCGTCGCCGCCCACCAGCTGCGTGGACTGGTTGCTCAGCGAGCCGCTGGTCAGGTAGTCGACACCCTTGCTGCCCCAGACGAAGTCGTTGCCCTCGCCCGAGTTGACGATGTTGAACGTCGTCACGTCGGCGTCGTCGGAGCCGACATCGTCCACGCCGTAGTCGAGTTCAGCGCCGGTGAAGATCACGTCGTTGCCGGCCCCACCGTTGAGGCGGTCGTTGCCGTCGTCGCCGATGAGCCTGCTGCCCTTCGAGCTCAGCGTCGGCGTGTTGGTCGTCACCGAGATGGTGTCGTCGCCGGCGTTGCCGCGCACCTTGCTGGCGCCGAGACCGACGCGGATGGTGTCGCCGGCCCAGTTGTCGCCCTGGGCCTGCGTCGTCGGATCCTTCGCGGAGGCATAGGCGATCACGGCCCCCACCGGGATGTCCGGCGGGTCGCTCTCGGCGTCCACTGCCTTGACGGTGGTGAGCGCAGAGGTGTTCTGGGTGAACGCCAGGGTGGCGTCGCCGGCCACCTTGTTGTCGCCGTCACCGACGGTGATGTTGTCGGCACCAGCGCCACCGGCGACCCACGCCTTGGAGACGAGACCGTTCACCGTGAGGCCGGAGTCCACCGTGGTGATGACATCGTCGCCACCGGCGCCGTCGATGTACGCCGGGCCGTTGCCCGCCGTGATCTGGTCGGCGGATCCGGTGCCCTTGACGACGACCTCACGGTCGAACGCCGTGGTTGCCGGCGGCGGTGCGCCCTCAGGAGTGACCTCCGTCTGGCGCTGGCCGTCACCGCTGAACGTCAGCTTCATCGGCACAGGACTGCTGGTGCCGTCCACGACGACGCGCTTGATGCCCGGGTCGTGGAACTCACGCGTGATGCCGAGCATCTGCACCTTGATGCCGTCGTAGGCGCCGTCGGTGCCGTCGATGTTGGCCGTGGTCTGCGCGTAGTGGAGCTGCGTGACCTTGATGACCTCGGCGTCGCCGTCAGCCTTGGCGCCCCACGGGGCGCCGCGGTAGGAGTCCGTGCCCAGCTTGCCGGTGAAGACGTAGAGCGTGTCACCCACCACGCCGCCGACGTTGGGCGGAGGCGGCGAACAGTCCACCTTCACGGTGAAGTCCAACAGGGTCAGTTCCACCAACCGCACCGAGAACGACACGGAGAAGATGCTCACGCCGATCTTGATGTTGAGTTGCAGGAACAGATAGACCCGGCCAGACATCTGGAACAGACACAACGGGTTGACCACCAGTGCCTGGACGAATTCCGTGAGCCTGAACTTCCCGTCGTTGTTCGGATCGTTCCAGTAGAGGCCGACCGTGAGACCCAGCCCACCCTCGACGCCCACGGACACGACCAGGACGCTGACCATCGCGCCCGCGGCGATCTCGCCCTTGAGCGTGACCACCGGCAGCGGCTTGCCGTTCTCGTCATTGGTGTCGAAGTAGAGACCGTCGAGCACGCTGACCGCGATCTCACCTGCGGAGGCGGTGTCCCGCATCTCGATGGCCTTGCGGATGCCGTAGGTGTCCATGCCGGCCCGGATACGCGCCGTGATCGACGCTGAACCCGACAGGGTCAGCAGCACCGGCGGCGGTGCGTAGACCGGTCCGAACTCCTGGCTGAAGGCGAAGCCCAGCGTCAGGTTGCCGGAGTCGAACTTGACGATGTCGATGTCGCCGCCCATCAGCAGGGCGAACGCCTTAGTGGGTTCCTGGAAGATCGGGAACGTGATGCCGGCCTCATTCGCCTTGCCTGCGGGCGCCGATCCCCCCGGAACGGTGAAGGTGGCGGGCGCGGAACCGTCGGCCTTCCCGTTGAGATCCGACAGGAGGGTGGCGTTCGGCACGCCACCGGTGATCAGGCTGCCGGCCACGTCCGGGGTGAGCGTCGTGTCGAGCGCGTCGTCGCCGAGCACCTTGAAGCTGCCGATCGTCACCCAGCAACTGGTCGTGCACTCGGGCAACGAGTTGAGCAGCGTGATCACGTTCGTGATGCGCTTCACCATGGTGAGGTCCGGCCCGTCAGCGAGCGTGCTGAACGTCTCCGCGAGGGTGAACAGGCTGATGTCGCCACCGCCTGCAGCCTTGCTGACGTCGGACAGCACCGGCAGCGGCGCGTAGAGCGCGTCGATGATCGGCTGGATGGGGCCCGTGACGCTCTTCACCTTCTCCAGGATGGGGCCGAGGATGTCCGAGAACACCTTGCCGGCGTCGATCTGGAAGTCGTTGAACGCGATCGTCGGGGTACCGACGCTGGACCGCAGCGACCCGCCGTCGTTGTCGGCGGAGATCGTCCAGCCCAGCTCGAAGTTGACCTTCACACCAGGCAGGAGCGAGTCGTCGCCGTCGATCTCGATCCGGGACTCGATGTCCCAGTCGATGGTGACAGCGGCGCCGATCGACACTGCGAACAGGTCTCCCATGGAGGCCGTGCTGAGATCGGCGAACGTCAGCTTGGCGCTGTCGCTCGGCGCACACAGGGCGTCGGCGGCGGCGAAGCAACTGCCGGTCTGCCCGGGCTGGTGTAGATCCACCTTGAAGTGGCCGGTGAACACCTCAGGCGCCCCGGCCGAGGTGATGTCCACACCGATGAAGGCGAGCTTCGCCTCCACCTTGGCGGGCATGGTCACGGTCAGCTCGACGCCCAGTTCTGGGCTCGCCACGGCGTTGCCGTCGACGGTGTCCCAGCCGTCCTGCGTGGCCACGTAGAAGCCGTCGTTGAGGTTCAGTCCCACCTTCAGGTGGAGCGCGAACTTCGCGCCCACGCTGACGGTGCTCTGCCCGCTCGCCGGGTCAGCCTTGAGGGACAGGCCGGGGATGCCGATGTCCAGCGGGCGCGACGCGCCGGTGAACTCATCGCGCACGGTCACCTCGAGCGTGACCCCACCCACCTGGTTCGCGGGGCAGTCGATCAGCTGAGGCTTCTCGAGGACGAGGGTGTAGGCGGCCGCTGTGGCCGTCCCGTTGTCGGTGTAGGTCAGAGCGGAGCCCACGTCGAAGAGGAACATGAACTCGGCGTCGGTGGAGAGCTTGCGCAGCACCTTGTAGCCGGTCGCTCCCGCGACAGCCGTCCAGTCCAGCTTCACGCCCACGCTCGCGGACAGTGCAGTCTGCTCGACGGAGGCGACGCTGCTCGCGACGGTGTCCTCCTTGGCATCGGGCTCGCCCTGGTACGCGACGACGCGGTACTCATACGTCTGCTTCACGGCATCCGCCGCCGGAACAGGCACGGCCACTGCCGTCAGGCCCGTAGCCGGCTCCAGGAACGCCTTGCACTCCAGGCCGACCAGCGGGGATACCGCTTGGAGGCCGGCTGCGGTGAGCTTCTCGTCGAGGCGCTTGTTGACCTCTGCCACCCAGTCCTTGGGGCTGAAGCTGGTCAGGCCCCCGAGCACCTCATTCTTCAGCGTGGTGCGCAGCGTGCCGAGGAAGTCGGCGCCCTGCTGCAGGTCCTTGCCGACGAGCGGCAGCTTGCCCTCGAACGAGGCCGCCCGCAGTGCAACCTCAGCTGTGGCCAGGTAACTGTCGAGGCCGTGCTCGAACTGGCCGAAGTCCAGCACCGCAGCGGCGATGCGCGCGGCGAGATCAGCCGGGATGTCGAGCTGCTTGAGCGCGTCGTCGGGCGCGGGCAGGTTGCCGCTGGGCAGCAGATCACCCAGGTCGGACGAGCGCGGCAGGCGCACCTTGAGGGCGCCCACAGAGGTGTAATCGCTCACGCCCTTGGCGAAGAGCGGCACGTTCGCACACGCCATGAGTTCGGTGGTGATGCCGCTCTCACACGTGACGCCGCCGGTCGCCATCCCCGTGGGGTTGAGCTTCACGCCGGCGCTGCTGAGGAAGGTGGACCAGTCCACCGGGTTGTTCGCGGTGGCGCCGTCGACGCCGATGCGCACGCCGAGATCCACGGCGACCTTGGCCTTCTCGGCGCCTTCAGCGCCGGAGGGGTCACCCAGCGACAGCGACAGGGGGCCGAGGGTGCCGGTGAGGACGCCCTCGCCGGAGGCGTTGGCGTGCACCGAGATGCTGGAGTCCTCCATCACCTTGAAGCCCGGATCCGCAGTGCTGAGCGGCACCAGGATTCCCACCTTCACGGAGCCGGTGACGCTGGCCTGCGCCTGGCCGGTCGCCTTGACCGTGACCACGTCGCCGAGCGCGCCGAGATCCACCGCGATGGGGGTGTCGGTGCGGTAGCTGCGGTCCCAGGCCACCTTCAGCACGAGGCTGGCCGGTGCCGGGGCCGTCCCGGGCACGTAGGCCACGGAGAGCGGCGTGCCGCCGAGGCGGGAATTGAGGTTGGTCACCAGGTCCTGGATGGTGTCGGGGTTGTTCGCCACGAGCCAGTCGACCGCGTCGAGCAGCGCGGCACGGGCGGTGTAGCGCGTGCCGGCCACCGGGAGGGCGTCCCAGTCCTTGACCATGGTGAGCGTGGTGCCGTCGGTGCTCACCGATTCGACGATGTTGACCTGCGTGCCCACCGTGATCGCGCGGCCCACCATCGCCTGCGTGAACTTCGCTGCGGCGGCGGTGCGGGTGCTGTCGACGAGGGTCTTGGTGCCGTAGGTGACGCCCGCGTCGCCGTTGGCCTGGTCACTGAGGACCAGGTCGCGCAGGGAGCGGCCGATGCCCGGCAGCTTGGTGTTGTAGGCGTCGCTGCCAGTGCCGGGATCGGCCTCGGCGATGTTGTGCACCAGGGTCTGCAGCTGCTTGATGACCATGTTGAACAACGCCTTGGGGTTGTCAACGGAGAAATCGAGCGAGGTGAGCTTCGAGAAGTTCGGCGCGGTGAACGCGAGCGTGTCGGGGTCGGTCAGATCCGTCCAGTTGAGGGTGAACGTCACGTCGTTGCCGACGAAGCCCTCGAGTTCCGGCACGGTGATGCTCGCCGTCGCCTTGGCGCGGATGTTGATGTCGGGGGTCAGCACGGCGCCGGGATCGGTCACGAGCATGCTGACGAGCTTGCTGAGCCGGATGTCCTTCTGGGCGTCGCCGATGGGCTTCAGTGCCATGGAGACCATGGGATCGGTGCCGGTGTCGCTACAGGTGTCGTTCTGGCTGGAGCGGCACATGACGAGGTCGCCCTTGATGTTGACCTTGAAGAAGCCTGCCCTGGCCTGCATGTCGATCGTCGATTCGATCGGGAAGTCCGCGGTGTAGATCGTGGAGCCGGTGCGCAGCATCACCCGGTCGGTGGGCAGCGGCCATTCGTCGACCTGCATCTTCATGCCCGCGATGGTGGTCTCGTACGGGCAGGGCTGTCCTGCCTTGTCTGCCGGTGCGCACCCGATGCCCGTCACGGGGTCGTTCAGGTCGAGCACGACGGTGATGGTGGCCTTGTGGGTGGCGCTCACCACTGCGGCGCTCGCCTCGGCGTTCGCGCCGAGGATGCCCGCGCCGTCGTCGTTGGTGAGCACATCGGCGAACGTGATGGCGCCGGTGCGCTCCTCCGGACCCGAGATGACCCAGTTGACGGTGCCGGTGGGGGTGCTGGGCGCCCAGTTGCCGGTGAGGGTGAGGGAGTTGTCGGTGTTGCTGGCGATCTCGCCGCCCGATGAACCGGCGACGACCCGACGTCCGGACAGGTCCTGGCCCGCCCAGGGGGTGCCGGAAACGGTCATGGTGGTGTCGGTGAAGGTGCTGCTGGTGCCCGAGAGGTCCTGTGCGGCCTTGTCGAGGTTCCCGGAGGCCGTGTCCGAGAACTCCAGCGGGATGACGAACTTGTTGTTGGTGGAGTCCCAGCTGACCGTGCCGAGATCGAGGCTGGCGTTGAGCTTGGTCAGGAGGTCCTGCAGCGAGCTGAACTTGGGGGTGCCGAGCCTCGCCGGGTCACCGTCGGACCAGACGTTGTCCGCGAGGAAGGCCTTCAGCGGTTCGGCGATGGCGATGACGTCGGCCAGGGTCCCGCGCATGAAGGGGAGGTCCAGGTTGCCGGTGGGCACGCCACCGGAGTCGTAGTTGCGCTGCTGGATCGCGTTGATGGCGGTGATCACGCGGGCGAGTCCGTCGGCGAGGTTCTGCAGGTTCATGTTCTGGAACTTGCCGAGGGTGGCGTCGAAGCCGGTCGCGGTGACCTGCGGCGCACCCTGCGTGATGTCGGGCCAGTTGACGGCGACGGTGGCGTTCACCGTCGTCGGGAAGCCCGGGATGGTCACGGTCGTATCGGCGCCGAGGGTGAACTGACCGGAGATCGAGCTGTTGCTGTCCACATCGAGGTCCGCCTGCACGAGGCCCTCGAGCGAGCCGGCCGCCGCCAGCTCAGCCTGGTTGCCCACGAAGGCGAGCTTGCCGTCGTTGTTGGGGTCGTTGAAGGTGGCCTTCGTGTAGTGCTTGACCGACAGCGTCGAGCCGGTCAGCGACACGCCCAGGATGCCGACGGCGGCCTTGGCGTTGGCAGTCACCGTGGCTGTGACGTCGATGTCGAGGCGGGGTGACTGGGTTGTGGGGTCGGTGTCATGGATCATCCACACGCCGCCGCTGCCGTCTTCCTGGATGCTGAACTTCACCTGGGCCGCGACCGCGGCGGAGACGCCGCCGGTGACGGAGAGGTCGACGCCCGTGGCGTCGTCGGCGAGGTGAAGATCCAGCCCGGTGACGGTGCGGTTCACGGTCGCCGTGAAGTCGACGCGCCAGCCGGCGCCGACCTGCGTGGCGTTCGTGATCAGCGTGCCGCTGCGCCCGTCAGGAAGCGTGAAGGGGAAGGTGCCCGTGGTCAGGTCGGTGAAGTTCTCAACGCCCGACAGGGTGTCGACGACCACCTTCTGGATGAGGTCGTCCACACCCAGCAATGCCCCTGGCGACGACGTCACCAGGGGCAGCGGGAGCGCCAACGCTCCTACCGTTCCGAGGTCCTTGGACCAGGTGGCCAGGTTCCCCGTGGGGTTCGTCGACAAGAACCCCTTGATGTCGGCAACCCCGTCATCCGGGGCCGCCCAGGCTCTGTTGAGGGAGGCTGCGAAGAATCCGCTGAGAAGGACTGCAATGGCGATCATCCACGCCAAGGGTCGACGAATGCTGACTTGTTCCATGACTTCTTCCCCAAGAATTGATGGCACGGCGGAATGCACGGCGGCACCCGCGCTCGGGCCTGAATGTACGGGGGCTGCGTCCTGCTTCCCCCTGGCCAGCACTGGCTGTGGCCGACGCTAGAACAGTCGTTACGGAAAGGTCAATAGCCCACGAATCGCGACATGAGGGCGAACGGCGACCCTCCCCGTCGCCCGGTCACTGAAGCCGCAGACCAACTGCTGTTTGATCGTGGAACAAAGGCGCTGATCCATGTTTGGAAACGGTTCTGTACCTCGGCGTGTCGCCCGGTTCGACGGCTCAGTGGACCAGCACGATTTTGCCCACATTGTCGCCTCCGGCGAGCTTTTCGTGGGCGGTGCGCACCTCGTCGAAGGGAATGCGCGTCTCTGGGGAAAGTTTGATTCGGCCGTCATTCAACATCGGCCATACCTGCGCCTCCACGGCGGCACAGATCTCCGCCTTTTCCGTGTCCGGCCGGAAGCGCAGCGAGGTGGCGGTGATGCTCGCCTGCTTGGAGAGGAGCGCGCCCAGGTTGAGCGTCCCCTTCACCCCGCCCTGCAGGCCGATCACGACGATGCGGCCCCGCTTCTTCAGCGCCTTGACGTTGGCCTCGAGGTACTTCGCGCCGATGATGTCAAGGATGACATCGGCACCGCCGGTGGCCTCCCGGAGTTCCGAGACCCAGTCACCGTGGTAGTCGAATGCGAAGTCCGCGCCGTGGTCCCTGCAGTGCTGGAGCTTCGCTTCGCTTCCCGCGGTGGCGGCGACGACAGCGCCCAGCGCCTTGGCGTACTGCGTGGCGAACGTGCCGATGCCGCCGGCGCCACCATGGGCGAGGAACACCTCACCGTGGGCCAGGTTCCCCACCCGCAGGTTCGACAACACGGTGGCCGCCACTTCCAGCACCCCGGCCGACGAGACCAGGTCGACTCCCGGCGGGGGCGAGATGAGCTGGCCCTCCGGCGCGACGAAGAACTCCGCGTAGCCGCCGCCTGCCAGCAGCGCCACCACCTCGTCACCCTGGTTCCAGCGCTCGACGCCTTCGCCGACCTCTTCCACGACACCGCTGGCCTCGAGGCCGATGATGTCGGTGATGCCGGGAGGGGGCGGGTAGTGGCCCTGACGCTGCAGGAGATCAGCCCGGTTGACGCCGGAGGCGACCGTGCGCACCAGCACCTCGCCAGGGCCGGGGGTGGGCTTCGCCGCCTCGCCGATGTTCAGGACGTCGACATCTCCGGGGGCCTCAACGATGACAGCGCGCATGGAAACCACCCTAACGCGCAGAGGATGGCCGCGTCAGCCCTCCCGGTCGACCACCTCGGTGACCGTCATCGGCGGGAAGTCCGGCCCCGGTTCCGTATGGATGAAGCCGGTCAGCCGGTCGTAGAGACCCAGGATCCGCGGCTCGAGGTGCTGCCAGGTGCGCTCCGCGGCCTTCTCCGCCAGCAGTTCGGCGGGCACCGGCGACTCCAGGTTCTGGCGCACCGCGCGCAGGTAGTCGGCCAGGTCGCCGCTGCGGAACACCGTGCCGGTGCCCTCACGCCGGGTGAACGCCCGCATGGCGGCCGCGTCGGCGTGCACCAGCGGCAGGCGCGCGTGGAGGTACTCGAAGAGCTTGTTGGGGAGGGCCAGATCGTGGTTCGGCGACCCCTTGGGGATGGCCGAGACGGCGACATCCGCGCCGCTCAGGTAGTACGCCAACTCGTGCTGGTCCACCGGGGGCGCGAAGTGCAGGCGGCTCTGGGCCACCCCGGCGACATCGGCCACCTTGCGCAGCTCGGCCTCCCGCGGATGCGGGTACGGAACCGCCACCAGGGCCAGGTGCACGTGCTCCGGCAGCTCCGCCAGGCCCCTGATCAGCAGGTCCAGGTTGCGGGCCCGGCTCAGGACCCCCGAGTACACGAGCAGCTGCACGTCGTCGCCCAGGCCGAGCGCCTCCCGCACCGTGCGCGTGCCGACGAGGGGGTACTCCACCGGATAGTGCAGCGCCACCGTCGGGCGCCGGGGCAGCCGGAACCTTGCCTTGAGGTCGTCCGCGAGGGGTTCGGCGACGGTGAGCACACCGTCGGCGTGCACGATGCCGGCCGCCTCCGCGTGCACGAGCATCTCGTGCCGCGCGCGGGCGCCCCGTTCGACGACGGGGAGGCCGGCCCAGTTCTCGCGGGCGTCGTAGACCATCCGCACCTCGGGGCCGAGCCGGCGCAGCGCGACGCGGGCCGCGTCGAACACGTAGGGGTGATGGACGTGCAGCACATCGGGCTTCAGGCTCACGAGCAACTGCGCGAGGGTGCCGGTGTGCGCCTCGATGATGGCCTCGGGGCGCTGCGACGGCGGGGTCACCAGCGCCCGGACCCGCGCGGGGGCGTCGCGCTGTAGTTTGGCGACGAGGCGCTCAGGCAGCGAGGTGGGCTTCGGCGGTGCGGCCGGCGCATTCTGCAGGGGCACCCGGATGATCCGCACGTCGTTCATGACGGCCTCGCCGGGGGCACTGCCAGGCTGCTCCACCGACACGATCGTGACGCGGTAGCCGCCGCGGCTCAGCGTCTGGGCGATCTTCTTGGCCCGGGTGTCGATGTCGACCGGGGCGTGCCGGAACAGCACCACGTGCGGGGGTTCGACGGCGGAGCCCGACGCACGGAAGGGCGCCTCGGCGGGCGTGATCCGGGCCCGGCCGCTGCGGGGGTCGGTCTCCGTGAGGTTGGCGAGCCTGGAGAACTCCTTCAGGATGACCGCTTCGTTGTGCTGCCAGGAGTACCGCTCGGCGAGCGCCGCGAGGTGCTCGGCCGGCACGGGGGCGGCCAGGGCGGCCGTCAGCTGGCGGCCGAGGTCTTCCGCGTCATGCGAGCGGAACACACGGCCCATGCCGTTGTCGGTGACGAACTGCGCCAGCAACTTGGCGTCGGACGTGACGAACGTGAGGCCGGCGTGGAGGTACTCGAACAGCTTGTTCGGCATGGCCTGGTCGTGGTTCGGCGACCCCCCGGGCATGGGGTGGACGGCGACATCCGCGCCGCTGAGGTAGTGGATCAGCTCGCTCTGGTCCACGGCGGGCACGAAATGGATCCGGTCCGCCACACCCAGTCCCTCGGCCTGCTCCATCAGCTCGGGCTCCATGGGATGCGGCAACGGCATCGTGACGATGGCCAGATGGGCCTCGGCCGGCACGTGCGCCATGGCGTCGATCAGGGTGTCCATGCCCCGGGCACGGCTCATGACGCCGGAGTAGACGATCAACGGCGTGCCGTCGTCGACCCCTGCCGCCTCACGCACGGTGCGGGGACCGGTGGGCTCCGCCAGCACCGGGTAGTTGCGCAACTCGATGGCAGGGCGCTCCAGGGCGTACTGCTCCGTGACGATGTCGGCGATCTGCTGGTTCACCGACGTGACGTGATCTGCGAAGGGCATGAAGCGACGCTGCAGTTCCAGCAGCGTGCGGTGGGCCACGATGTCGCCGATCTCCTTGTCCGGGAGGCCGGTGAAGTTCTCGCGGATGTCCAGCGAGACGCGGACGGGGTGGCCGGCGGAGCGCAGC
Organism: Tessaracoccus zhenghani; assembly: GCF_055326325.1. NCBI lineage: Bacteria > Bacillati > Actinomycetota > Actinomycetes > Propionibacteriales > Propionibacteriaceae > Tessaracoccus > Tessaracoccus zhenghani. The sequence goes on along the minus strand of NZ_JBUZNQ010000004.1, from coordinate 79,537 downwards.
GCGTCGAGCGCCTGCCACGCGGCGGGGAGCACGTTGGGGTGGTGGGCGTGCAGGATGTCGGGCCGCAGCGAGATCAGGAGATCCGTGAGGGTGTAGGCCGTGTGGTCCGCGATGGGCAGCGTGGTGGCGAGGTCGAGGTCGCGGTAGAGGTCACGGTGCGCGGCATCGGGTCGCAGCGGGGCCGTGACGGTGTCGAGCGCCCATCCCACGCGGTGGGCCACGCGTCGGCCGAGCCGGCCGGCGACGAAGGGTGCCATCTGGGCCGTGAGCTTCGCGTAGTGCGCGGCGGCCTTGGCCGAGGCCGCGTCAGCACCCTTGACCCGCTCGGCGTAGATGCCGCGGCGGCGACGCAGCGCGCGCACCTGCTCGACGGCCGGGTCCGGCGCATTCGGATCCGTCGGCACCGATTTCAGCAGCGACTCCTTGGGCCGGAACGCCAGCGGCACCCGGATGACCCGGATGGCGTCGTCCAGCAGGAACTCCTCGGACGTCCCGCCGGCGGGTTCCAGGGAGATGATGATGGGCTCGAAGCCTCCCCTGTGCAGGGTGCCCGCGATGCGCTTGGCGCGGGAGTCGAAGTCGACGGGGGCGTGCCGGAACAGCACGACACGGGGCTTGCGGTCTGACACTGGTGCGCCTTTCTGCAGGGAGACGAGCCACCGCAACTCTACAGACACCGGCACCCGCCCCGGCTTATCGTGTGGCATGACGAAACTCTCCAGACACGATGCCAGTGAGCAACTCCCCCAGTGGCGCTACCTGCTCGGCCGGATGCACCTCCTGGTCGACGCCGGCTCGTTCGACGAGGCCCTCAGCTTCGTCAACGCCGTCGCGGCACTGGCCAACGAGCACGACCACCACCCGGAGATCGACGTGCGCTACAACCGCGTGCACCTCGCGGTCGCCAGCCACGACGTCGGCGCCATCACGGACCGTGACGTGCGGTTCGGCACCGCCGTGACAGAGCTCGTCCGTGAGCGGGGCCTCACGTCGGAGCCCGGCAGGCTGGCGCAGATAGAGATCGCCATCGACGCCCTCGACATCCCGACCGTGGCCGCCTTCTGGCAGGCCGTCACCGGCTGGGACCTGGACGACGACGCCCTCACGGATCCGGATTTCATCGGTCCGCCCATCTGGTTCCAGCAGATGGATGAGCCCCGCTCGCAGCGCAACCGGATCCACCTCGACCTCACCGTCGCCCACGACGAGGCCCCGGCCCGGCTGAAGGCGGCCACCGACGCGGGTGGCACCATCATCAACGACACCGAGGCGCCCAGCTTCTGGGTGCTCGCAGACCCGGAGGGCAACGAGGTGTGTGTCTGCACGTGGGAGGGCCGCGACGCGTGGACGACCTCCGACCCCTGACACCCCCGTCGCGGGTGCGCCGGGACCGCACGGCGCTGTGCCAGACTGGAGCGCGTGAAGTTCATGAGCGTCGTCGGTGCCCGTCCCCAGTTCGTCAAGCTCGGCCCCATCGTGCGGGCCGCCCAGCAGTATGACGACGTGGAACACATCATCGTGCACACCGGGCAGCACTACGACCCGCTGCTGTCAGATGTGTTCTTCCGGGATCTCGGCATCCCCGCCCCCGACGCGCACCTGGGTGTCGGCTCCGGCACCCACGGCCGCCAGACCGGCGCGATGCTCTCCCAGATGGACGGCGTGCTGGAGGAGTACCAGCCCGACTGGGTGTTGGCCTACGGCGACACCAACTCCACCGCCGCCGCCGCGATGGCCGCGGTCAAGATGCACGTCAAGCTCGCGCACCTCGAATCGGGCCTCCGGTCCTTCAACCGGCGCATGCCGGAGGAACACAACCGCATCATCACGGACCACCTCTCAGACCTGCTGCTCGTGCCCACGCAGGTGGGCATGGACAACCTCGCCAAGGAGGGCCTGGCGAACCGGGCGCTGCTCGTCGGCGACGTGATGACCGACGTGTGCCTCGCCACTCGGGACGCAGTCGCCAATGACGCCCCGCAACTGCCCCAGGGCGTGGACCCGGAACAGCCGTTCGCGCTGGCCACCATCCACCGCGCCGACAACACCGACGACCCCGAGCGCCTCCGCGCCATCCTCAGCGCGCTGAAGGCCGCCCCGGTGCCCGTCGTGCTGCTCGCCCACCCCCGCCTCGTGGCGCTGGCCAAGAAGCACGGCCTGGCGCTGTCGAACGGCTCGCTGTTCGCCGTCGAGCCGCTGGCCTACCCGCAGATGGTGCGCGCCGTGATGGCCGCCGCAGGTGTGGTCACGGATTCGGGTGGCCTGCAGAAGGAGGCCTTCCTCCTCGGCACGCCCACCACCACGATCCGCACGGAGACCGAGTGGACCGAGACCATCGACAGCGGGTGGAACATCCTCGACCCCGAACTGACCCAGCTCTCCGACGTGATCGTCCGGCCCGCCCCCACCACAGACCTGGGCCAGCCCTACGGCGACGGCCACGCCTCCGAGCGGGTCATCGAGGCGCTCCTCAACTTCGCCGGCTGAGGCCAGCCCGCCTCACGGTTGGGAGCCCCACGCCCAAAAAACGATCACCCGGCCTGGATCAGGCCGGGTGATGTCGTTGGTGTGGGATCAGCCGAGGCCGATGACCCGGATGTCGACGCCGGGGAAGTCCACCGGGTCGAGGCTGCGGCGACCGTCGACGATGGCGCTCACGCCAGGCAGGTCTTCTTTGGTGAGCGTGCGGTACTCGATGTGATCCGTCTGCACGACGGCGTAGTCCGCCTCTTCGCCCAGGTGGTAGGGCGCGAAGCCGTACTTGGCCAGTTCCTCGTCGGTGTACATCGGGTCGTGGACGCCCACCTCGGCGCCACGGTCGCGGAGCTCGGCGACCACCGGGAACACCCCGGAGAACGCCGTCTCCTTCACGCCGCCGCGGTACGAGGCGCCCAGCACGGCGACGCGCTTGCCGCTCAGGTCGCCGGCGACATCTGCCAGCATCGAGACGGCGTACGCGGGCATCGCTGCGTTGGCCTTGCGGGCCGTCTCCACGACGGTGGCGTCGGGATCCGTCCACAGGTACAGGCGCGGGTAGATCGGGATGCAGTGCCCGCCCACGGCGATACCGGGACGGTGGATGTGGGAGTAGGGCTGCGAGTTGGAGGCTTCGATGACCTGGTAGACGTCGATGCCGCTCTTACCGGCAAACTTGGCGAACTCGTTCGCCAGGCCGATGTTCACGTCGCGGTAGGTGGTCTCCGCCAGCTTGGCCATCTCTGCGGCCTCGGCCGATCCCAGGTCCCACACGCCGTTGCCGCGCGGCAGGTCCGGGCGCTCGTCGAAGCTCAGAACGGCCTCGTAGAACTCCTTGGCGAGCCTGGCGCCCTCCTCTGAGAGGCCACCGATCAGCTTGGGGTACTTGCGCAGGTCTTCAAACACCCGGCCGGTGAGCACCCGCTCCGGGGAGAAGACCAGGTGGAAGTCGAGGCCCTCCTTGAGGCCGGACCCCTCCTCCAGCATGGGCTTCCACCGGTTGCGGGTGGTCCCCACGGGAAGAGTTGTCTCGTAGCTGACGAGCGTGCCGGGCTTCAGGCCGGCGGCGATGGAGCGCGTGGCGTTGTCCATCCACTCGAAATCCGGGATGCCCTCCTCGTTGACGAACAGCGGGACCACCACGACGACGGCGTCAGACTCCGCCACGGCGGCGCTGGTGTCGGTGGTGGCGCGCAGGCGGCCGGCGGGCACCAGCTCGGAGAGCTTCTCCTGCAGGTGCGCCTCACCCGGGAACGGCTCGGTCGCCTGGTTGACCAGGTCCACGACGCCCTGCTGCACGTCCGCACCGATGACCTCGTGGCCCGCGTCAGCGAACTGCACCGCTAGCGGCAGACCAATCTTCCCCAGCGCAACGACGGTGATCTTCACCTGAGATTCTCCTCACCATTCAGGATTCCGGCCCTCGCCGAACACAGCCCAAAGCCTACAGCGTCATCAACGGGGGCTATGCAGCAGCCGTCACTGGGCGGTCGTCGGGCGACGGCGCCGGAAGGGCCTCGAGAATGGTGTCGCGCAGCCAGTCATGGGTCTGCTTCGCATAGTGGAAGGGCGATGCGCCCCACTTGTGATCGTCGTCGGAGATCACCAGTTCGTCCGGGATCCGGGCGCTCGGCATCCCCCCGTCGCGGAGGAACGCGTAGTAGATCGAGTACTTGGCCAGCACGATCTCCGGGGTCCAACCGGCGTAGGGTTTCACCGGGGTTCCGGAGATCGTGGTGGTGGCGAAGGGGGTCTCCACCAGCAGCGTCCGCTCCAGCATGCCCAGCGAGCTCAGCTTCTCCAGGAGGCGCCGGGCGGCAGGCTTCCACAGCTCGAAGTGTTCCCTGGTACCGAGCTTGAGCCGGGGCGCCGTCTCGAACAACTCGCCCAGGAGCCCGCTTTTGTTGAGGTAGGGCGTGCGGGTGGCGTAGGTGCCGCCAGGCAACTCGATGACGCCGAGCCGCTCCACCAGGAGGTCCAGCACCAGGAGGTCGGTCTGCTCATGCACCTCTTCGATCCGGCCGAACAGGGAGGAGGTCAGGTCGCCCGCCATCTGCCGCTCCTCGAAGCCCGCTGGCTCGAAGCCCGGCGGGAGTTCCACCGGCGGCGAGGCGGCGCTGATGAGCGACTGGCGTGCCACGTAACCAGTCAGTTCGTGCTCGTGCTGCAACTGTTCAAAGGTGTCGCGGATGACGCATCCACCCGACATGAAGATCCCCGCCATCGACCGGCCCGCTCCTTTTTCGGCCGGCACACGCCGGATCCGTTCGCGACACCATATCTGTTGTTCACCCGGACGGATGCCTTCGCCCTTCATTCACGCGGTGAAGACGTGAACCTGGCCGTGCCGTAGGCCCTTCCCGGGCTAGCCTTCAGCAGTAGCGACGAAGGGGGCCGCCATGGCAACGGAACCGACGCCGGTGCGTCGACGCAGGTACGAGCGAGCGACGTGGGCCATTGCCGGTCTCGCGGTGCTGAGTTACCTGGCGTGGTGGTGGCTCTTCCGGAGTTGGTTCCTTGCGGGCGACGATTACGCCTTCCTCGCGGAACCGGGGCGACCGTACGGCCAGTTCACCGTCCAGTACTGGTGGGATTCGCTCGTCGACGACTGGGGGCGGCGCAACGGACGGGTGTCCGACGCGGTGCTCAGGCTCCTGCTGAGGCCCGGCATCTGGTTCTTCCCACTCTTCGCCCCCGCCATGCTGACCGGCACAGGCCTCGCGCTCGGTTGGGCGGCGACCCGTGGCCGGCCGGCCGACGCCCCCAGAGTCTGGGTCTACGCCGCCGGCCTGGGCACCATCTCTGCTGTGTGCTGGCTCGTGCCGGGCATCTTCGGCGACGGGATCTTCTGGGCCGCCGGCGGCGTGAACTACGTGGCCCCCTTGGGGATGTTGGCCGTGTGTATCGCTGTGTACGTCGATCTGCTGCGCGGTGGAACGCTGGGGTGGCCGCTCGTCGTGGCCGCCGCTCTGCTCGTGGCCCTCACGGACGCGATGCAGGAGGTGTCGTCCGGGGCGGGCATCATCCTGGCCGTGGGTGTCGTGCTCGTCGCCGGCTTCCGACTGAGCGCCAAACTGTGGGTCCTCGTGGGCGCGGCCGTGGTCTCCTTCGCTGTCCACATGAGTTCGCCAGGGCTCTGGAACCGCACTGGACAGGTGGTCCAGGACTCCCCGCTGGCGGAGCGGCTCCTGCACGGCACGGCTGTGTCGTCGTCCATGCTGCTCAGCCGCTCCTGGCCGCTGTGGCTCGCCCTGGTGGCGCTGCTGGCCGTGGCAGCGGTGCACCCCTCGACGGGCCGCAGTGCCACGGTCTGGCTCTCCTCGGCAGCGAGCGCGGCAGGCGCCTTCTTCGCGGTCGCCGCTGCGTACCGGGTCCGCGTCCCCTCCCTCGCGACCGCCGAGTTCCCGGAACGCTACACCTGGCTGGTCGTGCTCCTGTTCGTCCTCATGATCGCCACCGTCGCGCTGGTGGGGTTGGCGCTGCTCGCCGGCACATCCCTCCTGGGCACCCCGGCGGTCTTGGCGTGGGCGGCGTTCGCCGGGTCCTGCATCTTCGTCTTCGCCTCCGGGGTCGCCAACACCAGGGTCCATCTCGTGCCGTTGTGCCTGCTGGCCCTGACGGTGTTGTCCTGTCTGGCCGCCATTTTCGTGACCCGGCAGAGGAGTCAGTACCTGGCCGTGCTGACCGCCGCGGCGCTCCTCGTGCCGTCCGCCGTCTGGTTCGACGCGACGCGTCGGGGGCTCGGCCAGAACGAACGCTTCGTGGCCAACCGCATCGTCGGGCCCATCGAAGCCGCCCGGGACGCCAGCGGGCCGACGGAGGTTCCCATCCCGTCAAAGCTCCCCCGGCCCGATCTCACCTACCCGCGCGCGTTCGTCTCGGGTTACCTGCGCACCCTGCACGTCTACTACGACCTGCCTGACAACGTCACCCTGGTACCCGAAGAGGGCTGACGCGAGGCTGCACCCCCGCGGCGGGCACAGCACGAGGGCGACCCCCACTGTTTTCACAGCGGGAATCGCCCTCGGTGCAGCGCCTCTGGCGCCGGTGTTCAGATCAGGTCAGGAAACGGAGATGAACTGGCCCGTCTTGCCCGATTCGATCATGGCCTCGCACACCTCGACGACGCGGGCACCCTGCTCCATCGTCACGATGTCCGCCTCCTTGCCCAGCACGGCGTCGCGGAACTGCTCGTGCTCGGTGCGCAGCGGCTCCGGCTTCGCGATGGCGTAGCGGGTGACGTCGCCTTCGGAGACGCCGCGGAACTGCGCGATGTCCGCCCAGGTGGTCTGGACGTTGCCGTTGGCGTAGAACGTCAGATCGGCAGTCAGGGTGTCCGCAACGAACATGCCCTTCTCGCCGGTGACGATCGTCAGGCGTTCCTTGGTGGGCGTCAGCCAGTTGACCAGGTGGTTCGACATGAGACCACCCTCGAGCTGGCACGTGGCCGAAACCATGTCCTCGTACTCGCGGCCGGTCTTGCTCATGGTGCGGGCGGCGACCAGTTCGTACTTGCGCTGGGTCACCCAGGCGGTGAGGTCGATGTCGTGGGACGCCAGGTCCTTGACGACGCCGACATCAGCGATCCGGGCCGGGAACGGGCCCTGACGGCGGGTGCAGATCTGGTACAGGTCGCCCAGATCGCCCCGCTCGAGCCGCTTGCGCAGCTCCTGCAGTGCCGGGTTGTACCGCTCGATGTGACCGGTGGCGCCGATCAGACCCTTGGCAGCGAACGCCTCAGCGAGACGCTTCGCGGCACCGGTGTCTGCCGCCAGCGGCTTCTCCACCAGCGCATGCACGCCCGCCTCCGCCAGCGCCAGGCCGATCTCCTCGTGGTACCGGGTGGGGGTGGCCACCACCACGTAGTCCAGCTTCTGCTCGATCAGCGTGTCGATGCCGGGCAGCACCTCCAGATCACCGGCGACGGAGAACGGGTCCCCCGCCGGATCCGCCACTGCCACCAGGTCGACACCGTCGATGGAGCGCAGGTTGCGGGCGTGGTGACGGCCCATGGAGCCCAGGCCGATCAGGCCCGCTCGAAGGTTCGCCACTGTCATGCACCGGCCTTGGCGAGCGTGTTGACGGCGGTGACGATGCGCTCGAGGTCTTCCTGCGACAGCGACGGGTGCACGGGCAGCGAGAGGCACTCCACGGCGGCCTGCTCGGTGTTGGGCAGCTCGACGTCAGCCTGGAACGGCTTGAGGCGGTGGTTCGGCACGGGGTAGAACATGCCCGAGCCCACGTTGTACTCGTCCTTCAGCGCCTTCGCCAGCTCGTCGCGGCCCTCGGCCACCCGCACGGTGTACTGGTGGTAGACGTGCACCGCACCGTCGAGCACCGGGGGAACGACAACACCCTCCAGGTTCGACGACAGGAACGCGGCGTTGCTCTGCCGCTGCTCAGTCCAGGCGCCGACCTTCGTCAGCTGGACGCGGCCGATGGCGGCGTGGATGTCGGTCATGCGGTTGTTCAGGCCCACAACCTCGTTGTGGTACTGCTGCAGCATGCCCTGGTTGCGGTAGAGACGCAGGTTGCGCTCAACCTCGTCGTTGGCCGCCGAAACCATGCCACCCTCACCGGAGGTCATGTTCTTGGTGGGGTACAGCGAGAACATGCCGAACGTGCCGAACGCACCCACCGGCGTGCCGTTGAGCGAGGCGCCGTGCGCCTGCGCAGCATCCTCGAACAGCATCAGGCCGTGCTTGTCGGCGATGGCCTGCAGTTCGACCATCTTCGCGGGGTGACCGTACAGGTGCACCGGCATGATCGCCTTGGTGCGCTCCGTGATGGAGGCCTCCACCGACGCGGGGTCCAGCGTGAAATCATCCAGCGCGATGTCGGCGAACACCGGGGTGGCGCCGGTCAGCGCGACCGAGTTGGCCGTCGCGGCGAAGGTGAACGACGGGACGATGACCTCGTCGCCGGGGCCGATGCCGGAGCTCAGCAGGCCCAGGTGCAGACCCGACGTGCCGGAGTTAACCGCCACACAGGCGCGACCCAGACCGAAGTGGGCCGAGAACTCCTCTTCGAAGGCCTTGACCTCAGGGCCCTGGGCGAGCATGCCCGAGCGCAGCACGCGGTCGACCGCCTCGCGCTCCTCATCGCCGATGATCGGCTTGGCCGGTGGGATGAAGTCGTTCACTGAGAAACCTCCACGAGAGTGTTGTCGTCTTGTTCTTGATACTTGTCGCCGGTCTGGGGGCACACCCACAGCCCTTCGGTGTCACCCTGCTCGAGCGGCACGCCCGCGCGGCCCACCCAGCGGATGCGCCGGGCCGGGACACCGGCCACGAGCGCGAAATCCGGTACGTCCTTCACGACCACGGCACCGGCCGCAACCATGGCCCAGCGGCCGATGGTGACGGGCGCGACGCACACCGCGCGCGCTCCGATGGAGGAGCCCTGCTTGCAGGTCACGCCCACCGGCTCCCAGTCGTCGCCGCGCTTGAGCTTGCCCTCGGGGTCGATGGCGCGCGGGTAGTAGTCGTTGGTGAACACGACCGCGGGACCGACGAAGACCCCGTCCTCCAGGACGGCCGGCTCGTAGACCAGGGCGTAGTTCTGAAGCTTGCAGTTGTCACCCATCTGCACGCCGGTGCCGACGTAGGCGCCGCGTCCGACGATGCAGTTCTCACCGAGGACGGCCTTCTCACGCACCTGGGCCAGGTGCCAGATGGAAGAGCCTTCTCCGATGGTGGCGTCGGGTGAGACGTCCGCCGAATCAACAATGCGAACCATGCTTGGGTCCCTTCGAATATCGCTGCAAGCGAGCATACAGAATGCACGTCCGGGCCGGACATCGGGCCGCGCCCAGTGGGCTGCGGTCCCTGGTGCGACACTAGCGGGCCGGGCTGACGAGGGTCAGCGCGAGGACAATGAGGCCCCCAGCGGCGACGGCCAGGGCCAGCGCGGCGGGCAGCACCCCGTCGGGCAGCTTCACCACGCCGGCGGTGAGCGACCGGTGGGTGTACCGGTACCGCCGACCCGACGCCACCCCGAGCACCAGTGCGGTGAGGATGCCGGCCCCGGCCAAGAGCCACGCCCACACGCCCACCGTCTGCGCCGAGATGCGCGCGTACACCAGGGCGCCCAGGCCGAGGGCGAGCGATGTCCGTTGCCAGGCCAAGCCGGTGCGTTCCGGCTGGAGACCGGGGTCGTAGACGATCATGCCAGGAGGAGGCCGGCCAGGATCAGGACACCCACCAGCGCGACGATGATGGCCACGGGGAGGGCGAAGAACGTCGTCGGCAACGGCTGCGCACTGCGGAGGGCCTTCTCGTAGCGCGCCCAGCTCCACCAGGCCATCGGTGCGGCGGCCGTGCCTGCGACGAGCAGCACGATGGAGGCCGCCATGCGGAGGCCGCTGTGGATGTCCGGCCCCAGCACCTCCAGCGCGATGCCACCGGCCAGGAGGGCGAGGGAGGTGCGGATCCAGGCGAGGAACGTGCGTTCGTTGGCCAGCGTGAACCGCGCGTCCGGCTCCTGGCCGGTGCCGTAGACGAATCTGGGGAAACGTGGCCGGGTCATGGCGTCAGTATGCCCGCGAGCTTGCCGATGCGCGCCGCGGCCTCGTCGTAGGGGCTGGGCCGCTGGCGGAGTTCCTCGCCCGCGGCGCGGGCATTCGCGACGAGCGCCGCCCGGTGGTCGGCCTCGGCGGCGAACCTGCGGAGGGCCTCGACGGTGGCGGGCACGCCGTCGACGATCACCCCGGCGCCGGTGCCCTCCACCAGTTCCCGCACGCGGGGCAGCGGCGTGGCGACCGTGGGCATGCCCATGGCGAGGTACTCGTACACCTTCGACGGCATGGCGTCGCGGAAGGCCGGGGTGTCGGCGAGGAGGCACAGGCCGACGTCGGCGCCTGCGGCGATGCGCCAGGATTCCGCAGGGGGTTGCCGGTCGTGCCAGGTGACGGTGCGCGCATCCCGGCGGGTGAGCCGCTCGTCGAGCCAGGCGCGGTCCGCCGCGGCCACGGGGCCGACGAGGTCGAGGTGCCAGGGCGTCGGGTCGTCGACGGTGGCCGCGACCGCCTCGACCATGTCGCGGAGGCCCCTGGTGGTGCGGTTGTCGCCGATGTAGACCGCCCTGCGGTAGCCCAGGGTGCTGTCACCGGGAGCCGACGGCATCGGGGGCAGCAGCGTCACGTCCGGGACGTTGCGCATCACGAAACGACGGGGAGCGTGGCGCGGCGGCACGTGGTCGTCGGCGACCAGCACCAGGTCTGCCCGGGTGATGATCCGGTTGAGGAGGGACACGGCGCCGCGCAGCACGGCGAGCAGCGGCTTGGGCACCCAGGCCCTGTCGCGCAGCAGCTCGCGGTAATCCTCGTGGACGTCGGCCACCCAGGCACGTCGCAGCACCCGCGACGACACCCAGGCTGAGAGCGCGGTGTCGGGGTCGATGGTGATCAGCACGTCGCAGCGGGCCTGCCAGGGCCACAGCAGAGCGCGGAGGCCGCGCTGCACCTTCCCCGTTGGCCGGGCACCTGCACCTGTGGAGGACAGCCCGCGCACCCGCACGTGCAGGCCGGCGCGTTGCAGCGCTGCCACGGTGCGGTGCAGGCGGGCGTCGGCGACGTCGTGCCCCGTCGTGACGATCGCCACTCTGGGGGTCAGAAGTCCTCCATGACGATGGAGTCGTCGCCAACCTTCAGGAAGTCCAGATAGGCCTGGCACACTTCCTTCGGGTCGCCCCGGCGGATGAGCTTGCCCTTGTGCAGCCAGACCACCTCGTCGGAGAGTTCCTGGATGGTGCCCAGCGCGTGCGACACCAGCAGCATCGTGCCGGCGTGGTCCATGAGTTCTGCCATCTTCTGGTTGGCGCGGTCCTTGAACTTCGCGTCGCCGGCCGACAGGGCTTCATCGATGATGAGGATGTCCGGGTCCATGTGCACGGCGACGGAGAACGCCAGCCGGGAGAACATGCCCGAGGAGTAGGTGCGCATCGGCATGTCGATGAAGTCGCCCAGATCCGCGAACTCAGCGATTTCCTCGAAGCGCTCCGTGACCTGCTGGCGCGTCAGGCCTGCGGCCAGGCCGCCCAGGACGACGTTCTCGCGACCGGTCAGGGCCGAGTTGAACCCGACGCCGAGCGCGAGCAGCGTGGAAACCTTGCCGTCGATCTCGATGCGGCCCTGCGACGGCGGCAGGATGCCTGCCACAGCGCGCATGAGCGTCGACTTGCCGGCGCCGTTGGCACCGATGACGCCGGTGCACTGGCCTTTCGGCACGTTGAAGGTGACGCCGCGGAGGGCGCGCACCTCCCGGTAGTTGACCTGCTGGCCGCGCAGGCGCTTGACCATGGCGTTCTTGAGCGTGTTCTTGCGCTCCATGAACACCTTGTAGGTGATGTGCAGGTCGTCGATGACGATGGCTGCGCCCTCGTCGGACGTGGGGGGCGCGACGGAGGAGTGGACCTCCGGCTCGGGTGCTCCGGGCTGGCGCTCCAGGTACTGGGATTCGTCAGAGGCGGACAGCGAAATCACGCTCCCTAGAGATGAAGTACAGGATGCCGCCGATGCTGAGGGCCAGCGCCCAGGCGACTGCCGTGGCCACGTAGTACCACGGCGGGTTGTGGCCGTGCAGGGCGTCGCTCCACATGCCGAGGATGCCGAAGACCGGGTTGAACAGGATCCACTCGCCCGTGCGCTTGCCGATGGGGTTGGTGAGGAACTGCTCACCCGTGTACAGCACCGGCGACGCGTACAGCCAGATGCGGATGACGTACGGCAGGAAGTTCGCTGTGTCGCGGAAGTAGACGTGCCAGGTGGCGACGATCGATCCGAGACCCATGCCGATGAGCGCGGCGAGCAGCACCACGAGGGGGACCCACAGCAGGGTCCAGGCGATGGGTTTGCCGAAGACCACGTGGATCACGGCGTAGACGATCATCGTCGGCACGAACCGGCGCAGCGCCAGGTAGGTGTTGGCGAAGATCAGCAGCTGCTTCGGGAAGTTCATGTTCAGGATGAGCGATCCGGCGTTGGTCACCGAGGTGGCGCAGGCCTGCACGATGCCCGAGATCAGGAAGAAGAGGAACAGGCCGCCGGCGATCTGCGGGAAGTCGGCCCGCGGGACACCGTTGGCGTCCAACTGGCTTCCGCCACCGATGATCATCACCAGGAGGAAGTAGACGGCCGCGAGGAGGAGCGGGTTGAGCACCAGCCAGGCCTGGCCGAGGAACGTGTTGGTGTTCCCGGCGCGGATGTTGGTGTCGCTCATCTCCTTCGCGAAATCGAGGCGGTGCCACAATTCCGTGAAATACACCCGGAGGTTGGGGATGCCCGCCTTGTGCGGTGTGTAGACGCGCCGCGTGGACGTCTCAGCAGTGTTGGCCACTTAACCTTCTCCCCGGCCATCCGCGTGCACGGATGCCAGCTTCTCGTAGACGGCCCGCAGGCGGGCGGCGTCGGCATCCCAGCACAGGGCGGGGCGTGCCGCCTCGACATTACACACGTAACGCGGAAAATCGGCAACGGCCTCCCCGATTGCGCGGGCGAGGCTCTCGGGGTCGCCTGGTGTGTAGAGGGTGCCGAGGTCGTGCTCGCGCACCACCTTGGCCAGCTCACCGATGTCGGTGGCCACCACCGGCAACCCGAGGCTGACGGCGTGGAACAGCTTGTTGGGGAGGGCGAGGCGGTGATTGACCCACTTGTCGGAGTGCGTCACCAGGGACAGTCCGGCGGCCGACATCAGGGCCGAAGCCTCGTCGAGCGGCAGTGCACCCAGGACGGTGACCCGGCCAGGATCGAACGACGTGAGCCAGGTCTGATCCGCCGGGCCGCACATGGTGATGGGCAGACCCACCAGCTTGCTGGCCGCCGCGATGGTCTCGAGTTCGCGGTAGGCGGCGATCCGGCCCGCGTACACGAGGCCGGTGGGCGTCTCGGGGACGGCGGGGTGGCCGTCGCGCAGCGGGAAGGTGTTGCGCACCACCGTGACGTCCTGCCAGCCGTGGACACCCTTCAGCGCATCCGCGACACCGTCGCCGACGGTGATGATGGCGGAGGCGCGGGAGCCGCACTCGCCCTCGACGCGCTTCTCGCGGGCGTCGGCCAGGGGGGTGGGCCGGAACTCGCGGGGGAGGCCCGTCCACAGTTCGTGCGAGTCGTAGACCAGGGGCACCTTGCGCTCGCGGGCGAGTTGGTCGCCGGCGGCGAGCGCCGTGAAGTCGTGGGCGTGCACCACGTCGAAGTCGCGCTGCTGCGCATCCTTGACCGCACCTGCGGCCCACCGGCCGAAGGACGAACGGCGGTGCTCCGGCAACAGCAACCACCGGGCCAAGCGCAGGTGCGGAGGCAGTTTCTTCCCCGCCAACGACGGCTGGCCCTCCCCGCGGAACACCGACGACGTGCCCACCGACGACACCGTGATGCCCGGCCCCGGCACGAAGTCGGCAGGGACCGAGCGGCCGATGATGTGCACGGTGTGCCCGACGTCGACGAGGGTGCGGGCTTCCCGCAGCACCCTGGTGTCCGTGGCCACGGAGGTGGCCACCAGCATGAGGATCTTCATCAACGGGCCGGCTCGCCCAGTCCCATGAACTCTGCGAGCACGTGGGCGCTGTGCCGCCCATCGTGCCACCGCTTGGCGTACTCGCGGCCCCGGCTGCCGAGCACCGCGGCCCTGGCGGGATCCCCGGCGACCTCGAGCAGCACGCTGCGCAGCGTCTGCGACGTGGCTTCGACGATGGGGACGTCATCCTTGATCCGCTGGCGCACGCGGTCTGCGACGTGACCGATGACGACGCGGTTGCCGGACATGGCCTCGACTGCGGTGATGCCGTAGTCGCCGAGCCGGATCTGGTCGATGACGATGTCAGCGGTGAGCATCTGCTCGCGCATCTCTTCGCGGCTCAGTTCATTGAGGCCGCGGTACACGATGAGGCCTTCGGCTTCCAGCTCGCGGCACACCGCGTCGACGTCCTCAGAGCCCTTGATAGAGCGGCGTGAAGGCACGTGGAACACGATGGGGAGACCGCCGTGGGCCAGGGGCGACATGGAGGTCCGCCATTCGTCGGTGTCGACGACGACGGGCAGCCAGGTGGCCTGCGGCAGGTAGTCGAGGAGGTCGTTGGTGGTGACGAAGACGGGGCCGTCGAAGCTCAGCACGTGCGGCGTGAGGTCCTCCACCTGACGCTGCAGGATGGCCGTCAGCTCCTCGGCGGGGTCCTTGAACGGCGAATCCGGCTCGAGGGAGGCGTGGATGCGCGGGTTGCGGATGTCGGAGCCGTGGAAAACGAGGCCCTGGCGGATGCCCTTGCGCGCGAACCACCCCACCTCGTCGTAGAAGTGCGCCCCGAACTTGGCGCCGATGACCGAGCGGCCCGATTCCGTGAGGACGTGGGTGACGCGGTCCTCGAGCTTGGCTTGGAGCTGCTTCTGCCAGGCGGGTGAGACCCACTGGCCGTAGGTGACCGTCTCGTCGACGGGGAACGTCAGCGACTGCTCGCGGTGCCGCCACACCGATTCGGCGATGGCGTGCGGGTACTCACGCATGAGTGCCTTGGCCCAGAGCTGGGGCAGGCCGCCGGTGTTGGCGCAGCCGATCCGGATCCACGGCCTGGGCTCGAACAGCTTCGAATCCGCGAGGGTGGCACGCTGCCGGAGCATGTCGCTGCGGATGGCCGCCAGGTTGTCGTGCAGCTTGGTGGGCTCGAGGCCCGGCAGGAGCTTAGGGTCCGTGATCTGCTTGGCCACGTCGACGATCACGTGCTCGAAGTGCTCGAAGGTGTGCTCCGCCACGAGTTCGTCGGTGAGCTTGGCCCGGTACTGGTCCAGGTTCCCGAGCAGCTTCTTCGCCGCCTCGGCCAGCGACGGCGGGTTGGAGTGCAGGAACACCTCGCCGATCCCCAGCGTGGTGACACGTTCCGAGAGCCAGTCCATGTTGGAGGTCAGGATGGGCAGGCGTGCCTGGACGGATTCGAAGTACTTGTTCGGCGCTGCCCAGTTGTGGTTGCCCACAGGCAGGAACGGCATGACGGCGGCCGTGGCGGAGGCCAGGTATTCGGCCACCTCGTGGGTGGGGGCGAAGGGCACGAAGTGCACCCGGTCGCGCACACCGTGCGTGGTGGCGATCGCCTCGAGTTCGTCGGTGTAGGAGCTTTCGCGTCGGGCGCCGATCGCCAGGTGCACGCCTGGCAGGTCCTTCAGCGCCACGACGGCGTCGTGGACACCGCGGTGGTAGCTGAGCCCGCCCGCGTAGACGAGCAGCGGCGCCTCGTCGTCGATCTTGAGGAAGTCGCGGATGGTGAGCGTGCGGCCGGTCTCCGGCAGGTTTCCGATAGGCGCGTTGGGCACCAGCGGGGGCACCTCGCTCAGGGAGTACTGCTTGGCAAGGAAGTCCGCGATGGGCTGGCAGACGGTCACCGTGGCGTCGACCTTGGGCATCGCCTCGGTTTCGAGCGCGGGGAAGCCCAAGGTGACGTTCTGGTCGTCGCTGGCCAGGCCGTAGACGTACTCGCGGGCGTCGTAGAGGAGCCCCATCTGCCTGCCCTTGGCACGCTGGATGTCCGCCACCTCGGCGCCCATGGGCAGCAGGTGGACGTCGGTCACGATGAGGTCGGGCTCCAGCCCGGCGATCACGTCGCGCAGGGCATCCGTCATCACCGGCACGTGCGGTAGCGCGGAGCGCCAGTCGAACGGCGCGTCGGGGTCGGGCTTGGGCGCATTGACCTTCTGGGCCGTCTTGTTGACCAACCCCTGCGCCGGGCGCAGCACGCGCTTGTTGGCCTGCTTGACCACGGCTCCGGCTGTCTCCTCGACGCGGGCGATGGCCTTGGCCACCTTCTGCGGAGGACGGCGGTGGAGCACGAGGTGGAACGCCTTGCGGACGATCCGGTAGAGGATCGACGGCGGCTTTGGCCCCGCGGCGGGCGCCGGCCCGCCGCTCTTCGGCCTGGCCTGGCAGAGGATGTACGGGATGCCCGCAATCACCCCCTCGTTGGGGATGCCGGTGCCGAAGCCGACCATGGTGACGCGGTAACCCGCAGCAACGAGCGCCAACGCATTGCGCTGCGCGCGTGCGTCGATCTCGATGTTGTTGGGTAGCGCGATCACAGCATGGGGTCGCTGCATGCCTGGCCTCCAGCCTGCCGACAGTACTAGGCGAGCATCCTACCTTCTGCCGCGGCGCACACCGCTTCCGCGGCGCGGGCAGTCAACGACGCGTCCTAGCAGACCTGAGTTCGTCGTCGCAGACCGGCCCGCGTCCTCGCAGACCTGGGTTCGTCGTCGCAGACCGGCCCGCGCCCTCGCAGACCTGGGTTCGTCGTCGCAGACCCAGCCGGTTTTCGCAGACAGTGCACTGTCTGCAGCCACACCCGCCGTCTGCGAGGACGCTGAGTAATCCACAGGAAACGAAGCCGATCGTAAATCGGCAGACGTTTTGCCAAAGGTGGAGGTATGCGGATCTTCACTCTCCAGGAACTCTATGAACAGGGATGGACTGAGGCCAGCGTCCCCCGCGCCATGGCCGACGGCGTGCTCACCCGGTTACGACGCGGCGCGTTCACCCAAGCCAGCGACTTCAACCTGGCCAGGGTCAGGGCGGGCGTCGGGGCATGCTCGCCACAGTCGGTCGTCAGCCACGCCTCCGCAGCTACCCTGCACGGATTGCCCGTGCGCCGGAAGGCAACCGAGAAGGTCCACCTCACCCGCACCCGAACATCCGGTGGACGCGACGACAGAGATGTGCATCTTTACTCGTGCCCGGTCAGGGCGGACGAGATTGACATCATCGACAACCTCGCTACGACCAACCTCGCCCGCACCGTGGTCGATCTGGCACGCCACGAACCGCCTGAATGGGCACTTGCAGCCGGTGACGCCGCACTACGCGCCGGCCTGACCACCCATGCGCTTGACCTGCAACTCATGCGCGCCGCCAAACGACCCGGCATCCGCCGTGCCCGGGCCGTGGCACGGCTTTACGACGGGCTCGCGGAGAGCCCGGGGGAGTCCATCAGCAGGTGGCTGCTGAGCCAGAGCGGCCTGCCGATGCCCGAGTTGCAGGTTGAACTGACATCAAACGGAGAGATCGCCCGCGTCGATTTCTTCTGGCCCGAACTGAGGCTGATCGGCGAGTTCGACGGCCGAGTGAAGTACGGACGCACGTTGAACCCGGGGCAGGATCCCGCTGACGTGGTCTTCGCGGAGAAGCGCCGTGAAGACGGCCTCCGAGCCCAGAACTATTTCGTGATCCGATGGACCTGGGCCGATCTACAGAATCCGGCGGCGTTCATCGAGATTGTGAAGAGGGGCATGAAGCTGGCCGAGCGGACTGCCCGCCGCGGAGCCTGACGGAGGCCTGCATGCAATCGGGTCGACGACTGCCTCGGCCACGTCGCAGACGGTAAGAGGACGTCGCAGATGAGGGCTGTCCCCGCAGACAGTGCACTGTCTGCATCCCCACGCGGTGTCTGCGACGGTGAACCCAGGTCTGCGACGACGGACCCGGGTCTGCGACGAAGGGCCCGGGTCTGCGACGAAGGGCCCAGGTCTACGGGACCTCGGGGGTCGGGCGGGAGGCATGGTGGCATATTCCGCGACGGGGATCCGGCATGCCCGCAAGGTCGGACAGCGTATAGAGAGCGTGATCCCTGCGGCTACAGTGGCGCCGTGACCAAAGTACTCACCTCCCTGCCCGTCGGCGAGCGCGTCGGTATCGCGTTCTCCGGTGGCCTCGACACCTCTGTCGCCGTCGCGTGGATGCGCGAGGCGGGCGCCGTGCCCTGCACCTACACGGCAGACATCGGCCAGTACGACGAGCCGGACATCGACTCGGTCCCCGGGCGCGCGGTGGAGTACGGCGCCGAGATCTCGCGGCTGATCGACTGCAAGCCGCAGCTCGTCGACGAGGGCCTGTCCGCCCTGGCGTGTGGCGCGTTCCACATCCGTTCGGCGGGCAAGGCGTACTTCAACACCACGCCCATCGGGCGCGCCGTCACCGGCACGCTCCTGGTGCGGGCCATGGCCGAGGACAACGTCTTCATCTGGGGCGACGGCTCCACCTACAAGGGCAACGACATCGAGCGGTTCTACCGCTACGGCCTCATGGCCAACCCGCAACTGCGCATCTACAAGCCGTGGCTCGATGAAGAGTTCGTGCGGCAGCTGGGCGGGCGCGCGGAGATGAGCGCCTGGCTCACGGAGCGCGACCTCCCGTACCGCGACTCCAAGGAGAAGGCCTACTCCACCGACGCCAACATCTGGGGCGCCACGCATGAGGCCAAGACCCTGGAGGACCTCAACGTCTCGCTCGAGACCGTTGAGCCGATCATGGGCGTGAAGTACTGGGACCCGTCGGTGGACATCGACACCGAGGACGTCACGGTCCGCTTCGAGCTCGGCCGCCCCGTCGCCATCAACGGCGTCCGCTTCGACGACTCGGTGTCGCTGGTCATGGAGGCCAACGCCATCGGCGGTCGCCACGGACTCGGCATGAGCGACCAGATCGAGAACCGCATCATCGAGGCCAAGTCGCGCGGCATCTACGAGGCACCGGGCATGGCGCTCCTCTGGATCGCCTACGAACGTCTCCTCTCGGCCATCCACAACGAGGACACCCTCGCCAACTACCAGGCGCAGGGCCTCAAGCTCGGCCGCCTGCTGTACGAAGGCCGTTGGCTGGACCCGCAGTCGCTGATGCTGCGCGAATCCATCCAGCGTTGGGTCGCCTCCGCCGTGACCGGCGAGGTGGATCTGCGCCTGCGCCGCGGCGACGACTACACCATCCTCGACACCCGCGGCCCGCACCTCAGCTACCAGCCGCACAAGCTGTCGATGGAGCGTGTGGAGGACGCCGCCTTCGGCCCCACGGACCGCATCGGCCAGCTCACCATGCGCAACCTCGACATCGCGGATTCTCGCGAGAAGCTCGAGCTGTACGCCCAGCAGGGCACCCTGCTGGCCGGGCACGCGGCGCTCATCGGGCAGTTGGAGCGCGGCGGAGCCGCGGCCATCGCTGAGCTGGGTGCGACCGGGCCTTCGGATGTCGACGAGGCCGTGGAGCGCTCCTCGATGGACACCGGCACCGACTGACCCCACTGATCGCCATCTCTGCCCTGAACGGCTCGCTGGTAAGGTGCCGAGCGTGGACTCGGACGACGTGACTTTTCAACAGGCAGCCCAGGACAACGAGAGGCTGCGGAAAGCCCTTGCCGCAGACCTCGAGGTCGTCCGCGCGGAGATGACGACGCTCGTGGCCGAGCTCGAATCGGCCCGGGATGACGCGCGTGTCATGGCTGAGCGACTCGTCGAGCGCGACATCGCCCATGACGCACTGCGCGACCAGCTCGCCGCGGCCGAGGCTTCTCAGAAGGAATCGGCTGAGGTCATCGCAGCCCAGAAGCGCCACATCGAGCGGTTGAAGAAGCAGTTGCAGCGCCCCATCCGAGTCCTGGCCAAGAAGGCGCTCGGGCGTGGGAATGGCTGAGCCCACGCACTGGGAGGAACTGCTCGCCGAGGACCTCGACTTCGTCGTCGTCGCCCCCACGTATCCGCGTGCCTGGCGCCACGGCGGAGAGTTCATCCGCTCCCGGGTGCACGCCTACGTGGCGGCCGGCCTCAGGGGTGCCGTGATCGACACTTCGGGGAAGGGCTCCCGCGTGCTGCGGGCGCGCGATTCCGCCACCGAAATCTTCGTCACCCACACCGACGACCTCCCGTCGGCGCTGGACGTGCTGCAGCGTCGCGGCGTGCCGGTGCTCGCCCACTCCCCGTCGCCCACAGTGTCCGGAATGCTGACCGAACGGCTCCCGGGCCTGCGCCTCATCGTCTGGTACCACGGCTACGAGGTGCGCGACTACCGGCGCCTGGCCGGCAACTTCACCACCGCCGAACTCGCGCTCCGGCGAGCCACCCTGGACGAACTCAACCGCGTCCGGTTCGACGCGGCCCGCAGCCTGTTCTCCTGTGGGGATGCGGCGATCGTGTTCGTCTCGGAGATGCAGCGACAGAACTCGCAGTGGGACGTCGGCACGGAGGCCGTCAACTCCCACGTCATCCCGAACCACATCGACACGGCTCACTTCAGGGCCCGCGAGAGGCAGCCGCACGAGGCCAACCGCATCCTCCTCATGCGCAGCTTCGAGCAACGCAACTACGGCAACGACATCGCCATCAACGCGATCGGCCTGCTCAAGGCCAGGCCGGGCTTCTTCGACCTGCAGTTCACGGTGCGGGGCTTCGGCCGGCTGTTCCAGCGCAAGGTCGCCCCGCTGCACGGGCTTCCCAACGTCACCGTCGAGAACCGCTACTCCAGCCCCTCCGAGATGGCCGCGCTGCACTACGACCACGGCATCTTCCTCTGCCCGTCGCGCTACGACACCCAGGGCGTGATGCTGGGTGAGGCGATGGCCAGCGGCATGGTGACGATCACCAACCCCGTCGCGGCCATCCCCGAGTACACCGACGCCACCTGCAGCCTGCTGCCCCGGCCAGACGACCCCCGGGCCTTCGCCGAGGCTATCTGGTACCTCGTCGAGCACCCGGAGGTGCTGCCCGAACTGTCGCGTAATGCGGCCGCGAGGGTGGAGCGCCAGTGTGGGGTCGAGGCGACGATCAACCGCGAACTCGACCTGATCAGGACGTTCACATGACGCTCTATTCCCCTGTGGTCTTCACCGATGACCCGGCGGTGGCCGAGCAGTCGCTGGCCCGTGGCTGGCGGGTCGTGTCGCGCCACCCGGACAACCCGCAGGTCATCCGCCTGACGGGCAACCCCGTGCTGTGCGGCATCCCGCAGCCCACCATGAGCATCGCCAACGGCTCACTTGATGCGGAATCCACCCCTGTGTGGAACTACGTCCTCAACTGGCTGTCGCAGCACGTGCCGCGCCCCATGCCGGTGGTCGCGCCGAACGACTGGCTCACGGAACTCGCGCTGTGGGCGGCCGGATCCCGGTACTGGCCCTTCGGCGTGCTGCTCACCGGGCAGCCCGTCCTCACGCCACAGGCCATCGCCCTCATGACCGCTGCCAAGGGGTTCTTCGTTCCGGACCCGGCCGTCGCCGAGGCCTTCACGCGCTCCTGGCCGGCTCCCGTGCAGCATCTGGATCCCATCCCGCTGGTCGACCTGGCGAGGGAACGCCCGGTGCCGAACAGGAAGGCGCTCGAGGGGGTGACCCGGGTGTTGCTGGTGGCGTACTACGGTGGCCCCTCGCCCACTGTGGGAGTGCAGCGCGTCAACTACTGGTTCGAGCAGATGGAGATGCTCTCCGACGGTGCGGTCACCGTCGACTATGCAGTGGCCACTCCCTGGCCTGACGCGCCAGAGCACGTGCACCGCGTCCCCGATCTCTGGACGGGCAACCTCGTGTTCAACGGTTCGCCGCTCAGCCCGACCGCCGCCACGCTGCTCGCTGACGGGGTCGCCCGGCCCTACCCGTACAGCAGGCAGGTGGCAGGCTTCTGGAACTGGGCGCTGGAGCGCTATTTCGACAAGCGCGACGACGAGTACGACGTCGTGATCCTCTCGGGCAATCCCTACCCCTACTTCGATTTCGCGTCCTACGCCCGGCGACGCTGGACCGCGCGCGTGATCCTGGACTACCGGGATCCATTCGTCGGCAACCCCCGCCACACGTGGCGCGCCGAGGCGAAGAAGGACGCTGAGTATCTCGAGGCCGGCTGGAACCTCGACGCCGACATCGTCACCGTGGTGAACCAGGGCTGCAAGGACGTCACCGTGCGAGGCAGCGCCCAGACCCGCATCGAGATCGTGCCCAACGGCTTCGACGAACGCGTGCCCGCGCCGCCTGTCGTCGACCGCCAGCCCGGGTCCCCCGTGCGTTTCTCGCACGCGGGGCAGATCTACAAGATCACCCCACCTGACAGGCTGCTCGAGGCGATCGCCGGCACCGATGCGGAGTTCCACCAGATCGGCGCTCCCGTGACGCAAGACTTCGGCGCCCACGTGGTGCGCCACCCGCGGGTGCCACGCGAGGAGGCCCTGCGCCTGCTCTCGACCACGGACTGCGGCGTCACCTTCATCGGCGACTCCGGCATCGAGACCCCCACCAAGATGTTCGACTACCTGGCGCTCGGCCTCGACGTGCTCATCCTGCACCGTGACCTACTCGAGGGGACGGCCATGTGGGAGATGCTCCGCGGGGTTGAGGGCGTTTACTGGGTGCGCGACGACGTCGAATCCATCAGGGAGTTCCTGGCGACCTACCAACCGCGGCAGCACCCAGAGCCGGAGCGGGCGGAACCCTTCATGCGCCGCTCGTCGACCCTGCGGCTGATCGAACTCATCCGCGAACTGGGCGACCACGGTTTCACCCCGCCGGCGGAGTTGCGCGCTATCGCAGAGCGGAGCAGCGCTCGCTGAGCGCAGCCCCGTCCACTGGTGCCCACACCTCCAGGTCGTAGCCGCCTGAGCGGGCGGGAGCCGTCTCTCTCAGGGCCAGGCGGTAGTCGTCCGGGAACTGGAGACCGGCCTCACCCAGCACCTCGGGGTCGATGCGACGCGCCCCGTCGGGGCTGACGAGCAGCCAGGAAGCGCCGATGAGGTCGCAATCGGTATGGAGCGTCAGTTCGCGGGCGAGCCGGTCACGGGATCCGGGATATCTGCCGATCACCCAGGAGTCCGCCGTGGCCCGGGCCCGCAGATGGTAGACGAGACCCGGAGACTCGCCCGTCAGGTCGAGCACCGGAGTGCCGGCCACGAACCCTTCAGCGGCCACGCCGTCTGCCACCGCACCGAGGTACCGCGCCATGTCCGGCGAAAGGTCGACCAGTGCCTTACCGGCCAGGTCGACGGCGACGTCCTGGGCGGCGAGCGGCTCCTGCCGGGGCGCGGCGCCCGATGCGGCATTCAGGCACAACGCCGTCGCGAGCAGCCAGACTCCTGCGACGGCGGGGAGCGCGGCCCGGCTCTTCCTGGCCGCCCCCAGCGCGACCAGTGAGCTGGCTAGCCAGCAGAAGGCCGCGGAGCCGGCCAGTGCGACGGTGCTGTAGTGCGTACCGAAGGCGTAGACGTAGGGCAGCAGCAGAAGTGCGCCGACGGCGGCCAGCACAGGGCGGCGAAGCCTTCGGGCAGTCACCAGGGAGGCGACGGTGCCGCCCGCCCAGAGGAGGAGGGCCACCGTTGCCGAGCGGAGGACCCGGCCAGTGAGGGGGGTGGACCCGTCGGCCATGGCCCAGACCGTCGCCGCGCCCAGGAGCGCGGCGAGCCCGGCCAGGCAGTGGGGCGCGTACCGGCCGGCCCGGCGAAGCACCATGGCGATCGCCAGCAGCAGCCCGAGCAGCAGACCCCAGAGGACGTCCGCCCGTTCCCACCGGAGATCCTCGGTGAAGGTGTTGACCACGGCGTCCAGGGCACCGCGCTGGGTCTGGATGCTGTACAGCTCCAGCCCTTCGAGGACGCGCTCCAGGAAACGGACGGGGCCGCCGTCGATCAGGAGGGTCATGATCAGGAACGCGGTCAGGGCGACGCCTGCCGCCACGCCGAGCCCGCGCCAGCTCCATTGGCCTGCCACGACGAGCGCGATGAGCACCAGCACCAGGAGGAGCGCACCGGCCGTGGGACGGGAGGCGAAGCAGACCACACCGCCGACGCCCAGTGCCGCCCAGGGCCAGACCCCCAGCACCGGACGCCGGGTCGGCGTGGGGGCGGGCAGCAGGATGCCGGCGAGCGCCGCCCCGGACACGAGCAGACCGATGAGGCCCAACAGGTTGTAGCTGGGGGTGAAGAACACCGACTGCGATCCCACAGCCAGCAGGACCGTCGGCGTCAGCAGCGCTCCCCACGCCACACTGCTCCCCCGGGAAAGCGCGAAGGCCCGCCGGACCACGGCGGCGAAGAACCCCACGCCCACCAGCAGGAGCAGCAGCACCGTCCACCGGCGAACGAGCACCAGGTCCTGGCCCGCCAGACTCCACAGCGGATGGAAGAAGAACGCGAACTGCGTGCTGGCCCAGGGCCAGTCCCACGGGGAGGTCATCCAATTGAGGTACATGCCCTCGTCGGTGAGGTCGAGGCCACGTCCCGTCATCCACCAGACCCTGGAGAGGATGGCGAGATCCGCCAGGATCAGGCCCATTACCGCCACCCGGCGCCAAAGTGGACCGGGGCGGATGGCAGACTCTGTGGACACGGGCACATCCTAGTGAGTACTCACTCGGCCTTCACCGCCCCGCCCGGCGCCTCTCCCCCGCGTCGTCCAGCCTCGAGGATGCGGCCGATACACCATCCCTGAGCCCAGATACTCAGAGCGGCCTAGGCCCAGTACCCAGAGAAGTCGGGTAGATCTCCCCATGTCGTGAGCACCCATGGCCCGCGTTTTAGCGACAGTCTTGAACCAGCACTCCACAAGGGGATCTACGGAAGGGCTGACATGACTGCACCGACGACCGCCTGCGTCGCCTACTCGAATGTGTTCCTGCATCCGCTCCTCGACGACGGCACTGCCCCGACGTCGCGCGGCGAGCGCCGTGAGCAGCAGATGCTCCGTTCGCAGGCCGAAAAGATGTGTGCTGGCTGCCCGCTCATGGCCCAGTGCCTGACGGACGCCGTCGTGAAGTTCGACGTCTCCGGCTTCGTCGCCGGCACCACGCGTCGCCAGCGCCAGGAGATCCGCGCCCGGCTGGGCATCACGGTCACTCCTGAAGACTTCGACACCTTCGCGGGCGTCAACTCCGGCCGCCAGTTCGACCGGTACGAGATCCACCGCATGCGCGCCGCCAACCCGGATCAACCGCTGAGCGTCATCGCGGCCAAGGTCGGCTGCTCCGTCTCCACCGTGAAGCGGCACCTCCGCCGTATCGAGGCGGAAGGCGGCGTCACCCGCCCCGTCCAGAAGAAGACCCCGACGCCGGCCCAGGTCGTGGCCGTCGCCAACGACGTCAAGCGCGGTACCCGCCGGGTCGCTGCCGCCTGACCACCACCCCCTCAAGCTGAAAGGGCCACCCTCTCCCCCCAAAGGGTGGCCCTTTCTCTCTGCTCAGGCGGTGTCAGGCAGCGCCTTCAGCCTCCAATGCGGGGAACCACAGGTTCAGTTCCTCCACGACGCCGAGGTCGGCGAAGCTGCCCGTGACCGCGTCTGCGGCCGCCAGCACCTCGTCGGGGGCGTCGCCCATGGCCACGCCACGGCCCGCCCACTCGAGCATCTCGATGTCGTTTCGGCCGTCGCCGATGGCCAGCACGTCCTTCTGGTCGATGCCGAGTTCCCGGCACACCGTCGCCAGGCCGAACGCCTTGTCGATGCCCTTCGGTGCGATGTCGAGCCAGGCGGACCAGCCCACGAAGTAGGCCACCTCCTGGAGCCCGAGCCGCCCCACCAATTCACTGAACGCCTCTTCGGTGGTGTCCGGGTCGCGCACGATGACGCGGGACACCTCCTCCTTGGCCAGGTCCTCGACCGGGACGACCTCGACGTTGCCGAGCAGTTCTCCGGGCGGGAACTCCTGGCTCACCCGCCAGTGGAGCCCGTCCTGGACGGCGATGCGGGCATGGGGTGCGATCTCGCTGACCTGACGGATGACGTCGGTGGGGTCGAAGCGCGTCTCGTGCCGGATCTCGAGCTCGGGATAGGTGACCATCATCGCGCCGTTGGCCGACACGTGCCAGCCCTCCGGCAGTCCGATCTCATCGGCGATAGGTTGCGTGGCCAGCCACGAGCGACCCGTGGAAAGAACGACGGTGACCCCCGCGTCGACGGCCCTGCGCACTGCAGCGCGCACCTCGTCCGGCATGACGCCGAACGCATCGACGAGCGTGCCGTCGATGTCCAGCGCAACAAGTTGTGGTGTGAATTCCATGGCGTTGCCTCTCTTCCCTGCCCTCAGGGACGCCTGGTTGCTTGATCTGTTACCAGACCAAGCATGCCACCGATGGGTCAACCAACGGTAGAGAGCAGGCAGACTACGCGCTTCATCCGCTTGTGAACCGCGAATACGGCCCATGATCCTCAGGAAACAGGCGGGGTGATCAGGTCACGGCCTCCGAGGTACGGCCGCAGCGCCTCCGGCACATGGATGGAGCCGTCGGCCTGCTGGTGGTTCTCGAGCAGCATGATGATGATGCGGGTCATGGCGCAGAGGGTCCCGTTGAGCGTGGCGACGGGGCGCACGCCGTCCTCGAACCGGCCACGGATGCCGAGCCGGCGGGCCTGAAACTCCGTGCAGTTGGAGGTGGAGGTGACCTCGCGGTACCGGTTCTGGGTGGGCAGCCAGGCGTAGCAGTCGAACTTCCTGGCCGCGCTCAGACCGAGGTCTCCCGAGGCGACATCGAGCACCTGGAACGGCACCTCGAGGGCGTTGAGGAAATCCTTCTCGTAGCCGAGCAGCTTCTGGTGCCATTCCTCCGCGTCAGCCGGGTCGCAGTGGACGAACATCTCGACCTTGTCGAACCAGTGCACGCGGAAGATGCCGCGGGTGTCCTTACCGTGCGAGCCGGCCTCGCGACGGAAGCACGGGGAGTAGGCGACGTAGCGGCGCGGCAGCGTGCCCGCGTCGAGGATCTCGTCGGAGTGGTAGGCGGCGAGCGCCACCTCGGAGGTGCCCACGAGGTACAGGTCGTCTGCGGGCAGGTGGTAGACGTCCTGGGCGGCCTGGCCCAGGAAGCCGGTGCCCTCCATCGCCGACGGGCGCACCAACGCGGGCGGGATCATCGGCGTGAAGCCCCACTCTGCGGCCTTGCTCATCGCCAGGTTCAGCAGCGCGATCTCGAGCTGCGCGCCGAAGCCCGTCAGCACGTAGAAACGCGACCCCGAGATCTTGGTGCCGCGCTCCATGTCGATGGCGCCGTGCATTTCGCCGAGCTCCAGGTGATCACGGGCCTCGAAGCCTTCGGCCGCGAAGTCGCGCGGCGTGCCGACGGTCTCGATGATCACGCCCTCGTCCTCGCCGCCCTCGGGCACGCCGTCGATCACGAGGTTGCCCACCTGCTTCATCAGCTCGTCGAAGCGGTTGCCCGCCTCGTCGGCGTCGGCCTGGGCGCGCTTGACGTCTGCGGCCAACTGCTGGGTGCGCGCGATCAGCGCCGCCTTCTCCTCGCCCTTGGCCTTGGCGACGTCCTTGCCGATGGACTTCTGCTCAGCCCGCAGCGTCTCGAACGACGCGATCGAGGAGCGCCGGGACTCGTCTGCCGCGATGAGGTCGTCGACGAGCTCGACCGAGGCGCCGCGCAGGGCCTGGGAGCGTCGGACGCGATCGGGATCGACGCGAAGCCACTTGGGATCAATCATGCGCCCAACTCTAGCGAGCACCGGCCGCCTGCCGGGACGCGGGCGGTGTGCCCAACTCGGGTTCCTCTCCCAGCCCAGCAAGGCAGGGCGTGGCACTTCCCCCCGGGGATAGGGTGAACGTGGTCAGTTTCGTGGCCCCCATGGAGAGGCGAAGAGTGGCTAAGGCGACACGTAGGGAGCCCATCCCGACGGAGATCTGGGTGCTGGTGGCAGCCGCGTTCCTCATCGCGCTCGGGTTCGGCATCGTCGCGCCGATCCTGCCCCAGTTCGCCAAGTCCTTCGACGTGGGCGTGATGGCCGCCTCCGCGATCGTGTCGGTGTTCGCGTTCGTGCGCCTCATCTTCGCCCCTGCGGGCGGCGCCCTCATCGGCAAGTTCGGCGAACGCCGCATCTACCTGCTGGGCCTGAGCATCGTCGCGCTCTCCAGCGCCCTCAGCGGCCTGGCGCCCGACTACTGGACCCTGCTGTTGTTCCGCGGGCTGGGCGGCATCGGCTCGGTCATGTTCACGGTGTCGTCGATGGGCCTACTGGTGCGGCTGTCGCCCCCCGGGCAGCGCGGCCACACGTCGTCGCTGTACGGCTCGGCCTTCCTGCTGGGCAACATCTTCGGCCCCATCCTCGGCTCCGCCCTGTCCGGCCTGGGCCTCCGCGTGCCGTTCTTCCTCTACGCCGCTGCCGTCTTCGCCTCGGTGCTCGTGGTGATGGTGTTCCTGCGCCGCGACACCGGCGCGCCCGAGGTGCCGGGGCAGGCGCAGCCGAGGATGACGCTCAGCGAGGCCATGGCCCTGCCGTACTACCGGGCGCTGCTGGTGACCGGCTTCGCCCACGGTTGGGCCAACTTCGGCGTGAGAATCGCGCTGCTCCCCCTGATGGCGGCGGCGGTCCCCACCATCGGCGCGGCTGCCGCGGGCATCGCGCTGACGCTGTTCGCCGTCGGCAACGCGATCACCCAACAGGCCACGGGGCGGCTGATCGACAGGCTGGGCAGGCGCCCATTCCTGGTCGTCGGCCTAGGCCTCTCCGCCCTTGTCACGCTCCCGTTCGGCTGGTTCGACACCCTCACCTGGTTCTTCATCCTCTCGGCAGCGGCCGGCGCCGGCGCGGCGTTCATCGCCCCCGCCTCCCAGGCGCTGCTGGCAGATCTCATCGGGTCGAACCGCAACGGCGGCCAGGCGCTCTCGACCTACTCCATGGCCACAGACCTCGGCTCCATCGCCGGCACCCTGCTGGCCGGGGCCATCGCCGACATCCTCGGCTTCGGCTGGGCCTGGGCCGTCACCGCGTTCGTCCTGGCGGTCGCCATGCTGCCCTGGTTCTTCGTCAAGCGGCCGCGGCGGGCGTAGATGAGGGTCGCGGTCGTCGTCAATCCCGCCTCGGTGCGCCAGGGTGAGCGTTTCCGCGCGATCATCGACGGCGAACTCAGCGCCCGCGGCCTCCCTGCGGCCCGGTACCTGCTGACGACGCCCGAGGACCCGGGCGCCGGGCAAGCCAAGGCAGCCCTCGAGGCCGGCGTCGACCGGGTGCTCGTGGCCGGCGGCGACGGCACCGTGCGGATGGTGCTCGCTGCGCTGCGCCGCACAGACATCCCCGTCGGGCTGTTGCCCTCCGGCACGGGGAACCTCCTGGCGCGTAACCTCCGGCTCCCGCTGCGGCTGCGCCCGGCGCTGGTGAAGGCGCTCGACGGCACGCCCCGCCCGTTCGACCTCTTGCGCTACACGAACCTGGACACCGACGCCCAGGGCTACGCCGCGGTGATGGCGGGGCTGGGCGCGGACGCAGCCGTCGTGACCGACGCCACGGCCCGGCTCAAGCGGCTGGGACAACTGGGCTACGTGCTCGCCGGGCTGCGCCACGTGAAGGCGCGGCCGGTGCCCAGCAGGATCGCCGTCGACGGCGAGGTGCTACTGCGCGACGCCTCGCTCGTCCAGGTGGGGAACCTGGGCGAGCTCCGTGCCGGAGTGCGGCTGCTCCCCCACGCGGACGCCTCCGACGGGCTGCTCAACCTGCTGGCCGCCTCGCCGCGTCACTCACGCGACGTGCTGCGCATGATGGCGGGCGTGCTGTTCCGCACCAGGCGCGAGCCGTTCGTCGACCGACGGGTGGCGCGCGACGTGGTCGTCAACTGTGACCGCCCGGTGCCCTACCAGGTCGACGGCGACGTCATCGGCGCCGTCAGCGCCATCCGGTTCGAGGTCCTGCCCGGCGTTGCGCGGGTCGTGTCGGCCTAGGCCCCCTCGACCAGGCGCCGGGCGCCTGGCTCAGGGCAAGAACGGCAGGCCGAGGCTCTCCACCCAGGCCGCGGCCGCGTCGTACGAGTCATCGGTGAACCCGTCGCCCACCTTCGGCCGCGACTCATCGGCCCGCGGGTAGGAACCCAGGAAGTGGACGCGGGGGCAGACGCGGTGCAGGCCTTCGAGGGCCTCGCCCACGCGCTTGTCGTGCAGGTGCCCCTCGACGTCGATCGAGAAGCAGTAGGACCCCAACATCGTCTTCGTCGGGCGCGACTCGATCCGGGTCAGGTTCACCCCGCGCACGGCGAACTGCTCGAGGATCTCCAGCAGGGCACCCGAGTGGTCCTCGCGCATGTAGGCGACCAGCGTGGTCTTGTCGGCGCCCGTGCGCCGGGCCACCGGCCCCGCCTTCCCGACCTCGACAAAGCGGGTCACGGCACCCGGGTTGTCCTCGATGGCGTAGGCCAGCTCCGTCAGGCCGTAGGTGTCGCCGGCCACGCGCGCGCAGACTGCCGCGTCGTAGCGTGACTCCGGGCGCGCGACCTCCGCAGCCGCACCAGCCGTCGAGCCTGCCTCCGTGACCTGCGCCCGGGGCACCTTCTCCGCCAACCACCGGCGACACTGCGCCGCCGCGTGCCCGTGGGTCAGCACCTGCCGCACGTCGGCGAGCTGGGTGCCTTCACGGGCGTAGAGCCCGAACTCGACGGGGATCACGATCTCGGCACGGATGGCGAGCGGCTCGCCGGCGATGAGCTCGTCGAGCGTGGCCGACACCCCGCCCTCGACGGAGTTCTCGATGGGCACGACGGCGCCGCTGACCTCACCGTGGCGCACCGCATCCAGGGCCTCGCGCACGCTCGAGAACGCCACCGCCTCGTCGTCGGTGATCATGCGCAACGCCTGGTGGGTGAACGTCCCTGCGGGACCGAAGTATCCGAGCACGTCCCCATCCTCCCCCTTCCGCGCCCGCGCCCGCCAACGCGTTCCGGAAATGGCGCCGCCAGATTCGCGCTGGCCCCGCCGGCGACTACCCTGACCCGCGTGAAGCGATACCTCTGGCGCGCCACCGCGGCCGCGATGACGGCGGGCATCCTGCTGTCCAACGCCACCGTCGGGGCATCCGCCGAGGAGGTCGACGTCTTCCGGCCCACCCGCTGCGAGATCAACCAGCCCACCCCCGAGGGACAACTGCTCGACGCGTGGCACCTGCAGCGCCTCAACATGGACGAGGTCTGGCGCCTCGCCACCGGCAAGGGCGTGACGGTGGCCGTGATCGACACCGGAGTGAGCACCGCCGGCAGCCTGTACTTCGATCCGGACCAGGTGCAGGGTTTCGACTTCGTCGGCGTCTCCGACGACGAGCGCGACAAGAAGGTGAAGGTGGACTGCCTGCACGGCACGTTCGTCACCTCCCTGCTGGCGGCGGGGCTGCGGCCGGACGGCAGCACGGTCCATCCACTGACGAACTTCGCCGGCATCGCCCCGGACGTGGAGGTCCTCGCCTACCGGGCGCTGGCCCATTCCGCGGTGCAGCCCGACGAGGGGCAGCAGGCGCCGGCGCCGGAATCGCTGGAGCCGGCGGTGCGCGCCGTCAACGCCGCCGTCGACGCCCAGGTCGACATCATCAACCTCTCGCTCACCGTGCAGCGTGACGTGCCCTTCTTCGACGAGTTCGAGGCGGCCATCCACCGGGCGCTGAGCGCCGGCATCGTCGTGGTGGCCGCGGCGGGCAACGGTGACCAGAATGTCGGCCCGCTGTTCCCCGCGTCGTTCCCCGGAGTGATCTCCGTCGGGATGAGCACCGAGCAGGAGTCAGCCCACCCCCAGTCCTACGCCTGGTCCCGCGTCGAGATCGGTGCCCCCGGCGCCGGCATCGTCGGGCTGGCCCCGTCGCAGGACGACCGCAACGCCACGACGGCGAACCAGGCCTTCCACCTGGACACGGGCACGTCGTTCGCCGCACCGATCGTCAGCGGCGTCATCGCGCTGATGCTCGAGTACGACGCGGCGACGGGTCGCGAGCGGGCCTCGGCCGCGGAACTCCTCACCCGGCTGCAGCTGACGGCGGACCCGCCCCCGTCCACCGCGCCCGACGCCCAGCTGGGCTGGGGCATCGTCAACCCCCTGCGCGCGGTGCTGGACACCCGCCCCGCGCCGATGTCGAGCGAGGCCGCTGAGTTCGTCCCCCCGCCCGCACCGACGCCGGAGCCCGAGCCCGTCGACGCCCGCATGCCCGTGCTGGGCCTGGGGGTCGCCGTCGGCGCCGTGCTGATGGTGGGGCTGGGCGTGGTGGCCGCCATCGCGATCCCCGCTGCGTCTCGCCGCCGGACCCGCTGACCCCGCCGGGAGCCTCAGGACTCGGATCGGGGCAGGTGCGCCGTCTGGATGAGGCCCTTGAACGTGCGGGTGACCAACGTGCCTCGGCCGGGAGGCATGGGCGAGCCCTGCACGTCGCCGTAGAGCTTGCCCTCCTCCTTGTTGCCGCTCAGGATCAGCGCCGGGTTGACGGCGTCCTTCATCTTCGTGATCAACGGGTCACCGAACACGGCACGGCTCGCGCCGCCGAAGGCCCTGGTCATGATGATGTGCAGGCCGATGTCGCCCGCCTGGTTGATCAGATCCGAGAACACCGCCATCGGGTTGCCGGACTGGGTGGCGACCAGTTCGTAGTCGTCGACGATCAGGAACACCTCGGCGCCGGTCCACCAGGAGCGGTCGCGCAACTGCTGCTGCGTCACGTCCGGTCCTGGGAGCCGCGCGCGGACCGCCTCCGCGGTCTGCTGCAGCATGGGCGTGGCGGCGGAGGCCGACGGGTAGTAGCCGATCAGGTGCGGCGTCTCCACCTCGCCCAGCAGAGAGCGGCGGTAGTCGACGATCATGATCTTGGCTTCCTGCGGCGTGAAGCGCGTGGTGATGCCCTTCAGGATGAGGCGCAGCAGGTTCGACTTGCCGGATTCCGGGGCGCCGAAGGCCACCAGGTGCGGCTCGGTCATCGTCTCCAGGAAGACCGGCGAGAGCTCCAGCTCGTCGATGGCGAACGGGATCCGGCGGTCCGCCGGGTCGTGACCGATCGCGGGCAGATCGTTGATCTCAAGGCTCTCCGGCAGCATCCGCACCTCGGCGGCGCGCGGCCCCTTCCAGGCCTGGTTCACCGCCTCGATGAACTGGCGCTGCCCGGCGGCGACGTCGTCGGCGTCCTCCACCGAATCGATCCGGGGCAGCCCGACGAGCGCGTGCAGCCCGCCCGCCGTGATGGAGCGGCCCGGCCGCCCTGTGGGGATCGCGCCCTGCAGCTTCCGGTCCACCTCGGAGTCGAAAGCGTCGCCGAGCTTGAGTTCGATCTTGGACTGCAGCGCGTCCTTGGTCGCCGCCCGCACCTCCATCCACTTCGTGGCGCTCACCCACAGGTGGATGCCGAAGCCGAGGCCGCTGTTGGCGAGCGTCTGGATCTGCGGTTCGAGGTTCTCGAACTCGGTCTTGAGCGTCGCCCAGCCGTCCACGACGAGGAACACATCCGTCGGGAACCTGTCTGCGGGGATGGAACCGTCGCGGCGGCCCTGGCGATAGGTGGTCATGGAGTCGATGCCCAGTTCGCCGAACTGCGCCTCGCGCGCCGAGCGCAGCGACATCAGTTCCGCGACGGTGCGCCGGACACGGTCCACGTCCAGCCGGCCGGTGACCGACCCGATGTGCGCGAGGTCACGCATCGAGGTGAGCGCGCCACCGCCGAAGTCGAGGATGTAGAACCCCACCTCCTGCGGGGTGTGCGTCAGCGACAGGCCCGCGATGGCGGCGCGCAGCGCCATC
This sequence comes from Tessaracoccus zhenghani, assembly GCF_055326325.1. NCBI lineage: Bacteria > Bacillati > Actinomycetota > Actinomycetes > Propionibacteriales > Propionibacteriaceae > Tessaracoccus > Tessaracoccus zhenghani. Next base: position 45,839 of record NZ_JBUZNQ010000004.1, on the reverse strand, counting down.
GACTTGCCGGACTGCGGCCCGCCGGCGACACCGAGGTTGCCACCCGAGCCCGAGAAGTCGATCCACCAGGGATCGCGCCGCTGCTGACGCGGCCGGTCGATGAGCCCGACGGGGGCCTGGAGCCTCGCCCGCCGCTGCGGGTCCGCCACCTGCAGGCCCCGGCCCTCGACCTCGGCCAGCCCGCCCAGCAGCTGGTCCATGGCCGGCGGCACGTCGAGCGGCGGCAGCCACACCTTGTGCGCGGGCCAGCCGTGGCCCTTCAACCGGCCCACCGCGATGCTGAGCAGCGTCTCGTCGTCGTCCTCGTCCTCGACGGGGTCCTCCGCCGGGGCCGCGGCACGAGCGGGCGCCACTGCCGGTTCCGGCGCGGGGGGCGTCACGGGCATCACGTAGTCGGCGGTGAACTCGAGCACGGGGGGCGTCCAGGAGCGCGGTTCGATCACGAGGTCGTCGAGGGGGCTGTGCTGCAGCGGCGTCGCCACCGGGTCGGCGTTGCCGTGCCAGGGACCGGAGACATAGGCCGCCTTGAAGCGGGTCATGCCGGTGGTGTCGTACTTGAGGTAGCCGTTGCCGGGCGGCGTCGGCAGCTCGTAGGCGTCCGGCACGCCGATGACGGTGCGCGACTCCGCGGGCGAGAACGTGCGCAGCGCGATGCGGTAGCTGAGGAAGGTGTCGAGGCCGCGCAGCTTGTTCTCCTCGAGCCGCTGCGACGCGAGGAGCTGGTGCACCGCGATGGACCGGCCGACGCGGCCGATCTGGACGAACAGGTCGATGAACTCGGGGCGGGCCGACAGCAGCTCGGAGAACTCGTCCACGACGATGAAGAGGCTGGGCATCGGCGGCAGGTCCGCCCCGTTCTGCCGGGCGGCCTCGTAGTCTTCACGGTTCTTGAAGTTGCCCGCCGCCCGCAGCAGTTCCATGCGCCGGTCGAGTTCGCCGCTGATGGCGTCCTGCATGCGGTCCACCAGGCCGAGCTCACCCTCCAGGTTCGTGATCACCGCGGAGACGTGGGGCAGGTGTTCGAGGCCGAGGAACGTCGCGCCGCCCTTGAAGTCGACCAGGATGAAGTTCAGTTGCTCGGTGGAGTGCGTCATCGCCAGGCCCAGCACCAGGGTGCGCAGGAACTCGGACTTGCCGGAGCCCGTGGCGCCGATGCAGATGCCGTGCGGCCCCATGCCGCCCTGCGCCGACTCCTTGATGTCGAGCTCGACGGCGGTGCCGTCGTCGGCGGTGCCGAACGGGATGCGCAGGTGCTGCCGCAGGGGCCGGGGGCGCCAGGAGACGCGGGGATCGAGCGTGAGCGGATCGCCCACCCCCAGCATTGCGGGGTAGTCCTTCGGCGGCGCGAAGACGACCTCGGCGGGCCCGTCGTCGGCGGCCTGCCCAGCGGCGAGCTCCGGCATCCGGTAGGGCGCCATCGCGCGGGCGAGCATCTCGCAGTAGACGACGGGCACGTTGTCCGGCCGCCCGAACGGCGTCTGGGCGTGCGGCGTGCGGGTGGTGCGGCGGTGCAGCACGACGGTGTCGCCGCGCACCTCGAACACCGCGACGCCCAGTTCCAGGGACCGGGGAACTTCACGGTTGCCCGTGACCTCGATGGTGACGGCCTTCGTGTCCGGCGTGACGAACTGCTGCGAAGCCACGCCCTCCACGCCGTCGGAGACGATGACCGCCAGCGACGGAGGGGTGTCGCCGTTCTGCGCCGAGGTGGCCATCTGGGAGAGCTCGCCGGCCGCCGTGGCGAACATCCGGACGGGGCCCACGCCGTCGGCCTCGGTGGGGTGCTGGAGGTGCGGCAGCCACTTCACCCACTGCCAGGAGGCCTGGTGCGCCGGGTCGGCCGCCACCATGAGCGACACGTCGGAGGGCGCATGCCAGGACACCAGCTGGGCCACCATGGCCCTGGCCAGCGCCCGGCAGTCCTCCTCGTCGCCCACGAGTTGGACCGCGCGGAAGCCGCGCAGGTCCACCGCGAGCGGCACGGACTGGATCACGCGGTGCGTGCGGATGAACCGACGCAGCGCTCCGGTGGTGAGCGGCTCGAGGTCCTCGATGGGCTGCGACTCCGGCGGCGTGATCCGCTTGGCCGACTGCTGCCGGCCGACGGAGACCCGGACCGAGCCGAAGTCCTCCGCGTCCGGGCGCCGCTCCCACATCCGCATCCCGCCCACGATGGTCCACAGCGAATCCGGCGACGGGTGGCGGTAGGCCACGGATTCCCGCTGCTCGTCGGCCGTCTTGGCGAAGTTCCTGCGCACCTGGGCCAGGTAGCGGAAGTAGTCGCGGCGGTTGGCGTCGAGCTGGGCCGACTGGTCGTCGTTCTGCCGGCCCACCTGGGAGAGCATCATGCCCATCATCGAGACGGCGTAGAGGCCGCCGATGACGCCGCCGAGCGCGCCCCTGCCGCCGCCCATGCCGCCCATGTTGAACATCATCAGGCCCATTGCGAGGCCACCGGCGACCATCGGGAGCATGCGCAGCAGGTTGCCGAACGGCTTCGACGCCGCCGGAGGGGGGATCTCCGGCGGTGACTCCAGCAACAGGTCTCCGCGCGGCATCGCCGGGGGCGACACGCGCTTCGGCCGGTGGAACGTGATCTGGCCCATGAGCGCCTAACTTAATGGACCCGAGGGGCAAGCCGGCGCCCGTGCTCCTCCGGCCGGTTAAGGTATCCGACGTGAACACCACGGCCGAGGAAGATCTGTCGCGCGTCACGGTTATCTCCAGCAGCCGTCGCGTCGACCTCGCACTGCCCGGCTCCGTGTCCCTCAGCGAACTGCTCCCCAGCATCCTGCGGTTCTCCGGCCTGGAGTCGAACAACCCCACCGACGCCGTGCACGCCTGGGTGCTGCAGCGCTTCGGCTCGGACCCGTTCGACCTCTACACACCGGTGCACAAGCTCGGTATCCGCGACGGTGAGACCCTCCACCTGCGCCAGCGCGAGAGCGCCATCCCCGACGCCGCGTTCGACGATGTCGTCGACGCGGTCGCGGGCGCCACCAACTCCCGGCCGTCCTGGCAGGCCAAGCACTCCCAGCGCATGGGCATCACGCTGATGTTGCTCGCCCTCATCGGCATCCCGCTGCTGGTCATCCTGGGCCAGCAGCCCATCGACCTGGCCGAGGCCCGCTTCGACCCGTCCCTGCGCCTGCCCATGGCGCTTGCGGTCGGCGTCACAGGGTTCCTGAGCTTCGCCGCTGCGATCGGTGCCATCGCGTTGGCCCGTGCCGCCGGTGAGCGGCGCACCGCCGCGGCCCTGGCCTGGGGCAGCGTGGCGCTGGCCGGCATCGCCGGCTGGTTCCTGCCGGACCCCATGTCCGGGATCGTGCCGCTCGCGGTGCGCATCATCCTGGCCTCGAGCCTCGTGCTGATCGCCTCCGCCGTCTGCGCGCTGGCCGCGAACGTGCAGCCCATGCCGCTGTTCAGCGCTGCACTGGCCGCACTGCTCATCGTCGTCGGTTCGAGCTTCATGCTGCTGTTCCCAGGCCACGACGTGGAGGTGGCGGCCATCGTGGTGACCATCTCCTCGTTCCTGACGGCTTACCTGCCGCCGTTGTCCTACCGGATCGCGGGCGTGGCCCTGCCGAACCTGCCCACCACCACGGAGGGCATCCTGGCGGACGAGACCCCGGTGCAGTCCGACATCGTCAAGCGGGCACTGTTCGCCGACAGGCTGCTGGGCGCGATGCTGGCCGCCATGTCGGTGGTCGCCGTCCTCGCCGCCTTCGTGGTGATCAGCCAGGGCACGATCTGGTCGACGATGCTGATGCTGTGCATCGGATTCGCCTACCTGCTGCGCGCCCGCGCGTTCGTCGGCTTCACCCAGCGGCTGGCCCTGTTGTTGGGCGGCGCGGTCACCGTCGTCGTCGGCCTGTACGCCATCGCCACGGGCCCTGTGCAGTCGCTGGGCGGCATGGTCACGCTCTTCGCCGTCGCGCTGGCACTCACCTACGTCTTCGCTCACTACTCCACCTCCTGGTACCAGCGCATCATGGCCCCCACCTGGGGCCGGTGGGGCGACGTGCTGGAGTGGCTCGCCATCATCGGCATCGTGCCCGCCCTGCTCGGCGTGCTGAACCTCTACGCCTACTTCAATACGCTGCTCTGAGCCCTGCCGGCCCACTCAGGCGGGGCCGGACTGGAACAGCAGGCGGTACTCCGTCGGCGACGGTGGCACGCGGACCTTCACGACGCGGCGCACTGACGCCAGCACCACCTCGGACTCGTCGAGGTCCGTCACGGCCTTCACCTGGCCGGACTGCAACGCATAGGCGCGGCGGAGGTTCTCCCCGCTCTTCGGGCCCAGTGGCGACACCATCGCCATCTCGCACACCCGCAGGTCTGCGATGGCCTTGGGCGACGACGGGTCGCCGACGATAGCGACGGCCTGCCAGGCGCCCAACCGCGCGGTGGTGCCCACGGCGCCCGTCTCGTCGATGATCAGGCTCGGTCGGAAGGGGCGACCCTGTCCCGGCACGTTCTCCGGGGTGTTCAACACGTCGATCGTGCCCCCGCAGGCCCGGACGGTGTCCGCCAATGTGAGCCAGCGACGGTGGTCCGTCGCGATCACGGACAGGTGCGCGCCGATGCACATGGCGCGGAACGCCACGAGCCACCGCAGGTATTCCGGCACGGCCAGGTACAGGCGGGTGGGCTCCGGGCGGAACAGGCGCATGGTCACCGGCCCACCGGGGCCGGAGCCGAGCAGCAGCCCTGAGGGCCCCGTCGACATCGTGGGCAACTGCTGTTCGATGGCCTTCTCCGGCGCGAGCGCCTGGAACGTGATCTCGCTCACTCGTCGATCCGCCTTCCGAGGGGGACGGTGGCCAACAGCCCGGGGACCTGCACGCCGCCCAGCGGGGCGAGCTTCACCACGCCGTCGAGCTTGGCCACCATGAAGTCGTCTGCGGCGATGGCCTGTTCCAGGCTGGCCGTCACGAGGCGCACCGCGCCCTCCGGCGGGCGGCCGGGGCTGACGGTGAACGAGGTGACGGCCATCATGGCCGGCGCCTTCGCCACCACGTCCAGCACCCGCTGGTAGGCGGCGCTGGGCGAGGCCCCGAATCCGCCCAGGGCGCGGGTCTCATGCACGAGGCCGTCGCCGAACCAGGCCGACCACTCCTCGCGGCTGCGCGGCTCCGCGGGCGCGGGAGAGGCTCCGGAGGTGAGCGTCAGCACGTCGGAGATCCCGTGGGGGTCCAGTGGAGCGGTGAGCATGCCCTGCCGCTTCAGGAGCGCCTGGGCGCGGTGGAGCCCGAAGCGCAGGGTGGCGAACACGCCGGTCTGGCCGTCGCCCCGTCGGCCGACCGCCTCCAGGCAGAGCCGCGGGTCGAGGCGGAGCGCCACCCAGGTGCGGCGCAATGCCGGTGGCGGGGTGCCGGGGATGATCTCGCGGTAGGCCTCCAGCGCGGGTGACCCCGCCGGCAGCATCGCCCCTGACGGCGCAGGAACCGTCAGGGTGACGACCTGGACGCCGGCGAAGGCGACGTCGTCCTGCCGGGTGAGCGCGCCGAGCGCGTCGAGGTCGAGTTCGGCGCCGCGGTCCGTGAACAGGGTGTGGTCTGCCGTGACCTCGAGGATGCCGGACCAGGATCCGCCGTCCGCGGTGACGCCGATGTCGCCGTCGTGGGCATCCTTGATCTGGGTGAGTTCGAGGCCGGGCAGCCACTGCGCGAGCGGGACCAGCCCGGACGCATGCTCGGGGTGCTCCACCCACCGCCGCGCCCTCTGCCGGAACGCGGAGCGCAGCTTCAGCGTGGCCGGGATCGAGCGCCCGTTGACGGGGAGGCTCATCAGGATGGCGACGAGCAGCACGGCACCGGCCGTGGCCAACGCCCACGCGGAGCGCTGGACGACCAGCAGGGCCACGATCACCAGCACGATCTGCCAGGCGACGACCATGGGCAGGAATCGCGTCGAGCGCGCCCGCCGTTGCAGCGCGTAGCCGTTGGTCCTCCGCAGCATCTGACCTCCTCCGAGCGCCCACTCTAGGACGTGCAGCGGTCCACGCCCGCCGCTGCACACCGCCGGCATGCGCCCGACGGCGGCTACAGTTGCCCCCGACCCCCGGCCCGGACACACGCAGGACATCGATGGCGACTCGCAAGGACCTTCTGAAGGCGCACGCCTTCACCTCGCGCCGCATGATCGCGGCCTTCGTGGACCGCGACCCCGATGACCCCACGCCGCCGCTCAGGCGGGTGAGCACGGCGACCTTCGTCTCCGTCCTCCTGGGCGTGGTCCTGCTGGCCGGCACCGCGCTGATCGGGCTGTTGCGCGGTGGTGTGACCAACGAATCGTGGCGCGATCAGGACAACGTCATCCTCAACGACGTCCAGTCGGGCCAACTCTTCGCGCACACGAACAAGCTCGTCATCCCGGTGACCGACGTGGCGACAGCCCGGCTACTTGCCGCCGGCGACGACCCCGGCGGCCCGCCCCGGATCATCGACGTGAAGACCGAGGCGCTCGTCGGCACGGAGATGCAGCCGCGTCAGGGCATCCCCGGCGCTCCCCCGCAGCTACCGGCGGCCAAGGACCTGGCGTCGTTCCCGTTGCGCCTGTGTTCCACCGAACCCATGGGCCGGGGCCGTTACCTCACGCTGCAGTTCGGGGCGACGGAGGCCTCCAGCATGGATTACAGCTTCATCGTCAAGGCCAGCGAGGGCACCCGGTACCTGGTCTCCGGCGGCCAGAGCCACGAGTTGTACAGCGCGCGGGGCAGCGCGGGCGTCGTCTCCTTCGACGTGCCCGAGGTGGAGCCGGGCAACTCCTGGATCTATGCGCTGCCGATGGGGGCACCGATCAACCCACCGCAGATCACGGGCTACGGCGACACCCCGGTGAAGGCCTACCAGGGCAAGACCATCGGCGACGTGGTGGCGGTCACCGGGAGCAACCCGGTGCGCTACTTCGTCCAACTGAACGACGGTCTGGCCCAGATCTCCTACCTGGAGGCGAAGCTGCTGTTCCACGAGAAGAACAGGGACTTCACCCAAGAGGTGGGCGCCATCTCAGAGCGTGACCTGTCGGGTTACCTGATCGAAGACCTCGAGTCGATCACCGAGGGCGGCATCCCGATGTACCAGCCGAAGGCCCCGCCCGGCTACGAGAGCGGCCGGGACGCCTCCGTGTGTGCCACCTTCAGCGCGGAGACGCCGGACAGGGTGTCGGTGTCGATGGGCCAGACCACACCCGCGCTCGACCAACGACAGCTGGGCGCCCCCACCGGCAAGTACATCGACCACATCGACCTGCCGCCGCTGAAGGGCGCGCTGCTGCGCAACGGCGAGGCCGGCACCGACGAGGCCGCCGCCACCCTGCTGCTCAACGGCCGGGGCTACGGCATCCCGACGATGGGGGCACGTCAGGCACTGGGCTACGGCGAGGCTACGCCGCTGCCTGTCACGGGGGGCTTGCTGAACCTGATCCGCTCGGGGCTGCCCAGCGGGGTGGCCCTCGGGCGTGACCATGTTGAGCCCGCAGGATGAGGTCCCCCATCCCGTCACCCACCGGGAATAGGTATCCCTACTTGAATGTGTCTCGGGCCGCGCTAAGTGACCCTCTCCGCAGCCTAGGGTTTCGGGAGACACCACCGCAGCCACGAGGAACTTCCCCTGTGGCTCTTACAGGGCCACAGTGGCTCGACGTCGAAGGGAATGAATCATGAGCGACAAGTCCGTAGACCGCGCTGCCATGCAGAAGGCGACGCAGCAGATTGAGGCCAAGCACCAGCAGATCCACAACCTGCAGAACCGCCTCCAGGGCCAGATGAGCGACCTCGCCTCGCGCTGGCACGGCAATGCGTCCACCGCTTTCCAGAACGGCTACCGCCAGTTCGACACGGAGTTCGAGAAGGTCAAGGCCGGTCTCGACAAGATCCACGGCCAGCTGGTCGAAACGCTGCGCGAGTACGGCGTGCGTGAAGAAGAGAACCAGGCCACCGCCAACCAGATCGCCGGACTCATCGGCTGACGGCCGCTGACCAGAACTGACCAGGAGAGATTTTCATGAGCGACTCAACCATTTACTCTGTTGCCGGCCTGCAGGAAGGCATCAGCAACCTCTCGGCCGCGCACCGCGAACTCACCAGCCTCCTCGAGGACCTGAAGGGCGAGCTGTCGTCGTCCCTCGGGCAGTGGGATGACAACGCCCGCAACTCCTACCAGGAAGTGCAGATCCAGTGGGATCAGTCGGCCAAGCGCCAGCAGGACATCGTGCAGCGCATGCCCGTGCTCCTCGGCAACATCGCCGACGGCTACAACGCCACTGAGAAGCGCAACGCCGGCATCTGGGGCTGACCCCGATGGAAGAAGGGCCCGGCTCGCCGGGCCCTTCTTGCATGCCGTGAACCGCTCAGCTGCGGCGGCGGGTGTTGGCGAGGGCACTGGCCCGGGCGAAGCAGAAGATGCCGTAGGCGATGACGCCCACGGCGATCAGGATCAGCAGCGCGGTGCCGTAGGGCAATTCCGTGAGCTTCTTCAGCGCACCGTCGAGCCCGCCCGCCTCATCGGCGTCGCGGCTCAGCACCGCCACCACGAACAGAACGCCCACCACGCCAACAGCCACCCCCTTGGCCAGGTATCCGGTCATCCCGAGCGCGGTGAACACGCGGCGGGTGCGCCCGGTGACGTCCACGTGCTCGAGGAAGGACTTGCGGAGGCCGCTGATGAACATACCCACGCCGATGGCGAGGATCACCAGGCCGATGATGGCGAGCAGCCAGGAACCCCACGTCGACTGCATCAGGGTGGCGCTGAACGAATCGGTGGATTCCTCGCCGTCCGTGCTGCCGCCCGTGGCGTAGACGACGGCGACGCTGCCGACCGCGACATGCGCGATGCCCCGGCCGGCGGCACGCGCGGCCGGCCAGGTTTCGCGCCGGACGCTGGTGGCCGCCTCCGCGAAGGAGTGGAGAGCCAGGGCGAACATGGCGATGCCTGCCACCCACAGCGCGATCGACCCCACCGGAGAGGAGTCGATGGCCCGCATGGCGCCGCTCTGGTCGGCGGACCCGCCGCTCCCGAGCGCGATCCCGACGGCGATCAGGCCGATGATGATGTGCACGATCCCGTTGACGACCTGCCCCACTGAGGCGGCGATCACGGCAGCGGGGTGCCGCTCGACCTCTGCTGCGGTGTCTTCGACCATCTGACGCTTACCCATCTGGTCATGGTAGGGCCACCGCTAGGCGTCGGAGGCGATGTGGAGGTGTTCGCCCTCTCCGGTGATCCGCACCTGTGGGGCCGCGAGGTTTAGCTCGACGGTGAGGGCACGTCCACCGTCGTGCGCCCGGTAGGTGAGGTGCTCGTTGGACTTGTCCAGCACCTCGACAGAGGCCGTGGCCAGCCACGGATGCCTGCGGCGCAGCGCCACGGCCGCGCGGTAGTGGTGCCAGACGTGGGCGCCCAGGCTGGAGAGCCCGGCGGGGGTCTCCGGCAGTGGCGGGCGGATCTCGTCGTCGCCGTGCCAGGTCTCGGTCTTCGTGCCCGTGAAACCCTGCTCGTCGCCGTAGTAGATGCTGGGCGCGCCGGGGAGCGTCATCAGCAGGTAGGGCACCACCGTCGTGGCCCTCGGCACCCGGGTGGCGATGCGGGTGACGTCGTGGTTGCCGAGGAACGTGTTGGGGAGGAAGCGCTCGGCGAAGACCGCGTGCCGTTCGATGGCGTGCGCCAACTCCCACCCGTTCACATCCGTGAGGGAGCTCCAGATCCCCTTCCACAGCTCGTACTGCGTGAGCGTGGTGAGGGTGGACTCCCCGATGAAGCCGAGGTAGTCGCCGTGGATGACCTCGCCGACGAAGACGGCGTCCGGGAACTCGGCGCGGACCCGTTCGGCGGCCGCGCGCCAGAACGACGTGGGCACCGCATAGGCGACATCCAGTCGCCAGCCCGCAATGCCGCGCCGCAGCCAGTGCAGCATGATGTCGACGACGAGGTCGAGCACTTCCGGGTTGCCGTGGTCCAGTTCGACGAGGGCGTCATGCCCCTCCCACCCCTTCGGCCGGTCGCCCTCCCACCTGACCAGTTCAGGGCGTTCGCCGACGAGGCGGTGCTCCCTGGCCACATGGTTGAACACGCCGTCGAGGATGATGTGCATCCCCCGGGCGCGGGACTGCTCGACGAGGTGGTCGAAGTCGGTGTCGTCGCCCAGCCGGGCGTCGATCCGGTAGTGGTCCAGCGTGTCGTAGCCGTGCGACACGGACTGGAAGACCGGCCCGAGCAGCAGCCCGTTGCAGCCGAGTTCGACGGCGTAGTCCAGCCACGCGTCGAGCCTGCGGAGCCTGGGCGCGGGCGCCCCGTGCTCCGTGCGGATGGGGGCGGCGGTGGCGCCGAGGGGATAGACGTGCCACCAGATGGCGTGTTCGAGCATTCGGCTCCTACTTCAGTAGCCGCGACATACGTCGATCGGCCAGGGGCTTGCCGCCTGTTTGGCAGCCAGGACAGTACTGCAGGGACGAGTCTGCGAAGGAGATCTCCGCGATGGTGCTGCCGCAGACGTCACACGCCTCGCCGGTGCGTCCGTGGACGCGCATGCCGGCGCGTTTGGCGTCCTTGAGTTCGGCGATGGGGGTGCCCACCGCAGAGGCGAGCGCCTCCCGGAGCACCTCGTGGACGTGGGCGAAGAGGTCGTCGGCCTCCTCGGGTGACAGGGAGTTGGCGGCCTTGAAAGGGCTCAGTTTCGCGGCGTGCAGGATCTCGTCGGAGTACGCGTTGCCGATTCCGGCCAGCACCTTCTGGTCGCGCAACACCCCCTTCAACTGGGAGCGGCCGGCGCGGGTGAGCACCGCACGGAAGTCCTCGGCCGTGAACTCCGGCGCGAGCGGATCCGGGCCCAGCGCGGCGATACCGGGCACCTCAGCCGGGTCCTCCACCACGTAGATGGCCAGTCCCTTCTGCGTGCCGGCCTCCGTGATGCTGAAGCCGGACCCGTCGTCCACCACCATCCGCAGCGCGAGCCCGGACTTGCCGCGGCGGGCGGGGAGGGTGGGGGCCACGTCGTGCCAGGTGAGCCAGCCGGCGCGGGCCAGGTGGAAGATGAGGTGGACGCCCTGGGCCTCGATGTCGACGAACTTGCCGTGCCGCGTCACCCCGGTGACCTCGAGGCCGGCCAGCGCGTCGAGGCCGATGCGGAAGGTCTTCAGCGCGGAGAAGCTCACGAGGTGGCCCTCGGTGATGATGCGTTCCCGCAGTTTCTCGTCGAGCGCGGCGGACAGGGCCGCGACCTCTGGTAGTTCAGGCACGACGCTCCCCTCTCAGTTGCAGTGCCGCCCGTGCGCCGTCGTCGAAGGCACGGAGCAGGTCTTCGCCGGCGACAGGGCCCAGGTTGTCCCATTCGAGGCTGGGATAGGCCATGGCGGGTGCGAGCTTGCGCAGGTAATCGTTGCGGGGGATCTCGTAGGCCCCCAGTGAGCCGAGGTGCTCGGTGAGCCACTGTACGTCGAGGATCCCGACGCCGACGTCGCGCAGCTGGGTGACCAGGCGGATCAGGGCCACCTTCGAAGCGTCCCGGCCCCGCACGGGGTCGTGGAACATCGACTCCCCCGCGAACATCCCGCCCACGTGCACGCCGTAGAGGCCGCCGACGAGGGCGCCGTCGTCCGTCCACACCTCCACGGTGTGCACCCACCCGGCGTCGAACAGTTCGCGGTAGGCGGTGCTGATCCGGCTGTCGATCCAGCCGTGCGGCCGCGACGGGTCCGCGCACCGGGCGAGCACCGCGTCGGGATCCGAATCCACCGTGGTGACGTACCGCTTGGCGTTCTTCCGCAGGGAGCGCGTGACGTGCAGGCCCTCCACCGGCAGGATGCCGCGGCGCATCGGCGACCACCAGCCCATTTCCTGGTCGCCGGTGCCCAACGGCATGGGGAAGACGCCGCAGCGGTAGGCCTCCAGCGCCAGGGCAGCACTGAACTCCTCGGACCAGCCGATGAGATCCTGGCTCGGCCACTCATCTGGCCGGCCGAACGTGACGCCCAACATCACTCCAGTCTTGCAGGTGCCGGTCCAGATTGCGCCCCCTCCGGTGCACCCCCGGTTCGTCCCTGGTTCGTCCGGCGGGCTATCGACTCGGCTTGGCACGCGTGGCAAGCTGAATGCCATAAGGAGGCCTCCATGATGCAACCAAGCGATGCCGTGGCCGTGGCTGAGGGCCTGACCGCCGATGTCTTCCACCAACTGCTCGACCTCGCCATCCGGGGCAAGGGCAAACTGCCCGGCGCCAAGCACTCCGCCAAGCAGACCCTCCTGCGGCAGGGCGACTCCGAGGCGGCGATCCGCAGCCTCGTCAACACCCATATCGCCATGGCCGGCGGCCAGGGGTTCGCCACCAACTGGGGCGGCTTCTTCGTGTCGCTGGTGACGATCCCGGCCAACATCGCGGCGGCCTCGTTCCTGCAGGCGCGGCTCGTGGCGGCCATCGCGCACCTGCGCGGCTACGAACTCGACGACCCCCGGGTGCGCACCGCCATCCTGATGGTCATGCTGGGCCCCGGCGGGAACGCAGACCTGTTGGAGAAGGGCATCATCCCGTCCTCCCCCGCCACGGTGGCCACCGCCCCCGTCTTCGACGCGAAACTCGACAACCAGATCTCCAAGGCCCTCCTCGACCGTGCGATGAACCAGATGACCGGCAAGCGCCTGGGGGTCTGGGTGGGCAAGCGCATCCCGCTCGTGGGCGGTGGCGTCGGTGCCGCCGTCGACGGGTGGTCCACCCGGACGATCGCGATGCACGCCCTCACAGAACTCCCCAGCCGGCGCCGGAAGCTCAGCGGCGGCATCGTCGAAACGGGTTAGCCGAAGTACTGCCTGGGCACGCGCGCCGCGATCAGGCACGTCACCTCGTAGGTGATGGTGTCCATGAGTCCGGCGACCTCCTCGACGCCCAGCCGCTCGGTGCCGCTGGTGCCCATGAGCACGACCTCGTCGCCGACGCGCACGGAGGGCTCCTCCGGACCCAGGTCGAGCATCGTCTGGTCCATGCACACCCTCCCCACGACCGGGTAGGAACGACCGTCGATGAGCATCCGTCCGCGGGAGGACAGGAGGCGCGAGTAGCCGTCTCCGTACCCGACGGCGACGGTGGCGATCCACGTGTCGCGCGGCGCCGTCCACGTGCGGCCGTACCCCACCGATTCCCCGGCAGCGACAGGCTTGATGAAGTTCACCCGGGAGACCCAGGTGCCCACGTCGCGCAGCGCGCGGCTGGGTGGAGTCTGGGCGTCCGGGTACGAGCCGTAGATCATGATGCCGGGCCGCACCATCGTCGTGCGGCCGAGGTCGTGCCCGAGCACCGCGCCGGAGTTCGCCGCGTGCACCCACTCGACGGGACCCACCGCCCCCTCGATCTGGGCGACCACCTCGTCGAAGAGGGCCAGTTCTGAGCGGGTGAAGTCGTCACCCGCGGACACGTCGCTGACGGGCAGGTGCGTGAAGACGCCGCCCAGGTGCAGGCTCCCGGAATCCGCGATGCGGCGCGCCAGCTCGACGGCGTCCCGCGGCTCGGCGCCAACCCTGCGCATGCCTGTGTCGATCTTGAGGTGCACGTCTGCCACCAGCCCGCCGGCCTTGGCGGCCGCGGCCGCCTCGTCGATGCCTTCAACCGTGCCCACGGACAGGGTGACGGCGGCGCGCAGCGCAGCCGGCAGCTCGTCGGCGAAGGTGGGGGTGAACTTCAGGATGGGCAGCGTCACACCGGCCGCCCGGAGCTCCTCGGCCTCCGCCGTCAGGGCCACGCCCAGCCACTCCGCCGAGCCGCGCTCCTGGATGCTGCGCGCCACCGGCACCAGGCCGTGCCCGTAGGCGTTGGCCTTGACCGCGGCGAGGATCGCGCGGTCGCCGCTCAGTTCGCGCACGGTGGCCAGGTTTGCGTGGATCGCGTCGAGGTCGACCCGGAATGTGGTGGGAGACGCCATGGGTCAACTATTGCGCACGCCGAAGACGGCGCGCGCACAGGCACGGGTGACGTCCGCGACGCTGATCCGGGGTCGTGGCAGACTTCACTGCATGTCTAACCAACAGTGGAACACCGGCCAGGGCGGCGACTACCCGCCCCAGAAGCCGGAAGGTGGCGCAGCAGAACAGCCCACCACCCAGCATGACTGGGCGCAGCAGCAGGCTGACTGGACACAGCAGGGCCAGACCTCCGCTACCGAGTGGGGGCAGCCGCAGCAGCCCGCCGCCGGTCAGGAGTGGCAGCAGGCCCAGCCGCAGCCCGGCGCGGGAGACTGGCACCAGGCCCAGCCGCAGCCCAGCGCGGGAGACTGGCACCAGACCCAACCGCAGCAGCAGCCCGTCCAGGACTGGAACCAGCAGGACTGGAACCAGCAGCAGGGCTGGGACCAGCAGCAGGCGTGGCAGCAGCAGCAGACCCAGCAGCAGAACTGGGACCAGCAGGCGCAGCAGAACTGGGACCAGCAGCAGGGCAACTACCCCGCCGGCACCGGCTACACCGGCCAGTGGCAGGGTGGGCCGGCGCCCGTCCCCGCGGAGAAGAAGCCCAGCCCGTTCGACTTCGGGTTCAAGCGCGCGTCGCTGCCCGGCTCCGCCGGACTGATCTTCCTGGTGGGCACCATCGGCATCGCCGTGTGGTGGCTGTTCCAGCTGATCGAGTCCTTCAGCTACGTCGTCGAGTACCCGCTGGACCTCTTCATCACCCTCTTCGGCACGGCCGGCCTGGCGGTGTTCGGCATCATGATGCTGCGCGCCGTGCTCGAGGTCGGCGTCGCGGCCGCCGGCCTGCTGACCAGGCAGGACACCACGGAAGCCGCCCCGGCGGAGGACACCCCCCTGGTCTGAGTACCAGCACAGAGAAGGGGCGGAAGCGTTACGCTTCCGCCCCTTCTGCGTGCCCGCTGCCAGGTTTCAGTAGAGCAGCGCCAGGGCCGGTTCGGCGAGGATCGACGCCACGTCGTGCAGGAACCGCGAGCCCTGCTCACCGTCGATGATCCGGTGGTCGAAGGCGACGGCCAGGGTGGTGACCCACCGCGGCTCCACGCGCTCGTTGTGGCCCTCGCCCACCACCCACGGCCGGCGCTGGATGGCGCCCATGCAGAAGATGGCCGATTCGTTGCCGTTGATGATGGGCGTGCCCGCGTCGATGCCGAAGACGCCGACGTTGGTGATGGTGAAGGTGCCGCGGGCGTAGTCGCCGGGCTGGAGTTTGCCCTCGCGGGAGACCTGCACCAGTTGGTTGATGGCCTGGCACAGCTGCAGCAGGCCCAGCCGCTGCGCACCCTTGATGTTGGGCACCATCAGACCGCGCGGCGTGGCCGCGGCGATGCCGAGGTTCACGTCGGCGTGGTAGACGATCTCGTGGGTGTCGGCGTCCCAGCTCGTGTTGAGGTCCGGGTTGCGGCCGAGCGCCAGGCAGATGGCCTTCGCGTAGACCAACAGCGGCGACACCCTCAGCCCGGCGAACTCGCGCCGCTCCTTGAGCGTCTCGACGAAATCCATCATGCCGGTGACGTCGACGGTGATCCATTCGGTGACGTGCACCTTGGTGCTGGCCGAGCGGACCATGTTCTCCGCGGTGACCTTGCGCACGCCCTTGATGGGTACGCGTCGCTCGGAGCGGCCCTGGAACGGGTCGAAGCCGCCCAGGCCCTCCGTCGGCCCGAAGCCGCCGCCGTTGGCGGTGTGCGAGTCGCGGGGTGTGCCCTGGAAGCTGGCCTGGTCGTTGATGATCCGGCCCTGCCGGGGCTGTTCGTCGAGGAAACTGAAGGCGGCGGCGGCCTCGACGTCGCGTCGGGTCACGGTGCCGTCGGGGCCGGTGCCCACCACGGTACTCAGGTCCACGCCCAGGTCCTTGGCGTACTTGCGCACCGGCGGCTTGGCCTTGGAGTCGCCTGGGTCCGACGCCAGCACCAGGGTGGATTCCGACGGGGCGGTGCCCGGCGTGGGCAACGGATCGCCGGTGGCCTGCGCGTGCACGGCCTCGGCCGGGTGCACCTCGTCGGGGCGACGGCCGGGCTCGTGCTGGCCGTAGGCAGCCGAGAGCGCCTCGCTGGTCTGGTTGACCTCGGAGGGGCTGCTCTGGTGGCGACGACGACGGCGCGTCGACGGCGTGTCGGACGCGCCGTATCCCACCAGGTTGGGGCCTGGTGCCTCGTCGGCGTCGTCGGCATCGTCCTGCGGCGGGATGGCGGGCGTGGCCTCAGCGGGCGCGCCGTCCTCGATCTCGACGACCGGGGTGCCGATGTCCACCGTGGTGCCCTCGGCGACGAGCAGCGCGGTGACTGTGCCCGCGTAGGGGGACGGCAGCTCGACGAGCGACTTGGCGGTCTCGATCTCGACGAGGACGTCGTTGACCTCGATCACGTCACCGACGGCGACGCGCCACGCGACGATCTCGGCCTCGAGCAGGCCCTCGCCCGGATCGGGAAGCAGGTACTGGCGCAACATGTGTGCTCCTTCGGGCTCAGAATGCGAGGGACTGGTCGACGGCGTCGAGGATGCGGTCCACGGAGGGGAGGAACTCCTCCTCCACCCGCGACGGCGGGTAGGGCGTGTCGTAGCCGGTCACCCGCAGTACAGGCGATTCCATCACGTAGAACAGGTCCTGGTGGAGGCGGGCTGCGATCTCAGCGCCGAGGCCCAGGCTCAGCGGGGCCTCGTGCACCACGATGGCGCGCTTGGTGCGGCGCACCGACGACATGATCGTGACCCAGTCCACGGGGCTGAGGCTGCGCAGGTCCACCACCTCCAGCGAGGTGCCCTCCTCTGCGGCGACGGCGGCCGCGTCGAGGCAGGTCTTCACCATGGGGCCGTAGCAGAGCAGCGTCGCGTCGGTGCCATAGCGGGTGATGGAGGCCTGGTGCATCGGCTCCGGGCGCGACGCGAAGTTGACCACGCTCTTGGTGTGGTAGCGGCGCTTGGGCTCGAAGAAGACCACCGGGTCGTCGGACTGGATGGCCTGCTGGATCATCCAGTAGGCGTCGTTCGAGTTCGAGCAGGTGACCACCTTGAGGCCAGGCGTGTGCGCGAAGTACGCCTCGGGCGACTCCGAGTGGTGCTCGATGGCGCCCACCCCGCCGCCGTACGGCATCCGGATCACCATCGGCATCCGGGTCTGGCCGCCCGTGCGGGCGTGGAGCCGGGCCACCTGGGTGACGATCTGGGCGAACGCGGGGAACACGAACCCCTCGAACTGCATCTCGACGACGGGGCGGTAGCCGCGCATCGCCAGGCCCACGGCGGTGCCGACGATGCCGGATTCGGCGAGCGGGGAATCGATCACCCGGTTCTCACCGAACTCGGCCTGCAGGTTCTCCGTGATGCGGAACACGCCGCCGAGCTTGCCGATGTCCTCGCCAGCGAGCAGCACCTTCGGGTCTGCCTGGAGGGCCCGTCGGAGGCCCCGGTTGAGGGCCTTCGCCATGGTGAGTGTCTCGGTCATGCGTCCTCCCCGGCGGCGACGTAGTTGTGGTACTCGCGGCGCTGCGCCTCGAGCGCGACGGAGGGCTCCGCGTAGACGTTGGCGAACACGCTGTCCATGGTCACCGACTCGAACGTGGTGATGCTGGCCCGGAGGTCGACGCCGAACTGCCTGGCCTCGTCGTCCATCTGCGCGAACCACTCGTCGTCGATGGCGCCCTCGTTGCGCAGGTAGGTGGTGAGGCGCGAGATGGGGTCGCGGCCCTTCCACTCCTCCTCCTCCGCGCCCGTGCGGTACTTCGTCGGGTCGTCGGAGGTGGTGTGGGCGCCCATGCGGTAGGTGAACGCCTCGATGAACGTGGGGCCCTCGCCGTTGCGGGCGCGCTCCAGGGCCCAGTCCGTGACGGCCTTCACGGCGAGCACGTCGTTGCCGTCCACCTGCACGCCGGGGAAGCCGAAGCCGCGGGCGCGTTCGTACAGCGGGATCCGGCTCTGCAGCGCGATGGGCTCGGAGATGGCCCACTGGTTGTTCTGGCAGAAGAAGACCACCGGCGCGTTGTAGGACGCGGCGAAGACGTAGGCCTCGTTGACGTCGCCCTGGCTGGAGGCACCGTCGCCGTGGTAGGCGATGACGGCGGCTGGCTCGTCGGCGTCCGGGCCGACCGCGCCGTCGAACTGCAGGCCCATCGCGTAGCCGGTGGCGTGCAGCGTCTGGCAGCCGATGACGATCTGGTAGTTGCGGAACTTCTCGAGGTTGTCCCAGTTACCGTGGTCCGTGCCGCGGAAGAGGCGCAGGAAGTTGGTCATCGGTACGCCGAGCACCATCGCGACGGCGTGCTCGCGGTAGCTGGGGAACACCACGTCGGCGGGGCGCACCGCGTGTGCCGAGCCCACCTGCGCGGCCTCCTGGCCGAGGAGGGGCGGCCACATGCCCAGTTCGCCGTGGCGCTGGAGGGCCGTGGCCTCGGCGTCGAAGCGCCGGGCGAGGATCATGTCGCGGAGGTAGCCGACGAGGTCGTCGATGCTCCCGCTGAATTCGAAGTCGTCATTGTGTACCCGTTGCCCGTCGGGGGTGAGCAACTGCACCATGTCGTGGCTCTGACCGCGCACGCGGCCTCCTTCCGGTCTCAACCTACGTAACCGTAACTTACGCCAGCGTAGCTTAGGCTCCCGTCGCCCCTCCGTTGCCCCCGGCTCCACAGCTTCCCCCTATCTGTTGTGGGAACCTCACAAGCGACGCGCCACGACCCCTTACGGGTGACTTTGTAGTGAAGGGAACGTTAACAATCGGTTACGGGCTTGACCTTCCTGTGACAAGGCTCAAGAGTGACAACTAGCCACCCGGGGGGGTGGCGGTCTTAATGCCCACAGCATCGGAGAGACATGACCAACACCTTCACACGAGCGACTGCGTCGTTCGCCGCCACCGCGTTGGTGGCGAGCGGGCTCGCATTCGCCACCTCCACACCCGCGAACGCCGCCATCAGCGCGTGCGTCGCGCCCACCGACACCGTCAGCGTGTTCGGGTTCAACGATTTCCACGGCCGTATCGGAGCAGCAGCGAAGCTGTTCACCCCGGTCGAGGAGGCGCGCGCCACCGCCGGCGTTGACAACGTGTTGCTCCTGAGCAGCGGCGACAACATCGGCGCCTCGCTCTTCGAGTCGATGATCGCCGACGACAAGCCCACCCTCGACATCCTCAACGCCATCGGCCTCGACGTGAGCACCGTCGGCAACCACGAGTTCGACAAGGGCTGGGCCGACCTGTCCGGCCGCGTCGCCGCCGGCTCCGACTTCAGCTACCTCGGCGCCAACGTCTACACCGCGGGCACGACCACCGTCGCCGCTCCGTTGAAGGCGTACGAGACCTTCGAGAAGGGCGGCGTCACCATCGCCGTCGTGGGCGCTGTCACCGCAGACACCCCGTCGCTGGTCGACCCGTCCGGCATCACCGGCCTCGAGTTCGGCGATCCGGTCGAGGCCGTCAACCGCGTCACCGCTGAGCTGCTCGACGGCAATGCTGCCAACGGCGAGGCCGACATCGTCATCGCATCCTTCCACGAGGGCGCGGCCAACGGTTCGCTGACCCCAGCTGAGAATGCGGCCAATTCGGAGGCCTTCGACGCCATCTACAACGACGTAGATGAGCGGGTTGCGGCCATCTTCAATGGTCACACCCACCAGCTGTACAGCTGGGAGACCACCGGCGGCGTGCCCGTCATCCAGGCCGCCTCCTACGGCAGCCCCCTCGCGCAGCTGGACCTCTCCGTCGACTCGGACACCGGTGGCCTCTGCGACACCACGGTGACCATGGTGTCGCCACCGGCCGTCGCCGGTACCACCCCGGCGATCACCGCGATCAACGCGATCGTGACCGCGGCCAACGCGTTCGCTGCGGAAGAGGGCCAGCAGGTCATCGGTTTCGCCGACGAGGCCATCTCGACGCCCACCGGCAACGCCGACAAGCGCGACACCGAGTCCCCCATGAACAACCTCGTGGCGCAGATGTTCTTCGAGGTCCTGGGCGACGCCGACGCCGACAACTTCATCGGCATCCAGAACCCCGGTGGTACGCGCGATTCGTTCAACGCAGGCGACATCACCTACCGCGAGGCTGCTCTGACGCTGCCCTTCGCCAACTCGCTGTTCACCACGCAGATCACCGGCGCGCAGTTCAAGACGGTGCTCGAGCAGCAGTGGCAGCGCAACACGGCCGGTGAGGTCCCGTCGCGCCCGTTCCTGCAGCTCGGCCTCTCGGACAACGTGTCCTATACCTATGACGAGTCGCTGCCTGAGGGCGATCGCATCACCTCGATCAGCGTCAACGGCCAGGCCATCGACATGGACAAGCTCTACACCGTCGGCGGCGCCTCGTTCCTGATCGCCGGTGGCGACAACTTCCGCGAGCTCGGCGAGGGCATCAACACCGCCGACACCGGTTGGGCCGACCTCGAGGCATGGGTCACCTGGGTGGGCTCCCACGAGTCGCTGTCCCCCGACTACTCGAAGCGCGGCGTCTCCGCCAAGCTTCCGGCCGCCAACACCCTCATTGAGGGCGGCGCAGGCCTGACCTTCACCTTCGGCCTGCCGCTCGAGGGGGGCGTCGCGCAGCAGACGCTGGACATGTACCTCGAGGCCCTCGTGAAGGACGGCGTCGCCCTCCCGGTGTCGCCTGATCTGGCCAACACCGAGATCGTCGCCTTCATCGGCGACGTCGAGGTCGGCTCCGGAACCGTCACCGACGGCGTGGCCACCATCACGGTCACGCTCCCCGTCGGCACCGAGGCTCCGGCCGGTGCGCAGGTCCTCACGTTCGTCGTGCTCGACTCCGGGACGATCATCGATTTCCCGGTCACGGTGGAACTGAAGGCCAAGCCCGAACCGACGCCCACACCCACGCCGACGCCGACGCCGACGCCGGCCCCCGAGTTCAAGCGGACCGCCCCGTACACCCTCGCGGGCGAGCACAACCTCAACGGTCGCCTGTGGCGCACCACCTGCGAGCCGTACTCGCAGACCGAGCGTTGCCGCACCGAGATCTGGGCCAGCACCATCAAGATCGTCGACGGCAAGTTCGTCCAGACCAACGGCTGGGCGTTCAACAACCTGACCTACCTGCCGGCCAAGCGCTCGCTGTGGGGCAACAACCCGCTGGCGAACACAGGCTCGTGGACCGCCACCGACGGACGTCAGTGGAAGACCGAGTGCGGCACCGCCGCCACCGGTCGCGACGGTTGCCGCTCGTACGCCATGGCGACCGTCTACAAGGCCGTCGCCGGCGAGAAGAGCGGCTATGTCTTCTCGCAGAGCAACGAATGGGTGTTCAACAACATCGTGATGTTCGCCAAGAACTGATCGGTTGAAACCGGCAAGGGCCGGGCTTCCCCAGTGGAAGCCCGGCCCTCTGCCGTGCCGTGGCGCCGGTCAGCCCGCGAGCGTGGCGACCAGCACCGCCTTGATGGTGTGCATGCGGTTCTCGGCCTGGTCGAAGACGACGCTGGCCGGCGACTCGAACACCTCGTCGGTCACCTCGACGCCCGTGAGGCCGAACTGGTTGAAGAGGTCCTGCCCCACCGTCGTGTTGAGGTCGTGGAACGCGGGGAGGCAGTGCATGAACTTCGCGCCGGGCCCGGCCTTGGCCATGAGCTCCGCGTTGATCTGGTACCCGCGCAGCAGGTCGATGCGCTCGGCCCAGACCTCCTTGGGTTCACCGAGCGAGACCCACACGTCGGTGTAGAGGAAGTCGCAGCCCTCGACGGCGTCCGTGTCGTCGGTGATCGTGATGCGCCCCCCGCTGGCCTCCGCGAGGCGGCGCGCCTCGGCGACCACCCCGTCGGCGTTCTGCTGCTGCGTCGGGGCGATCATCCGCACGTCCATGCCCAAGAGGGCGCCGCTGATCAGGAGCGAGTTGCCGACGTTGTTGCGCGCGTCGCCGAGGAAGGCGAACGAGATCTCGTTGAGGGGCCTTCCGGCGTGCTCCAACATGGTGAGCTGGTCGGCGAGCATCTGCGTGGGGTGCCAGTCGTCGGTGAGTCCGTTGTAGACCGGAACGCCGGCGTGCTCCGCCAGGGTCTCGACGACGGCCTGGCCGGAGCCCCGATACTCGATGCCGTCGTACCACCGGCCCAGGACGCGGGCGGTGTCGGCGGCCGACTCCTTGTGGCCGATCTGGGACCCGGAGGGATCGAGGTAGGTGGTGGTGCCGCCCTGGTCCGCCATCGCCACCTCGAAGGCGCAGCGCGTGCGGGTGGAGGTCTTCTCGAACAGCAGCGCGACCTGCTTGCCCACCAGGCGTTGCTCCTCGCGGCGCTCACGACGGGCGGCCTTCAGCTCGCCGGAGAGCTCCAGGAGGGAGCGCCACTCGTCGGCGGTGAAATCGAGTTCCTTGAGGAAGGAGCGGCCGAGCAGGCTCATGGTGTCGCCTTTCGCTGAGTTCGGAAGCTCACAGAATATGCCCGGCCCATGCCCGGCGCGGACGCCGTCCGGCGATGTCGCCATCGCTGAACGGGCAGACGACGACCTGGCAGGCGCGCGTCGCCGGTGCATGGTTGAATCAGAGACGCAGGTAGGATGACATCTCGTCCGGCGAAGATGACAGGGTGGGGCTATGCAGATCTTGGTGGTTGACGACGATCAGGCCGTCCGTGATTCCCTGGCACGTTCCCTGACCTACTCCGGTGATGAGGTGCAGACGGCCGCTGACGGCGTCGAAGCCCTCGCGAGGCTCGTGAACTGGCAGCCCGACGCGATCATCATGGATGTCATGATGCCCCGGCTCGACGGGCTGGAAACCACCCGCATGCTGCGACAGGGCGGCAACGACATCCCCATCCTCATCCTGACGGCGCGCGACGCCGTGGGCGACCGCGTCGACGGCCTGGACGCCGGCGCCGACGACTACATGGTCAAGCCCTTCGCGCTCGACGAGCTCCTCGCCCGCCTCCGGGCGCTCACCCGGCGCTCGAAGCCCGTCACCGAGGCTGAATCAAAGGTCCTGACGTTCCAGGACGTCACACTCGACACGCAGCACCGGGAGGTGACGCGCGACGGACAGAACATCTCGCTGACGCGCACCGAGTTCGCGCTGCTGCAGGTGTTCATGGAGAACCCCCGCCGGGTGATGGAGCGCAACACGCTGCTCAACGAGGTCTGGGGCTTCGAGTTCCCAACGACGGCGAACTCGCTCGAGGTGTATATCGGCTACCTGCGCCGTAAGACTGAGGCCGGCGGCAGGTCGCGCCTCATTCACACGGTGCGCGGGATCGGTTACGTCCTCCGTGAAACGCCCCCGTGATCTGGAGTTGGTGGATCCGTCTCCGACGCGGGATCGGTCGTCTCGTCAGCGGCCAGTCGCTCCAGTGGCGCCTGGCGCTGCTGACCGCCGTGTGCGTGGCCGCGTCGGTGCTCGTCGTGGGCGGCGCCTCCTTCGTCACCACCCGGTGGTCCCTGCTGGAACAGCTTGACGAGGAACTCGTGCAGGTGGCGCAGAACGCCTCCAGCACGGTGTCGCTCAACGTGGCGACCCTGGGCGGCCTGTCGCCCGATTCACTCGGTTCCTCCGGCGGCCTGCTGGGCGTGGTCTCCGCGAGGGGCACCATCAGCCAGGTGTCGGGCCAGCGCGAGACGCTGTACGCAGGCCCGGAAGAGATCGCGATCGCGCGCCTGAACTCCGGCTCATCGGCGCGCAACGTCGAGTTCGAGGGGCAGACCTACCGCATGGTGTCGGTGCCGATGCGGGTGGAGGGCGAGTATTACGCCGTCATGTACGCGCGCCCGCTGACGGCCCTCGAGGCCACCCTAGGCTCGCTGTGGGTGGTGCAGTTCGTCGCCGGCATGCTCGGCATCCTGACCACCACCGCCGCCGCGCTGTGGGCCGCCCGGGCTGTGTTGGCACCGGTTCGCCGGCTCTCGCGGGCGGTGAAATCCGTCACCCAGACCGATCAGCTCAACCCCATCCGCATCTACGGACGCGACGACCTGGGCGAACTCACCATCTCCTTCAACACAATGCTGCGTTCGCTCCAGCAGTCACGGGAGCAGCAGCGCCAGCTGATCGCCGACGCCGGGCACGAGCTGCGCACCCCGCTCACGTCGATGCGCACCAACGTCGAGCTACTCCTGGCCGACGACAACACCGGCATGTTGCCAGAGGGCGCCCGCTCCGAGGTGCTCGGCGACGTGGCCGCCCAGCTGGGCGAGTTCTCCGCCCTCGTCGGCGACCTCGTCGCGCTCACCCGCGACGACCACCTGCAGCGACACCACGAGCTGCTGGACATGGCAGAGGTCACGGAATCCGCGCTCGCGCGGGCGGCGCGACGGGGCCCCAACCTGCACTTCGACGTCGCGCTCGAATCCACCCCCGTGATGGGCGACGCCTCCACCCTGGAGCGCGCCATCACGAACCTGCTCGACAACGCCGTGAAGTTCTCCCCGTCGGAGGCCACCATCCGGGTGTTCCTGATGGACGGCACGCTGACGATCATCGACCAGGGGCCGGGCATCGAGGAAGAGGACCTGCCCAACATCTTCGACCGGTTCTACCGCTCGGACAAGGCGCGCAACACTCCCGGCACCGGCCTGGGCCTGTCCATCGTGGCCCACACCGTTGAGGCCCACGGCGGCACGGTGAAGGCCAGCAACGATCCCGACGGCGGCGCGCGCTTCACCATGCGCCTGCCCGTCGTCGAGCTGAGCGAGCAATACGAGTGAAGGCACTGACTCCCGCGCAGAAGCGCGGGCTGTCCGTTGGGCTGGCCACCGGGCTGTACGGCATCTCCTTCGGCGCCCTGGCGGTGGTGGCCGGCCTGTCGGTGTGGCAGGCCTGCGCGCTGAGCCTGCTGATGTTCACCGGTGGCTCCCAGTTCGCCTTCATCGGGGTGCTGGGCGGCGGCGGCTCACTCGGCGCGGCCACCACTGCGGCGTCGCTGGTGGGGGTGCGCAACGCGGTCTACGGCGTGACGGCCAACGCCATGCTGCGGCCCCACGGCTGGCGGAAGCTTGCCGCGGCCCAGGTGACCATCGACGAGTCCATCGCGGTGGCGTCCGGCACCGAGGACGGCGACGAGGAGCGGCGCGGCTTCTGGGCCGCGGGCCTCGGGGTGTTCGTGCTGTGGAACCTCTTCACGCTCGTGGGCGCGCTGGCAGGTAACGCGTTGGGCGACCCCAAAGTGTGGGGCCTCGACGGAGCCGCCGTCGCCGCGTTCCTGGGGCTGTTGTGGCCCCGGCTGAAGGGCCGCGACCCCATCGTGATCGCGGTGCTGGCCGCCGTGGTGACCGTCCTGGTGGCACCCGTGGTTCCCGGGGGTATTCCGATCATCCTCGCCGCAGTGGTGGCCATCGTGGTGACGGTGCTGCAGACCAGGAGGGTCAACGCGCAATGAGCTTGTGGATCTGGATTCTGGTGGCCTGCCTCATCGCGTTCGGCACGAAGTTCGTGGGCTACCTCGTGCCCGAGCGGTGGTTGGAGAACCCGTGGGTGCTGCCGCTCAGCCACGGCGTCACGGTCGGGCTGTTGGCCAGCCTGGTGGCCGCGAATACGTTCGTCACGGGCCAGGAGGTGCGGCTCGACGCGCGGGTCGTGGCCCTGCTGGCGGCCGCCGTCGCACTGCGGCTGAAGGCCCCGTACCTGGTGGTGGTGGTCGTCGGCGCCGTCGCGGCCGGTGTCGCCCGCCTGCTGGGGGGTTAGCAGGCGGGCGACGCGGGTCAGCCCTCAGTGCGCATGGTGGCGAGAACCTCGAGGAGCTGGGCGCGCTCCGCCTCGGTCGGCGTCCAGACGCCCTGCTCGTCCGTGACCTCGTTGATGAACGTCACCGCGGCGGCGTTCGGCCCGACGTTGCCGCTGAGCGGGTCACCGAACTGGTTCAGCATGATGAGCACCGGGAGCCCCGTGGGCCAGCCCGCGTGCTGGGGCTGGAGCGGGTCGATGGGGTCCAGCCGGCTCTGCCCCATGGCCAACACCAGCTCGGGCGGCAACGCCACCTCGCGGGGCGCCACGTCGAAGCCCCCTGTGCCCTTGGGGAGGCCGCACGCCACGCCCCTGGTCAGCTCGGCCCGCTGCACGGGCAGCACCGAATCCAGCCGCGGCGCGTAGCCGTTCTCGTCGTAGGGCGAGCAGAGGGCCACCTCGTCGGTGAAGGGCTGCGGGGTGGCCTCGCGCTGCGCCTGCCACAGGGCCAGGACGTCGTCGACCAGTTGGCCCCCGCCCTCGCGGGTGCCCGCCACGAACTGGCAGTTGACGGTCTCCATGGCGATGACGCGACGCTCGCCGTCGGCGTAGTCGAGCACCACGTGGTAGGTGGGGCCGCCCACCTCTGTGCAGGCGTCGGCGGTCGAGACCGGCAGCCCGTTGATCGCCTCAACGATCCGGTCGGGCTTCGCCGTCAACGGCTCGACGGGGCCAACGCCGCCGAAGCCCCGGGGGTCGCCGCAGAACCAAGCCCGCTGCACGCCGCCGGGCAGGATGTCGGTGGGCCCGAGCGTGTCGGGCGACAGGACGCCGCCCACGACGTCGGCGCACACCTGCGGCAGCAAACCCTCCAGGGGCTCCTCGGGGAGGGCCGCGGAGGTGGGGTCGACGGTGGGCTGGGCGGTGGGCGCCGGCAGCTGGGCGAGGAAGTCGTCGATGCGCTGACGCAGCGCTTCCGGCATGGTCCAGGTGCGGTAGGCGGAGTCGTGGTGCCACGCCAACCCGTCGCCCCACCGGAGCAGGGCGACGGGGTCGCCGGCGGCGGTCAGCAGCACGAACTCCGGGGCCCCGAAGATCAGCGGCTGCCGACCGTCGGAGGTGAAGTCAGTCGCGACGGAGGCGAGCATGTCGTCGGTGAGGTCCGCGGGGAGTTCCACGGGTTTCCCGTCGACGCAGGCCAACGCGCGGGTCAGGCGTGCCGGGTCCACTTCGGACCACAGCGACTGGCTTGTCCCGGTGCATGAGACGTCGATGCCGTTCCACGCCGTGGCCTTGTCGTCGCGCTGGGCGGCCCAGAGCTTCTCGAGCGTAGCGAGGTACGCGTCGCCACCCTCGCGGAACCCGCCCGTGTAGTCGACGGCGTCCACCAGTTCGCCGCAGCCACCCATGCGGACGCCCCTGAGGGTGCCGTCGGGATACTCGGCCACCGCGGTGAACGGCACATGGAAGCCACCCATGCAGTCGAGGACGCTCTCGGAGCGCGCCAGGGCGTTGAAGCTGTCCAGCGCCTCGGCCACGCGGTCCCCCTCGAGGGGTTCACTGGCGCCGACGAAGGCGACCGGGTAGCTGTCGCTGGCGGGGGCGCCGCACAGCCAGAGGCGGGCCGCGTCGGCCGGGAGGTCGCCGTCGACGAGCGGTTCGGCACCGGTCAGGCCACAGGCCTCCGGGATCCATACCGCGGCGGGCTCGGGCGGCGCGGTGGTGGGGGCCGGCGAGGCGACGATGTCGCGGGGGTCGCCCGACAGCTGAGTCACCAGCGGGACGGCGAGAGCCGTCACGGCCACCACCGCCGCCGCTGCGACGGCGACGCGGCGGGTGCGCGCCTTGCGGCGGGCGCCGTCGGCCCAGCCCTTCGCGTTGGGGCGGGGCGGTAGCGAGCGGCGCATCGCGTCGGAGAGTTCGTTCTCGTTCATGTCTCAGTCCTTCAGGTGCGGCGACCGGCGCAGGGCGGCGAGGCCGCGCGAGGCGTGGGAGGCGACGGTGCCCTCGGGGAGACGCAGCACTTCGGCCACCTGGCGGATGGGCAGGTCGTCGAAGTAGCGCAGCACGAGCACCGTTCGTTGGAGGCGCGGGAGGTTCGCCAGGGCGCGATGCAGATCCGGGTCGGCGATCTCGTCGGGCGAACCCCGTTCCGGAGCCTCCTCGGTGGGCAGTTCGGAGCGCCAACTCCGCCGTCGCCACCATGACACGAACGTGCGGTACATGGTGGTGCGGACGTAGCTCTCGAAGTGGCGGTTGCTATCGAAGGTGGCATAGCGCTGGTAGGTCTTCGACAGCGCGGTCTGCACGAGGTCCTCGGCGTGCTGGTGGTCACCGGTCAGCAGCCAGGCAGACCAGTAGAGCTCGCCAGCACGTTGCTCGACGTACTGATCGAATCCCGCCGTCGCGGACTCGAACCGGGTCATCACTGCCTCCATGTCCATCTATACGCCACAGGCCCACGGTTTCCATGCAGCCAGTGATGAATCGGCTCCCGTAGGCTGCGCGCATGTCCCTGACCGTCGGCGAGACCACCATCCGGGTCGCTCACGGGGATGGCGATGCCCACGACCTGCTCATCAAGGCGGTGGCGGAGGCCCGTCGCCTCGATCCGGCCGATCTCCGCGTAATCCACCGGTGCGATCATTGCGGGAGTGCTGCCCACGGCGTTCCCACGCTGACCCTTCACGGCGACACCCTTCCGCTCGCCGTCAGCCTCTCCAGGGCCGACGGTGTGGTACTCGTCGCCTTCGGCCGCGCCGCTGCGCTCGGGGTGGACATCGAGGTAGCTGAGGCGGCCGCGGACCCGGCGTTGGACCGCGTGCTGCGCCACCGCATCGAAGCCCCCTACCCGGATGCCGCGGCCCGCACGGCTGCCTGGGTGCGGAAGGAGGCCGCGCTCAAGGCCTGGGGCTGCGGGCTCCACGTGGAGCCGTCCGCCGTCCAGGATCTGGGTGGGGCCGCCGTCGCCCCTGGACGGCCGCCCGTGACCCTGACCGACCTGCCGGTCGAGGGCTACCAGGCGGCGCTGGCGGTCATTGCGGGGCCGGCAACTTCTTGCTGAACAGCCAGGCGTCGAAGAGCGCGGTCAGCTTCTGCTGGGCCACCTCTTCCGCCAGGGCGATGAAATCGTCCGTCGACACCACGCCGAACCGGTGTCGCACGTTCCACTGCCTCAACACGGTGAAGAACCGCTCCTCCCCCATCTCCGCCCGGAGGGCGTGCAGGGTGAGGGCGCCGCGCTTGTAGATCCAGTCGTCGAACATGCGCGCCGGCCCCGGGTCCACGAGCGGGCCGGGCACCGCCAGGGCCGCCAACCGCCGCCAGTGCTCCTGGGCGTGCGACGCCGCGTGCCGCCCGCCGGAGGCCTCGGACCACAGCCATTCGGCGTAGCAGGCGAAACCCTCATGCAGCCAGATGTCGCTCCAGTTTCCGACGGTGACGCTGTTGCCGAACCACTGGTGCGCCAACTCGTGGGCGACGAGCCGCTCATTGGCCCAGCCGGCAGCCGCGTGATTGGCGCCGAAGATGCTCATGCCCTGCGCCTCGAGGGGGATCTCGAGCGCGTCCTCGGTGACCACGGCCCGGTACCCGCCGAACGGATAGGGACCGAACATCTCCTCGAACACCGTGACCATCTCGCCCTGCCGCTCGAAGGCGCTGCCCACGCCCACGTTGACGAGGGGCGGATGCACGATCTCCACGGGCACGCTCGCCCCGGACGCGACGGGTCGCGACACCCCAACGCCGATGTGCAGCGCCGCGAGGTAGGTGGGCATCGGCTCCGGCTGGTCGAAGACCCACTGGTGCTGACCACCGCGCGCGACGTGCTCGACCACGGTGCCGTTACCGGAGGCCCAGTACGACCCGGCGTACTTCACGGCCACCCGGTAGCTGGCCTTGTTCGTCGGCCGGTCGTTGCACGGGAACCACGACGGCGCCCCGTACGGCTGCGACGACACCAGGATGCCGTCGGTCAGCTCCTCCCAGCCCGCGCCGCCGAACAGGCCGGGCACCGGCTTGGGTTTGCCCGAGTACTTCACCGAGACGGCGAACGGGCGCCCCGCCTTCACGGGCTTGGCCAGCTTCACCGTCAGCCGCGCGCCCTTGTGCGTCACCTTGGCCGGGGCGGCACCGTCGACCAGCACCTTGTCGGCCTTGAGTGAGTGGAGATCGAGCTGCACGTCCGTGAGGTCGGCCAGCGCCACACACGTCAGTTCGGCCTTCGCCGTGAGGCGGTTGGTGGTCACGTTGCAGGCGAGGTCCAGGCTGTAGTGGGTGACGTCGAAACGCTCATCCCCGTGCCCGAATGCGTAATCGGCGGGTTTCATCGGGGCCTATCCTGTCACGCTCGACGCGGCGACCGGCACGTCCTCGTCCTCGATCCACGGCGCGATCGGGTTGCCGATCCACCGCGTGCCGTCAGGGACGGACTCGCCGCGCATCACCAGGGAGCCGGGCCCGATCGTCGCGAACCGCCCGATCACGGCCGCCGGCAGGATCACCCCGTTGGGCCCCAGGGTGGATCCAGCCCGCATCGTGACGAGATCCAGGCTCAGCACCCGGTCGTGGAACAGGTGGGTCTGCACCACGCAGCCACGGTTGACGCTGACCCCGTCGCGGAGCTCGATGAGATCCGGCTCCGGCAGCCAGTAGGTCTCGCACCAGACACCGGACCCGATCCGGGCGCCCATGGCCCGGAACCACAGACCGAGCAGCGGGGTACCCGTGACCACGCGCGCGAACCACGGGGCGGCGATCTGCTCGACGAAGGCGTCGGCGAGTTCATTGCGCCACACGAAGGAGCTCCACAGTGGGTACTCGGCCTTGGTGACCTTGCCGACGAGCGCCCACTTCACACCGGTGGCGATGGCCACACCGACGACACCGGTGGCCGCCAGCACGACACCCGACAGGGCAACGGCCAGCAGCCAGTGCGTCGACGCCAACGTGAGCAGGGCGGCAACGGCAAGGAGCCTCAACCCGGCGTCGAACCAGGAGGCAGTGAGCCGGCACAGCTCCACCAACGCGCGCTGAACCTTCACCGCGGTGGGCGGCTCGAAGGTGCGGCTCTCGTCACCGGCGCCGGTGTCGCGGCGCAGCTTCGACGGTGGGCTGCCGATGTAGGAGGTGCCGCGCTTGGCCAGTTGTCGCCGTGGCGCGGCGGACAACACAGCCACCAGCGACCCCTTGGGTACCCGGCGGCCCGGCGCGGCCATGCCGGAGTTGCCGAGGAAGGCCCGGCGGCCGATCTTCACGTTGTCGATGCGGAGCCAGCCGCCGCCCAGCTCGTAGCAGCCGAGCAGGGTGTCGTCGGCGAGGAAGGCGCCCTCGGCGACGGTGGTCAGCCTGGGCTGCAGCAGCACGGTGGACGCCTCGACGCCCGGCCCGATCTTCGCGCCGAGCGCACGCAGCCAGGCAGGGGTCCAGGTGGAGGCGTAGAGACCGAACATCCAGGTGCGGGCTTCGTCGAGGATGCGGAAGATGGCCCAGGCGCGCCAGGCCGGCCCGCTCTCGGTGGGGAAGTGGCCGGGGCGCTGGCCGCGACCGAGGAGGCGCACGAGGCCCAGGATGACCAGCACCACCACGGCGAGGCCGGCGGTCACGGACAGCGGCAGCCAGGCGAGGGCCCGGCCCAGCGCCTGGGCCAGGGATTCGGCGCCCGACAGCGCGGGCCACACCACGGCCAACCCGACGAGCACACCGAGCACGGGGATGAGGGAGATGACGTGGCTCATGGCCGCGTACGCAGCCTGCCATGCAGGTCTGCGCGAGGGCAGCTTCTCGTCCCAGGGGCCTCGGTTGGCGCCGACGTGCTGGGCCGGCGCGCCTGACCAGAACTCGCCGTCGGGGACGTGCCCGGTGACGGTGGAGCCGGGCGCGACCTCCGCGCCCCGGCCGACGACGGCGCCCGCCACCAGGGTGCTGCGGGCGCGCACCACGGCCCTGGCCTCGACGACGACGGGGCCGAGGTGGAGGGTGTCGCCGTCCAGCCAGTGGCCGGTGAGGTCCACTTCCGGCTCCAACGAGCAGCCGTTGCCGAGCGTGAGCATGCCGGTGACGGGCGGGACGGTGTGCAGGTCCACGTCGCGGCCGATGTCGGCGCCCAGCAGGCGGGCGTACCACTTCATCAGCGGCGCTCCGGCCACGCTGGCGGCGCCCAACTCGTCCGCGATGCGCTCCGCGAGCCACAGGCGCAGGTGGGTCTTGCCGCCGCGGGGGTAGGCACCCGGGCCGATGCCGGCGAGCACCACCCGCACCGCTCCCGCGGCCAGCAGCATCCGCCCCGGCGCGAAGATGAACAGCAGCCAGCCGAGCAGCACCAGAAGCCAGGGGGCGGTGGGCACCCAGTCCAGCCCGAGGAGCGCGCCGATGTTGGCCCCCAGAGCGACATAGGTCAGCCAGCGCAGCCCGGCGAGCGTCCGCAGCGGCAGCAGCGCCACCAGTTGGCCCAGTTGGGTCTTGCGCGGGACGGGGCGCACGTTGGCGTTGAGCCGGGAGCGCGGGGCCTCCATCGCGTCGAGGTAGGCGGCGAGGCCTGCCAGCGTGGGGTGGTCGTAGATGTCGGCCACCGTCACCTCGGGCTGCCGCTCGCGGACTCGGGCCACCATCTGGGCCGCGGTGAGGCTGCCACCGCCCAAGGTGAAGAAGTCGTCGTCGACGGAGGCGACAGCCGCCCCGAGCACGTCCTGCCAGAGGTCGCGCAGCCAGGCCTGGGTGCCGGCGAGGGCGAGTTGGTCGTCGGGCGAGCTGGGCAGGGGCCACGGGAGCGCGTCGCGGTCGATCTTGCCCGAGGTCCGCGTCGGCAAGTCGTCGACGACGGCGAGCCGCGGCACCATGGCGGCGGGCAGGCCGGCGCGTAGCTGTTCCATCGCGTCGCTGAGCGTGAAGGCGGGGGTGACCGTGACGTAGCCGACGAGCAGCGTGTTGCCCGAGTCCGTCTTGCGGACCGCCGAGGCCGCGGCCGTGACATCCGCCAGGTCCAGGAGGGCCGAGTCGATCTCGCCCAGCTCGATGCGGCGGCCGCCGACCTTCACCTGGTCGTCGGCCCGGCCCTGGAAGAGGAGGCCTGCGGGGTCGAAGCGGACGAGGTCGCCGCTGCGGTAGGCGCGGTCCCAGCCGAGCGTGGGCATGGGCGCATACTTCTCCGCGTCCTTGGCCGGGTCGAGGTAGCGGGCCAGGCCGATGCCGCCGATGATGAGCTCGCCCAGCTCCCCCTCCTCCACCTGGTGCCCGTCGGGGTCGACGACGGCCAGATCCCAACCGTCGAGGGGGAGGCCGATGCGGACCGGCTCGTTGGGGAGGACTTGTGCGGCGCACGCCACCACTGTCGCCTCGGTGGGACCATAGGTGTTCCACACCTCGCGGGTGGGGGTGGCGAAGCGCAGCCCGATCTCCGGCGGGCAGGCTTCGCCGCCGAGGATGAGCAGGCGGACCCCGGCGAGCGCCTCCGCGGGCCAGAGCAACAGCAGCGTCGGAACGGTGGAGACGACGGTGAGCCGGTTGGCCTCGAGCCACGGCCCGAGGTCCATGCCGCTCTTGACGAGCGACCGCGGCGCGGGCACGAGGCAGGCGCCGTAGCGCCAGGCCAGCCACATCTCCTCGCACGAGGCGTCGAAGGCGACGGAGAGTCCGGCCATGACGCGGTCGCCGGCGTTGATGGGGTCGTCGACGAGGAACAGCCTGGATTCGGCGTCGACGAAACCGGCGGCGCTCCGGTGGGTGACCGCGACACCCTTGGGCTTGCCGGTGGAGCCTGAGGTGAAGATCACCCAGGCGTCGTCGGTGAGGCCGGGGTCGCCTGCTGACGGTGCTTCTGCGCGGGAGGCCAGCCAGGCGGCGGGTCGCACGACCAGGCCGTCGCTGAGGACGGCGGCCACGTGCGCCTCGTCGAAGACGGTGCGGGCCCGCTCGTCAGGGTCGTCGGCGTCGACCGGCACATAGGCCGCGCCGGCGACGAGGATGCCCACGATGGCGATGTACAGATCGAGCGTGCCGGAGGCGATGCGCACGCCCACTTTGTCGCCGATGCCGACGCCCCGGGCGGCGAGGTCGTCGGCCACGGCATTGGCGGCCTCGTCGAACTCGGCATAGGTCAGCGATGCCGCGCCGTTGTCCAGTGCGGGCTCGTCCGGGTACAGCGCCACCGTCTCGCGGAAGATCTCGACGAGGGTTCGGGGCGGTGGGGCGAGCTCGCTGCGCAACAGCATCCGGTGGGTCTCCTCAGTCAGGTGGGCGGGGTCACCCTACTGACCCGAGGTGTCCGCGAAGTGAACGTGCCCATGCTCAGCGCCAGCCCAGCTCCCGGGCCACGTCCAGCACCGACACGACGACATGGGCGCAGTAGTCGACGCCCAACTGGTTCGGCACCGCCAGCAGGACGGTGTCGGCCGCGGCGATCGCGGCGTCCTGCGCCAACTGCTCCACCAGCACCTCGGGTTCGGCCGCGTAGGTCTTGCCGAAGGTGGCGCGGCCACCGTCGATCATCCCGATCTGGTCTCGGCTGCGCCGTTCGAGCGCGAAGTAGTTCTGGTCCTCCTGGGTGACCAGCGGGAAGATGCTGCGGCTGACCGAAACCCGCGCCTCGCGCTCGTGGCCGGCTGCTGCCCACGCGTCGCGGAAGACCTGGATCTGCTCGGCCTGGAGTTCGTCGAACGGTTGGCCGGTGGCTTCGGTCACCAGCGTCGAACTCATCAGGTTCATGCCGAGTTCCGCCGCCCACTCGGCGGTGGCGCGGGAGCCGGCGCCCCACCAGATGCGCTCGCGGAGCCCTTCCGAGTGCGGCTCGATCCGCAGCAGCCCGGGCGGGTTGGCGAACATGGGGCGCGGGTTGGGCTCGGCGAATCCCTCACCGGAAAGCACCTCCAGGAAGCGCGTGGTGTGCCGGCGGGCCATGTCGGCGTCGGTTTCACCCTCGCGGGGGATGTGCTCGAAGAGGCGGTAGCCGTCGAGCACCTGCTCCGGCGATCCGCGGCTGATGCCGAGCTGGAGCCT
Source organism: Tessaracoccus zhenghani (assembly GCF_055326325.1). NCBI lineage: Bacteria > Bacillati > Actinomycetota > Actinomycetes > Propionibacteriales > Propionibacteriaceae > Tessaracoccus > Tessaracoccus zhenghani. The sequence continues at coordinate 11,309 of NZ_JBUZNQ010000004.1, read as the reverse complement.
GCCGCCTGAGATGAGGTCTGCGGCGCCGGCATCTTCCGCCATGTAGAGCGGGTTCTCGTAGCGCATGTCGATGACGCCGGTGCCGATCTCGATGCGGCTGGTCTTCGCGCCGATCGCGGCGAGCATGGGGAACGGCGAGGACAGCTGCCTGGCGAAGTGGTGCACCCGGAAGTAGGCGCCGTCGGCGCCCAGTTCCTCGACGGTGACAGCGAGGTCGATGGACTGGAGCAGCACGTCGGAGGCCGACTGCGCGGCTGACTGCGGGTGCGGTGTCCAGTGGCCGAAGGAGAGGAACCCGATGCGCTTCATGGGGTAATCATGCCCCGTACCCGAACTGGGATGCTGCATGGGACGGAACCTGTAGTGGGCAACTTTGGTGCACCGGCCCCGCCGTGCTGCTCGCGCGCGAGACGACCTACCGGTGCATAGCGGAGCCCATCAGAGCGACTCGAAAACAAGAGTCGCCTGGATGCGGTCACCTCCAACGGACCTTTGTTGCCAGCGGATGCAGTCTCGCCGGGCCCGACTATCCACTTATTCGAGCGGTCGTCCACATCCTCTACACAGACTTATCCACAAGGTTGTCCCCAGCTGTCGATAAGTTACCCCCATGTAATTCGGCCACCAGCTGCTGGCCCGGCCGGAGCTGTCTGTCGACGCCGCCGGTTGGGAAGGGCTGGGGGCGCTGTACTACAAGCTTGGGGCAGCCGTGCTGGTCTGGGATGCAGAGCGCTGCGAAGATCGCCTTGCGGCCCAAATCGCAGGTGCGTCGAATACATCTGATTCTGGCGCGCTGTCCGGACAGGGTGGTGATCCCAAGTGAACGAGAGCGTCAAAACCCCGCGTCATAACGCTGCGGCTGGAGGATGGAGTTCTGGCGCATCCACTGGCCAGAAGATCGGGTACGCCAGGGTGTCGAAGCGTGATCAGGTGCTCGATCGCCAGATCGACGCCCTGGAAGCAGACGGTTGCTCCAAGGTCTTCACCGACCACGGGGTAACCGGCACCACGATCAAGCGTCCGGGCCTCGATGCCGCGCTCGACTACATGCGCGCGGGCGACGTGCTGGTTGTGCAGACGCTCGACCGGTTGTCACGTCGCACGGGCGAGATGCTCGACTTCACGACCGAGCTGAAGGAGCGAGGCATCGGCTTTAGGGTCCTCGCGTTCCCGGAGATCGACACCACGGGGCCGTTCGGCACCGCGCTGCTGACGATCCTCGGGGCACTGGCTCAGATGGAACGCGACGTTCTTGCCGAGCGCGTGCAGGACGGACTTGCGGCAGCCAGGGCACGCGGTCGCACCGGCGGCTGTGGCTTCGTTCGCTTGGTGGCGGGGTTTTTGCAGCGCTCCGTGGCGGTCTTGTTGCCGCGATCACGCAGGACTGGCTGCAGGTTGGTGTCGCGGTCTGAACCGAGAGGGGTGCGCCCGGTCGGGGCCGTTTGGATCGCTGCCGCTACGTCAGAGTCCGAAGGCTCCGCCGCTGACGAGGATCACGATGCCGAGGCCGATGAGAACGATGGGGAAGAGGATGTGCTCCCAGCGTTCGAGCACTTCGGCGATCGGGGGGCGGGTGGCGACGAACTTTGCCAGGGCCACCAGGACCGCGACGAGCGCGAGGAAGACGATGCAGTAGGCGACTACTGCGAGAGGTTCCACGCTGAGGAAGACAGGGGTGTAGACGCCGATGTTGTCGCCGCCGTTGGCAAGGGTGACGCCTGCGACTGTCCACACGCCGACCTTCTTGCCGGCAACCTTGGCCTCGTCGTCATCGTCGTCATCGTCTCCGCGCCAGGCCTGCCATGCGGCCCAGAGGCCGAGGCCCAGAGGGATGAGACCGAAGTACGGGATGGCTGCCGAGGGCAGGAATGCTCCGGCACCGATGGTCACCAGGACCGCGGCACCGAGGATGCCGGCGAATCCGAGGTACTGGCCGGCCAGAATGCGGGCGGTAGTGCCGCGCTGGCCTGCCCCTCGCGCGAAGAAGAGGGAGAGCACGATGATGTCGTCGATGTTGGTCGCTGCGAACAGGCCCATCGCCTGCAAGACCGAGGTGAGGATCATGCGCCCTCCCCAGCTGCGTCGCATCCGGGAAGCGAGCAGGCGGGATCGATGCACGGAGCGTCTTCGTCCACTGTCAGGGTGGCATCGACCAGTGCCGTCAGCGCCTGCGCCAGGTGCGAATCGGCGATCTCATATCGTGTCCGACGACCCTCGGGCTCGGAGACGACGATCCCGCAATCGCGCAGGCATGCCAGGTGGTTGGACACGTTCGGGCGTGTCAGGTCCAGATCTCGGGCCAGTTCCGCCGGGTAAGCGGGATGGTCGAGCAGGGTCAAGATGATCCGGGATCGAGTGGGGTCGGCCAGTGCACGACCCAGGCGGTTCATCACGTCGAGACGCGAAGCAATAGTCAGCATGGACTGAACTATACAGCGCGCACTGAACACTCGGTCACAGGCGTCAGCCGCTGAGGGCGGCCGCCCTACTTTGTACGAATCGCGGGCCAGCACCCCGATTCACAAACTGGTACGCGGGAAGTCGTACAAACTGCAGTGCATCTCGACAGGAGCCCGCTGTCGAGCCGCAGCCTAGATTAGATAAATGGGCTTCTATCTAAGATAGGTTCAAAGTAGGAGTGTCATTCACGCTCAATCGCGCACTCCGGAGAAGCTCTCGGCATGAAGTCAGAGATGCCCCAGGACACACGATGAGTCCCCGCCGACGACTCCGAGCCAACCGAGAGAAGTGGCGCGCCGATCAGACCGGTCGGAACATCAGGCTGAAGATCGCCACCCACTTGGCCGCTGTTCTTGTCATACACGGGAACTGCGCCAAACCAGAAACAGGCTGGTCTGAAGCGGAACGGCTGTTCACCAAGGCCGACAGCGCCGAAAGTGCTGCTAGGGCCTCAGCGCCCGCTCTCCTGTTCTGCGAGGGATGCCCCGTAGTGCGCGAGTGTCGCCGATGGGCAGCAGTGGACCGCTACACGGGCCTGGCCGCTGGTAGCGCGTGGATCCGAGGCCAGGAGTACGAGCCTTCCTCTCCGATCAACAACCCACTCCCGCGGGTTCCCGCCGCTTGAACCAAGCTCGAGCTGCCAAGCCATCGACAGAGTTGAGCAGGGCTCGACTCCCCAGTTGACGCCGCAGACCATCCCAGACAATTCGTACACCGGCCTCGGCACACCACGCGGACAGCAGGCTCTCTCGCGCTTCAGCCGACTTGGCACTGGCCAAGGGAGCGGCGACCGACAGGAGCATCGCACGCTCGGAAGCCGCTGCACTGCTTCGGGTAGGGGGACAGCGGCGGAGGCCGACGGCGAGGCGCACCGCATCTCGCCAAATGGCGAAGTGCTCGCTGGCGATTCTCGAGCGAAGCACACTCCGATGTTGGGCATCGAGCTGCAGAACCTCTCTCGTAGCCAGACTGGGCTCTATCCCAGAGCCGAGAAGGGTGTTGTGGACGGAGCAGGCGGTGATCCATGGCAGGCGCCACTCGAGTAGTTCGACCCCATGAGTTGCACAGGCTGCGCACCCGAAGGTTGGGGCGAGCCAAGTCCACGCGGGTCCCTGTCGGTTTGGCGTGGGGCGGGGCTCCTCGCTGAAGGCGATCCCGGCCCAACTGTTGAGAGTCATGGCTCGAACCTGCAGCTCATCGAGTCCTACAAGCTGGGCTGCCGCACGGCGCTGTGCTTGGTTGGCGACGTCGTCGGCAGTGATCCCACAGGCCTCAACGAGCTTGCCAGCGGTGGTGTCGTTGAGCGTGGCTGAGCGCCGGAGGAAGGACCTCCATGATTCGCCGGGGACGGGAGTTGGAGCCACGGGCAAGGTCCAATCTGGTGGGAGCTTAGCCACCGTAGGCATTCCTCAGCCTCGCGTCGCAGGTGTAGCTGGTGGGTGTGTCCTCATCGGCAGCTGAGATGTAGGCCCACATTTGGTCTGCCTGCTCGGCGAGCCGGATGCGCTGTTCCAAGCTCATGGACGCGTGGGCGTCCTTGACCGCCAGGGTGGGCATCACGTGATCGATGTTGATCCAGCCGGGCCCAGTAGGAACAATGCGTCCCCAGGTGAGGTAGACCCATAGCCAGCCGAGGGCTATGGGACGCCCCATGGTTCCCACGTCGAGGCGTGGCGGTCGGCGGAGTCCTGTCAGGATGTGTCGCCGCGATTGGAAGTCGATGCCCAAGTCGAGCGCCAGGCTTTTCAACGCTCGGACTCTGGCCTCCAGGTCGGCACCCAGGTGGCCCTCTTCGAGGAGTGTGAGTGATGAGCTGACACGTGCCATGGGAAGTCCCAGGTCGACCTGCGCTTGGCTTGCCCAGCCCGGTTTCCCATCCCGCCGCGGATTGGCAAGCATTGCCAGAGCGAGGGAGGCCTCCTCTGCTCGCGGCCAGTCGTCGAAGGCTGGAAGGAAGTCGCTGGGTGAACTGGGCGCCAGTGCTCAGGAAACGGCCACAATTCAGCACCCTCCGAGCTGTGGGCTGTCGGCTCAGGCGACGCGGGAGAGTGGACCGCGGATCACGAGGATCACCAGGTACAGCGGCAGGGCGAAGCCGAGGATGGCCATCGCGGCCAGCCAGATGGCCCAGATCGACGGGTCGAGGTAGAGCAGCAGGGCGGGGATGGTGAGGAAGACCAGCGCCAGTGCCGTGCGCGGCAGGTGGCCCACACCGAGCAGCGCGGCGAGCTTGCCTGCTCGTCGGAAGGGCAGGGCCTTGCCGGCCAGCGGGAAGAACCACACCGCCCAGATCGCCAGCAGGAGGACCCCGACGATCACGCCGGTCTGGGCGGCCAGCGCGCCCCAGCCGTCCATCCGGCCGAGCGCCCAGAACTCCCAGGCGAGCAGAAGGCCGGCACCCAGGACGATGAACCAGCCCAGGGTGGCGGCCTTCCAGCTCGCTCGGAAGTGGCGCAAGTACGTGCGCACCACGCCTGAGCCCTCGTCGTTGATCAGTTCGAGCAACGTGGCGTGGGACGCGGCCAGCGCCGCCCCGGCCGTGACCACGGGCAGCGAGGTGAGGATGAGCAGGACGTTGACCAGCACCACGTCCGCGGCGAGGGCCAACGCCTGCATCACTTTCGAGTCAGGATTCATCTCCTAGACATCATCCCTTGACGGAGCCGGCAACCACGCCTTCGATGATGTGCTTCTGCGCGAACAGGTAGAAGATCACGATCGGGATCACCGCCAGCACCAGCATGGCCATCATGGTGCCCATGTCACGGTTGCCGTTGGAGCCGACGAACTGCTGCACCACCACGGGGATGGTCTTGAAGCGCGTCGACAGGCCGATGACCAGGTAGGGCAGCAGGTAGTCGTTCCACACCCACATGGCGTTGAGGATCGCCACCGTGATCGAGACCGGCTTCAGGATGGGGAAGACCACCTGGAAGTAGGTCTGCACGGGCGAGCAGCCGTCGATGTAGGCGGCCTCCTCGATCTCGAGCGGGATGGACTTCACGAAGCCGGAGAAGATGAACACCGACAGGCCCGCGCCGAAGCCCAGGTACAGCACCACCATGCCCAACGGATTGGACAGGCTCAGCATGTCGGCCAGCTTCACCGTCGGGAACATCACCATCTGGAACGGGATGACCATGGAGAACACCAGCAGGTAGTACAGCGCCGTCGTCCACCACGTCTTGATGCGGGTGATGTAGTAGGCCATCATCGCGCAGAAGAACACGATGACGCCGACGGAGGCGACGGTGATGAAGAACGACCAGCCGATGGCCTCGAGGAAGTTCTGCTTCGTCAGGCCGGTGATGTAGTTCGAGAAGCCCGCCCACATGTCGCCGACCGGCACCGCGAACGGATCCGAGCTGATGGAGAACTTCTGTTTGAAGGAGTTCAGGACGATGAACACGATGGGGCCGAGGAACACCACGACCAGCGCCACCAGCAGCACGTAGATGGCGGCCAGGCCGACGGTGCGGCCGGGGCGCCCTGGACGCCTCTCCTGCGGGGCGGCGATGACGGGGCCACCGACGGCGGCGGCGTTTTCTGCAATGGACGGAGCGCTCACGCCTCGACCTCCCTGCTCCGGGTGGCGCGCAACTGGATCAGCGCGATCGCCACGACGACGATGACGAACAGGACCGCCTTGGCCTGGCCGACGCCCTGCCTACCGATCTGGGAGAACATCGTCTTGACGATGTTGAGCGCCACCATCTGGGTGCGGTCCATGGGCGCGCCGTCGGTCAGGGCGAGGTTCTGGTCGAACATCTTGAACGAGCTCGACAACGTGAGGAACAGGCAGATCGTGATGGTCGGCATGATCATCGGGATCGTGACGTTGCGCAGGGTCTGCCACCTGCCCGCGCCGTCGATGGCGGCGGCCTCGTTGAGCTCGGTCGGCACGTTCTGCAGGCCTGCGATGTAGATGACCATCATGTAGCCCACCTGCTGCCAGTTCACCAGGATGATCAGGCCGATGTAGCCGTACTTCCAATCAGCCACCAACGTGGTGCCGTAGTTGGCCAGCACCGCGTTGATCATCGACTGCCAGGTGTAGCCCAGCACGATGCCGCCGATGAGGTTGGGCATGAAGTAGATGGTGCGGAAGATGTTGGTGCCGCGCAGCTTCTGCGTCAGCAGCTTCGCGATGGTGAAGGCGAACAGGTTGACCGTGATCACCGACGCGACGACGACCAGGATGGTGAACCAGAACGAGCCGAGGAACCCGTCGTTGGGGTCCAGCGCCCGCTGGTAGTTCTGCAGCCCCACCCATTCGGCGTTGGTGATGGTGGTGAACTTGGTGAACGACAGGTACAGGCCGATGAAGAACGGTGCCAGGAACGCGATCAGGAATGCGGCCGACGTTGGCAACACGAACAGCGGAAAGTACTTCTTCAGTGATCTCTGCATGTGATGACTCCCTATGTCCCCGTCGGCGTCACTGCCGGTGAACGGGGCGATGGGGCGGGCCGGTCAACGGCCCGCCCCACACGCTGGTGGGCGCGATCAGTTGCCGCCGACGGCGGCCTTCTCGGTGGCCCAGTTGTCGACGACGCCCGACACCACGGCGTCCCACTCCAGGTTGCCGGAGGCGTACTGGGCGAGCATCTGCGCGAAGTCGTCCTTGAACTTGGCCGACGGCATGGTGGTGAAGACCCACGGCACGGCCGTCAGGTCGTCGTTGGTGATGTAGCGGTTGATCTCCTTGGCCAGGGGATCAGAGGGCGTGTTGTCGCCGAAGGCCTTGAACGGGGCGATGAAACCCAGGTCCTCGGTGACGTACTTCATGCCGTCCTCGTCGGTGAACAGCCAGTTGATGAAGTCGATGGTGGCCTGCTGGTCAGCCTCGCTGGCCTCCTTGTTGACGGCCATGAAGGCCTCGGTGCCAACGTTGATGCCCATCTTCTCCTCGCCCTCGTGTCCGACGTAGATGGGGAGGAACTTGATGTCCTCCTCAGCAACCGAGTTGCCCTCGACCTCGCTGATCTGGCTCCACGCCCAGTTGCCGTTCTGGACCATGGCGGCCTTGCCGGTGGCGAACTCGGCCATCGAGTCCGTGACCGTCTTCGACGGGGCCAGGGTCTGCTCGACGGTGGAGTTGGTCAGGTACAGGTCGAAGATGTTCTTGAACTCCTCGTTGAACGAGAACTTCAGCTCCTCGGCATCGGTGATGCCGTCGGCCTCGTACTCGTAGTACAGCGGGGTGTTGAACAGGTGGGTCTGCCAACGCCAGGCCTCACCGGTGGCCAGCGACGTCGAGGCGAACACGCCGTCGAGGCCGAGGTCCGCCTTGCGGGCCTGCATGTCGTCGGTGACTTCCTTCAGCTTCGCGAAGTTGTTGATCTCGTCCATGGAGGCGGCCTTGGCCCCGTCCATGGCGAAGTAGTCACGCATGATCGCGTCGTTGTAGATGATGCCGAAGCCCTCGACGGCCAGCGGCACGCCGTAGACCTTGCCGTCCTCACCCTTGAGCGCGAGCCCCGGATCGCTGAGGTCCTTGGCGAAGTCCGTCTCGGTGAGATCGGCGGCGTAGTTCTGCCAGCTCACGAGGCCGACGGGGCCGTTGATCTGGAACAGGGTGGGGGCGTCGGACTTCGTCATCTCGGCCTGGAGCGTCTGCTCGTAGGTGCCGGAAGCGGCGGTGACGACCTTGACCTCGACGCCGGTCTCCTCGGTGTACTTCTCGGCGATCTCGCCGAAGGTCTCCTCGGATTCGGGCTTCCAGTTGAGGAAGTACACGGAGCCTTCGCCGTCTCCGCTGCCCTCGTCGTTGCCGCAGGCGGCCAGGCTGCCGACGGCAAGCGTCGCAGCGGCTGCCAGCGCGATGGTGCGCTTCATGTTCTTCATGTGAATCAAGTCACTCCTCAGGTGATCCGGTACTCGTGCCCCTGCATCGGGGCCTCGGATGATCGGCCCGAGCCCAACATCGGTCGCGGTTCGATCACGCCGATTTAATCGTGCCGCAAGTCGTTGCCGAAAAGTGTTCAGATTGGGTCACGGTTCTACAACGATTTTGCTCGTTCAAATTCTTCCGCTGGTGGGCGGCTCTTTGGTGGACGGGACCAGTGGCGCGATTCCGCCAGTCGTGGGCTGCCTACTGGTGGGCGTCGGGCCGACGGCGCAGCGGCGCGAGCGCGACCAGCCCCGTGTAGATGGCCGCGGATCGCTCGGACGGATCCTCCTGCGTCTCGACCCCCGCGGAGGCCGCCTCCGGATCCTCCTCGAACTCCTGCACGATGCCGTGGAGGCGCGCGGCCAGCGCCCGCGCCTGATGCCGGGTCAGTTGCAGGGAGGTGGCCTCGGAGTGGGCGAGCGTCTCCGAGCCGTCGGCCATGGCCTCGATGATCGCCTGCTGCACCTCTGAATGGATCAGGCCGAGCGACGCGGCCGTGGCCGTGCGGTAGGCCGCATCGTCCTTGAGGAGGCCCAGGTCTGCGTTGATGTCGGGCCGGCCCAGCTTCCACACCCGCTCCCGCGCATCGCGGGCCAGTTCGGGCGCCTCGACCAGGATCCCCACACCCGCGAGGGTGCGCAGATGGAAGCTGATCGAGTTGACCGGCTCGCCCAACTCTGTGGAGATGTCCGTGGCCCTGGCATGCCCGAGTCCGTTGACGACGGCGATGATGCGCCAGCGCAGCGGGTGGGACATGGCCTTCATCATCGCCGGGTTGGCTGCCGGTGTGCTCATGCCCCGAGATTAGTCCCTGGAAGGAAAGTGTGCGAGATACATTGCACAACCTTACTTGCGCAAGTAAGGTTGTGGATATGGCGAACACCATCACACCCCTACGGCGTCGAGGCACCTACCTCCTGTGGCTGGCGGGCGATACGGCCCAGCAACTCGGGCTCAGCCTGGGCAGCTTCGCCATGCCGCTGCTGACGTTGATCGTCACCGGCTCACCCACCGTCGCTGGCACGGTGGGGGCTGTGCAGTTGGTGGGCGGCGTCGTCGGCTTTCTGCCCGGTGGCGTGCTCGCCGACCGGTTCGATCGCCGAATCCTGCGTGCCTGGTCCGCTGGGATCGGGCTCGCCTTGTCCCTCTGGTTGGCGGGGTTGGCTGCGTTGGGATCACGTGCACGCCGCGATGCTCGGCAACGTCGAGCCGCCAGCTGACGACAGCGCGCCCCCATCAGCCAGGAGCGCTGGGCCCAAGAGATGGAGCGGGCGGCGGCGGTGATCCGCGAGGCCACCGGCCAACCGGAGCGCATCGCCGCCGTCGACATTCCCGACGGCGTGGTCGATGCCGTCAGTGCTGCGTATGACACCCCCACACCCACGCAGCTGCGTGACGCCATCACCAGGCAGGAACGTGATGCCACCCTCATCGACGGGGCCCGCAACCTGCTGGGCACGAAGCCGGGCGAGCGCCACGTGATGCGCAAGGTGAAGGAGCTCGTGGAGCAGGAGCCCGACAACCACGAGCGGGAGGCCGATCTCTGGAGCGCCTACTGGCTCATCCGGGACTGGGACGCCATGGGCGGAGACGACGGGCACGAAGGCCATCTCGCCCAGCTTCGGAAGCTGCTCACCCACGCCGAGAAGCAGGAGCGGGCAGCCACCGAGAAGGAGTGGCCGAAGGCGTGGCCGATGGGGCTCATGCCGGTGTGGCTGGAGTACGGCGGCACCGTCGAAGCCGCACGAGCATGGGCCAGCGCCGGCTGGCCCGCTGACCACGTGCTCACGTCCGAACGCCTCACCGACACCTGGAATCCAGAGTTCGAGGAGCGCCTCACACTCACCACGCCAGAGAACCGACCCCGCAATCCCTGATCCACCAACAACCGCCAGGAGCAACCATGACCATCACCTGAATCGCCCCGGGTTTAGTGGAGGGCGAGTTCTCCCAGTCGCGGCAGCGGCTGGGGGTTCATCTCACGGTAGTACTGGTTTTCTTTCTCCGCTGGTGTCATGTAGTCGATCGATGAGTGGAGACGATCCTCGTTGAACCAGTGCACCCATGACAGCGTCGCCAACTCCAGCTCGTCAACGGTGCGGAACGGGCCGTCGATCTTCACGCACTCGGTCTTGTAGAGCCCCACGACGCTCTCAGCGAGGGCGTTGTCGTAGCTGTCCCCGACGGTCCCGATGGAGGCCACGGCCCCGGCGTCCGCGAGCCGTTCGGTGTAGCGCAGCGCGGTGTACTGCGCTCCGGCGTCCGAATGTTGAATGACGCCGGTGACGTCTTCCCCGGCGCGGTCGCGGACCCAGATCGCCATCTCGAGCGCGTCCAGGGGCAGGTCGGGTGGGCATCCGGTTCATCGTGCGCCACCCGACGATCCGCCGGGAGAACACGTCCGTGACGAACGCGGTGAACGCCATCCCCGACCATGTCGGAACATAGGTGAAGTCGACGACCCAAGCTCGTTCGGGCGGTCGGCGCGGAAGCAGCGTTGCACGTGGTCCGGTGGGCGATTCGCAGCGTCATCACGCTTGGTGGTGATGAACTGCTTGCCCCGACGGATGCCGCGGAGCCCCTGCTGCCGCATGAGACGCTCCACCGTGCACCTCGCGACGACAATGCCCTCGCGGCGCAGCAGCCGCCACACTTTCCTGACGCCACTGACCCCACGACCGAGCCTCCGGTCCCAGAACACCCGCTCGATCTGCACGACCAGTTCCGCGTCCGAGATGCTGCGGGCAGAGGCCGGCCGCTTCTTGAAGGCGTAGTAACCGGATGAGGCGATCGGCACGGCATGCTCGGTGAGCACCCGGCAGATCGGCTCGACCCCGAACCGGTCACGATGATCGTCGATGAATTGAACTACCACGGCAGTCGCGGGTCGAGCTCCCGCGCGAAGAACGAGGACGCCGCCAACAAAATCTCATTGGCACGCTTCAGCTCCCGCACT